>JAFGGP010000027.1 GCA_016930485.1 Candidatus Omnitrophota bacterium | reverse complement strand
GCGCCCCCGCAGCGACAACCTCCCCGCTCTCTCTGACTTTAAGAAGAACGACTCCGTCAATAGGCGAAAGAATCTGCTGGTCATCCATCGTCTGCCTGTCATGCTCATACTGCTCCCTGCTGACTCCTCCGGAATCCAGCAGGGCCTCGGATCGCTCAAAATCCCTTTTAGCCTGCTCATAATGCTCGAGAAACGCAATCGGCTGGCCGGCTTTAACACCCTGTCCTTCCTCGACCAATATGTCTTTTATTCTGCCTGAAACCGGCGCACCGAGCGAATGCTCCTCTATCTCCAGCGTTCCCGAGAATGTCAAAGACGTGATATCCTTTCGGGACGAACACCCTGTCAGCAAAACGACGATGAATCCGAAAATCACATACCCTTTTTTTCGCATAATGTCTCACTCCTCATTGAACCATGTAAAATAGCTACGGTTATTTAAGAAATCTTACATAATCGGAGCAAAAAGCCTGGCGATAGAATTGCGAAACTGCTTTAGCAGCCCTATGCGGCGATATTTTTCCAGCGTTATTTCGGTACAGTATTCCAGGTCTTTATAGAATTGCCCTTCCAGATTCTCCGCGATAGCCGCGTCGTATAGCAGCATATTGACTTCGTAATTCAGGTGAAAACTTCTGATGTCCATATTCGCGGTCCCGACCGACGCGATTTCGCGATCGACAATAATAGTCTTGGCGTGCATAAAACCTTTTTGATAGTGATATATCTTTACCCCGGCCTCCAGGAGCGGCTCAAAGAACGAAAAGGCTGACCAGAACGGCAAAAGGCGGTCAGGCCGGCCCGTCATCATAATCCTCAACTCGATTCCGCTCAATGCGGCGGAAAGCAGCGACCTGTAAATACTGTCGGTGGGTATAAAATAGGGTGACTGTATAGAAATGCATCGTTGGGCCGAGTTAATAAGATTGAAATACAGCTGTTCGATGGAACTCCACTGGGAGTCGGGGCCTGATGCCGTTACCTGAACGGGTAAATAGTTGTTGATCGTATTATTTTTCGGGAAATACTCATCGCCAACCAGCTTCTCGCGTGTGGTATTATGCCAGGTGGTGACAAAAATGGATTGAAAGATAGAAATGGCATCGCCTTCAATGCGGGCATGGGTATCCCTCCAGGACTCGAACCGTTTTCCTCCCGAGATATATTCTTGCCCCATATTCATGCCGCCGGCATAGGCAACACGTCCATCGATAACGGCAATCTTGCGATGATTTCGATAGTTGAGAGAGTGTAGTGAAATGAAGGGGTGCGGGTTGTCGTACGGATAAATACTGATGCCATTCCTGCGCAGTTCCCTTATATATTTCTTTTTTAACTGCAGGCTGCCGATAATGTCATACAGAATCCTTACTTCAACCCCCTCTTTTCTCTTCTGAATTAATATTTTTTTAATTTCTTCGGTGAGGTCGTCACTGCGCCAGATAAAATACTCCATATGAATGAATTTCTTTGCATTCTTTAAGTCATGGATTAAGGCGTCAAACTGATCCTCACCGCAGTAAAATAACTGTATCGTATTCTCCGTCGTTAATAAGGAATTGGAGTTCTTATATAAAAGCTCGAATAGTTTTTTCCTGGCAGGAAACCCTGCCCGGGCGGAAAGTTTTTTCAGATTTTGGTTCTGCTCTTCGATGTACTCTTTCAGATGGACATTTGACTGTTCGTTAACGTGCTGCTGGTATCTCCTGTGCTTCTGCGATTTGCGCCGGTTGCGGCCGATCAAGAGATAAATGATGAGCCCGGCAACAGGAAATGCGATGAGGATAAATATCCAAGCAAATGTCGCCGCCGTTTCCCGATTATCAAGCAAGAGATAAATAATCGTCAGGATAAGATACACATGATACAACACTACAATTACGCTCCAGATTCCGGCAGTCATGGTTCTTCCTGTAACTTCTCCTGATAGGTATACGTCACCCGATAATCCTTGGCCGGGTCCTGATTGAGATCTATGACACGGGTCGAGGATTGGACTTTAAACCAGGTTGCCCAACTGACGTATTTAGACCTGGGTTTTAACGTGGCCGTTCCGGCATCGTAGCAGCGCGGAATGCCCCATGTTCCGTTATGCGCATCGCCTTCATGATTGTGGCCAAAAAGAATCGCATCTATCGAAATGCCCTTCTGCATGGCTTTTGTGAGGACTTTCTTCAGTTTTCCGGCGTCTTTAAGCTGATGCAGCGGGCGCCACTTAAAAGGATGGTGATGCAGATAGACAACCCTCTTATTGCACCTCTGCACCTTTTTCAGATTTAGAATCTCTTCCAATCTGTCCAACTGCTTCTTCCCCAGCTCCCCCTGAGCCCAGAGATCATCATACCAGTGGAGTTCCTCGGCCATCGAATCCAAACCGATAAAGGCAATCCTGTTAATGATATCCAGCTTGGGGTACTCAAGATCTGATCTGTAAAAAGTCTTTTTAAACGACGCGACGAATTTCTTATTGCCTTTGTTGCCCGTGCCATAATCATGATTGCCCGGCACCACCAGAATATGCTTAAAGCCCGACCGTTTGAGGCGGTTCAAACCCCGCAGGGCATCGCCGCAACTTCCCTTTTTATTCGCGTCATTGACGAGGTCTCCCGTAATAACGATTATGTATTGAGACGGTCCACTCGGTACTTTTGACCGTAAATCGTGGATAATGGACATAAACCGGTATTTAAAATCTTTATAGCCGATATGCAAATCGCTCATGTGGATAATTTTTTTCATCAGTACTCTCCCTCGATCAATCTAAAAAAACGCTCATAAAGTATCAGAGCGGGCGAAGCGATTTTGGTTCCCGCGCTGCATATGACGGTGACTGTATCTCCAGAACCCTCCAGGAAACCCAGTCCAGTGGGAGGGCCCCGGCATAGGTTCGGGCACTCGTCAGGATGCGTTCCGGGTCGCCGAGGAGTTTCAGCGGAATGTGCATGGTTATCTCCTTCCCTTTGCGTTCGACATGCACCGAATCCAGGGGGAGTTTTCGGTTCTGGTCAAGAATCTTATGCTCGATCATTCCGAACTTAATGTGAATTTTCGGCATCCGGGTAAAAGAGGCGTCTTTTCTATAGCCAAATAAATACAATGAGACGCCGGTGCTCTTTTGTAGCGGACGGGAAAGCCTGAGTGTAAAAATAAGGGCGCCGCTTTCGATGCTCAAAAACTCTTTTTCTACCCCGACAAACTCGGCGCGCTCTTCATCGAGAAGCTGGTCGGGGAACTCGTTCAGATACTCGCTGCTGGAAAAGACCAGAGAAATCAACTCCTCTTTAGACCTCAGCCGCACCGCGGAAAAATCTCCGTACAGTCCGTTCCTACGTATAAATGAAAGGAGATATTTCTTATTTACCTCATATTGAGATCGGTGCTTCTGGATGGCGCTGTAATTGTTCGTAACCTCCTCCCCGCTGAGCGGCAAAATGTGCCACTCTGCCTTATGCGCAAATAAAGCCGGAGGTAAAAGTTCGGCATCGGGCCGGTATCCATAAGGCGTGGGCCATTTTTTGAAATGCACCAAATAGGGATATATCTCGGGCCTTATTTCATCCTCCAGTCCCCACAACGCCACCCGGGTAAACAGATACAATGAACGGTGATCAGGGTTATGGTCTGCCGGATGTGAGACAAAAATCTTCGTTGGTCTGAATTCACGGATAATATCGGTGATGTCCCTTAATATCTCATCGGCCTTGTACGGTGCACCGGGTCGGTATGCGTTTTGATACGGAACGGCCCTCGCATGGGAGAGCGTGCCCCGAGCGGGCGGGCGGTCGTCCCAGCGCGATGTCCAGATCTGCAAGGTAGTGAAGTCCGGGTATCCGAGAAAAATGAGATCTTCCGGAGAAAGGCCCAGCACCTTTGCCGCCTCAAGTGCCTCATCATGACGGATCAGGCCCATCTGTTTGACCGCTGCAGGCAGAAAAACCGGGTGCTTTCTATATACGATAAATGACCACTGGTTGCTGTCGCCGTACGTCAGAAATACGACCTTGAGCGGTAGCCCCATCTTTCCGGCCTTCTGAATCACCCCGCCGCATCCGAGGATCTCATCGTCGGGGTGCGGTGCGAGGATGAGAATCCGGTCCCCGGGCACAAGCTCTACTTTTTTGAACGTGTCCTGAGCGCCGACCTCTTTGCCGGGAAAAGAATGATCTAAAAAAACAATGCACCGGCGCAGAAAGCAGTCGCCAGTACGATGCGCACAGTACTCGTCTTAAAAGCGTTACTCACTATAGCACTTTTCCTAATATGTAATACGGGAGAGGCCGCTTTAACTGATACCGCAGGTAACTGCGCCTAGTACTCGATAATACCGAAAATCCGAGTTTAAGAAAGAATCCTTTCGCCCTTTCTGACATAGTGCCGAAATGAACTCCCCGGACTCCCTCGCCGCGAAGAAAGGCAATATAGCACTCAATAAGGCGCTTGCCTATCTTTCTGCCCCGATACCCTTTCTCAAGATTAATATGCAGTGTAGCGGGGTATTTTTTCGAAAAATCGGGCGCGAAAAATTCCCCCTTTAAAAAACTCACGAGGATATGCCCAAGAAATCGTATCTTGCCCCTGTGGAACAGCGCTTTTTTCTGTAGTGCCTTTACCAGTAACGCCGGAGCAATCTTTTTTCTGACTATACAGCGCATCGCTGTTACATCCCTGGCCCCTGTAAGATAACCGACAACCCTATCCGCTTCTGTCGCAACAAAACATGACCCTGGTTCATAATCGGTATAATACAGGGTCAATGCGTCGGCCAGGATTTCTCCGTCGCTAAAAAATCGTTCGTACGGCTCACCGAGAAAGGCCGTCTCACGGCTTATCCTGCGCACAGCCTCTCTATCCGCCTCATAGAATACCCGTATATCGATTCCATCGGTTCCCATTTTTTCCGGTCTTCCCTTATCAACAGCACTGCTTTAGTGCACATTCATCATGCATGCCGTCTTTTCCTGTGGCGAAATGCGTTAGGTAATGGCCCGCGCTCCATTATTGGCCCCTTCTTTTTTAGGTAATATTTTTTATGAACGCCAGTATTCGGGGGTGGTGTGACCCCTCCCAGTAGATTTTGCCACAGGAGATGCATCGGTAAAACTCATCGTAGTAGCGGCGGGTCAGAGGTTCGAGCTCAGAGAGCACTCTTTCTTTGCGAACACGTCTCAGCCTGCCGTTACACCCCACGCACCGTGCAAAGGGTTTTATCTTCCCCGTGAGATCGTATCGCCTGACAATACCGCGCATCCTCTCTGTCAGGCTGTCTCCTCTAACATAATAGCCGTACCTGACCCGGCGCTGTTTCAGTATCCCCTTGTCCCTGGTCAGTATAATCCGCCTACTCTTTACGGCCGCGTCTATAATACCTGTGTCATCCAACGCAGGATCAAAAACCGTGTCAAAACCCAGAAGGCGCAGCATCCTCGCGACCTTTCCCAGATGCACATCAACCAAAAAGGCCGGCTTATGCGGATTGGTAGGCCGCAATTTTTTAACGCCAGCAAAGCGCACCCGGGATGCGTCGGGATACACCCTGACTCTTTTATTGCCGCTTATACGATGTGAAAATCCGACAGCCCTGTCGTTAACAAACAGCGCGTCGATCTCGGTATGAGGCACCCCCAGGGACTCAACAAGATCCTTGATAGAAACCCTATCGCCCGCCAATTGCACAGAAATTGACGCCGCGCCGCGCCTTGCCAGAAACAGAGAAAGGTCGCCGTAAAAATAAACACGAACCGCATTAAGTCTCATAAAAAATATGTGTTTTGAAAATAGGAGACGTTGTCAGTGGTTGTTCTTTTCTCTGAGATGCCTCTGGGCCTGTTTCAGTTTCTGGATGAAGGGGCCTCTCTCGAACTGCGACAACCACCCTTTTAAGATAATCCACCCGCCAAAACGGGCCAGGGCATTGCGCCACGGGCGATACCATCTTCTCCATCCCGACTTAATATTGTGCAGAAAGAACACGAGGGCAGGAAAAGAAAAAATATGGAACCCGACCATAAACATATACTTAAACTGATAGAACTTGCCCATGATATCACAGATAGAGTCCTGCAGGTCTTTTGCACTTAATGGCCGATCTGGTTCAAATATGGGAAAATTTCCGTCATAGTATTCCCAGCCTATATCATCCTTGGGATAGATACGACCTTGCTCCTTGAGTCTCTGACGCAACTCTGTCCCGGGCAGCGGAACCGGCAGCAGTATCTGTACCGTGTCGATCTTCGCCTTTTTTATAAAAGTCCTGAATCGTCTAATCCGCTCTTCCCTTGACAGAACAAAGTCCCCGCTTCCCTTGAGGGGATACCCAAAAATAAACATGCCGTGCACCAGAAAACCGGCCCGGTGATACGCCCGCGCCAGATCGATCATGTCCTGAGGTCTCACCTTTTTCCTCATGGCGAGCAGCTCCTCGTCAATGGGCGATTCAAAACCGATGGCTACCGTGTTAATTCCTGCATGGCGCATAGCAGTCAAGAGTTCCGGATCCCTTGCTTTATCGAGTCTGATCTGGACGGTTATGTCCAACCGCCTGTCCACACGCCTCTGGTAACACTCAAGCATGCGGCAAAACTCGATAGTCTCATCGCGGTATTGCCCAAAGAGATCGTCGACGATAAAAAAGTGCCTAGCATCGCGGGTCTCAAGAAGAAACCGGATATCCTCCAAGAGCCTCTCGGGAGAGGCGCAGCGGGGCTTGCCTT
This sequence comes from Candidatus Omnitrophota bacterium, assembly GCA_016930485.1. Classification (GTDB taxonomy): domain Bacteria; phylum Omnitrophota; class Gorgyraeia; order JAFGGP01; family JAFGGP01; genus JAFGGP01. The sequence continues at coordinate 19,521 of JAFGGP010000027.1, read as the reverse complement.
TTACGGTGCAAAACTCGCAGTCCATCCCGCAGCCGCGAATCCTCCCCACCGGATAGAGCTTTATCTTTGCGTAGCGCACCAGTGAGAAATTAGGGTGCGGTAAAGCGTCAAAATCCGTGATCGGCTCCCTGGGTTCTGTCAGCACCACCTTATCGTCTTTAAGATAGGCAATTCCCCGAATCAGATCTATCGACTTTCCTTCCCGAATTGCCTGCAAAAGTTCTTTTATGGTTATCTCCCCTTCACCCCTCACAATGTAGTCAATGCCGGAGTGCAGGGCCTCATCCAGATTTTCATCGACAAAATGCTGGCCTCCGCCGATAACCGGGATTCCTTTTTCTTTATAAAACCGCGCTATCCTGTAGAGCCTTGGTATCGTGCTGGTAAGTCCTCCGTATAGCCCTACTATATCCGCCGGCCGGCTGCGCTGTAAAAACTCATGATCCGCTCCCCCTTCCTGAGAGCGCGGGCCGTACCGGCAAAGGTTATTCTCATCAATAACCTCAACGTCCCAACCCTCCATCTCATTGACCGCGCTGGCAACACATACAGGACCAAGGGCGGTCGTCTTATTAGCGACGCCCGAGTAAATATTAAAAGCAGGGTAGGCCGGGACAATAATCCTTAATCGGTGTCTTTTTTTTGCAGGATCAAACATAATGTGTAGCGCCTTTCCATTCTCCGGAACGGTTTTTTTGAAAAGGGTTAATAGAACGCCCCGCGTCCCGGCAGGGCGCTCTTGCAACGTTGTGTTATATCAACGGCTCTGCAGGGCCCAAAAATGCCTTGATAAGCCGTGCTTTTATCTCTTTTTCACTGAGCATAACCCCAGGAAACGGTCCGACATACCGGTAGTTTCCATAAAAATCTTCATGGTAAAACGGCACGACGGCCCTGCCTTCTTTTAACTCAAAGCATCCGGAATAGGTAAAAGGCCATACATCGACAACCGGGATAGCCCTGATTATATTCCCCAAGGGTCTGCTGAACCGGGATACTACCGGTACCTTTGGACGCCTGCCTATAGTCCAGCTATTCTGATGAGCCATATCCCTGCGGATATTCTTCTCTATTGCCTGTGCCACCCCTTCATCATCGATGATTAATCCAGCCTCTGTATTGAGATTGGCTGACCGCGGGTCAAGGTTGAATGACCCCACCCACACCGCCTGGCCGTCAACCACGTAGGTCTTGGCATGAATGCAGGTAATATAGCCCCCAACCCTCTCTTCTTTATTAACCGGCGTGATCATCAGATCGGCGTCCTTCGGGTCCGGTCTTAATTCAAAGATCTGCCAGCGAAAATCCTTGAGATACTTCTTTTTATTTTTAAAGGAAAAGGCATAGGCATGGACATGGTCGGCCGACGCAAGGCTGTTGCTGGATATCAGGCATTCCAGATCAGGTTTGCTCCTCGCCAGTTTTTTAAAATACCTCGCATTCTTCTTGTCTACCACCAGATAGGGTGTCTGCACAACCAGAGACTTTTCAGCCCGCAAAAGGAACCGGCCTAACTCGTATGTTGTCCGCGCGATCTGCCTCTTTCCGATGCGCTCCCTCTTGCCGGGGTGATCGGCAATGAAGGAAACGTGTCCTGCCCCGTGGCTCGGGTCGACAAGCAGTCTCTGTATAGAACTGGTATCCGATGCACGCCTCTCGAGTTCTCCAAAAAACCTCCCGAGTTCAAAGCTCTCTTTCGAGGAGTACTCTGTATACTCCCCCCGTTCAATCAAGGTCCTGACATCGAGCATATCCCCGCTCGGTACGGATAAATCAAACGACCAGTACTCCATAAACGAATCTGTCATATCTCTGACAACAGGCCCTATTACCAACACATCGCAGTCTCTGAAATTCCGTTTTCTCCCCCGGTCAAAATAATCGTTTTCGTAATTGCGCCCTCCGGTAATCCCAAACCGGTCATCGACAACAAATATCTTATTATGCATCCGTTGATTGAGGCCGCTGAAATCAAGGCTGGCCTTTTTGAGTAACGCCAGCTTGGAAGAGATAACTTTATCGGAAACCGGATTATAAAATTTAATCTCGATGTTCGGATGGACAGCGGTTAAAAACGCAATGAGACGCGGCTCGGCAGGCAGGCCAAGGGCATCAATAAGAATCCTGACCTTGACTCCCCGTTTTGCAGCCTGAATGAGCTCAGAGAAAAGGAAACGACCCGATTCATCGGCCCCCCAAATAAAAGTCTGTATGAGAATAGTCTGTTGTGCGTTCCTGATAAGGTGTGCCCGGGCAAGGAGGGCATCATCGCCGTTATCAAGCACGGTAACGTAATGGGTTCTGTTTTCGAGTGCACCCTTGATAAGGGAACTGCACGGTGAGGCGGGATACTCTATATCCCCGGAGACATGAAGATTCTCACATACAGGAATCATCGGTTGCGTGACCCCGGCGGTCCGGTAAGAGCAGGAAAGGGGGCTCAGTATCAGGCATATACCTAAACAGGATGTTAAAACTGCTCTTCGCTTCATAACAATATCCGGTTAAAGTCTTCTTAAAGAAATCGACGGTCATACGGTTTGTTTTTACTGGCGAAATCTTATTTTTCGCTGGTAATCGCAAGTAACGTCTGCCAGAGAGGACCATTTGTATCGAGTTTCTTTCTTTTATTGACCGCAAAACTCAGTGGCATATTGGTAAAATGCTGATTCCAGTAGCCGACAAACATGTCTGTTTTCCCTGCCATTCCCGCATGCACGGCCATCTCGGCCAGAAGCAGACAAAAGATGGAATCGCGCGCATTGGCAGGACAGCTGCGGATGGTATAACTCGGGTCGATGTATTTAATAGTAAAGGATATATTCTTCTGTGAAAGGTATTCCGAAATAGCTCCCTTAAGGAAAAGACCGATATCGGCATAGATGACGTTTCCTGCTGCATCCTTTTGATGGGTTTCCTTAAGGAGCCCCTGCCCGGCCCCTTCAGCGGCGACAATAACCGCATGGTGCTTGCGTGCCAGTCTCGTCTCTATCCTGCGGAGCAATCCGTCGTCTCCCTCAAGCCTAAAGGGTGACTCGGGGATAAGGCAGAAATTTACGTCACTGTTCGCGAGTGACGAGCAGGCGGCGATAAATCCGGAGTCGCGCCCCATCACCTTAACCAGACCGATTCCGTTAAATGCGGCACGGGCCTCTTCGTGCGCAGAGGCTATAGCCTCTCTCGCCTTGTCCACGGCGGTGCCAAACCCGAAACTGCTCTCCGACCCGTAGATGTCGTTATCGATCGTCTTGGGAACTCCTACCACCGCTATCGTTAGACCTCGTTTCTTGATTTCGGCGGCAATCCGGTGCGCCCCCTTAAATGTGCCGTCACCGCCGACGACAAAAAGAATCCTGACGTCATACTCAAGGAGGGTTTCGACCATCTCGGCCGGTTCCTGCATCCCACGGCTCGTGCCGAGGATGGTCCCGCCCTTATGTTGAATCCCGTCAACCACATCGGGTGTCAGCTCCATAGGCGGGTGATCCGCGTTTGCCGAAAGCCCTCCATATCCATACCGGAACCCCAGGACCTTTTTAACCCCGTACTGCAAAAGCAGGGTTAATGTGATTGAGCGCACCACGTCGTTGAGGCCGGGGCACAGTCCGCCGCAGGTTACAATACCGCAGGTCAGGCTAGCCGGGTCAAAAAAAATCTTCTTGCGGGGACCAGCCGCCTCAAACATGGGAGGCATCTCACCCTCTTTGAGAGAGGCGCCGATAGTATCCGAGTCGGCATGCACGACAACCCGGTCGGAATCATCGGTAAACAGGTTGCCCCTCAGTTTCAAGGGAGACTCGATGGTCGGCTCCCCCACCCTTGCAATGGATAAACTCTCCAAGTCCTCCCGGCGCGGAACATTTGCTTTCATGGTGCACCCCCTATTAGTAAACCCGTTGGACCCTGACGTAAAGATCGAGGAAGACCGTGGCTTGTTCCTTGTTCCCCTTCAACAGTTCCTCTATCCGACACTTTGCAAAGCAGGTTTTCCTGGGTCCCGCGGGATAACCAGCATTAGGACTTCATAGTATACACTATAGTACTAGGGTCACCTATAGAAAAATCTCTTTGCCCTGAGGTGGCTAACAAAAAGTCTCAACCAAATCAGGCAATGCACCTCCTGGCTACTCCTTCTTCTTTTCTTTAACGATAAAATGGGGTGTAAATATCTTTCTCAGCTCGTCCCATATCTCCCCGCTCTCATGCGCCTCAAGCAGCCTTTTCCTCTTCCCTGGGTCACTCATGGTGACGGCGATAAAGCGCAGTATCTGCAGCTGCGTCATATCCTCATCCTGCGGGGTCAAGATTAAAAAAACCAGCCGCGCCGGTTTTCCATCCGGAGAATTCCAGTCTATGCCTGAAAAAGACCTTCCGAACACAATAACCGGTCTTTTGATATTCGGCAGGCGTGAGTGCGGTACGGCTATGCCCTCCTCAAGTGCCGTGCCCATAGTGTTCTCGCGGTCAAGGACCGCGGAATACAGCACATCGAGCCCGGGCATATCCTCATGCTCCGCCGCGAGTTCGCAAAGCTCCCCAATTGCCTTGTCTCGCGAGCTCGACCTCAAATGAATAACGTCCCTGCGCGAGAAATACTCCAGTACGCTGACCTCTTTTCGTTTTTTAATGGAATAATTAAGCCATGGTCCCATAATCACCGATGAAATAACCGCCCCGAATACGATAGCCACAAAGACAGGCTCGGTAATTAAATTATATTCCAGAGCGAGCATGCCCACTACTATCTCCATTGCTCCGCCAGGGGTGTGGGCTATCGCGATCGGAATGCGATTCTCCTTTGAAATACTGGTAAAACCCGTCCCAAACCAAGCGCCGAAAAATCTGCCAAGGATGCCGATAACACTTATCAACACAATAAGAAAAACGTCAAAGTTACGCAAAAAATCTATCTTAAGCCCTATTCCAGCGAAGAAAACCGGGACAAATAAGGCGTATACCATCTGAGCGATAATCTGGCGGGTCCTTTCGGAGAGCTCTCTGGCCCCGCCTGCCATAACACCGGCGATAAAAAAACCGAATAAGGCGTGTATGCCTATTTTCTGGGTAATGGCCCCACAGACCAGGCCAAGAAGGCAGATAAATGTCAATGAGGTGCCCGGCTGGGGCATTTGTTTTTCTTTTATCTTGAAGATCACACTATTGGCGAATGCGCGCCCGAGTGTTAAGCATAAAAAGGCAAAGCCGATGCTGGCCCCGATAATCACCGTCACAGTGGAAATGGAAATATGTGACTGGGTAAAAAAGCCGAGGACAACCGTAAAAAGGAGCCACCCGATAATATCGTTTACAGAGAGGGCGGACATTATGAGAAAACCCAGGTCTGTCTTTGAAAGTTTCAGGTCATGCAGCGCCCTTGCCGCTATTGGCATGGCACTTATCGTCATGGCCGTTGCCATAAAAAGGGAAAAAATGAGTCTGTGATCAGGGTCCACTAAATAATGGGCTGGCAGAAGAAAACAAGGAATAAAGGCGACCGCCATAGGGATAATAATGTCCCACAAGGCGATCGTGAGGGCGTCTCCCCTCTGGCGCCACGCGGCAGAAAAGTCAACCTCCAGGCCTGTTTCAAGCAGAAGAAATAACACACCTATCCAGGCAACCGTCTCGAGCATATTCTGCTGAATAGGATCGACCGGGAATACCAGCCGGTGCCATTGCGGCAAGAGACGCCCCAGAATGGTAGGCCCCAGCATAATGCCCACCAGAAGCTCGGCGGTCAAGGGCGGCTGTTTGCACCTGCGAAAGACTTCACCGAGGCTCCTCGTCAGTGCAAGCAGTATCGCCAGCTGTACTAAAAAAAGAAAAATGTTTTGTTCATTAAGATAGTGCATCTGTATGTTGTTTATACAAGTTTCTTTATCGCCTCAAGCGCCGATTCATAATCCGGCGGTGTGGCGATTTCCTTTACATGCTCCACATACCGTACGGTCTCGTCCTTATCTACGATAAAGACGGCACGGGCCAGAAGCCTGAGTTCTTTTATCAGTACGCCGAATTTTTCTCCGAAATCCGCGTCTCTGTAATCGGAAAGGGTCTTCACCCTCTTTATATTATTGTCCTGACAGAACCGTTTCTGTGCAAACGGCAGGTCCATGCTGATAAAAAGAACCACGACATCCTTTGAGAGGCGGGTTGCCTCGTCATTAAACCGCTTGATCGAGCTGTCGCATATCGGCGTATCCAGCGAAGGGACCGCGGCGATGACCCTAATTTTACCGCTGAACTTCCCGGAGTTTACCGTCTCCATATCCTGGTTTAATACGCTAAAAGCAGGCGCCTTATCGCCGATCCTAATCTCTCTACCCAGCAGCGTCACCGGGCTCCCTTTTAATGTAACCGCCCCTTTTCTCTCTTCCATAAGCGTCTCCTTATCCCTCTTGTAATAGCGCACTACGGCTTTGGCAAATCTTTGATGGCCGCCAGAGATCTTCGCAATTCCTCCTCCGGCAAATGATACTCTGTCAATTCCCCGTCGAGAAATTTGTTATAACCCGCAAGATCCATAAGCCCGTGACCGCTGTAATTCATTAAAATAACCTTTTCTCTGCCCTCTTTTTTAGCCCTGTTCGCCTCATCGATAACACAGGCAACCGCATGGCTTGTCTCAGGGGCACATATGAAACCCTCTGTCCGCGCCCATGTGAGAGCCGCTTCATAACATCTGATCTGGTCATAGGAACGCGGCTCGAGCAAACCCTCCCTGACCGCATGGCTCACCAGAGGGGCCATACCGTGATACCTCAGCCCTCCCGCATGTATCGGGGGCGGGACAAAACCGTGTCCCAGGGTAAACATCGCAAGAAGCGGAGTCTGGCAGGCGGTATCGCCAAAGTCATAGGCAAACGGCCCCTTTGTCAGAGTCGGACAGGCCGTCGGCTCGGTAGGTATAATAGTAATATGTGCCCCGTTTATTTTGTCGTTCACAAAGGGAAAGGCAAGCCCCGCGAAATTGCTTCCCCCGCCAGCGCAGCCGATAATAATATCGGGCTGTTTTTCGTTTATGAGTGCGAGTTGTTTTTGGGCCTCAAGCCCGATAATCGTCTGGTGCAGCATTACGTGATTGAGCACGCTGCCGAGTGAGTAGCGCGTTTTTCCGGAGGCATCGCTCACCGCCTCTTCTATGGCCTCGCTGATCGCTATTCCCAGACTGCCGGGCGTATCAGGCATTTCCCGCAATATCCTTCTTCCGAACTCTGTCTGGTCGCTCGGACTGGCCACGCACGTGCCGCCCCATATCCGCATCATACTTTTTCTGAGCGGCTTCTGATCAAAGCTGATCCTGACCATATACACCTTACACTCAAGACCTATCAGGTTGCAGGCAAAAGCAAGTGCGCTGCCCCACTGCCCGGCCCCTGTCTCCGTCGTCAGCCTCTTTATCCCGAATTGTTTGTTATACCATGCCTGGGCGACCGCGGTATTTGGTTTGTGGCTGCCGGGAGGACTGAGACTTTCGTCTTTGTAGTAAATGCGCGCCGGCGTCTTTAAATGTCGCTCTAAGTACACCGCACGCCTCAGGGGGGACGGCCGCCAGCGGTACAGAATCTCAAGCACCTCCTCGGGTATGTCGATCCAGCGCTTGGTGCTCACCTCCTGCTCTATTAAATTCATTGGAAAAACCGCCGATAACATATCCGGTGTAATCGGTCTGCCGTCAGCACCCAGAGGAGGCCTCGGAGAAGTCGGCAGATCCGCCGCCAGGTTATACCACTGGCGCGGGATATCCCGTTCACTTAAATACACCTTTTTGTCGTCCATAATCACCAAGCCTCCGCTCTGTATCTGCTATGATATTCACTTTTTCTTATTGCAGGCCCTGCACTCACGCCGACGTTCGTCTTCTGAGAACGGCACAACGTTGAATCCGCACGCGCCCCTCCACAGAAAACGAACACACAGGGCCGGCACAGTTTTTTCAGAAACGGCTACCTCGCTATACCGCCTCCATGGTTGAAGGCGGTTTCGTTGTTATATTGTACGTAACACTCGCCACACCCGCCACCTCTGCTATAATCCGCCTGGCAAGGGCATCCAGTATCTCGTAAGGCAGCCTCGTTGGCGCCGCCAGGCGGGCATCAACGCTGTCCCAGCACCGTATCTCTATCTGAAGACCAAAATCCCTCTTGCCGTCACGCATCCCCGTTACCCTGTCCTGATGAAGGATGGCCATATACTGGAACGCCCCCGTAGACCTGAGCTCTTCTTCGACAATCCGGGTAGCCGCCCTTACCAGGGCTATTCGCTCCGGGGTTGCCTCGCCGATAACACGTGCCGAAAGTGCCGGCCCGGGAAACGGCATGCGGTTATATATCGACTCGGGCAGGCCGAGGACCTTTGCTACTTTTCTTACCCCGTCTTTACGCAGCTGCACTACCGGTTCGATAATCTTGTAACCAAAGGCTGCCTCAGGATTGATACCCAGCTGCTCAAAGACATTGTGCTGTCTTTTAATGCCGGCTACGGTCTCATCGATATCCGTAAGGATTGTTCCCTGGAGCAAATACCTTGCTCCGCTCGCCCGCACCAGGCGACCGAAGACATCCTTGTAGAATGTCTGGGTGATCGCCTCTCTTTTTTCTTCAGGATCGGTGATGCCCTTTAACGCATTGAAAAATTTCTCTTTGGCGTCCACTATCTCAACCGTAACGCCCAACCCCTTAAACAGATTCACTATCCGCTGGGGCTCACCCTCTCTCATAATGCCATTATCTATAAAGTATGTCTTCAGGCTATCGCCCAGCGCCCTATGACCCAGCATTGTCACCACAGAAGAATCAACCCCGCCGGATAGCGCGTTAATCGCCGTGCCGCCCCCTACCAGCCTCGCGATGTCGGCTATCTGCGTCTCGATAAACTCCTGAGGGTTCAGGTCTACCGATTTAATTTCCGCAACTTCGGCCATAATCCACCTCCCTCGGTTAAAGGTAAAAAAATAATACAACTGTTATCGATTGGATGTCTTCTTTGCACCTGAAAAACAGATAATCTTCTGGGAGATAACGTCTGATATAATCTTCAACCCCTTAGTCCCTACATCATACATACCAACAACATTCTGGTATCTGATAGATTGAGGCAGAAACTCTGGAAGCAGATTCAGCTCTTTCTTGAATAATGAATTGTCATAAATAACATCTTCCTTATCAGGGAATAGTGCAACGTAGAAAATATTGGTCTCAACCAAGTCTTGGAAAAAATGCGTTCCAAAGGATAATTCAGGCATAAGATTGCCGGCCGGAAAAGCAATCTCTGCAAGAGCTGCTACATTGTTTATCTCGGAAAAGCTGACCGGCACGCCTAAGGACGGTGTTGTTGTACCCCACCTGCCAGGCCCCATAAGAAGAGTAGGCATCTTCTCTCTGTCCTCTATGGATGCATTCAGTCTGCCTACAATACGGGCAATTTCATATTTATCCGGCAATATGAGCCTGATGTATTCTTCCGGATCAACATAAATCACTCTCTTGATCTCCTGAAGAACATTGCCGCCAAGAAAATAGCCGTATGATTCAAAAAGCGTGTCTTCTTTTTTGACATCCTTAGGCATTTCAACCCTTGGTCGGTGTCCTCGTGCCTGAAGCGGTCTACACTGAAGGACGTTTATTTTAAAAGTGTCCTGGCCGGTAAAATTGACGGTGAACTCTATTTCCACAGGATAATTATAGCTATCTTCGAGTGTCCGCAATATGTTTGTAAAGGCCTCCGCGAATGCGTCGTCTTTAAACACCTTATCCAGTGTCAAAATCCAGTATTCCCTGTCTTCTCTGCCCGAGCGGCTCATCATGCCTATAGCCTCATCGTCTTTGATAGCAACACGATGTATGTCTTCATAGGCTTTTTGGCGTATCAGCTCCTCGAAAGGAATAACTTGAAATTCATTGTCTTGTATGTTTATAACGTCTACCTTATGCTGTGAAAATTTGCGCAGGTCGCTCTTCTGTGCATATGGCCTTTGCAGAGGATTATCGAGCGCCACCATTCGTGGATAGTCGCCCTCGACGCGATCGACCGCCCTTGTGCCCAGCCCAAATACCAAACGCAGCATACCTGTTTTTGGATCCATGCTTTCATTCCACATATAAATGTTATGCGATACACCCACTCCCGCCAGATCAGGAAAGAAATAGTTACCGTTATGCGATCCTGAAACACGCTGCACCAGAAGAGCCATCTGCTCATCCATCTTATCAAGACCTCTCTTTTTTCTGTATACCAGCGCATTTTCACTCATAGTGCTTGCGTAAATCTTTTTTACAGCCGCGGCAAATTCCTTGTACCGACGTTCAGGATTTCCCTGATTAGCCAGAAACACGCTTTCATATTTTCCGGCAAACGCATTTCCAAAGCCATCTTCCAGAAGCGAACTGGAGCGAATGATTATAGGAGACATACCAAAATACTCTATAATCTGGTGGAAGTGCTCCATAATCTCCTCAGGGAATGTCCCGGCGAGTATCTTCTCTTGGATATCTTTTGCTACGCTAAAATACCCGTCTTCTGTCTTCTGCTGCATGCGGAGCTTCCACAATTGATTCTGCACCATGTAGGAATAGAATATGTCAGACCCAATGTAAAAAGAGTCGTGCGGCTCTGAAAGATTCTGCCAATCGAGCAACTTGCTCTTTGAAAGAATCTTTCTTGCCAAAAGCATACCTACACTCTTGCCACCGATATATCCTGTTCCTATCAATCGGGATTTGATCTCTAAAAGCTCTACAAGTGAACAGTGCTGCTGTGCTAAATCGAGGATTTTTTCACTCTTACCAATCATGAGACTGCAAAGCTTTTCTTTCATGTCGTTAACTTGCTTTTTATTGGCCTTGTCATCAAGCAGCTCTTCAGCCTCAAGAAACAGACGATCCCAGTAGTCCAGATTCCTCTTTGCGCTTTCTGCCCCTTTCTCACGCATATATGAAAGGAGTTTCACGGCATTAACGCTATCGGTAATAGGGACAAATACGTCGCCTTCTTTTTGATGAGGAAGAAACATGGTGGGTGAATAACGTTTCCATACTTTTAAAGGATGAATATAAAAATGGCCTTCGCACCGGTACGCATCCAGTAATAACTGAGTTGTCTCACGAATGCGCGCTATGGATTTAAAAGAATGATTTGTCCGGAAGATCGAAAAATACGTGACTGTACCTAGTTCGAAGAGATACGGACAGGTTACCACAAAAAAGTTGCCTATCATAAGGTCGGTTGCCCAGGCAGAAAGCAGTTCTGAAAGACAATCAAAGACATAATATACGCCTTCGCCTTCTTCGGTAATAATATTGTTCACCTTTGTGGCAAAAGATTCAAATCCTTCAAATGCATCCAGTTCATATCGCTGAATGTTTTCTGAAGGTTTCAACATCTCCTGGTGTGAGGCAAATCTCATATAGACAAGACGTTTATTTTCCTTGAGCGTTTGCTCGGCAAAAGGCTCCACGAGATCAATGTAGTCCTGTATATCGTCTATCTGCCAGACTACATTGTCCCCCAGTTTTAAACCCGTAAGAACTGTATCTAAACCTGGTATGCCTGTGCTAATCATCTGAATGTCCTTTCGTATCTTAGCTTCGAATTGTCTGACTGTGGAGGGGTTGCATTGTATAATAAGATAAGAATAGGTTAATTATTATAACAGTAATGTGAGCTTGAATGGAAGCGTTTTTTAGAGCTTGCCGATCTGCTTGCATTCAGGGAAAAAGATCGAAATTCAAGGTTGATTTTTCCGTGCTTTATGATAAAGTAGGATGCTAATAATAAAGTATGGTTTTTCGACGCCCGGCTGTCTATACTCGATGCTCGTAAAAACATTGATGTTGCGAAAAAATACGAGTTTCGAACCTCGAATAGAAAAAGGAGTGTTTTATGAAAAAGATAGGTATTATTACAAGCGGTGGCGATTGCGGCGGTTTAAATGCAGTCATAAAAGGGGCGGCACAGCTGGCCCACAAAAAAGGCATTTCCTGCTTTGTCATACCCAACGGCTACGCAGGGCTGTACAATCTCCTTGACTTTGAGCACCTTGTAGAGCTTACCCCCCAGCGTGTCGATTCGATCGGGGCAAACCTTGCCGGTTCTGAGGCAGGGCACTCCCGCGTGAAGATCAAAAAGATCAACGACGACAAAAAATATGAGCGCATTAAGGCGGGCCTTAAAAAATTTGACATCGACGGACTGATTATCAGCGGGGGTGATGACACCGGCAGTGTGATGGTCGACCTCTCCGAGCAGGGCATCCGCTGCATCCACGCCCCCAAGACGATGGACCTTGACCTTCAGACCTACTCTGTGGGCGGCGACTCCACCATTAACCGGATTGCCGCCTTCGCGGAGGACCTGAAGACCACCGGACGGACGCATAACCGGATCATCGTCCTTGAGGTATTCGGTCGCTATGCCGGCCACACGGCCTTTAGGGGCGGCATCGCCGCGGACGCCGATGCCGTCCTCATCCCCGAAGTCCCGATTAACTTCGATATCCTCTACCGGCACGCAAAAAACAGGTACTTCAGGCGCATCGAGGGCAGCGATGTGCACGCAGGCACCTATCTGATCATCGTGGCAGAGGGAATAAAAAATGCCGACGGCTCAGAACTCTATGACGAATCGGCGGGCGTTGACGCCTTTGGGCACAAAAAGCTTGCCGGTGCCGGAAAATACGTGTGTCAGGAGCTCTCAAAGCGTTTTAAGGCTGACCCTGAGGTAAAAGAACTTATGAAAAAGACAGGACTCTTTGTCCCGGCTCTTTACGAAATTCCGGAGGTAAGGTCGGTACAACCAGGCCACCTGGTCAGGAGCGGGCACTCATCCGCCTATGATGTCAACTTCGGAAAAGAGGCCGGCGCGGCGGCGGTTCTTCTCCTGATAAAAGGCGTCACCGGCGTCACCGTCGCGGGAATCGACCGGGACAAAATACGATACATAAATACCAAAAAGGCGATCGAACAGCGCTTTGTCGATATATCCTCAATAGCCCTCTTTGAAAATATGGGGGTCTGCTTCGGTAGAGAAAAACAGGAAATAAAACCGGTCTTTGAAGAGGTAACCGGCAGCGTAGAACGGTATATGTAGTAAATTGTGGCGGATAGTAAAAAACAAAAAGCGGCTTTTTATAAGCCGCTTTTTTTATAGCAAGAGTCGGGGGCCTCGCCGTCCTTATGTTACAAGATGATGCGCCTGATGATATCCTTAAGCGTCTCTGCCGAATGCCGCAGCCGCTTCTCTTCCTCATCGGAAAGCGCAAGGCGCAGGAATTGTTCTACCCCGTTCCGGTTGACAATCGACGGCAGGCCAAGACACACATCATCTATCCCGTAATAGTCGCTGATCAGGGTCGAGACCGGCAGGACAGAGTTTTGATCACGCAGGATCGCCTCGGTGATCTTGACCAGGGCCAGGGCAACGGCATAATACGTCGCCCCTTTGGCCTCGATAATCTTATAGGCCGCGTTTTTCACCTCATCGAATATTCGCTTCAACGCCTTCGTGCGCCGGCAGCTATCGAATTCTTTGCAGGTCGGGCAAAACTGCTCTATCTTCATGCCGCCGATATTGGCATTGCTCCAGACCGGAAGTTCGGTATCGCCGTGCTCGCCGATGATATACGCGTGCACGTTTCTCGGGTCCACGTGACAGTGCTCGCTTATCAGATAGCGAAACCGCGAAGAATCCAGCACTGTGCCTGAGCCGATCACCCGTCTTTTCGGAAATCCCGATATCTTAAGGGTAATGTAAGTAAGAATATCTACCGGGTTGGTCACCACCAGCAGAATGGCCTCCGGCGCATAGGAAATGATTTGAGGAATGATCAATTTAAAAATCTCCGCATTCGCCTGCACAAGATCGGTGCGTGTCTGACCTTCCTTCTGTCTGGCGCCGGCTGTAATTATTACGATATCCGAATCGGCGCAGCCTTCAAAGCCTGCCGCATAAACCTGGGACGGATGGGTAAAACTCAGCCCGTGATTAAGATCCATGCATTCGCCCTGGGCCTTTTTTCCATCACGGTCAACGATAACGATCTCGCGTGCCAGGCCGCTTGTAAGCAGCGCAAAGGCAAAGGTGCTGCCCACGTTCCCGGCACCGATAATGGCAACCTTAGGTTTTGTATTCGTCACGCCTCCTCCTTAGCCAAATGAGCCACACGTTATTCTTCAAATAACTTCTTATACGCGCCGTATCCTTCCTTTTCAAGGTCTTCTCTCGGGATAAACCTGAGGGCCGCAGAATTAATGCAATATCTGAGGCCTGTCGGTTTTGGGCCGTCCTGAAACACGTGGCCGAGGTGCGAGTCCGCCTGCCTGCTTCTTACCTCGGTGCGCACAGCAAAAAGACTATGGTCTTCCTTTTCCACAATATTATCAGGGTCAAGTGGCCTGGTAAAACTGGGCCACCCGGTCCCTGACTGAAATGTATCCTGCGAGCTAAAAAGCGGCTCTCCTGATATGACATCGACATAAATCCCCTCTCGCTTGTTGTCCCAGTAGTCATTATCAAAGGGTTTCTCGGTGCCGCTTTCTTGCGTCACGCAATATTGCATGGGAGTCAACCCCTTTTTAAGATCCTCGTCGGAAGGTTTCTGATACTGGTCCTCACCGAATGCGCCCTTTAACATAATACCTCCTATGCATACAGCAAGGATAATAGAAATGAGAGGGGTGCGTATGGCATTTTGCCCCATTTTTAACCCTTCTGCTGATTGACATATCTCTCTATATCAAACTTTGCCTTGCAGCCATTAGAGCTCATATAGCGTATTTTGCCAAATACGGGGCGCTCGCCCCACGCGCGGTCATGTACCCCCCCTATCGACCATGCGATCCCCGTATATCCATTAGGATCCCTGCCATCGAGTTCATAGGTGTCATTAAGATATATGGCACTTTTCATGGCCGCCTCCGGAGTCGGTGTCCATTCGAGAATTTTTTTGGCCCAGTACATCCGCATATATCCGTGCATCCTGCCGGTCGCAACCATCTGTGTCTGGGCCGCGTTCCAGAGTTCGTCATGGGTCTGTGCCGCCTCAAGCGTCTTCAGCGAATACATATATTTCCGCCTGTCCCTCCGGTGAGGGGCAAGCGTCTTCTTTGCCCAATCGGGAAACCCCTTAACCGTGTCATAGTGTCTGTTATAAAAACAGAAGTTGTCGGAAAGCTCGCGGCGAACAATCAGCTCCTCAAGAAAGGCCTCCTTCTCTGCCTGAGGTGCGCGCCGCGCTTTAAGCGCCTCCAACGCCACCCGCTGGGCCGCTATGTGTCCAAAGTGGAGATAAGGAGAGAGAAACGAAGTCCCGTCCTGTGTCGGGTCATTACGGCGGGTGCTGTATGAGGAAAGTTTTGTTTTCAGAAAGACCCTGAGGACCTGGTGGGCTGCCTTCTCACCCGGCACGAGCCACTTTACCTCGGGGACATACCGGTTGATCCTTAAAGAGGATAGTAGGCCGGGCCGGAAGATTGTGCGTGGCCTCCTCTTATACGAAACAGGATGTTTTTTAAGGGGCGGGAAATCATCGAGAAACTCATCAAGCGCCCTGTGTATCTTCGGCCTGATAGTATACGCACCAAACTCCTGTTTTGGCGAGGCAAGCCAGCAGGGCACAATATTATGGGCATCCACCTCGACAAAGGGAATGGAAATGCGGGAAGAGATCGCGTTTCTCCATCCTATTTTGATCCTGAGCGGGTCAAAATCCGTCACCAGGAGTGCTGCCCCGTTTTCTTCTACAAAACGGATGACTTCCTCGGCAGGTTCCCCCCGCAGTAAAAAAAACGGTATATGTTTTTTTTCGAGTGCGCCGGAAAGTTCCTCCAGGGCCTTTAGCATAAATCCGTACTGGCGGATAGTCGCCCCTAAAAAAGAGGGCACCAGACAAAAGATAACCACAAGCGGCCTCTCCCGCCGCAATGCCTCTTCCTGGGCATAGAGAAGCGCCCAGTTGTCGCGCGAGCGCTGGTCCCGGCTCATCCAGTAGACAACCGGACCCGCACCACCCGTCCCCTCTTTCAGAAATCTGAACCTTCCGGGGTGCGTCCCTCTGCGCATTACACCTGCCTCTCTCGTCCTGGAAAAAAGGGCGGGGTGTCTGACCTGTCGCGTCCTTACTGGTTTTCCACAGTCCGCACGAGCGGAATGCCGTTGGTGCCGACCGGGATATAGACGGTAGTGTGGTTCGGACTGTCGGCCATCTTCATCTGTGCCTGAATCGCCTCATGCTGAAGGTACGGAGCGGTCAGCGTCTTATTGATAATCTCCTGTGCCTTGGCAATGCCTTCGGCCTCGATAACCCTACGCTCGGCCTCTTTTTTTTCTTTCTCGAGCACAAATCTCATCTGCTCTGCCTCTTGCTCGGCCTTGAGCTTCATCTCGATGGCCTTGGCAACGGTCGGCGGCAGCGTGATCGCGCGAAGAAGTGCTGTTTCCAGAATGATACCGCGCTCTTTCAGCATACCTTCTAAATCGTCATAAATCTTCCTAGCGATCTCTTCCCTGCTTGATGTGTAAAGTGATTTTGCTTCATAATTGACCGTTACCCCCCCTGCAGACAGAGCGAAACTGGGGAGTAATAACAATATTTCTGTAATAGACGCCCACGTTCTTGTAAATATCGCTCGCCATCTCCGGACTCAGCTTATGCAAAATAGAAACCTCGAGGCTGATCGAAAGACCTTCCTAGGAAGGGACATTCATAGTCTCTTTGATCTCTTCTGTCTTGACGTTCATAATCACCAGCTTGGCAAAGGGATTGACCAGATTGAGCCCGGGTGTCCTCTCCGCGTCACTCACCCTGCCAAAGAGATCAACCACACCAACCGTACCGGCGGGCACAATCCTGATAAAGCTCGATATAAAAAGCAGCAGCGCCAAAAGGAGAACGCCGATACCAACAAGATTGGTAGTCTTGTTATAGTCGTGGTGGGCCATCTTGATCACAATCAGAGAAATCCCTACTACAAACGCGATAATGGACCACACAAGATTCATGTACATCACACACCTCCTCTCGTGGCAGTGCTCGGTTTCACCGCGATAATGTTCATGCCTACCGAATATGTCTCTCCCTGAAATATCTCATTGGATAACTTCTCTATATAAAATCCGTTCCGTTCAAGGAGCTTTCTCACCGAATCTTTGGTAAAGATATCCTTGTGCAGCTGGTGCGGGGAATTTTCGGGTGTCGGCTCTGCATGCGTATAGCGGTAAACTTGATAGAGATCAAAGGTGTTATCCGCGCCCCCTCTATCCCGGTGTCTGACATATCTGTCCACGATCAAGTCAAAGTCGGGGAGCCACTTCAGGACAAGCCTCCCCTCCTCTTTTAAAATCCGGCGGCACTCCCTGAGCACATCGTCCTGCTGGTACTGGTAAAAGTGTTCAAATCCACTCTCCATCAGAATCTCCGAGGCGCATTCAGAAGGAATAGCGGCGAGGTCGTCCGGAATATTCATGATAATATCGGCCCCCTCCAGGGGAACGACATCGATGTTTATGTAACCGGGATACTTTTTCGTCCCGCAGCACAGATGGAGCCTGACATCACCCTGCCGGGCCCTGAGCCTGATAAAGGCCTCGGGATGCCGGCTGAGAATGTGCCGTCTCCTAAACAGGGACCACGAAAGCCGCCGTTTCATCTGACGGTAGTTCTTTTTTATCCTGCGCCACAACATAACCATTGCTCCTTTTTCAAGCTTTCAGCGCTCAGCTATCAGCTGTCAGCAGCTGAGGGCTGATGGCTAAAGGCTTAATGAAATCATTACCTGCCGAACTTCTCCAAGATTAACCGTTTTGACTTTGAATCAAAACGGACCATAAAGTGTTTCAGGAAACTCATGCCAAGTAAGCCGTCGGTATCCCGGCGTGCATCGGGCGGCAATATTACCCCCATGACATTCTTCGCCTCGGCATCCCCCACCCTCACACTATCAAATATGACAGGACTCACCTTGACCTCCCGCCCGTCCGCCACGGTAATAAATGTATTCTGGGGGAGCCTGTTGAGCGTAGTGCCGAACTTACTCGCTATCTGGTCGCTGATTACCACGACATCTGCGCCGGTGTCAACCTTGAGTTGGGTGCGTATGGTGCCGTTCAGGAGGACATTCACCATCACCCCCTCCCTTCCTTTGTCGTACTCTACGACAAAGCGGGTGAAGTCGCTGTGCATATTTTCCAATTCCTTGTTCGCCCTGAACAAAAACTGCTCTTCTTCCTTGCTCAGCTCTCCTGTCGAATGGGAATAGATATCCTTGATCATCTGTGTCAGCTCGCCGAGTGCCAGCATGTATTCCGAGATAGCCTGATCCAGACTCGGGATTTCTTTTTTTATTTCTTCCAACTCTTTTATTTTTAACTGGAGCTGCGAATGAGTAAAGGTGTGCTCTCCGACAAGGGCGTTGTACGCCTTTACGTCATCTTCGGGAACCACGACAGCAAGCTGCTTACCCAACGAGGCCAACGCCTCATAAAGCCTCTGCACATCCGCTTCTAGTGTGTCAATCTCGTCGATAACCCGTTCGCGGCGCCTTTTGTTTCTGGACGCCCTGTTACGGTACTGCTCAAGGCGCTTAAACTGCCGGGCAATACCCTCAAGGCGCAGGGGGGTAAACTCGGGCCTGAGAAAGTACTTATCCTCCCATTCCCTCTCGAGGTCTGCCCTCCCGGAAGTGTCATCGTGTTCTATGCGCTCAATCTCATTGTGTGTCAGACGTATGGTCCCGAATCCAACATTCAAAATCACATACTGCTCATCCTCACGTTCAACGATCCCCTCCATCGTCCTCCCGTTCTTCAGATAAATGGTATCCCCTGAGGTGATTGCCGGCACAATAAACATCATAGCCAAAAACGCCGTCAGAAAAAAAGGAATTTCTTCTCTTCCTCTCATTCTCATTGTCTCCTCAATCCCTTTGCCTCCCCCAGCAGGACGTGCTGCACCTAGACCTTCCCCGCAAACATCAATATCCCGATTACTATGAAAAGCGCCGCGGCCCCGTATTTTATGTACTCAGGCCGAAGGACCCTGCAGAGAATTCCGCCTAGAGAGACGGTAATAAATGTCACAACACCGAAGGCCAGCACCGAGGCGATAAAGACCGAAAAAGAAGACCTTGATTGCGCCGCAAGACATAAATTGGCAATCTGCGTTTTATCGCCCAACTCGGCAAGAAATATGGTCGTAAATGTTGCCACACATACCTTCCAGTCCATTGAGATCTCCTCCTTTACATGAGCCCCCGCCGTTTTGATTCGTTTCACTTCTCAGGACGAATCAGCGGGGACGAGTATGCCCCGTGAGAGCGTCTTCTGTTTTTTCTCTCATGGGGTGTATCCCGCAGCCCTCACAGAGGACAGGCCTACCGGGGAAAAAGTCAAAGACATGTCCCGGTGTTTAGGCAAGGGATGTTTTGTTGCTTCCTTTACATGAGCGCATCATTTACGGAAGCATAACAGAACGCCCCCTTTTTATCAACAGCCCCTCTTCGTGTAAACGGTCCACAACCTTTCTGATTC
>JAFGGP010000026.1 GCA_016930485.1 Candidatus Omnitrophota bacterium | reverse complement strand
GGGAGCTTTTTCAAAAATCCGCGCGACGATTACGCAGGCAAACTCATAGAAACCTGCGGCTGCAAGGGGATGTGTATCGGCGATGCCAGAGTATCGGACGTGCATGCTAACTGGATTGTCAACGGCGGCAATGCCTCAAGCCGGGATATCGTGCAACTGATGAATGATGTCCAGAGGAAGGTCTTTGAGACATGCGCGGTCAGGCTCGAACCGGAGGTACGGCTTCTGGGAAGAGGATGCGAGAGATTATATGAGTTATAAAGCCACCCTTAAACAAAGGCTGTTTACGAATACGCTGACTAACTATGTCATGCGATTCTGGGGATGGATCACCGGCTTTTTCCTTTTCCCCTTTATAGTGGGCCGCCTCGGGCCGCAGGCAGCGGGTGTCTGGCTTCTGGCAGGGTCTTTTGCCGCCCACTTTGCGTTCCTGGATCTGGGGATGGGGGGCTCTTTAATCAAGCATATCGCTCAATACAGGGCCCAGCGCAATGAGAGAAAAATAAATCAGGCGATAACCGTAGCGCTCGTGATTGCCTCGGCGATGGGCCTGGTTGCGGCGACAGGAATGTTTATTCTGGGCCGTTTTTTTATCACCTGTTTTACCATCCCGCCGGCATTGCTCAAGGAGGCGAGGCTGATAACCTATCTTATTGGCATTACACTGCTTTTCGGCTTTCCCGCAAAGACCTTTGCCTCTGTATTAAGGGGCCTGCAGCGGTACGACCTGACTAACCTCATAGGTTTTCTTGTTTCGCTGCCTACCATTATTCTGACTATTGTCTTTCTTGTGATGGGGCGAGGAATCGTGACGCTGGTTTTGATTGAATCGCTAACCGCCGTCTGCGGGTGGCTGCTCACGCTGTACTATACCAAAAAACTTTTTCCGGCGTTGCGTGTGCAGATCTCTCTTTTTGATAAAGGAATGGTGAAGGTCCTGATGGGTCTCGCGCTGTCGTTACTTATTATCAATATCTGTATGATCGTCATCTACTCAACGGACCGGCTGATTATCGGCGCATTTCTTCCCATAGGCCTGATTGTTTTTTATGAGGCCGCGTATAAAATATATCACTTTGTCGTCCTGGCCCCGCAGGTACTGGCATCGGCTATTATACCGGCTACTTCGGAATTAAACGCAACGAACGACACCGGGTCTATCCGGAAATTATTTCTGAGCGGCACAAAATACACGACGGCGTTTTTCCTGGCCCTTGCCGTACCGGTATTGATATTGGCGAGGTATATATTGACGTACTGGATGGGACCCGGTTTTGGAGGGCACTATCTCCTTGTTGTTATTTTTATTTCTCATTTATTTTTCAGCTTTAATCATATCTTTGCTTACTATCTTTTGGTCGGCATGAACCAGATCAGGGATGCCCTGTGGTATTATACGGGCTCGGCGGCATTGAACCTTGCGTTGAGTATTTTTCTGGTCAAACGGATTGGGCTTATGGGGGTGGTGCTGGGAACCGCCATTCCCTACGCAGTCCTTGAACCCTTTTTCGTCCGCCAGATTTTAAGAAAATTTGACGTGCCGCTCACAAGGTATCTCAAGAACGTCATTGCCAGGACGTATCCCCAGGCGATTATTCCGGCAGTCGGGCTGTATGTGTTGTGCCGGTACTGGAGCCCGAATAATCTCATGGAGGCAGGGGCATGCGTAGGCGTGTATGTGCTGGCGTATGCGGCGGTTTTTTATGTAACCGGCATCGAGGAGTGGGAAAGAAAAAATGTTGTCGGTATGGCGCTTTCGACGCTGGCACGGCTCAAACCGCGCCCGGACGGCGCACTCAACACAGTGACAAACAACCGGGAGATCCGCGGATATGTTTCAGACGATTATAACGCCGTGGAAAAACAACGCTCAGGCGGCCGTAACATTATCGTTTGATGGAGGGTATGCTTCCTGTTACGACATGACGATGGGGGAGCTTTGCCGGCACCATATGCCGGCGACGTGGTTTGTAGTGACCGGTTCTGTCGGAGCTCTTCTTGACGGACGCAGTGTTCTATCCTGGGCAGACTGGTTCCGGGCCTCGCAGCAGGGCATGGAGATAGCTGCGCATACGGTGACCCATCCCAAGCTGGCCCTGACTGTCCGGGGCGAGATAATGAAAACAATGCGCGATTCCCTGAGGCGCAGGGGGCTGGGTTTGGTCGATGCGAGGGTCTTTTCTAAAGCAAAAAGGGTATTTGCCCAGGCGCGGGATACAGTCGCAAGAAAAGGCAGGGGGGTGCGATGGGGCGAGCTGTTGGAGGAGGCGATTCAGTCCAAGCGCGCGATCGAAGAGAAGATACCTTTTCACCGCGTTACCAGTTTTGCCTATCCGGGAGGCCGGTATAATCGCCCGTTGCAGCAACGGCTCAAAGAGGCGGGGTTTCTTTCGGCGCGCTCTACCGAGGCGGGACATAACCCCTCCGATATACGGAATTTGTATGCGCTGAAGACCAGGGTGTGGCACGCGGCCGTGAATACCGATACCGCCAATGAATGGGTTGTTTCTGCCGTAAAAGAGGGGGCATGGCTTATAGAGGTATTTCATATTATAACCACCGACGGAACGACGGGGTATCCTTATGAGGCCCCGTTCTCATCCTTCAGGGATCACGTGTCGTACATAGCATCTCAGGATGTGTGGGTTGATACACAGGAGAACATAACGAAATATATAAGGCAGAGGGGTTCCGGCAGGGTCAATGTTTCCGGATACGCGGATAAGGCGGCAACGATTTTTCTGCATAGCAGCGGCGCTTCGGAAGCCGGCGAGACAGCGGTGACATTAAAGACACGCGTTCCTTCTCATTGGACAAAGGTCGCGGTTATGCAGGATGAGGCCCGCCAGGAAATTGCGGTGGGGCGGGGGCAAAATAGCACGCATGTCTGTTACGAGGCGATACCGAACGGAGGCCCGATTGCATTGCGGCCGTTATAACGGGCATTATGAATACACACTCTTTTCGCCGGCATAATCAGCTGAAGGTTGCCTCCGATCTTCTACGTGCGTACGCAGGTAAGAGGATTTTAGACATAGGATGCGGTGAGGGCCTTCTCGAACGCTATCTCCCGGACCGGGATATCATCGGGATGGATATATCCGCACGCGCACTTCTGCGGGCACGGAGCCTCAAACCGCGATCGAGGTATATACAAGCCGATATCAGGCATATCCCTGTTCAGGATGCGTGTGTTCAAGCGGTCAGCATGATAGCGGTGCTGGGCGGTACTTCGCAGGATGATGAGATGCGCCTTTTTAGCGAGGTAAGAAGGGTTTTACAGGATAAGGGAACCGCAGTGATTCTGGTCTCCCGCAGGAGACTGCCGTATAGTTTGCTGGCGCCGGATAGACTGTTTGGTAATGGGAAGTGGAGGCATTTTGATCCTCAGGCGCTTAAGGCGAACCTTGAGACAAGTGGTTTTACCGTTAGGAATATGGTATATGCAGGAGGGATGGTGAGTCTGTGCGTCAGTCTTTTTAACGCGTGCTGGCAGAGGTGCTGGGATGTGTGCACCAGAAAAGTGTTGGGGAAATCCGTGGTCCCGCGGCTTCCTCAGCGGTTTTTTAATATTCTGGAGGCGGTTGAATTCAGGCCTTTTTCTGAAAGGATGCGGAGGTTTTCCCGTTTTGTCTATGTAGTTGCGCAAAAGATATAAGGGGGAGGTCACAATGGACTCATTGGTTATCAACGGACCCGGACGATTGGAAGGAACCGTTGCAATAAGCGGGGCAAAAAATGCTGCCCTGAAGGTGCTATGTGCCTCTCTCTTGACACCCGAAGGGGTCCGGTTGAGTAATATACCGACCGGGATAGAGGATGTGAAGGTGCAACTCGGGATGCTTGAAAGCATAGGCGTCCGTGTTGTGGCCAGCGGCGCGGAAGTCTGTATCGACGGTTCTTCGATCTCAGGCTATGAGGTGATAATGGATCAAGAAAAGGGCATCAGGACTTCTTTACTGATGCTCGGCGCCCTCCTCGCACGGTTCGGAGAAGGCCGCGTACCTTTGCCCGGCGGATGCACGATCGGAGAAAGAAAATATGACTTACATATCATGGTCCTGGAAAAATTAGGTGCCACGGTCAAGGTTTCTGACGACGGTTTTTTAGAGGCTGAATGCGACAGGCTCAGGGGTGCGGAGATTACATTCCCGTTGCGGACGACCGGTGCGACCGAACATGCCATTATTGCCTCCTGTCTCGCAGAGGGGAGGACGGTTCTCAAAAATGCCCATACCCGGCCCGAGGTATTTGACCTGGTCCGTTTTTTAAATACGATGGGTGCCGATATCCGCATTGTCGGCTCCGGATGGATCGAGATAGAAGGGGTCAAGGAACTGCACGGGACCAGCTACGGCATCATTCCTGACAGCGTCGAGGCACTTACCTTCATTATCGCTGCCGCAGTGACACGGGGAGATATCGAAATAGCAGAGTGTCCTCTTGACGCACTGGAGATTCCCCTTATTTACCTGAGGGAATCCGGCGTGCGTTTTGATGTTGCCGAGAGGTCGCTTCGGGTTACAGCGCCCGCGAGGCTTACCGCCCTTGACATAAGCACGGGACCTTATCCGGGTATTAATTCGGATTTCCAGCCTTTGTTTACGGCGTATGCCACGCAGGCAGAAGGCGTGAGCACCATTACCGATATCCGTTTTCGGGACAGGTTTGATTATGTAACCGAACTCTTAAAGATGGGGGCCCGGATCTCCAGAGAGGGCAACACGATTATTATTGCCGGCGGGACCCCTTTGAAGAGCGCCCGCGTACATGCCTGTGACCTGAGGGCAGGGGCGGCGGTATTGATAGCAGGGCTGTGTGCCCGGGGCACGACCGAAATCGATAATGTCTATCAGATAGACAGGGGTTATGAGGAGATAGACGTTAAATTAAAGGGACTGGGCGTTGCCATAGAGAGGCGCCATCCCGCAGGGACATCGGCCGCCTATGCGGACAGCATGACATAGGATATCTACGGGGGGATTCTACAGAAAAGGGGAATATGTCATTGCGACGTAATATCATTCTCATCAGACCGTCTTATTCCGGCGTGTATACGTACTACGCCGATACCCGGTTGCAGGACCGCCAGATCAATCCTCCGCTGGGCCTGTTATATCTGGCCTCCTATCTGAGGCAGGAGGGGGGATATGATGTGTGTCTGCTGGATGCCGAGGCATGGCTTCTATCTCCGGAGCGGGTGGCGGAACGGGTGCAGGATATGGATGCTGCTCTCGTGGGCATCACCGCGACCACCGCAGAGATCATAGAGGCCGGCACTATTGCTGTGTTGTGCAAGAGGTGTATGCCTGGTGTCCCGGTCATCATAGGCGGTTCACACGCAAGCGCCCTTCCCCGGGAGACGCTCGAAGAATTTCCCGCCTTTGACATTGTGGTCTGCGGTGAAGGGGAGAGAGCGCTCAAGGAGATAGCCGACAGCGTTATCGCGAAGAAGAAAAAACCTTCGCAGATAGAGGGCATATGGTACCGGAGTGAGGACGGTTCGATTGTTTCGACCGGGGCGGGCGCTGTTCAGGACTTTGATGCGCTTCCTATGCCTGCGTGGGATCTGGTGGATATGCACCGGTATCTCTATCCTATGGGAAGAAGCGGTATGCAGCGTTCTGCCATGGTCCAGACTGTCCGGGGTTGTCCGTACCGGTGCATATTCTGTTTCCAGGAATCTGCTAGAAAAGTGCGGTTCCGGTCCCCGGAAAAGATACTGGAAGAGATCCGGTATCTTAAAGAGAAGAAGGGTGTCGAATGTATTAATTTTGTAGACGACACGTTTATGACCAACACGAAACATCTCACCGAACTGCTCACTGGACTGATAGCCTCACGGATGAACATACGGTTTAAGTGTATGACACGGGCCGATACCGTCAGTAAAGAGCTAATCGAGCTTGCCAGGGAGGCGGGCTGCGTCAGGCTTTCCATGGGGGTCGAATCGGGCAACGAAGAGATTCTTAGGCGGGTCAATAAAGGAACGACTAAAGAGATGTACCGGCGCGCCTACCGCATCATCAATGAGTGCGGCATTGAATGCAGGGGTTCTTTCATACTCGGCCTTCCTCACGAGACGCTCGAGACCATGGCCGATACCATCGCCTTTTCCAGGGAACTGGATCTCTATCACGCCGCGTTTAATATCGCCACGCCATACCCGGGCACCGGGCTCTTTGCATGCGCGGAACAGCGGGACGGATACCGGTTTCTGAGTGAGGGCTGGAGCTGGTCTGAGTTCAGGCGCTGGGGTAACGCGGTGGCCGCTCCCGTCGGTTTTTCAAAGGAGGATATGCTGGCCCTGCAGCGCTTTGCGCACGCCGAATTCTACAGCCAGCCGAAGATTATCGCCTATTACCTGGATCTCATGAAGACACTCGAGGGCTCCTATTTTTATTTTCGCCCCTTTATCGACGGTCTGAGGAGTTATTGTGATCTGATGCGGGGTAGCGACCCTCTTTACGCAAGACTCAAAAAGCGTCTCTGTGGACTCGCCGGAGATAACGAGAGGTATGAAGATGCCAAAAGTCAGTATTTGCATGCCTAATTACAATTATGCCTCCTTTATCGGCCGTTCGGTCGAGAGCGTGCTCGCTCAGCCGTTTACGGATTTTGAACTGATTATCGTTGATGACGCCTCCTGTGATGATTCGGTTTCCGTTATAGAGGGTTTCTCCGATTCCCGTATACGGTTCTATCGCAACGAAAAAAATATCGGCCGGTTGAAAAATATCAATAAGTGCATTTCTCTGGCAAGGGGGGAGTATGTAACCATTCTTCCTTCTGATGAGGTGTATACGGCCGATTCGCTCGCTCAGCGCGTGCGGATTCTGGACGAACACCCTGAAGTAGGACTGGTGTTTTCTGCCGCCGAGTACATCGATACAAACGGGAACAGGGTCAAGGAATACCAGCCGTTTGACGGGGACTGGGTCAGAAGCGGGGAAGAGGTGTTCAAGACACTGATTCTGGGTAATTATATAGTAGTGCCGACGGCGATGGCGAGGCGGGAGTGTTTTCTCGCTCTTGGCTCATTCAACGAGGGTGTTGCTACGGGGTCGAGAGACTGGGACATGTGGCTGAGGATTGCCCTGGATGACCGCAGCTTCGGTTATATCGATACAAAGACCGTCTGCGCGCGATATCACGGTAGAGACGCGGGCCTCTACTACGATAGGACGAATATCAGGGGGATGAATCACTATATGATTATCAGACATATTTTTTCGAATCTCCCCCCGGGGAAAACGCATCTTTCCTATCTCGAACCCTGCGCTATCGATGCCCTCGCACAGCGTATGCTGGCACAGGCGCAGATACACATGAAGGCGGGCGATTGCGAGCTTGCCAGAAAGAATGTAGGACTTGCCGTTGCGGTCAAGGGTGGATTGATAAAGAGCTGGAAGATATGGGCGTATTTTTTTATTTCATCGCCGCGAAACCTTAGACTTGTTAAGTCATTGCCCCGTTCAATGAAAAAATCGATTTCCGAGACATTTTTAAATATATGAGAGGAAAACGCGGCAACGACAACGTATTTCGTAACACATTACTATGTATACACCATCAGAGAAAATAGAAGGGCTTGGGTTCGGGCCTCTACCGCGTGAGACCGGCAATACACAGAAGACGCCGTTAACAGATAACGTGCCGCCCCAGGGTGTTGTGCCGCGACTCATCCGGAGAAAGGCCATAGTCGCGTTATTTTGTATCGCCCTTATAGCGCGGGTCGGTTCGGCGCTTTTTCTGCACAGCTATTGTGAGACTCACCGGGAATTTCTGGACGAGCAGACATATGACCGGGCCGGCTGGGAACTGGCAACCCACTGGCGTACCGGAGATACGTTTGTGTTGGGCAAGGACTACAAATCCTTGAGCAAAGGGTATCTCATATGGCTTGCGGCCCTTTATTATGTCTTTGGGCATCATATCCTTATCCCGAAAGTATGTAATGCGCTCATAGGCGCGGTGATTGTACTGTTCATATACAGAGCGGCCCGTTTCTTTACATCCGAGAAGGCGGCCTTTATTGCGGCCTCGCTCTATGCGGTGTGGCCTTCGTGTATTTTCTGGGCAAGCCTGAACCTGAAGATGACCTGGATTGTGGCACTTATTACCTCAGGGGTAGCCGCCTTTTTTTCGCTCATGCGGCGGTTTTCCGTTACCAGCCTGATTGTTGCTACGGTGACGCTGTGGCTGTTGTATTATTTTCAGAGATATTCCGCCGGATTCCTGCTCTTTATATATCCGGTGACGTTGCTTTTTATAAGGCCTCTGTGCAGACACGTTACGGCCGTCCGCCTTCTGTTCGCGGCTCTCGGCCTCTGCTTTTTTCTGGTCTTTTTTTACTATCTCGTGCATCCCTTTTTTGCATTTGTCAATATCAGGGACTTTACCTGGCTGAGTATATGGCGTGACAGGATGACGGTTGATAATTCAGCCTTTATGAAAGGGGTTGATCTGTCCACTCCTCTATCTATTCTGAAATTTCTGCCGGTAGGGCTCTTTTATTTTTTCTTTGCGCCGTTTCCGGCCAATGTGACCAATGTGCGCCTTATGGCGGCGTTTCTGGAAAACATTGTCTGGTATCCGCTGTTTATGGCAGGGGTTATCGGGATCTGGCGTGTGTGCAGAAGAAAAGACAGCTGTCTTTTTGGTATCGCGGCCCTTCTGTACTGCCTGGGCATGGCCTGCGGGTTTGCCCTTATGGAGGGGAATATCGGGTCGTTTATCAGGCACCGTTTTCAGGTTATACCGCTTTATTTCATGTTTACCGGGGCGGGGATTGCTTATCTAACCCGCAGGGATGCACAGAAAGTGAACGAGGAATAACGAGCCATGTGCGGAATTTGCGGAAAAATTGATTTTTCAGGAAGGCCGGTGAACCGGTTTCTTATAGAGAAGATGAACGATATGCTGGTGCACAGAGGCCCGGATGCCTCGGGTGTTTTTGTTCGTTCTGACGACGACCTGCCGGCCGTCGGCCTTGGTCACCGGCGACTCAAGGTCATCGACCTCTCTGACAGCGCGAATCAGCCGATGACAAATGAGGATGGAACGATTCAGATCGTCTTTAACGGGGAGATATATAACTTCGAAGAGCTCAGGCAGGAACTTATCGGCAAAGGCCATAGTTTTCGTTCAAGGAGCGACACCGAGACCGTTATCCATCTGTATGAAGAAGAGGGTGTCGGGTGCCTTAAGCGCCTGCGCGGGCCTTTTGCCTTTGCCATCTGGGATAAGGGCCGCTCCCGTCTTTTTCTGGCGCGGGACCGCATCGGCAAAAAGCCGCTGTACTATGCCGCTGTCGGCAGATCGTTGTTATTCGCCTCGGAACTGAAGGCCATCCTTCAGGATGAGGCGGTTCCGCGTTCGGTCGATATGAACGCGATCGACCTGTTTCTGACATATCTCTGCGTACCGTCACCACTGACGATTTTGCGGTCGGTAAAAAAACTCCCTCCCGCTCATTATATGGTGTATGACAGACGAGGGGCGACTGTCCAGCGATATTGGCAATTGGATTTTCGAAAGAAAACCACCCTGAAAGAAAAAGACTGTGCGAATCAGGTCCTTGAGTTGCTGCAGGAGGCAACGCGCCTCAGGATGGTAAGCGACGTCCCGCTGGGCGCATTTTTAAGCGGAGGCATCGATTCGAGCACTGTAGTAGCCCTGATGAGTCGGATGTCGCCTCAGAGAATCAAGACGTTTTCGATCGGATTCGAAGAGGGGTCGTATAACGAGACACATTTTGCCAGGCTGGTTGCTGATACCTTTCAGACGGAGCACAGGACCTTTATTGTGAAACCGGATATACTGCAAATATTGCCCGGGCTTATCTGGCATTACGGAGAACCGTACTCAGACTCTTCGGCCATTGCCTCCTTCTACCTTGCCCAGAAGACCGCCGAGGAAGTTGTTGTGGCCCTGAACGGCGACGGCGGCGACGAAAACTTTGCAGGATATGAACGGTATCTGGCGGGAAGAATGGCGGATACGTATCAGTCTCTCCCTTTCTTTTTAAGGCGCGCTATCCTGAAGCCACTGATTGATTTTTTACCGGGCGAGGCGACCCGGAAAAATAGAATATACCGGATAAAACGCTTTCTTGAGGCAGCCGATAAAGACGCTTTAACCCGGCATTATATGTGGGTTTCCGGCTTTGCCGATCGCGACAAGGAGGCCCTTTTTACCGACAGCACGAAACAGGCTCTTACCGCCGGCGGTGCCTATGCGTATCTGGAGGATATATATCAAAACGCCCAGCTTCCCGATCTGGTAGACCGGCTGTTGTGGACCGATATTCATTCCAATCTGCCCGAGGACCTGTGCGTGAAGATGGATATTGCGACGATGGCCCATTCCCTTGAGGGCCGCAGCCCGTTTCTTGACCATCGGTTCATGGAATATACGGCACAGATCCCCTCCGCGTTAAAGATAAAAGGGCGCACGCTCAAGTATATTTTAAAACGGGCCCTGACAGGGATTGTTCCCGATGCGGTCCTGCGTCGACCAAAGATGGGTTTTGGGGTACCACTGAATTACTGGTTCAGGGGAAAGCTTAAGAATCTGGCGGTTTCTGTCTTGCTGGATCAAAAGACCATCGGCAGAAACTACTTCAAAAAAGAGGCGCTTGAGACGCTCCTTGCCAGACATATCAAGGGAGCGCACGACTACTCGTATCATATATGGTCCTTAATAACGCTCGAGCTGTGGCATCGTATGTTTTTGGATGAGGGCCCGTCAGGGCAGAAAGAGGCGCTTGCGGATCTTGGTGAACTAAGACCCGCGGGTATGGAATAAAAAGAAGAACAGAATATCCCTTGCCTAAACACCGGGACAATCTCTTCGATATTGTTCCCGGTAGGCTTGTCCTCTGAGAGGGCTTCGGGATACATTCGCCCCCGCTGATTCGTTTTGAGAAGTAAAACGAATCAAGACGAGGGGGGCTCATGTAAAGGAGGCGCACATGGTTACTATCGCATGTATCGGGGCAGGCAACTGGGGCAAAAACCTGATACGGAATTTTTCAGAATTGCCCGAGGCGCGTCTCAAATGGATATGCGACGTCAATGAGAACCGCTTGAGAGAAATGCAGAGACTTTATCCCTCGGTGCGACTGACGACGAGGAGCGAAGAGATCTTCCGCGATCCGGAGGTGGACGGCTGCATTATCGCCTCTTCCGCGCGGACGCACTATGCCCTGGCGTTCGACGCGCTCTCGGCCAAAAAGCATGTCTTTATAGAAAAGCCGATGACGCTTAACAGCGGGGATGCCCGGGAACTCATAACACTGGCCGCCACGCAGGATGTACGTCTTATGGTTGGGCATCTGCTGCTCTATCATCCGGCAGTTCAAAAACTACAGAACCTTATACAAAAGAAAGAGTTAGGAGATATTTTTTATATCTATTCCCAGCGGGTCAATCTGGGGCAGGTCCGCAGCGATGAGAACGCGCTTTGGAGTTTTGCACCGCACGACATCTCCGTTATTCTGTATCTCCTGGGTGAGACACCGGACAATGTAAGCGCGCGCGGCGGGAGCTATCTGCGCAGCGGCATTCATGATGTTGTGTTCGTGCATATGCATTTTCCCGACGGCAAGACCGCCCAGATACAGCTCAGTTGGCTCGACCCGCACAAGGAACGCAAACTCACCATTGTCGGCAGCCAAAAGATGGCGGTCTTCGACGATATGCAGCCTGCCGAGAAAATACGCGTTTACGATAAAGGAGCCAACATACCCAAGGAGTACGATTCATACGGCGACGCGATTACGCTGCGCTTCGGGGATATCGTAATTCCCCGCGTGAACATGACCGAACCGTTAAAAATAGAGTGCCAGCACTTTTTAGACTGTATCCAGCAGTCGCTCGATCCCATCAGTGACGGCACCAACGGGCTCCATGTAGTGCGGATTCTCGAGGCCGCCCAGATATCCCTTGAGAAAAATGGTGTTCCGGTAGACCTGATGCCTGTCGAGAAAGGAGACATAAGCTATGTCAACATTGATACACAAGAGCGCTAAGCTCGGTAACGGGACCTCTGTCGGAGAAGAAACGGTTATCGAGGAGAGCGTCGTTATCGGCGATAACTGCACCATATCACACCACGTCGTTATTTTACGGGGCGCGCAGATCGGCGATAACGTGACTATCAGCGCGGGGAGCGTGATCGGAAAGTATCCGCTGCGTTCCGCAATCAGCGCGATGACTCAGGAGAAGCAGCTCAAGCCTATTCTGATAGGAGACGGCGTGCTGATAGGGGCGAATGCGGTGCTCGCGGCGGGAAGCGAGATAGCAAGGGGTGTATTAATCGGCGACCTCGCCTCGGTCCGCGAAGAGACGCGCATAGGGGAGTGCACTATTATCGGACGGGGGACAACGGTCGACAACCTCTGCATTATCGGGTCATTTTGTAAGGTGCAGTCAAACGTCTATATCGCCGCCTACTCTACCATAGAAGACTATGTGTTTATCGGTCCGTGTGTGGTAACGAGCAACGATAATTTTCTGGGGCGCACAAAAGAGCGGTTTAAACATTACAAGGGAATGACGATGCGCACCGGGTCCCGCATCGGCATCAATGCCTCGATACTGCCCGGTGTCGAGATCGGGGAGGATGCGGTTGTCGGGGCCGGCAGTGTAGTGACCCGCGATGTCCCGGCGCGGAAGGTAGCGGTGGGCATTCCGGCCAGGGTGCTCAGAGATGTCCCCGACGAACAACTGTTAGAGAATCAGGATGCAGACTTTACCACGAGAAAACAATAAAAGGGTCTTTAAGGTAATCCGTTTTATTGCCCGGTTGAATATCGGGGGACCGGCCATTCATACCATTCTTTTAACGAAGGGGCTCGATCCCGAGCGGTTTCAGACTACCCTCGTCTGCGGAGAACCCACCGCCGATGAGGGTGATATGTC
Source organism: Candidatus Omnitrophota bacterium (assembly GCA_016930485.1). Lineage (GTDB taxonomy): Bacteria > Omnitrophota > Gorgyraeia > JAFGGP01 > JAFGGP01 > JAFGGP01. The sequence continues at coordinate 35,924 of JAFGGP010000026.1, read as the reverse complement.
ATATTACGCCGACTCGCACGGCGTGGAGTTCCGGGTCATCGAGGGATTCAATCGGACGTTGAACCCCGCCAGTGACATCAGGGCATTTTTTGCAATCCTCGGCATCATCAGGACCGAGCGCCCCGATATTATTCACACACATACGGCGAAGGCAGGGACCATTGGACGCCTTGCGGCCATTGTCGCGGGGGTACCGGTCAAAATCCATACGTTCCACGGTCACGTCTTCAAGGGGTATTTTGGTCCGCTACAGACAAAGGCTTTTCTCTTGATCGAGCGTTTTTTAGGACTGTTTACCGACCGCATTGTAACGGTCAGCGAATCGCTGGCACGGGAAATTTCCGAAAAGTTCCGTATTGTCTCCGGAGAGAAGATGAACGTTATTCCGCTTGGTTTCAATCTGAAGAAATTTCTGGATATCCGCGATAAGACGGGGGCACTCTATGAAGAGTTCGGTATTGCCAGACAGGCTCTTTCGGTCGGCATAGTGGGCCGCCTTGTCCCGATTAAGAACCACAGGTGTTTTTTGGATGCTGCCAGGATACTGCTGAGCAGGGCGCCGAACCGGGCAGAGATGGTATTTTTTGTTATAGGAGACGGCGCATTACGCCCGGCGCTTGAACGGTATGCGCGTGCCATCGGGATAGCCGAACAGGTGATCTTTACCGGATGGCGCACGGATATCGAGGCATGCTATCGCGACCTCGATATCGTCGTGTGCAGCTCCGATAATGAAGGCACCCCCGTTTCTGTCATCGAGGCCATGGCGAGCAGCAGAGCTGTAGTTGCCACCGATGTCGGCGGCATACGGGATGTCATCACAGACGGGGTAAGCGGTATTATTGTCCCACCGGGGAATCCGGCATCACTTGCGGAGGCGCTGACAGGCCTGCTTACCGACGGTGCGGCACGCTCACGACTCGGCGCTTGTGCACGTGTCGCTGTAAGCGGCAGGTATTCTTCCGAGAGGCTCATTAATGACGTTGAGACGTTATACCACGAACTGCTTATACAAAAAGGGGTACAGCAATGAATATCCTGATCACCGGCGGTGCGGGATTTATCGGTTCTCATCTTGCAGAGCGGCTTTTGGAAAATGGGGATGAGGTATATGTTATCGATAACCTTTCCACAGGGAGTCTGAAAAATATCGAACACCTCATCGGTCACAGACATTTTCACTATGCGATTGACTCGGTGATGAACGAGAAGAGGATGGACGCGCTGATCGCAAAGTGCGACCAGATTTATCATCTGGCCGCCGCGGTCGGCGTCAAACTTATTATGGACCGGCCCCTCGAGACGATCGAGACAAATGTAAAAGGGACCGAAGTGGTTCTGCGGCTGGCAAATAAGTATAAGCGCAAGGCACTCCTTGCTTCTACCTCCGAGATCTACGGCAATCACGTTGAACATAAACTTGCCGAAGACGACAACAGGATCCTCGGGTCGGTAAAAAAGCGGCGATGGGCGTATGCGTGTTCAAAGACCCTCGATGAGTTTCTGGCGCTTGCTTACTATCTGGAAAAAAAGCTCCCGGTTGTGGTGGCGCGGCTTTTTAACACGGTGGGGCCGCGCCAAACCGGCCAGTACGGAATGGTCCTGCCCAATTTTGTCCAATCCGCCTTGCTCGGAAAACCCATCTGTGTGTACGGAGACGGGAATCAGACAAGAAGCTTTACGTATGTCGGCGATGTGGTCGATGCCATGATAGGGCTTATGAGGTGTCCGGAGGCTGAGGGCGACATCTTTAATATAGGAAGCAATGAGGAGATATCGATAAAGGACCTTGCCGAGAAGGTAAAAAAAATGAGTAATAGCTCCTCGCCGATCGAGTTTATCCCCTATGAAAAGGCGTATGGCCTCGGTTTTGAAGATATGCAGAGACGGAGCCCCGATATCACAAAGATTCAGGGGGCTATAGGATATAATCCGCGGTATTCACTCGACGATATCATCGAAACAATCATCACACACTTTAAGGGGTGATACTGATGAATACACAACAGATCTGGCATGCGTTTGTGATCAGTCTGATCTTATCATTCGGCTTTACCCCTCTAGTGAAGTATCTGGCCGAGAAAAAGGGACTGGTGGCAAAGCCAAAGGAGGACAGGTGGCACAAACGACCCACCGCTCTCCTGGGGGGCGTGGCTATCATCGCGAGTTTTCTCGTTAGCTTCTGGCTCTTTGCCGAACATACGGCGCAGTTTTGGCAGCTCTGCTCCGTGTGCATCGTTATTTTTGCGCTGGGGCTCGTGGACGATATCGTCGGTTTGCCGCCCTATACCAAACTGGCCGGACAGATTATCGTTGCCTGTCTGTTTGCCTATTTCGGGTTTTATCTCAATATAATAAATCCGCTCATCGGTTTGCCGCTGACCATTCTGTGGATGGTTGGGATTGTCAACGCGTTTAACCTCTTGGACAACATGGACGGTCTGTCCGCCGGTGTGGCCTGTATTTCGTCTATTTTTCTGTGCCTCTATTCTCTCTCTACCGATTCTTACTTTGTTGCCCTTCTTTCCGCCCTTATCGCCGGCTCGACGCTCGGTTTTCTTTATTTTAATGTTAACCCAGCAAAGATCTTTATGGGTGACTGCGGGAGTCATTTTCTGGGATTTGCCTTGGCCGCCGCAACCGTCTTCGGTTCCTTCGAGCACGCCTCAAACCTTATGATGACCCTGTCTTTCCCGGTGATGGTGCTGAGTGTCCCCATATTTGACACGATATTTGTGACGTTTATGAGGCGTCTCTATCGGAAATCAATCGTGCAGGGAGGAAAGGATCATACATCGCACCGTCTCGTTGCCCTCGGTTTAAGCGAGAGAAGGGCGGTACTCGTGCTGTATGCCATCAGTACCGTGGCGGGGGTTATTGTACTGTTGAATAGGCGCTGGAATACCTTTATGCTGTTTACCGCCGCCGGATTATTTATGGTGGTTCTCTTTTTCTTCGGCATGTTTTTGGGGGAGGTTAAGATATATTCGGAAGAAGAAGTGCGACGCGCCCAGGCGACGAAACGCAATAACAATGTATTCCTGAACGGCCTGATCCTTTACAAACGGCGCATTGTAGAGGTAGGGATTGATTTTTTGCTTATATGTATTTCCTATATTGCGGCGTATCTTTTGCGATATGAAGGTGTCATTTCCGAGGGGAACGCCGAACTGATACTGAAATCGCTCCCCATTATCATAGCCATTAAACTACCCGCCTTCTTTTATTTCGGCCTCTATAGAGGAGTGTGGCGGTATGTGAGCCTGCAGGATATTGTGGCAATATTCAAGGCGGTCATCGTCGGCTCAAGCCTCTCCGTCTGTGCGCTCGTATACCTTTTCCGCTTCGAGGGATTTTCCCGAACCGCGTTTATCATCGACGGTCTCCTGCTTTTCTTGCTTATATCGGGTTCTCGTACGACCCTGCGTCTGCTTCAGGAATTATTTTCGACACTCCCCAAAAAAGACAGCCGGCGCGTCTTGATTATGGGTGCCGGCGATATGGGTGAGTTGCTGCTGAGGGCCATGCGAAACAACAGTCTTTTGCATTATCTACCGGTAGGTTTTGTGGATGACGACTCGAAGAAACTCGGCAAGAAGATACACGGGATTCCTGTCTTAGGCACGCAGGACGACATGGTGACTATCGCCAAGAGGGAGGGGGTCCAGGAAATTATCGTTGCCATGTCTCCGGCGGACCAGACGAAAACATCGAGGCTTTTTGAGGAGTGCAGGAAAAACAATATTACCGTGAGGCACACGTCCTCGTTTACTCATACGGCACTGAAGAGCGATGTGCAGACCCAAACACTTAACGAAATGCAACAGAAGGAGGTTTGCAGTGATAGGCAATAATTTAACAGAAGGGCAGAGGACGGTTTACGAATTTATCGTAACCTACCTCGAGCATTACAACCGGGCCCCTTATATCCGGGAGATTCAGGAGGGATGCGGCATCTCTTCATATAAGGGAACCATCGACCGTTTGCTGGCCCTTGAGAAGAAGGGTTTTATTAAGCGGTCTCTGAATAAACACCGGGGAATTGATCTGGTGCATCAGACCGAAACGGTCGGGGCAGAACGGTAATCACTACCACCGATAACAAGGAGCCGTATTATGAGAGGCGTCATCTTGGCGGGCGGTTTGGGTACGCGTTTAGATCCTCTGACGAGAGTCACCAATAAACATCTGCTGCCGGTATACAACAAGCCTATGATTTACTATCCTATTCAGACGCTGGTAGACGCGGGCATTACCGATATTATGCTTGTCACCGGCGGCAACAGCGCCGGCGATTTTCTCAGGCTGTTAGGCAACGGCGCTGACTTTGGACTCAAACATATTAATTATACCTATCAGAAGGGCGAGGGCGGCATCGCCGCCGCGCTGTCTCTCGCCGAGCATTTTGCCGAAGAGGACAAGATAGTGGTCATACTGGGCGATAATATTGTCGAAAGAAATATTAAAGGTGCCGTTGAACGCTTTGAAACTCAGGCAGAAGGTGCGCGCATTCTTATTAAGGAGGTTCGGGACCCCGAACGATTCGGCGTTGTCGAACTTGCAGGAGATGCTATCGTGGGCATCGAGGAAAAGCCCGCACGGCCCAAATCGCCCTATATCGTGACCGGGATATATATGTATGACAGGCAGGTCTTTGAGATTATCAAGACATTAAGGCCCTCAGGCCGCGGTGAACTGGAGATCACAGACGTCAATAATTACTATATCAAGAAGAATCGGATGAAGTATGAAATCCTGGAGGGATGGTGGACTGATGCGGGGACCTTTGAGTCCCTCTATCGCGCAAGCGCGCTGGTCGCGGAACAGGGAACATAACACCGGTGATGTTCAATGACAAATGACAAATTCCCCTTCTTCGCTATGCTACTTTCGTGCATAGCTTCGCAGGGCAGGCAAAACCCAAACGAAATCCGACCATGAACCAGAACATAATTCGGTACATGGTTGCCCTGTACCAAGCTGCGCTTTGGTTCAGGGCAGAATCCAAATTATTTTAAAAAGAGTACACATATGTCATTCCGCACTTGATGCGGAATCCACTATTTTTCTGGATCCCTGCTTCCTAGTTTCGTGAGGACAGGTTCCGCAGGGATGGCAAACACGTTTGGTATTTGGAATTGAATGATTCATTTGAGATTTGTCATTCGGCATTTGAGATTTAAGAACCGATGACGTTATGAAGGGAGTCAAAAATGAAGATATTAGTTACAGGAGGGGCCGGTTTTATCGGTTCTCATTTTGTCCGGTTCCTCAAGAAAAAATATCCTGAATATGACATCGTCAATCTGGATAAACTGACCTATGCCGGCAATCGCGCAAGCCTCAGAGACCTCGAGGGTCGCGCCGGTTATACGTTCATCAAGGGGGATATCTGCGATGCCGGTCTGCTGCGGGATATTGTGCCGGGCTGTCAGGCCATCGTCAATTTTGCTGCCGAGACCCATGTTGACCGTTCGATAGCGGATGCCTCGAAGTTTTTAGCAACGAATGTCATGGGGACCTATACGCTTCTCGAGGCGGCCCTGGATAGTAAGACGCCCCGCTTTATTCAGATTTCAACCGACGAGGTTTACGGATCGATCGAACAGGGATCTTTTACGGAGACATCTCCCCTTATGCCGAATAGCCCGTACTCCGCAAGTAAGGCGGCAGGTGATCACCTTGCCAGGTCTTATTTTGTAACCTACGGCCTCCCGGCCATTGTTACCCGCAGCTCCAATAATTTCGGTCCATATCAGTTTCCCGAAAAGGTCATACCACTTTTTGTCACCAACCTTATCGAAGGCAAAAAGGTCCCTCTGTACGGGGACGGGATGAATATCCGTGACTGGCTCTTTGTCGAAGACAACTGCCTGGCGATTGATTGTGTTCTCCACCGGGGCATCCCGGGGGAAATCTATAATATCGGCGGCTCCTTTGAGGTCCCCAACAGAGAGTTGACCAGGATGATAGTAGCTGAGTGCGGGGCACCTGAGACATCTATCGAATTTGTTCCTGACAGGCCGGGACATGACAGGCGCTATTCTCTTGACTCGACCAAGGTACACTCACTGGGGTGGCGTCCTCAATGGAATTTTCAAAAGGCGCTGTCGTACACGGTTGACTGGTACAGAAAGAATGAATGGTGGTGGAGACCACTGAAACACTAACAAGTCACCAGTAGTTCGCGAGTTAACGAGTTCTACCCTTCGACTGAGTTTATCCCGAGTGCGGTCGAGGGACTCAGGGCAGGCGAGTTCACGAGTTAAAAATGGTTAGCGAGTTAACGAGTTCTTCTTTAGCGTGTAGTGATTAGCGGCCAGCGTATAGAAAAAGAAAAAAATCTAACCGCTAAACGCTATCTGCTAGACGCTATAATGAACTTGAGTAACCCGAGTAACTCGAAGAACCAATGAACTACTTTCGAACCCGCGAACCCGCCAGACCCGAGCAACCCGAAGAACTAATTTGGAATTTCTATCAATGTGAACAAAGAAAAGAGGGTTCTATGAAAAGGGCAGTAATTACTGGAGGGGCAGGTTTCATCGGTTCGTATCTCTGCGAACGGTTGTTAAAAGAAGGGATGTCGGTCATCTGTCTGGACAACCTCCTGACAGGAAAATTGTCCAATATCGAACATCTGACCGGAAACGGGAACTTTGAATTTATGAAACACAATGTCTGCGAACATATAACAATAGAGGGGCCGCTCGATTATATACTCCACTTTGCCTCACCCGCCAGCCCCATCGACTATCTGCAGTACCCCATACATACGCTGAAGGTAGGGGCACTGGGTACGCATAACGCCTTGGGCCTCGCAAAAGAAAAGAACGCCGCGTTTCTTTTGGCATCGACCTCCGAGGTATACGGCGATCCCCTGGTGCATCCGCAGAGCGAGGACTACTGGGGCAACGTTAATCCGATCGGTCCTCGGGGGGTCTATGACGAGGCAAAGCGGTTTGCCGAGGCGATGGTGATGGCATATCATCATACCCATCGCCTGAACACCAAGATAGTGCGCATTTTTAACACCTTTGGTCCGCGGATGAGAAGGAACGACGGAAGGGCTGTCCCGACATTTATCAACCAGGCCCTCGCCGGCAAGGATATCACTGTTTTCGGTGACGGACTCCAGACCAGGAGTTTCTGTTTTATCGACGATCTTGTCGAGGGCATTTTCAGACTTCTTATATCCGGTCTGAATACACCGGTGAACATAGGCAATCCCGATGAGTACACCGTGAAGGGTATGGCCGAGCTGATTATCGAGATGAGCGGGAGTTCGAGCAGGATTATCTTTGAGCCGTTGCCGGTCGACGACCCCAAGGTCCGTCAGCCGGACATCTCACGGGCGAAGGAGTGTCTGGGCTGGTTTCCCCGGGTGTCTACGCGCGACGGCATTGCGGCGACAATAGAGTATTTCAAAAAACAGAGGTAGGGAGAATCGTTATATTATGAAGAGGGTGCTTATTACCGGAGGCAGCGGTCTTTTGGGATCGGCTGTCGCGATGCAGGCCGTTAGGGATTACGAGACATTTTTGACCTACTATACATATCCCTTTCGAGTTCCCGGAGCAGCCGGCATAATACAGGCGGACCTGGCGGATAGGGGTGTTTTCCGGGGGCTTATCGATGGCGTACAGCCAGAGGCCATCATTCATACCGCCGCCTTTACCAATGTTGACGGATGCGAAGTCGATCGGGCGCAGGCAGAACGCTCGAATGTAGTCGCCGTACAGCTGATCGCCGAGGAGGTGGCAAAGATCGGTGCCCGTCTCATCTTTATCTCAACGGATTATGTCTTTGACGGCAAAAAATCATATTACACCGAAGAGGACGCGGTCAACCCGCTCTCATACTATGCCGAGACAAAGGTAAGGGCAGAGGAGATTATCCGTTCGACCTGCCAGAGTTACTGCATCGTGAGGACCTCACTTTATGGCTGGAACGCCCAGGACAAATTGAGTTTTTCCGAGTGGGTTATCGCCGGGGTGAGCGCGGGGAAGAAAACCCCACTTTTTATAGACCAGTATTATTCGCCGATCCTTACCAATAATCTTGCGGATGCCCTTCTTGAGCTTGCGGCAGGCCGCTATACCGGCACGTTACATGTGACAGGGGCCCAACGATGCTCCCGGTTTGAGGTTGCCGAGTGTATATGCGATGTCTTTTCCTTAGATAAAACATGCCTTAGTCCGGTTTCGCGAACCAGCTTTCGGGGGCCCGCCGCAAGACCGGCCGATTCTTCTTTAAGCGTTTCAAAGGCCCGGCTCATCCTGAAGACACCTCTGCCTGATCTTCAGGAGAGTATTACAGAGATGAAGCGCCTGCAGGACGAGGGATATCCGGCACTAGTGAAGTCATATTGCATACAGGAAGGCATAGTGCAGCAATGAAGGGGAACCCGCCGCGCATACTGCTTATTAACCCTTTTGGCATAGGGGATGTGCTTTACTCTACGCCGTTAGTGGGGGCTCTACGGGGAACATACCCCGATGCCTTTATCGCCTATGTAGCTAACCGCAGGGCCTCCGATGTGCTTCGGCACAATGCCAACGTTAATAAGATATTTATTTATGAGAAGGATGAGTATGGTGACCTTTGGAAGACCTCCAAGATTCGATGCGTAAAGACATTTTCGCATTTTTTACGCCAGCTCAAAAAAGAGAACTTTACAGCGGCGATCGATATGTCTTTATCCGATAAATTCGGCCTTGTTATTATGGGGCTGGGAATCGGAAAACGGGTAGGGTTTCACTATAAAAAAAGAGGACGCTTTTTGACCCAAAAGGTAGATGTGCCGGACGGTTTTGCGCACAAGCATATTGCAGAGTATTATCTGGATCTGGGCCGCTCTTTTGGCATCAAAGAGGACCGAGTCACGCCGTCGGAGTTCCCTGTTTCAGAACCGGCATATAAGGCGGCGAGAGAACTATTCGAGAGGAAGGGGCTGCGAGCAGGGGGCATTATTGTGGGCATTGTGCCCGGCGGAGGAGACAGCTGGGGTGCTTCTGCCGTAAGGAAGAGGTGGCCGGTAGATAAATTTGCGGAGCTTGCCGGCGGATTAATCGATGAGTTTGAAGCAAGGATTGTGCTTTTTGGGGCAGCGTCCGAGAGACAGCTGTGTGAGAAGACGGAGAAGGCAATCAAAGGCGGTTGTGCTAATCTGGCCGGGGAAACCTCACTGGAAGAGTTTGCGGCCTGCATTTCTCGATGTTCCCTGATTGTCTCAAACGACGGCGGCCCGTTTCATATTGCGGTAAGTCAGAATGCGAGGACCGTAGGCATCTTTGGTCCGGCCGACCCGGGGATTTACGGTCCCTATCCTGCAAGAAATACGGTTAGGGTTATATCAAAGGACATCCCATGCCGCCCTTGCTATAAGAACTTTAGACTTCCGAGCTGCGATATGCATTTTGAGTGCGTGACCTCTATTGGTGTGGACGAGGTATGTCATGCGTGCAAAGAGCTGCTTCAGGGTCATTCGTGCACAAAAAACGCAACGCCATGAAACAGGTACTCTTTTTAATCGAGCATGGTTGGCAGGCACAGAGGGAATGCAGCATCCTGTTGCATCACAACGGGATAGAAAGTGTATGCATTATTAAAGGTGTCCTTCCAAAGGATATAGTAGAAGAGATAACGCCATATAGCAGTATCAGGATACGGTCTCTTTGGCGGAGAAGTTATAGCATTATCGCTTTCTGTGTTGTACTGTTCTTTTTGTTAAGTGGGAAAATGAAGGCACTTATTGTCGACGGCCGATTTACAGCCGATTCCTTCAGGCCTTTTTTTGATTTATTTAAAAAGAAACTTTTTATAATAAAGGCGGTTAAAAGAGAACCCGGCATATCAGAGGATCGGGCACCGGGGGCGTGCGACTCATGCGAAAAGAACAGTGCGGGAGGTTTTAGAGTCTATGATAGATTTTATAACAGTGAATCCGAACTTACCCTCGAGACGTTTATAAGGGAATTACAGGGATGAATGTAGCTCTCATATATGATGAGTTGACCAAGCGGTGCGTAGGCAATTATGTGGCGGCCGCACTGAGGGAGTTAGGGGTGCCGTTTACCCATTTCTGGACAAGGGAGGCATACGCGATTCCCGACACCTTTGATCTGTATTTCCGGGTGGACGAGGGGATATATGAATACGACATTCCTTCCTATTTGCGGCCGTCGGCATATTGGCCTCTCGACACCCATCTGAAGTACCCGTACAAAAAAATAACAAAGATTGCCGCACGCTATGACGTTGTGTTTTGTCCGCAGAAGTCGGACGTAGAAAATCTGAAGAGGGTATGCAGAAGGGTCCGATGGATCCCCGTAGGGTGTGATCCGCGCATTCATAACAGAGTTGATGTGAAAGAGGAGTACGACGTGGGTTTTGTGGGTACGGACGGCGGGGTCCCCCGAAAGTTTTATCTGCAGGAAATAAGGGAAAGGTATCCGCATAGTTTTATCGGAATGATCGATCACACAAGGATGAACGAGGTATACTCCAGATCCAAGATAGGATTCCAGTATATCCGGTCTTATTTCACTAACAAAAGCGTGATCACGCAGAGGTTATTCGAGATCGCCGCCTGCGGGGCCATGATCCTGACCAACCACGGGGAAGAGGATGCCTTGGCCCAGCTCGGTTTTATTGACAGAAAAAATATGGTCGTCTATCACAATGCCCATGAGCTGTTTCATTCCATTACTTACTATCTTACGCATGATGAGGAGCGTCGGAGGATAGCGGATGCCGGTCACCGGCTGGTTATGCAGGAACATACGTATGTCAGGCGGGTAGCGGAGATGCTGGGTTATATAGACAAGCATATATCAAAACAATAACCTGGTCACAAAGTCACCAGTGACTTTCAATGACAAATGACAAATTTCCCTGCTAAAGAGCTGGCAGGCAAATGACAAACGAATCGTTCAATGACAAATCCCAAAAAAAGAAATAAAAAGATTTTTGATTTATTTGGGTTTTGGATTTCATTTGGATTTTGCTTGCCCTTCGTAGCTTTAGCGAAGTAGGGACATTAGGATTTTGGAATTGTATTACTGGTGACACGGTGTCATGCCTGCCCTGCGAAGCCAAGCGCGGAAGCTGCTTGGCGAAGAAGGGGGTGTCCTGGTGACTTAGTGACGTTATAAAAGGAGCTACAATGAAAATATTAGTTACCGGCGGAGCCGGTTTTATTGGCTCTCACCTTGTTGATGCGCTGGTGAGACAGGGGCATGCCGTTACTGTTCTGGACAACTTTGAACCACAGGTGCATCAGGGCAGACGGCCGCCTTATCTCAATAGCGAGGCCGAGTATATTGAAGGCGATGTGAGAAACAGAGATACCTGGATTTCTCTCCTTCGGCGCAATGAAGTGGTCTTTCACGAGGCAGCGAGTGTCGGCGTGGCCCAGTCAATGTATCAGATTTCTAAGTATATTGATGTCAATACGTTAGGAACAGCCTATCTTTGTGATTGTCTGGTCAACGAAAGGCACTCGATCCGGAAATGTATCATAGCTAGCTCCATGAGCATTTACGGCGAGGGCACCTACAGGTGCCCGGACTGTGGCGAGATATATCCTTCTCTTCGTGCCGAGTCGCAGCTCATCCTGAGGAAGTGGGAGGCAGAGTGCCCCCTGTGCGGGAAGACGGTGACGCCGGTTGCGACCACCGAGAACAAACCGCTCATGGCAACGTCCATTTATGCGCTTTCAAAAAAAGATCAAGAGGAGATGTGCATGATGATAGGCGTCTCCTATAAAATACCGGTGGTTGCCCTCAGGTATTTTAATGTATACGGACCGCGGCAATCCCTGTCAAATCCCTATACCGGGGCGTGTGCTATTTTTCTTTCGAGAATTAAAAACAAAAAGCCGCCTCTCATCTTTGAAGACGGACTTCAGGCGCGTGATTTTGTCTATGTCGACGATATTGTTCGGGCAAATCTCCTTGCCCTCTCCGACACCCGTTTTGACTACGGGATCTTCAATGTCGGCACGGGCCGTCTGACGACCATACTGGACATAGCCAATACCCTTATCACACTGACCGGGGAGCGCGTCGATCCCACCGTCGAACACAAGTTCCGGATCGGCGATATCCGTCACTGCTATGCGGACATATCAAAAATAACCGCTTTGGGCTATGCGCCGTCGGTCACCCTTGCGGAAGGCTTCAAAGAACTCCTTGCCGGAACGCGGGACGTGAAGGCAGAGGACCGTATTGAGGTGGCGCAGCAGGAACTGAACAGGCGTTCGTTAATCCGATGAACTGTGATATCGTTCTTCTTGTGTGGAATCAGTACGAGCTGACCAAAAAGTGCATAGACAGCATTTTCGAGAATACACTGGTCAGGACACGCCTTATCATTGTTGATAACGGCAGCGAGACCGGCGTGCAGAAATATCTGGAGACGGTTCAGGATACTGAACTGGTCAACGTTCTGCTGCTTCGAAATGAAAAGAACGAAGGGTTTGCAAGAGGCATGAATAGAGGCATGAAGGCCTCAAGCGCCCCTTATGTTTGTTTGTTGAATAATGATGTCGTTGTTGCGCCGGGCTGGCTGACAGAGATGATTCGTGTGGGAGAGATGCATAAAAAAATCGGCCTCATCAACCCGCACAGCAACAATTTTGGGGTGTATCCCGCGCCCGGCGAGGACATATACGACGTGGCTGCGCGGCGCTCCAAAGACAGGGGGACCTATGTGATAAATGGCGCCTGTGTCGGATTCTGCATGCTGATTAAAAGAGAGGTGATCGATCAGATAGGCTATCTGGACGAAGAGCGATACAGCCTCTTTTTTGAGGATACGGATTATTCTCGGAGTGCCGTCGAGCGGGGTTTTCAGTGTGTGTTGGCTAAAGGGGCGTATGTTTTTCACAGAGAACACAGCTCTGTTAATGAAATAGGGGAGGAAAAAGAAAAGTTATTTAAAGAAAATCAGGAGCGGTTTTTTAAAAAATGGGGCAGACCGTTAAGAATAATAAACGTCATTTTTAACAGGGATATTCAGGGCAAGTCCTTCGGGAATATGTTAAAAAACAATGCCTGGCTCGGCACCAAGGGTTCGTTCATTCATATTTTTTTCAGGCACGGCAGGCTATTACAGGGGAGCGATATTTTTCGCATGCATAATATGGTTGAACATGGTAATATACGGCTATTTAATAGTCCGGGGCCGGGTCTGTCATGTCGCGCGGCAACGAAGATACTAACCAAGAAAAAAAAGTACGATTTGATTTTTACCGACAGCCCTCTTTTTGCGAAGTGGATAAAAACAGTGCGATTTCTGCATCACGCTGATATGTATGTCAATCCTGACGGCGAGGAGATGAAACGACTATGGCAGCACAAATCCCGATATCAGTAGTCATTATCGCCAAAAATGAAGAAGGGCATATTGCCGGATGCATCGAGAGTGCACTGTGGGCGGGCGAGGTCTTGGTGGTGGATGATTTTAGCGCGGATAGCACCGTTGCGGTTGCCAAGAGGTTGGGCGCGCGCGTCCTGCAACGGCGCATGGATATAGAAGGCACGCATAGAAATTGGGCGTATGCGCACAGTTCCTTCGATTGGGTTTTCAGTCTCGATGCGGATGAGAGGATTACGGATGAACTCAGGCAAGATTTAGAAAAAACAATATCCCGCGAAATCGAACATAAGGGGTATACTGTTCCGATAAAGACGTACATAGGCGATTACTGGATTCGGTACGGCGGCTGGTATCCGGGGAGAAAATTACGGTTTTTTGATAAAAACTTTTTCCAGTACGAGGAGGTTGAGGTGCATCCGCGTGCGTTGCTACGGGGGAGTTGCGGTCATCTGGACGGAGATGTTATACATTATTCTTACAGAGGCATCGCCGATTTTGTCACTTCTTTAAACGCCCAGACCACCCTTGAGGCAAGGAAATGGGTGAAGGACAAAAGAACGATAGGCGTTTTTTCTTGTCTTCGAAAGACATGCGATAGATTTTTGAGGACATACATAGCTAAGAGGGGGTACAAAGACGGTTTTGTTGGTTTTATCGTAGCCGTTTTCGGAGGGCTATACCAGCTTTTGAGTTACGCCAAGTACAGAGAACTGTTCAAGGATACGGATACACAATGACAATCAGGGGTGTCGCCGTTTGTAAGGGGCTTTACGATGTTCGATGATAAAAAGAGTGAGGGATACAGCCACCAGGAAAGTACTGTTACATCCTACAGATCGCCCAAAGGCCCTTTCATTCGGTCATTTTTAACGCCGGAGCTTGAGCCTGGTCCGAGGGCGAAGGAACAGATTGAAAGATTATCAGGGTTGTACGATATTCAGGAGATTGCCCTTCTCCCGGATCTGCATTCGAAGGAGCTCCATCCGTTTCCTACCGGCATGGCATTTTTTACTCATTCGTATATCCATCCCTCGGTGATAGGCAAACGTGTTGGCTGCGGCATGCAGGCTATAGCGACGTCCCTTTCTTATTCGGATGTATCTTCCGAGATGGTCGATTCTGTATTTAATACGTTCATAAAAAAGGTTCCCGATGTGCGGGGTTCCACTGTCCGCCTTGAGTGCCACACCCTTGACGATATTTTATATAACGGGGCCGAATGGGCCTTAGATGCCTTTTCCTTGCCCGGGGAGACATTGTATCATATAGAAAATAACGGCAATTTTCTCAGGGACACCCATTTTTCAAAGAGAGACGTCAAAAAGGCCATTCCCTCGGACGTCTACAGTGGCGGTCTGAAAAAATTTGGCTGCCTGGGTGCCATAGGCAATCATTTTATCGAGATGCAGCGTGTTATCGATATATATGACGCGCCGATAGCCGACATGTGGGGACTAAAAAAAGACCAGATTATTTTCATGGTACATGCCGATTCGGGTGCCCTGAGCCCGCGTTTTGGAAAATATTATGTTGGAGAATGCGGCAACCTCAACAAAAAGCAGCTGTTAAGAAAAGTATATTTTCATGCCGCTTCGCGCCGTTTCATGCATCTCGGGGCAATGTGGCACGATTATTTCTGCGATACATCGCAGAGGGGCATCGATGCCTACTCTGCCGAGGGACGCCGCTATTATTGCGCCGCACTTGCTATCGAAAATTACTGTGTTGTCAACCGTCTGAGTTTGGCTAACGACATGAGAAGACTTTTAAGCCGGTGCGTCGGCGATGTTACATGGCGTTTGATTTACGATGTTTCTCATGAATCCATCAAGGAAGAATGTATCGACGGAAAACGCATGTGGGTTCATCGATCAGGGGCGAGTTGCGCGCTTCCGGCGTCGGCGTTTCCTGGGGATACGGTTTACTCAAAAACAGGCCAGCCCCTACTGATGCCCGGTGCCATGGGCATGCCTTCTTATATATGTACGACCTTGCCAGGCGTTAGGGAGTCTTGCTATTCGATAAATCACGGCGCCGGCAGATATCTTAATAAAGCGGAGGCAAGGGGAAAATACAGCGACGATTCGGTTAAGGCCTTTCTGGAGGAGAGGGATATCAAGCTTTTTAAGGTCGGCTCAGAATCTATGTCTGTTCAGGCGCCCTACGCCTATAAGGATGTGGATTTGGTCATCGAGGCGGTGCATCGATTTCAGCTTGCCCGCCCGGTCTTAAAACTTCAGCCGTTGGCGGTGATAAAGGGATAGCGCGATCAGGGAGATATGCTATGTATATCGCAGGAAGGTTTGCTATAGCGGGTGCAAAGGTGCGGATCAGCACCGATTATCTTCCATGGAAAGAATATCTGGATATGCACTTTGGAAAATTGCTTACGCCGGACAGCCGGGACGACGTCGATATCGATATAAACGGACTTTGGCTGAATGAGCTATGGGGTTCTCGTCCGCTGCGTGCCGAACGCACCGAACGTTTCCCCGACCGGGTAGGGGGCAGTATTGTGCGTTCAGAAAACGAGATCTGCTGGGTGCAGAAGTTGAGAGGCCGCCGATTACGGATTATCGCTACCTGGCAAAAGAACCGGTTTCTTGTCGAGTCGC
Source organism: Candidatus Omnitrophota bacterium (assembly GCA_016930485.1). Classification (GTDB taxonomy): domain Bacteria; phylum Omnitrophota; class Gorgyraeia; order JAFGGP01; family JAFGGP01; genus JAFGGP01. Next base: position 19,926 of record JAFGGP010000026.1, on the reverse strand, counting down.
TTTTTCAGCGCAAAGTGATAAAAGACGTCACAAAGGAACTACTGGGTTCTTCCGGAAGCCTGCGCCTCTTCGAACTTACGTATCAACTGGTCTATTATCCCGCATGGTACTATTTGGAAACCGCAAAAGGAGTGCATTTTTTGCATGGCTCTGCCGTTCGGTTAGGAGACAGCGCGGTTGTTTTTGCGGGACTGGAGGGAATAGGAAAAACTACCTTAGCCCTTGCGTTTCTAGGATATGACGGCGAACTGATCTCCGACAATATACTGTGTTACACAGAGACCGGCGTTGTCACTATGCCCGAACCGATCAGATTGCACAGCACAGCCTTGCCTTTTATGAGCCGTCTTTCGTTGCGAAAAATACGTATGGGGAAGGCGCAAAAGGGGTTTTATGAGCTGGGCAATGCCTGCCTTGATGAAGCTACAGCGGTTAAGGCCGTGTTTCTTCCGGTATGTGGTGACCGCACCGAGATTATTCCGATCTCCGCAGAGCAATGCGCTCATTTTATCCTGGCCGCCAATCACCTGACGGGCGAGATCGGCGGTTATCAGCCTTTTGTTTCCTGTATGAGCATGCTGCGTCCCGATGCGGCGATCGATAGTTCACGGCGGGAGAAATTAGTGAAACTGCTCTCTGGTGCGCGTTCGGCAATTTTGCGCGTGAAGCGGGACGGCGATATAGAGACACTGGCACACACTATTTTGAGTTGGCTTGAGGGCACGTAATCGATATGTGTCGTTCTCTCATACTACAGGCAATCCATATCACTGTCTGCCCTCAGAGGCAATGCGTTACTCTTGGGAGGTGGCACGTGAACGACTTTTTTTTGGGCGGGCGGGCAGCACCTCGCGACTATTGCAACTTTATCTTATCAAAGGAGATGGTTATTCCATGAAAACAGTTCTTATGCATGTAAAGCTGTATATCTTTAGAGGATTACTTGCATTGATACCATTAGGACTGACCATTTTTACCATACGGATTATCTACGTTTTTATCGATAAGCGGGTTATGGAGCTGGTGGATCAATATATCGGTTATCGCGTCCCCGGCCTCGGATTACTTTTGTTTGTTATTGTATTATACCTTACCGGTATGGTTGCTAGCAATGTGCTCGGCAAAAGACTGTTTGGCATACTGGATGATATCACAAGCCGCATCCCGCTCATCAACACGACGTATCAGGTCGGAAAACAGCTGTCAAATACGCTATCTCTCCCTGAGAGACAGATATTCAAAAAAGCAGTACTGGTCGATTATTTTAAGCCCGGTGCCTGGGTTGTCGGATTTGTTACAGGCCGCCTCAGCGACAGGCAGACCGGGGAAGACTTCTTAAAGGTCTTTATCCCCACTGTCCCCAATCCGACCTCCGGTTTCTTGGTCATTCTAAAGGAATCTCAGACTAAGGATCCGCATTGGTCTATTGAAGAAGCCATGAAAATGATCATCTCGGGCGGGATTATCGGGCCCGAAAAGATGCAATATACCTAAAGACCGCATGCCCCATAGTGAGGCACGCCAAAGAAAGATGAGGGGGTATGAGAGTATTGATAACCGGCGGGGCGGGGATGGTAGGTTCTCATGCCGCGGAGTTTTATGCGTCAGGTGGCGCGGAGGTGGTCATTCTGGATAACCTGATGCGTTCCCGGCTCTTTGGCATGGACAAAAAGAGCGTCGAATATAACTGGGAATATCTGGGGACGCTCAAGGGAATTACGAGGATAAAGGGCGATATCAGAAATGCGGATGACGTAGCCGAGGCAATAGGCAGCGGCGTCGATGCCCTCATACACTGCGCGGCACAGCCGGGGGTCGGGTTTTCCATAATGGATCCCCGCGAGGACTTCAGCATTAATGCCTTGGGGACATTTACGGTGCTGGAGGCAATGCGCACCATTTCCCCCAAGGCGGCATTTGTGTACTGTTCGACAAATAAGGTGTACGGAGAGCACGTTTCCCAGCTTCCGCTCATTGAAGAGAAGATGAGATACCGGTTTGCCGAGATCGATGGCATTACCGAAGAGATGCCCATAGACGGTACCGGCCATACCCCCTACGGAGTGAGCAAGTATGCCGGAGAACTGTACGCCCAGGAATACAGCTATAGCTACGGCATGAAATGCGGGATTTTCAGGATGTCGTGCACCTACGGGACACGGCAGTTTGGTTTTGAAGACCAGGGCTGGATAGCGCATTTTATTATCTCGGCGGTCCTCGGCCGCCCGGTCACTATTTATGGCGACGGGAAACAGCTCAGGGATATTCTGTATGTCGGCGACCTCGTCAGGGCGTTTGATATATTTATCAAAGGGCCGCTCAGGCACGGGGTATTTAATATCGGCGGTGGCCGCGAGCTGACGCTTTCTCTCCTTGAGCTGATTGGCCTCCTTAAGGAAAAAACAGGCAGGACACTTTCGTATTCGCTGGCCGACTGGCGGCCGAGCGATCAGAAGGTATACGTGTCAAACCTCACCAAGGTGAGGACGGCACTGGGATGGGAGCCGGCTATTTCGGTGAGTGACGGCATCGACCGCCTCATCGAATGGGTTGAAAAGAACAAAAAGATCCTATAAACTATAAGCCTTCAGCTATCAGCTCTCAGCTTTCAGCAGCTTGAGGCTGATGGCTGCGGCTGAAAGCTAAAAACGCGCGCCTGTAGCTCAGGGGATTAGAGCACTGGCCTCCGGAGCCAGGTGTCGCAGGTTCGAATCCTGCCAGGCGCGCTTGATTTTAAAGGAGTTACGACAATTCTTAAAAAACGCCCAAGTAAAAAACTACTACAAATCTACTACAAAACTACTACGAGAGGCCGGTTGTGGGAGTTGACCGCGAGCATTTAATAAAATACGTTATCTGAGGGAACATAAACTACATGGCATATATATCGAATATACTAACTCATTGGGCAGTTAGCAAGAAGGACGAAGGAGAGCAATATTCTATATTTACCGAAAAAATTTTGAAGAAAAAAGAATTACGTTTTGGTAATTGCAAATTAAGCTTTTTGTCTAAGTTTTTTAAGGATATTATCTGTGAAATGATTAGCTTTACAGATATCCCGCTTTCAGAATGTGAATCTCATTGTGCAAATTATTCAAAATTCGGTATTTCTTTTGAAAAAGCATATCTAACCAATTTATATACAACCCCAGTAGCATATTCTCAAAATCCCGCTTTTTTCGGCAATCTTGATTATGTCTTCGAAATCCTGAAAAGAGTAAACGAAATTTTAATAAAAAATGGTGAAGAAAAATTTGATTTGAATGATAAAGAAAAAGGATACACGATTAACGGTGGACTTCTGCCGTTATTGAAACACATTCTTTCATATTATGAAGAATACGATAAAGATAAAGAATTTCCTTATTCATATGGCAAGTCACCCCCCACTCTGTTATCACAGCAAGAATCGTTTTTTGAAAATATAAAAGCAGGATATTTTGAAAGAGAATGGCGACTTATTCCAAGCTCATTGTTTGAGCGAGATTTTTCAGCCATGATCACAGATCGACGAGAGGATGGATATAGATATTTTAAATTTGAAGAAAAATATGTAAAATATATTATTATGCCAAAAGGATGCATTCCTCGATTCAACCAAGAAAAAGAAAATATTTTTCTAGAATATAACAACGAGGATATCCCAAGTATATTGGCTTATGAAGATTTGAAAAGTATGTAGCAAGAAGATAAATAGTTTAACCGAATAAAGTAGAAATGCCGTATCGTAAGCAGTGTTTTATCTCAAAAAAGCGCCTAAAAAGCCTACTACAAACCTACTGCAGCAGGTGATTTTTTGTGATAGTTTTGGTATTGTGTGGTATTGTAGCAATAAAACTAAGTTTATTGGATTATACGTAACTTAAGTAAAAAAAATATGTTATAGGATAAGGCCTGCCAGCCTCCGGAGCCAGGTGTCGCAGGTTCGAATCCTGCCAGGCGCGCTTGATTTGTATGCTTTCTTCGAAGACGGTAATCGAGCCGGTGACGTAACTGTGATAGAGGAGCAACCGGCAGGATGAGAAGGAATCGACGCGCGCCGAGTAGGGAGCGCACGCTTGTCGATGGGCGCCAGATGCGATACGCGCCCCCGAATACCAGCTTTTTAATGCAGCCGTCCGTACATCCGGTGATAATAGTTTTTGCAAGGGGTCATTTGGTATAGGTGAATGACCCCCCCCTCTTTTCTTCCGTTCAAGACTCCTATACCAGGGCGTGCCATGCTATTTAATTCGTACGAGTTTATTTTTCTGTTTTTGCCGGTTGTCCTGATAGGGTTTTTTGGTATAGGCAGATTGAAAAACCACCGGGCCGCCATCCTCTGGCTCGTGGCCGCCTCCCTGTTTTTCTACGGGTGGTGGAATCCTGTCTATCTCTGCCTCATCCTTGGCTCCATTGTTTTTAATTACACTATAGGAGCCGGACTCGCGAGTGAGTGTGCCCCATCGAACCGATTCAGAAAAAAAATATTTTTTGTCACCGGCATTACCGGCAATCTTCTGTTGCTGTGCTATTTTAAATACGCCCATTTCTTTCTTGATACGGTAAACGCCTTGACAGGCACGGGTTTTCATCTGGGGAAGATTGTCCTTCCTCTGGCGATATCCTTTTTTACGTTTCAGCAGATTGCCTATCTGGCAGATGTGTACCGCGGTGAGACATACGAGCGCAACTTTTTGCATTACTGTCTATTTGTCACTTTTTTTCCTCAGCTGATCGCCGGGCCCATTGTCCACCATAAAGAGGTGCTTCCCCAGTTCGCAAAAAATACTATTTATAAAGTTAATCACGAACGACTCGCCCTCGGCATTACGATTTTCTGTATCGGTCTCTTTAAAAAGGTTGTCCTGGCCGATGGCATAGCCGCCTACGCAAGTCCGGTATTTGCGGCGGCAGAACACACTGCCACACTCACCTTTCTCGAGGCCTGGTGCGGTACACTGGCCTATACCTTTCAGATATATTTTGATTTTTCCGCCTATTCCGATATGGCCATTGGACTCGGGCAGATGTTCGACATCCGGTTACCGCTCAACTTTCACTCTCCGTACAAGGCATTGAGTATCATCGAATTCTGGAAACGGTGGCACATAACACTCTCCCGGTTCCTGCGCGACTATCTCTATATCCCCCTGGGCGGCAACAGGAAGGGCAGTCCGAGGCGCTACCTGAATATACTGGTCACGATGGTACTGGGAGGACTGTGGCACGGTGCGGGCTGGACCTTCGTCATATGGGGTACGCTGCATGGTGTCTATATAGTTGCCAACCACCTCTGGAGAACGGTCTTTCGCAGCCTGAAGGGTAGCGGCGCTGCTGTTTCCTCGTGGTGGGAGAGAGCCCTCTCACACCTTACCACCTTTACGGCGGTTGTCATTGCCTGGGTATTTTTCCGGGCAGAGAGTTTTACCGGCGCGGTCAATATGCTTGCGGCCATGTCAGGCAAAAACGGCATCCCGCTTCCGGGATTGCGGATAACCTACCCGCTGATTGGAGAGAGGATCACCACCTCTTTCAGACTGCACAGCGGGAATTTCATGTATTCCTTTAAAGGCTGCTTTGTTTTTTTGCTTTTTCTCTTTATCATTGCCTGGTTTTTTCCGAGCACCCAGGAGTTTACCCTGGCATACCAACCGGCACTTGAGACGTACAGCGGCCGTGAAAGACCGAGGATGCGGTGGCTGCGTTTTACGCTTTCGCCTTACTGGGCCGTTCTGCTCGCCCTCTTATCGGTATACGCGATAATCAATATATCGAGCGCCACAGAGTTTATTTATTTTACTTTTTAATGGCAGGAGCCGGTTAGATGAATATTCATAGAACGATTTCCCCGAAACAATACATAGGCCTCTTTGCCGCGGTGAATATCGTCCTTTTAGTCCTTATTACGGTTTTTGCCGCGAGGATGCTCTTTTTTGATTCGGTATTCACTAACCAGAAATTATACGCCTACCAGCTTGAAAAACTGGGTACCGTCAACGGGGTGGAGACGGTTCTTGTCGGGGACAGCTCTCTCGGAAACGCGATAGACGCGGAACTATTCAGCCGTCTTACCTCGACAAAAACGGTCAATCTCGCCCTTACGGGGATACACGGTTATGCCGGCTCCTTCAATATGATAAAAAAGGCACTCAGGGCATACCCTGTTAAAAACGTCGTTATCGTTCAATCAATCGACATGATAATGAGACCCGTTGCCTATGACGGCTACCTCTACACCATAGATTCACCCGCCGATATCGAGGATCTCGATAGATATGAAAAGGGCCGGCTCCTTGCGGCCTTTTATAATGCGGTTCTTTCGCCGGTGAACCTGAAGGCGATATACCGGCATTATAGAAAGACAGCGCCCGGGGGGGACATCATAGAAAATGATTTTGTGAAACAGGCCGGAAAGATTGATATTCACCGCAGCGTCAAACCGATCGAGTACGTAGCCAATAAGGACAAACTCAGGTTTCTTGCAAAGATTGTGGCTCTATGCAGGAAAAACAACATAAACCTCCTCTATGTCCACGGGCCGATATGGGAACCAATATCCGTCTCTTCGGAGGACTACAGGGAAAAGATCGATGACGCGATAGCGTCTACGGGAATAAAGCTGCTTACCGACAGGATAGTTATAACAGATGAGGACGTCGGCGATTCCGAGGATCACGTGATTCCTTCGGCAAAGGCGAAGTATACGGCGCTCTACGCCGGTCTCATCAAGGGCTTTCTACGATGACGGCATATCCCTTGCCATTTACCGGTTTTCTCTATAAAATAGAGGAGATTTCACTGCTTTGGGCCGGAGACTTGTGAGGTGGTGGGCAGTTAACCCGAAGAACCATTTTTGAACCCGCGAACCCGTGAACTATTTGTGACCTTGCAACCCTGAAAGGCAGCATGAAGATAGTCTATTTAGACCGAGACGGCGTTATCAATAAATTCCCCGGTTACGGCGACTATGTAAAAAGCTGGGAAGAGTTCGAGTTTTTGCCGCGCGTCCCCGAGGCCCTGAAAAAACTGAAAGAGGCCGGCTTCACCGTCGTGGTTATCTCGAATCAGTCGGGCGTGGGGCGGGGGATTTACTCTCAGGGCGCCCTGGACGAGATTACCGGAAGGATGAAAAGTGCCCTCGCGAAAGAAGGCGCGGTTATAGACGACGTACGCTACTGCATTCACGCATCGGATGAACAGTGCGCCTGCAGAAAACCGAACACCGGCCTTTTTGCAGAACTCCGGTCGCTCGGTAAGGATGTCCTTGACCGGTTGTATTTTATTGGCGATGCGCGCAGTGATATTGAGACGGCAAAGAACGCGGGCATTAAGAGCATTCTGGTTCTCTCGGGTCGCAGCACCATTCTGGATGCCGAGGGCTGGGAGACGAAGCCCGACTGGATAGCCTACGACCTCCTGGACGCGGTCCAGACCGTTATTCTCAAAGATCGTACCCTATGAAGATCCTGATTACCTATGCGTCCGCCGGAAGCGGGCATCGCCGGGCCGCCGAGGCCCTCAATGAGGCATGTGCCGAGTTAGGCTGCGCCGGCGATGTGATGCTCATCGATGTCCTTGATTATACCAACAGGTTTTACCGATGGGTCTATCCCACCGCCTACCTTTTTATGGTGAGGCATCTTTCATTGTTGTGGGCCTTCTTTTTTTATGCCCTCGAAAATAAAGCGATTTTTCGGATAGCCAATAAAGTAAGAAGGGTGATAAACCAGCACTATTCAAAGCGACTTCGGCATCTTTTTACCTCGCTTAACCCCGAGTACATCGTCTCCACGCATTTTTTTCCTACCGAGGTGGCGACTCATCTCGTAAAGGAAGGGTTGCTGCAATCAAAGCTTATGACAGTTATCACCGATTTCGGGGCGCATAATATCTGGCTTTCGGATAAGACGCATACCTATCTGGTCGCCTCAGAGCTCACAAAGGAAGAGCTTATACGGAAGGGTGTTGTGCCTGAGAAAGTGAGGGTGACGGGAATTCCCATCCGCCCGCTCTTCGGAAAAGAGGGCGACAGGGGCCAGATTGCCTCATCGCTCGGCATAGCCCCCGACCGCATGACGGTCCTGGTGGGCGGCGGCGGTTTTGGTGTGGGGCCCATTGCGCAGGTGGTCGAGACGGTACTCACCGATTTTCCGCATGTTCAGGTTTTGGTAGTGTGCGGACATGACGCCCGGTTACGGGAAAAACTCCTGCCGCTGTCCGGCCGCCATGCGGACCGTTTGCGGCTTTTCGGTTTCGTGGATAACATGCACGAGCTGATGACAGCCAGCGATGTGATTGTTACCAAAGCAGGGGGGCTGACGACGTCGGAGGCACTGATAAAACACCTCCCGATGATTCTCCTTAAGCCCATACCCGGGCAGGAGGCGAACAACGCGCGCATCCTGACACGCCGGGGTGCCGCCGTTACCTGTCATACATTAAAGAAGGTGAGGGAGGCGCTTAAGAAGATACTGGGTGATGAGGCGGTCTTTTACGCGATGAGAGAAAGTGCCGGGCAGCTTGCCTGCCGGCGCGCTGCACGCACTATTATTGAATATGTCCTTAGGGGAGGAAACCATGAAGAGGGAGCTTGAGGAATTATCCGGTCTCCTCACTTCGTTGCGGGAGGCGCTTGAGCTCGAAAAACTTTCGGGTGTGAACGAGATATCCAGTGAGTTATCTTCTGCCGGCAGGACAGACGGGGGCAGGGGCCAGAAGGAAGAGGTCCTTCAAAAAATCAGGGAGGCGGTTACTGGCTGCAAGCGGTGTTCTCTGGGCGAGACGAGGACGCGTGCCGTATTTGGAGAGGGCAATGCCAACGCCGATCTTGTCTTTGTCGGTGAGGCGCCCGGTTACGAAGAGGACCGGCAGGGGCGCCCTTTTGTCGGCGAGGCAGGGAGGCTTCTTACGAAAATCATTCATGCGATGGGCCTTAAGCGGGAAGATGTATTTATTATGAATGTCCTCAAGTGCCGGCCTCCCAAAAACAGGGATCCGCTGCCGAGCGAGGTGGCATTGTGCATTCACTATCTGAGAGAACAGCTTGCGATAATCCGGCCGAAGATAATATGCACGATGGGGCGTTTTGCGACGCAGGCACTGCTGGATACGACCGAGTCGCTCTCGCGGATCCGCGGAAAGAGTTTCTGGTACAGCAACATCGAGGTAATACCCACGTTTCATCCCGCTTATCTGCTGCGCAATCCCGGAGATAAAAAACTGGTCTGGGAGGACATGAAGACAATCAAGGCGAAACTGGCCGCCGCGAACGAGTAACTTATAAAGCCTTCAGCGATCAGCTTTCAGCTGCTGATGGCTGAAGGCTGATGGCTGAAAGCTAAAAAGTTATGCCAAGACAGCATATCGCACATGTCCTTTTTCCCATCCCTGTCGAGAAGGCCTTCGACTATGAGATTCCGGAAAAGCTCGAAGGAGTTATTGTCCCCGGCGTGCGTGTCACCGCACCGTTCGGAAAGGGCGAAAAGGTCGGGTATGTCGCGTCAGTAGGCGCGGCCGACCCTGCAGTGAAGGGACTCCGTCCGGTTTCCGCCGTACTTGACGAGACACCCCTTCTCAGTAGCGGGATGTTTCGGTTGGCCGGGTGGATGGCCGACCGCTATGCCTGCTCCCAGGGCGAGGCGCTTGCGGCAATGCTGCCGAGCGCCCTTAAGAAAAAACGCTCGGTTCCAAAAGACGCAATACGCGAGACGAATGACACGGAAAGTGCCGGTGTGGCCGCCGGGACAGACGGTTCTCTTCCATCCGATATCACCGCTGCCATCGGGCGGGCCGGTTCAAAACGTCAACCGTTACTCGTGCTTTCTTCAGATGGGTCTTTCAGGGCCCGGGCCTACCTCTCTATTATAGAGCAATGTCTCCGTCGGCACGCCTCCGCCATTGTCCTTGCCCCGGCGGTGGAGTCAGCCGTGGCCTTAGCGGTTTCATGCCAGGCTTGCTTTCCCGGAAAAATTGTTTTACTGCACAGCCGTCTGGGCCCGCGGGTGCAGTTACAGAACTGGACGCGGATATTTTTAAGCGACGCACCGGTAGTCGTCATCGGTACCCGTTCGGCGGTATTTGCCCCGGTAGAGAAACTGGGGGCGCTTATTATCGATGAGGAAGAAGACAGTTCCTATAAGCAGGAAGATACCCCGCGGTATCATGCCCGTGAGGTAGCCGAAACCCGGACGGCGCTCTCCGGCGGACATCTCATACTCGGCAGCGCATGCCCCAGCGTCGAGACCTTCTATGCGGCTGAAAAGGGGGCCGTTGCGACGGTTGATATCGACGACCTTTCCCCCGGCCGCTTCTCCGGTAGGATCGAGGCGGTTGATGCGCGGCTTGCCCTGGGCAGAAAAGAGACAAAGGTATTTTCAAAGAGACTGGAGCACGCCCTCCAGGATGCGGTGCAAAAAGGGAAGAAGGCGATTCTTTTTATCAGCCGCCGGGGGTTTTCAACCTACCTCAGCTGTCCCGCCTGCCAGTTTACCCTGCAGTGCGACCGATGCAGCACCAGCGCCACCTATCACTATCAGTATGGTTATCTGATGTGTCACCGCTGCAACAAGAAGTTCGATTTGCCCGAGCTGTGTCCCCGATGCAAAAATGCCTATGTGAAATTTGCGGGGGTAGGAACAGAAAAGATAGAGAGCGAATGCGCCCGTCTTTTCCCGCAGGCGCGCATTCAGCGCATGGACACCGATGTCGTTAAGAGCGGCGTTGACACAAAAAGTATTGTGCGTGATTTCCTGGATAATAAGATCGATATCCTGGTAGGTACGCAGTTATTAGCCAGGGAACCCGGTCTTGGCGGCGCGGATCTGATCGGGGTCATCTCGACAGATTTAATTCTTACTCTTCCGCATTTCAGGGCCTCGGAGGAAACCTTTCAGCTCTTGTTCAAACTCTCCGGAAAACTGGCTGCATCCAAGGGCGCAAGGCTTATTCTGCAGACATATGCGCCCGATAACTTTGTCATTCAGGCCGTTGTCAATCATGACTACCGGCGATTTTTTAAGAAAGAGATCGAGCTGCGGGAACTTTTGAAGTATCCGCCGTTCGGCCATGCGATAAAGCTGTGTCTTAAAGGAAAGAATGAAAAGCTGATGAAGCGTAATGCCTATCACCTTGCTAACAGCATCCGCAAACACGTAAAGGGTGCGGCCGTTATCGGCCCGTTTCAGGATACACCTTACCGCTTGAGGGGGGTATACCGGTGGTCCGTTCTGGTGAAGGTCGAAAAGACTGAGTCGTTAGTCAGAACCCTCAAAGAGCGGGGGAAGTTGAGGCGTTCGCCTCAGGGGACAGGCGTGACTATTGACGTGGACCCGTATTAGTCGGTTAGCGGGTTTACGGATTTTTCTTTTAGCGTATAGCGATTAGCGGCTAGCGTATAGTGAATAAATCCTAATATCTAAATCCTAAGCCCCGTTAGAAAATACATGGTGCAAGCTGTTCCCGTTTTGAAAACCTTTTTTCTAACGGGGTAAACAAACCCAAATGTTCAAAATCCAAAACAGTTTTTTGTTTTGGTCATTCGAATTTAGAAATTTAATTGCTTGTGACTTTGTGACATGTGACATGCCTGTGCCCGTATGGGCATGACAGCTGATCGGTGACTAGTAAGTTTAGGATTTAAAAACAGATGGTGTTATTCCTGCCTGCGAAGTAATGCGGAGAGACGATCCGACGACTTTTTGGTCTGAGGTAGAATTACACGGCCTTGGCAACAAAGAGAACCATGTGGCCGCTGAGATAATTAAGCAGTTTAAGCGGATATCTGAATATAAGGTTAGTGTAATCCTGGGTAATAAGAAAACTGCGCAAGGCCTGTTTCAAGACGTTTTCCTGCCCCCTAGTCGCTGCGTCAGATTCTACGATTCCGGCTACTTCACCAGATATGCCTCGCGCGGTCCTACCGCCCGTCTTTCTTCTCTCGAGCATACAGCGAATCGGTTTACCGAGCTCGCCCTGCAGAAAATTGCAAGGGTAGACTTCCTCTACGGAAAACCCATATTTTTCAAAAAAGGGCATAAGCGAAGTTCTATCAAAGGCATACGAAGTGAATGCATATCCCTCAATTCCGCTATCTTTGGTGCAGCGGGGGCGCTTCTTAATGAGGTTTACATCGCTTTTTGTTTCGGTCCTAAAAAGTAATTTCGACCTGCGAAGCAGATTGAGGTAGGGAACGGTTGCAAGCAGTATGCCTCCCTCAGCAAGTACGCGGCGTGCCTCTTTAAGTGCCTCGTCCGGCCCTTCTTCAAAATGTTCGATCACCCCGCCAGAATAATAGCAGTGAAAATAACCGTTCTCAAAAGGCAAGTCTGTTACATTTCCGCAGGAGACCGGCATATCCGGAAACATGTGTTTCAGGTAGTCTATCGTCTCTTTCGAAAAATCGACGCCGATAATGTCATACCCCAGTTTTCTGTACGTCACGACATACTTGCCCGTTCCGCAGCCTCCCTCCAGGATTTTTTTTGGCGGACGGGGGAAATATTTCTTAAAAAAGGGAGAGAGATGATCTTTATCAACATTACGGTAGCTTTTAATCAAATCTGCCTGCAGCCACTCTTCGGTCCAGGACCTAACGTCCTGACCGTAGAAGCCCGGGGCGGTCACTTTTTTATATTTTTTGGTAATCATAGGGATGATATCGGGAGATCGTTGATTGGGCCGGTTACTTATTATCCCCAAAGGTTTTTTTGATGGTGCCCAGGGCGTCGAGGTCCTTGAGCCCCTTTTTTGCCTCCTGGTCGTTTGGGGAGACGTTCAGCACCTTTTCAAAATACCCCTTTGCCTTTTCGTAGTTCCCTGCACCAGAATAAAGCTGGGCAAGATTTTTTGCCGCATCCAGGTCATCCGGGTTGATTTCAAGGAGGTCTTCGAATGTCTGGATGGCAGCTGCCGCCATTTTTGCCTGCTTAAGGACACCGGCAAGCCTGCGGAGGGCGGTAACATTGGCAGGGTTAATATAAAGCGCCTGTTCATATCCTGTGACGGCGCCGGCTATATCGTCTTTTTGCTCTTTGAGCATGGCCTTAAAGGTCTGTATGGCCGACGAGATCTTTTTCCCTATCGCACCCGTATTTTTTTTGGGAGACGCCTCTAAGAGCCTTTTCTGGGCTATCCGGAGGTTTTTTCGTGCCTCGGTAAAACCCGGCGCCAGGCAGACTACCTGAAACAGCAGTTCGGCGGCGTACTCCAGATTGCCCTTTGAGAGGGCGGCCAGGCCTTTTTCGTAATGTTCTCGTATTTGTGGAGTTAGTTGTGAAGATGACAATTCTGTCATACAGCTATCATACGGATAAAAGAACCGTATTGTCAAGAAAATGTCGCATAAAGGGCGCTTTTCCTTGATTTTTCTTCCTCGGTTGTTATAATAACCCCTTACATCTATAAGTATGCTGATAGCAGGAGAGAAAGTACGACGGCAATGAACATTGTCTTTCTGGGGTCTTCGGAGTTTTCCATCCCCTCGCTCGAGGCCCTGTATAACAGTCAACACAACCTGGTAGGAGTGATCTCACGGCCCGACAGGCCCAAGGGCAGGGGACTGGAGGTGAGTTCGACGCCGGTCACCGCATTTGCCCGTGAGAGCAATATCCCCCTGTATCAGCCCGAGGATATCTGCGCCGCAGAGTCTGTTCAGACGCTTGGCGGGATGAAGCCGGACCTTCTTGTTATTGTTTCCTTTGGGCGGATTCTCACCCGGGCCGTACTGGATATTCCCTCGGAGGGCACCGTCAATGTCCACGCCTCGCTCCTGCCGTGTTACCGTGGGGCAGCCCCTGTCGAATGGGCGCTGGTGAACGGAGAAACAGAGACGGGGGTTACCATTTTCCGGGTTACCGAAAAGCTGGACGCAGGGGATATTATACGGCAGAAGGCGGTTCCCATCTCTGATGCCGATGATGCGGTGAGTATGGCAGGCAAACTCGGCCGTGCAGGTGCCCAGGCATTGCTGGAGTCTATCAGATTGATCGAGACAGGAACTGCCCGATTCCAGCCTCAGGACGAAAAGATGGTGACCCGGGCACCGAAAATCAGGACCCAAGACAGACGGACTGACTGGACCAGGTCATCGGCAGACATACGTAACTTTATCCGTGGTCTTACCACGGTAGGCTGTGCCTATTCTTTTTTAAAGGAGACGCGCATTGCCTTCTGGGAGGCGCGGGCGCTTCCCACGCAGGGCCCAGCGGCCCCGCCGGGGACAATCCTTGCGATCAGCCCGGAGGAGGGGATTGTGGTTGCTGCCGGAAAAGGGGTATTATCCGTACTGTCGCTGCAGCGCGAATCGGGCAAACAGATGAATGCCTATGCCTTTACGCTGGGTCACCATGTGGCCGTCGGCGACCGGTTTGAGTAATGGCTGTCAAATAAGTACTTGCAAAACAGGGGCGATTCGGATATCATAATACGTTAATAACGCAATCCGCATCCCCGACGGCCATTCGGCCACTTTTTACACAGCGTATACCTATAGGGCACGTTCCACAACCAAGGAGGTTTTATCATGGCGGTAAAAGTCGGTATTAACGGATTTGGCAGAATCGGACGAAATGTATTTCGTGCGGCACTAGGAAACAAAAACATCGATATTGTAGCTGTTAACGACCTTCCCGTTCCCCCGGCCGTGCTGGCCCATCTTCTTCAGTATGACTCTATTTTAGGTAAACTCGACGCGGATGTCTCTTCCACCGATAACTCTATTGTGGTTAACGGCAAGGAGATCACGATTGTCAATCACAAAGACCCGGCCCAGATCCCGTGGAGGGATTTTGGGGTTGAGGTTGTTATCGAGTCGACCGGTGTCTTCAGAGACAAGGAAGGGGCGTCCAAACATATTACCGCGGGTGCCAAAAAGGTCATCATCTCGGCCCCTGCAAAGAACGAAGATATTACCATTGTTATCGGCGTCAATGAGGATAAATACGATTCGGAAAAACACACCATTCTTTCCAACGCCTCGTGTACCACCAACTGCGTCGCACCCATGGTGAAGGTGCTCTTGGATAACTTCGGTGTGGAAAAAGGCCTGATGACCACGATTCACTCCTACACCAACGACCAGCAGATTCTTGACCTGCCGCACAAAGACCTGCGCCGCGCGCGCGCAGCGGCCCTCTCGATGATCCCGACGACAACCGGTGCGGCGAAGGCGGTTGGCCTGGTCCTTCCGGAACTCAAGGGAAAGCTCGACGGTCTGGCCATCCGGGTGCCGACCCCGAACGTGTCATTGGTGGATCTCGTGGCCGAGGTCAAAAAAGACGTGACCGTGGATGATGTCAAGGCCGCCTTCAGGGAGTATGCCGGCGGAAAGTACAGCCATATCCTTGAGTACTGCGATGCGCCGCTTGTATCAAAGGACTTCAACACCAACCCGCACTCCTGCATTCTCGATGCCGATCTTACCATGGTGCTCGATAAGCGCATGGTAAAGCTCTTCGGTTGGTATGATAACGAATGGGCATATTCCAAGAGGGTGGTTGAACTGGTCGAGTATATCATGTCAATGAAGACGCAGCTTAGCGGACAGAAGAGAGGCTAAGGCGCTGTCTGAATTACAGGGGGCATTGGCTATGAAAGTCACCATCAAAGATATCGATATTACCGGTAAACGGGTGCTGATACGGGTTGATTTCAACGTCCCCTTAAAAGAGGGGGTTGTTACCGATGACACCCGGATACGGGCTGCCTTACCGACGATTACCTATGCGCTCGAGCAGGGCGCTTCGGTGATTCTGATGAGTCACCTGGGCCGGCCGAAGGGGAAGCCGGCGGATGAACTAAAGATGGATCCGGTTGCCAAGCGCCTGGGCGAGCTCCTCAAACGCACCGTAAAGAAAATGGATGACTGTGTAGGTGACGAGGTTGCGCGTTCAGCGCGGGAACTCAAGCCAGGCGAGGTTATGCTGCTCGAAAATCTCCGGTTTCACGCCGAGGAGACGGCGAACGACCCGGCATTTGCCAAACAGCTTGCCGGATTGGGCGAGGTCTACATCAACGATGCCTTTGGGGCGGCACACCGTGCGCACGCCTCAACCGAGGGCGTTGCCAGGTATCTGCCGGCCGGGATAGGATTTTTGATGGAGAAGGAAATCCGCTATTTAAGCAGGGCGCTTGAGGCTCCGGACCGCCCGTTTGTCGTCATTCTGGGCGGTGCCAAGGTGTCCGATAAGATCAAGGTTATCGAGAATTTGCTTGAGAAGGTAGACAGCATGCTGATCGGCGGGGCCATGGCATACACCTTTCTCAAGGCGCAGGGCGAGGCGATCGGTGATTCTCTGGTAGAAGACGATAAACTAGATCTGGCCAGGGAGCTGCTTACCAAGGCAGAGGCTAGAGGGGTACATTTTATCCTGCCCTGTGATCATGTGGTGGCCCGGGAACTCACCGAGGGCGCCCAGACCAGTATTGTTGCTCCCGGTATCCCGGATGGGTGGAAGGGGGTCGACATCGGTCCCAAGACAGTCTCGGAGTTTAAAGTCTATCTTGAAGAGGCAAAGACAGTATTGTGGAACGGTCCGGTCGGTATCTTCGAAACTAGACCGTTTGATAAGGGCACCAGGGAGATTGGACTGGCGGTGGCGGAACTTTCCGGGGTAACGACTATTATCGGCGGCGGTGATTCGGTCAGCGCCGTGCGTCAGCTGGGTGTTACCGATAAGATGTCGCACGTCTCAACCGGCGGCGGCGCCTCACTCGAGTTTCTTGAGGGGATACCGCTCCCCGGTATTGTCGCGATACCCGACCTAGCAGGCAAAAAGGGTTGAACAACGTTATCCGTGCGAGGATATCATGAGAAAATCGTTTATTGCCGGAAACTGGAAGATGTACAAGACCGTTCAGGAGGCCATCGAACTTGTCACACTCCTCAAGCGCGCACTTTCCGATATCGCCGATATTGAGGTCGGCGTCTGCCCGCCCTTTACTGCCCTGGGCGAGATCGCCGAGACGCTCTTTGAATCGAATATAACTCTTGGCGCCCAGGATGTTTACTGGGAGACAGAGGGGGCGTTTACCGGAGAGGTATCGCCGGCTATGCTGAAGGATATCGGCTGCATGTACTGCATCGTGGGTCATTCCGAACGCCGCAAGTATTTCCATGAGACAAACGACTCTGTTAATAGAAAGTTGAAAGCTCTGTTTACTGCTGGTATAAAGCCGATTATGTGTATCGGAGAGATACTCGAAGAGCGCGAAGCGGGGCAGACCTTCGACGTCGTCAAGAAACAACTCGAAGAAGGGCTTTCGGGTATTACCGGTGCCCAGATGACCGACATCGTTATCGCGTATGAGCCGGTGTGGGCCATCGGGACCGGAAAGACGGCGACACCCGGACAGGCCCAGGAGGTGCATCAGTTTATTCGCCAGCGGCTCTCTCAGCGGTTTAGTGCCGAAACGGCGGAGACGGTGCGCATTCAATACGGGGGCAGCGTCAAACCGGACAACATCACCGATCTCATGAAACAGAAGGATATTGACGGCGCGCTGGTCGGGGGGGCGAGTCTGAAGGCAGACAGTTTTGTCGCGATTGTCAAAGGCGCGCTGGTCACCAGCGACATCTAAGGGGTTCCCATGTACATCGTTGTGATGATTATCCACATTATTGTCTGTTTTATCCTGATAGCCGTTATTTTACTGCAGGCAGGCCGGGGTGCGGGTCTGGCGGATGTCTTTTCAGGCTCAAATCCGCTCTCGGGTATGCTGGGGACAAAGGCGGCTTCGTTTTTGAGCAAGGCGACCACGGTTTCAGCAATCGTCTTTTTGATAACCTGTTCATCGCTGATTCTACTTTCAAAGACACGGACCGGGTCCATCGCCGTTAAGTATGCACCAAGGGAAGAGGCGCGGCCGGTGTCCGCTACGACAGAGGAGTTACCTGTTTTCCCTGATGCCGAATCCGGGCCGCTCGGCCTCCCTGTTTCTGAGGATGACTTTGAGCCGATGCCTTTGCCGGAGCCCGAAACAGCCGCTATGCCGGAGCCAGAACCCGGGACGGCTGCGGGGTCTGCCGTCGAATCAGAGCCGCCATCGGTGCCGGTCGGTGCGGCGACGGATGCGGATGCACCTCCCGTTCAGAATCAGTAAGATCTATGCATATACCCTCAGGAAACATTTTGAAAAAGATACCATATATCATGGTATCTTTTTTATTTTTTTTCTGCCTGTCTCTTTTTGCCGAAGAGTCAACGCATATCGTCCGGGAGGCCCCCTCTTACGGTGATGCGATTGTCGTAGGGTCTATTGGGGACGCCCGGCGGCTGATTCCCATCCTGGCATCTGACTCTGCCTCCGGAGATATCACGGGGCTCCTTTTTAACGGACTCATCAAGTACGACAAAGACCTCAAGCTTACCGGGGACCTTGCCGAGAGCTGGGAGGTGACCGACGGCGGCCTCGAGATCGTGTTCCATCTGCGGCACGATGTGAGGTGGCACGACGGCGCGCCCTTTACCGCGGCCGATGTCCAGTTTACCTATCAGAAGTTACTCGACCCCACAGTCATTACCCCCTACAGCGGCGATTTCAAGATGGTTGAGTCTCTCGAGGTTCTTGATGACTATACCGTCAGGGTTACCTATAAGGAGCCGTTTGCACCCGGCCTGTCCAGCTGGGGCATGGGCATCATCCCCAAACACCTATTGGAAAACAAGGATATAAACACCACGGATTTCGGACGCAACCCCGTGGGGACCGGTCCGTTTCGGTTCCGGCGGTGGAAGACCGGCGAAAGAATCGAGCTTAGTGCGAATCCGGATTATTTCGAAGGAGAACCCTACATCTCTTCCTATATCTACCGGATTATGGATCAGTCTGCGATGTTTCTTGAACTTCAGACCGAGGGAATCGATATGATGGGGCTTTCGCCGCTTCAGTATAAGAGGCAGACAGACACCCGTTTTTTTCAGACGCACTATCAGAAATATAAGTATCCGAGCTTCGGCTATACCTATATGGCCTTTAATCTGGCCGATCCGCGGTTTCAGGATAGGCGGGTAAGAGAGGCGATTAATTACGCGATTGATAAAGAGGAGATTATCCAGGGGGTCCTGTTGGGATACGGCAGGGTCTGCACCGGACCGTTTCCCCCCGAGAGCTGGGCCTATAATAAAGACATTAAACCGGTGCCGTTCGACCCGAAACGGGCCAGGGATATACTGGCCGAGGCAGGGTGGCGCGACAGTGATAATGACGGCGTCCTCGATAAAGACGGACAGCCGTTCGTATTTACTATTATTACCAATCAGGGCAACGACCAGCGCAAAATGGCCTGTGAGATTATCCAGCGCCGACTCGGGGAAGTGGGCATTAAGGTAAAGATCCGGATTATCGAATGGAGTGTCTTTATCAGTGAGTTTGTCAACAAGAGACGCTTTGAGGCGCTTGTCCTGGGGTGGGGGCTTTCGCGTGAACCGGATCCGTACGACATCTGGCATTCCTCGAAGACAAAAGAGGGCGAGTTCAATTTCATCGGTTACAACAATCCGGAAGCAGACCGGTTAATGGAGGACGGCCGGCGCATTTTCGACCAGGATGAGCGCTCGCTGATTTACCGTCGGATTCACGAGATTCTGTATCAGGATGTGCCGTATGTCTTCCTCTATGTCCCCGATGCACTCCCGATCGTACATGCGCGGTTTCACGGCATAGAGGTAGCCCCGGCAGGAATCGGACATAATTTTATTAAGTGGTACGTCCCGGAGAACCAGCAGAAGTATCGCTTACTGCAATGACAAATTCCAAATCTCAAATGACAAATGAATCACTTAATCCCAAATTCCAAAAAGAATTGAAAAATTTTTTTAGTTTATTTGCCCGTCTCGCCATATGGCGGAGATTTTGGATTTCATTAGCCCGGTCAGGATACCCCGCCTTTCAAGGCGGGGAGGAATGGCCGCCCAGAGCGAAGCCAGGAGGGGAGACTGGCTGAGC
>JAFGGP010000025.1 GCA_016930485.1 Candidatus Omnitrophota bacterium | reverse complement strand
GGCGACGTTACTTTTTTGTAAAGAGCAGTGAGGAATGTGTAAGCCGGTATGAGATGCAAAGCGGGATTCGAAGCGAGCGAGGGGGGGGCCGACCGGAGCCTGAGCCCCTGCGAAGGTGAAGGCGTCAAGCCCTCCACCGCCCAAGACTCTACTTCACTGCGCCCTTTGCGCAGCGAAAGGCGAAAGCAGAAATTCCAAATCACACATTCCAAAATCCAAACGGCCAAGCCTGGCGATTATCCATCCCTGGGTTTTGTTACTCTTACAAGGGGATTCGAAACAAGCATTGTTCAATAATTTCTCACCCAGGGCGTACCGCAATCTGGTTTGCCGCTGGCAGCCCCTGCGCAAACCCCCGCAAAAAAATCGTAACTCTTTATTCAAAAATATATTATGTTATACCCGTTGACTCCTGTGCGCTTGGGGCGTATAATTATAGCCCCCATCATCATACTATGCTTAGATAAGCGAGACCAAGAAAGTAATCGGGGCGTGAGTCAGGGGCGCGGCCTTTTTCTACCTCGTCTCCTTTAAGAGCATTGGGCGGGCCCATGGAACATACGAATAAGACTGCCGAACAGTTGGTCGCAGAAATAGCCGAGCTGCGCCGCCGGCTTTCCGGACTTGAGCAGTGTGAAATCGAGCGCCGCGAAACGCAGGAGATGCTCAGGAGTTCGGAGATCAGGCTTAAACACATACTGTCTTCCATGGTGGATTACGTCTTTGTCTTTGATAAAGATGCCCGCTTCATTTTTTGCCAGGCCCCGTCCCCCGATCTTTATGTTACACCAGAAAAATTCATCGGGGAACGCCATGCGGATGTTATGCCCGCCCATCTCCACGAACCCTTCGAGAAGGCCTTCCTTAACAACCAGCGCGGCGAAAGCGCCTCGTTTGAGTATGTTCTCGATATCAACAATCAGGCAAGGTGGTTTGCGGCCCAGCTGTCGCCGATTTTTATCAACGGTGCTTTTATGGGGTCGGTCGCCGTTGTCAGAGATGTGACTGCGCAGAAAAAGGCCGAAGAGACGGCAAAGAAAACCGCGGCACAGCTGAGGGCGCTGTTCCAGGCAACCCCGAGCGTCATTATAGAGCTCGCCCCCGGCGGGGAAATAGTAGAGTTGAATCACGAGGCAGAACTGTTGTATGGGCAAAGGCGGGAGGAGATTCTCGGGAAGAACTACTTCGAGACTTTTCTCCCCGATGAACTTCGCGAGACCATAGCGGAGGATTTCCTGGGCGCCCTGGAAGGCAAACCCACCCGGGGGTTTGTGAATCCGGTCAGGTGTGCCGACGGCCGGATGCGCGTTTTCAGGTGGGATGTGAACCCGGTACGCGGAGACGACGGGGCGCATATCGGAATCGTCGCTATCGGTCAGGATGTTACCATGCGGTACGAAATCGAGGAGCAGCTTGCCGAAAATAAAATGGTGCTCGAAGGGGTATTTCACGCCCTTGACGATGCGGTGTTGGTTTTGGAGGCGGCGACAATGAAAATCCTCGATTGCAATCCGGCGGCCTCCCGGATTTTCGGGTATGCCAAGGAGCAGGTCATCGATCAGACCATGGGGTTTCTTCATGTGGATCAGGAATCGCACCAGGAGTTTAAAAAACAACTGTATACGGCCATAGATCAGAAGGGTGCCCTGCGCCGTTTTGCGTTTCCCATGAAGCGCAGGGACGGCACTGTTTTTTTGGCCGAACACGACATGCTCCCTCTCCTGGATAAAGAGGGAGTGAGGACAGGCTGGGTGCGCGTGGTGCGGGATATATCAGGGCAACAGAAAGGCTGAACAGTGTCGATGGAAAATAGCCCACCCCCCCGGCAGATCCGGGTCAAGGACGATGAGGAGTCCAGGGCAACTGCGTCATATTTTATCACCCGCTCCGTCTGTCCCGCCTGCACCTCCGCGGATGTGCGCCGCATATACTCGTCATCATTTGCCGCCCCCCCCATCAGTGAATACTTGGAACGGTATTATTCCGGCCGCGCGCAGTTTGAGTATCTCAGAGACACAGATTTCACATTAGAGCGGTGCGCAGACTGCGGGCTTGTCTATCAGAAGCACATACCGGGGCGGCTCCTCTCAGAGTTATTATACGAAAACTGGATCCATCCGGGCCAGACGCGCGAATATGCCATGCGCCAGACAGACCTGCGCTATTTTTCCAGATGTGCCCAGGAAATCATGACGATACTCGCTTTTTTTAAAACCGAGCCGGGCAGATTGGCCTTTTTCGATTTTGGCATGGGCTGGGGGAGTTGGTGCCGCATGGCCCGGGCGTTTGGTTGTGATGTGTATGGGAGCGAGCTTTCACAGGCGCGGATCGATCATGCGGCGTCGCAGGGCATACACGCACTATCATGGGATGAGATACCGCGGCACGCGTTTGATGTTATCAACACGGATCAGATCTTTGAGCACCTGCCGGAGCCGTACGATGTGCTCCGGCACCTGGCAAGGGCGCTCAAACCAGGTGGCCTCATTAAAATACACGTACCCGGCGGGGCCGATATTACCAGACGGCTTAAGATCGCGGACTGGACGGCCCCCCGCGAAACAAAGAACTCGCTTCATCCGGTCACACCGCTTGAGCACATAAACTGCTATACAAAGACCGCGCTTATCAAACTGGCGGCACGGGCGGGTCTTGAGCCGGTGCGGATCCCTCTTCATCTGCAGTATGCCTTTGCCACACACTGGTGGCCGCCGAAAGAAGGGCTTAAGAATTGTATAAGACCTATTTACAGAGACCGACTTGGGAGGGGAAACTACCTCTATTTCTTTTTCCGGGCAAAACCCGGCCCGAAGAGCGCTCCTTGACTCCAGTATTACTTTGTATTATAGTTGTACGTATTATTATCTCCGGGAGAAACAGCCGTTATGTCGCATATAACTAAAAGAAACGGTGTTGGTATAGCCGTCTTTCTCCTCGGGGCACATCTTCTATGGTGTGCATCCGCCTTTGCCGGAGCGACCCCGTGCATCGTTGACGCCGTCGGGTTGATCGGCAAGGATACCGGCGAGGTGATGCTTGAACTGGGAAGCCCGGTGTGCCGGATTCTCCTTTTCGGCAGGGACGGATACAGCTGGGAAGAGCGGTACGAACGCGACCATTTCCTGATCAGGGTATTCTACGATGAGGCGAAAAAGGCACGCACCGTTACGGTGAGATTTCCCGTGCTCATTAAAAGCTCCGAGTTGGCAAAGGGGCTGGTTGGTTTTTCGGGGGGCGGCCAGTGCGACAGGTGCCCCGGCAGGATCACGTGGCGTAACCCTTGCGAGGATATCAGCGAGGTTGCCTGCGTGCGCCGCACCGATTTTGCCGACGAGGGTTTTATTATGGCGTATGTCAGGGCAAAACAGTAACAATGGTTGTGTAATGCTATGCTTATTTTATGTGACGATGACCATGCGGGGTGCGGCGTGTTTGCACATGTAGGGGCGTCAGAGAAAGAGGGCGGGCTTAATATCAGCGATCTGGTATATACCGCGCTCAAGGACCTCGAGTATCGGGGATACCAATCGGCAGGCTTTGTCAATTTTGGTATCGGCCCCAAAGGAGAACCGGTCCCCGACCGTTTTCGCAATGTAGGCGGTGCCGACAGCGTCAAGCCGTATATCGATCAACATCCGTTAGTCGGCACGCTCCAGCTCGGCCACGTCAGATGGCCGACTACCTCGCCCGCCACTACCGCCAATGCCCACCCGCAGCGCGTTCTTCTGCGCGGAGGCAAGAAGCGCCTCTATCTGGTATTCAACGGCGATATCCACAATTACCGCCATCTGGATCAGTGGCTGGCGGAACGGTTCAATGAGGAATTGGAGGAGGCGCGCAAACAGGGGATGGGCGACGAGGATGCCGAACGCAGCATCCCCGACCTCCTGAGGCCGCCCAATATCGGGACCGACGCGTGGACTTTTGCGGCGATCGTTAACTATTTTTACGATAAAGAGAAGGATCTGCTTAAAGCCGTTCAGCGCGCCTATCCGCGCCTCGACGGCTACTTTGCCTGTGCGGTCTGCTGTGAGGATGAGCCGGATAAGGTAGTCGGCGCCGTCAAGGGAAATATGCCGCTTCTTGTGGGGCTCAGCAACGACCCGGCGATCGGCAATTTTCTGGCCTCCGAACCCGGCTGTTTCGTGCATCACACCACCCGCGGCGTCTCTCTTCAGAGCGGGCAGATCGCGGTGATCACCAGGGACAACTTCGCTGTGTACGCCTTTCACAAGGAACACACCGAAGGCCTGCGCCAGCTTACAGAAGACGAACTGGCCATAAAAGACCTTAACCCGGAAGAATACATCTATACGCTTGATCCCCAGTATCAGTGTTTTATGGAGCAGGAGATATTTTATCAGCCCGCCGCCCTGGCCCAGACCATATGCGGCTATCTCCCCACGGTGACATTGAGTCCGGAAGAAAAGCACCTGCCGACCGCCCGGAGAGACCAACTGGTCAGAGAGCGCAGGAGGGCAATTGCCAAAGATCTCATAGAAGGACGCGATGTGCCGCCATCGGCAATTGACGAGAAAAGAGAAGACGTGCTCAGAGATATGATTGCCGGAGGCCCCAGCAGGTTTTCAAGCATCAAGCTGAGCGACGAAGAAATCTGCGCATTTCAAAGGATACTAGGCGTTGCCAGCGGCACCTCAGGGTACGCCATCATGGCGATGATGCCCTCGTTTCAAGCCGCCACCGGCCTGAAGGATGACGTATGGACCGGGACAAAGAAATTCGACGAGGTGCGCAAAGAACTGCGGACGATATTAAAAAGCGCCTTTGACGCAGCATCGGGTTCGGGCAGGGAAAAACAGTTTCTGAGACATTTTTCCGCATCGAGTCCGTTTCGCACAGGGGATTTTCCGAAGGTGGTCGAGGCCAAGCATCTCGTCGAGCTGATCAAGGCCTTCAAAAAAGTGGTCCAGGATCCGGCATTCGATGATGTTGCCGAACTCAATGTGTTCCGCATCAGACTCCGGGATGCCTCGGAAACCATGGGCCTGGCGGTCTCTCAATCGGGCGGGACCATCGATACCAATGACGTAGTGCAGATTTATCAGGCCTTCGGGGTAAAATTTATCAGTATTGTCAATAAACCGGGTGAATCGCCCCTGGCGGAAAAAACAGAGAATGACGGCGGTCTTTTCAGGACCTACGCGAACATAGAGAAGGGCGTCGCTTCCTCGAAGGCGCATACAGCCCAGGAGGCCGCCATTGAGGAACTGGCCATTTACCTCGGACTTATCAGAAAGACGCTGTCGGCCAAAAGGGCCCGGGAGAAACTCGATGCCCTGATACAGGTGCCACATCTGGTCAAGGAGTATCTGGAAAACGAAAAAAATCTCGGGCAGCTCAGGAAAATAGCGGAGGAGCTAAAAGCGCAGCGGTACATCTTCTTCGGCGGAAGGGGCGGCCTGACCGGCACGGCAAAAGAGGCGGCCCTGAAACTCAAGGAACTGTCATATATCGGCACCGAAGGGGAGGATCTCGGAGAGTTTAAACACGGCTGGCGCGCCCTTTTTCCGAATACGGCCGACCCGCGCTTAAGAACCTATGCCGTCTGTTTTATCGCCGATTCGGCGACACACCTGGAATCGCTGCATAACCTTTCGGAGATCAAAGGAAGTGCCGGTACGACGGTAGTGGTGGATTTCGAAGGCCCCTCTCACAGCGCGCACTCATTAAGCGATCATTTAATCAAGATACCCGATATCACCGATGACCTTGCTCCCATTCTGAGCGTCCTGCCCGCCCAGCTCTTGGCGTATTACACGACGGTGGCGATCGACGGCGTTGCCAGCCGCATCAGGCCGCTGGTACACGAACTGTACAGCTATACCAAGATCGATACCGAAGACCGCTTTTTACTCGAGGAGGGGGCTTTGCGCACCCTTAACGATACGCTGGAGATTCTGGGCGCCCAGGGAGACCTGGGGCAGCTGACCGTCGATAAACTGGACGAAATAAAACGGCACATCCGCGAGGCGCTCAACAGCCAGTCGGTGGTGGACCGCGATATCCACGTTGCTAATCTGATCCGGGAGATGGCCAGCGAAAATCTGTCGGTAGTGCTCTTCTGCGAAGATATGATCAAGACGTTTTCCGAAGACCTGGAAGAGGATGAGGTGACGGCCATTATGAATGCCTTTGAAGACGTGGAAGAACGGACGATGGATATCGACACCAAACTGCAGCTTTTGCATGACAAACTCGGTATTGTGTTATCGCAGAGCGTTGAGAGGGGACGGCATTTTCTTGCCAATAGTTTCAAGACGTGGAATGAGACAATGGGGATTGTGTGGTTTTTGGAGCGGGATGCGGACCAACCCCGCAATCTGGCAAAGGTAGTCACTGTTAAGTAAACACTAAACCCGAAACTCTAAATAAACTCAAATGCCCAACCTCAAAACCCAAAACAAAAAATACTATGTTTAGAACATTTGAAATTTGGATTTTGGATTTGTTTAGGATTTAGGGTTTAGGGTTTTGATATGAATAACAAAACGAATAAAAAGAAGCGCCTCGGCATCGTTGATGAACGAGGCGATTTTTATGTAACGGCGCAGGGGGGGAAGATCGGCCGGGAGGTGCCGTTAGACAATATCGCCGAAGGGACACAGTTCCTTGGCGGTACAGTAGTCTTGGGTCGGCATACCCGCATTGAGAAGGGAGCGGTCCTGGAGGGCGCGTTTGTACAGAACGCGTATATCGGGCAACGGGCCCGCATCGCTCATTCTATCGTGCGCACCTCCTCCAATACAGATATCTGGTGTTTTCATAGTGAGACTCCCTACCAGGTGCGCGGCACCGCTGCCTTTATCAGTGAGGGGGCCCGTGTCGCCGATCAGAGCATCGTCGAGAATAGTTTTATCGGTCCGGGAACCGCCATCCATTCTGCTTCGCTAGTTGACAGCCGGATCGGCGGGGGCAACCTTGTCGCTAAGGCAAAAATACACCTGGTGCATTCAGAGGACGGCGTATGCATTCAGGGGCCCACCGAGGTTTGCGAGAGTTATCTCGGGGGCGGCTTCTTCGTCGACCGGTGTTCGTACATAGAGGGCATCTTTACCAACGAGATCATTGCCGCAGAATATACGAACGATGGCGGACTCACACTGACGCTCCTCCCCGCCATTCCACATCTTTCGCTTATCGGTGAACGGGTGATTTTCAGCGGCTACTCAGGCACGATGGCCCCGCCTGCCGAGGGGGTCGTTTCTGAGATAACAGGAGGAGAAAAAAGCCGGCACGGCACCCCGGTTGTCGCCCCCTTTTCGGTGATGTGCAGTGAACTGAGACTGATAGGCCTTCCCGCGCACCCGCTTCTTACCAACCCCCGCGCCCTGCTTGCCGAACGAGATATCACCTATCTTATGCCGTTTTCGGTGACAGGGTTCACGGCCTCGGAGCACTGGGGGTGGGCCTTACCGGGGGAGCTGAGCACCGGGCTGAGTCCTGTGGCTGGTATGAGTCCCTGGACATTTGACCATGCCCCCGACCTTATTTTCCATTTTATCGCGAGCGGCGTAAAGCGCGCCCCGCATCTAACGGCGCTCTTCGATGAATTGCCCGAAACCATGCTCAGGACCGGCATGGCGCTGACCCGTTACCTGATCGAGCAGGAAAATAAAAAGACCTCTCTTCGTCGAGAGGCACTCATACAGAGAGGCAGGCGGATAAATCATCTTAAGATATATGTGTCGGCTTATAAACGGCATCTTGCCAGCGGTGCCTGGGGATGCAGAAACGGAGAACCGCTCGCCTTTACCTTCGATAAGACAAAAAAGCGGTGGGGATCGCAAAAGATCAAGCTGCCGGCACGGCAGTATCTCCTCGGCGATTTTACCCATGCCGAGTGCGCCCTCGATGAGTATAGAAAAAAGGATTTGGTGAAACGGCCGGTTCTTTTTCAGAAGGCACCCCAGGGAAAAGGGGTTGCGGCCGCCACGGAAGAAGAGGGGTTTGTGCAGAAAAAGACCTGGGCTGTCTCCGCCGATACGAAAACGCGAATTTCTGCCGACGCCCGGTGCTATGGCGCGGTCTGCAAGGGGGCGTGCATCAACGGGCGAAGCTTAATCGCCAATGCGCGCATTGTCCGTTCGACGCTGGAGGGCAACGTCAGCGCGACCTGTGCTGCGATAATCGCCTCTCACCTCGGCGATGCCTGCCGGGTCGAGCCGGGGGCCTACATCGAAAAGACAAGGGCCGCAAAGGGCGCTATTATCGGAAGCCCCTGCTTTAACAGCGAGATCGCGGGCGGAGTTACCGATCATCACCTTGCATCTCATATCGATGGTTTAGTGAGCCCCGAGATATGTTTTTATTTCCTGGGGGAGCGGCAAGCGCTGCCCAATACCACGAATATCGGCGCCGGCACGGCCATCGTGCCCCCTCACAGAAAATATACAGGGGCCCGCGCTGTGTGCGAATCTGCCTTTCTCTGTTCCAACAGCATTATCGAACAGGGCGCGCGGATCGGTTTTGCGTCGTTTGTCAAAGGAAGAGTCCTCTCGGGCGAACATCTCCCGCCGTTCACCTTTCGCAACAACGCCGATCTCAAAAGCAAAAACCCGCACAGGGACGACACCATCGGCGGCGTCCTGTTATATCCCGAAATCCTCTTTCGCCATATCATCAGCAAGACAAAAAAAAGCACCGGAGGCGACGCGCATAAAGCGGCCGACCGTCTGATCGAGGCAAAGCTGCTCGAGGCGCTCAGCGAGTGCATCAAAGCCATCCTGGCATCCGAGGCCGGGGGAACCGGGTACTCGATATCACAGCTCGAGGCGGGACTTGGGCGCTATCTCAACGCACTGGACGGCCGCTGGCGCCTGAGAGACGGGGTCTTTACCGACGGTGTGTGGCGCAGCGGGGAGGCCGGTAGTCACTTTACGTGGCAGCCCCGGCCGTTTATCGGGTCTGTTTCCGCCGAGACGGTGCGTCAGTATCTCGACAAGAAAAAACTGCCCCGGTCATTCAGCGGGGTGCGCGCGGCATTCGGCCTGGGCCCCGTTGCCCCCGAACTTCGCTTGATAGGGGCGATGCTCTCCTATCAGTATGCGCGCATCCTCAAGAAGAAACTGCTCCCCGGCTCTCTTAATCGAAAGAAAATCCTCGTCGCTCATGACGGCAGACTGAGCGGTCCTGATCTGGCAGAGGCGAGTATCAGAGGGGCGCTCCTTGGTTTTGGCGCGCACCATGAAATCTCTATTGTAAAGGCCGGCGTTCTCACCACACCCCTTCTTGAACAGGCGGTGAGGAGCCTGCGTGCCGACGGCGCCATCATGATAACCGGCAGCCACAATCCCATGGAGCAAAACGGGGTCAAGTTTGCGACGGGGTACAAACCGTACCGGGCGGGTGAGCGTGTGTACGGCGGCGCACTGCTCGCGGCGGGAGAGATGAACCGGTTAATAGAGGGCCTGGAAGAGCAGCTCGGCGGTGAGGCGATCGACCTTGAGACATTCAGAAAAAAGGTCAATAGGGTAGATGTCTCGAAAAGAAAGGTTTCGCTGGTAAAGGGGAGCGATCTTCGCCGTCTCAAGGCGGATTACATCCGTTTTATCCGTGCCTCGCTCTGCCTGGATGAGGAGGCGCTCGCGCAGTGTCGGCGTCTATTGCGGGAAAAAGGCACGGCGATAGTTCTTGATACCGCCGGCGGCAGCGCCGCCCCGTTTTACCCGGGTATTCTTTCGGACCTCTTCGGCATCGAACCGCTCGAGCTGGCGCCGCAGCTCGGGCAGTCGCGACCGAAGATCGAACCGACCGGCGAAGGGCTCGCACCTCTTCTGGAGGCACTCGGCAGAGAGAAAGACGCAATCGGTATCGCGACGGACTGCGATGCAGACCGAGGAAACTTGATTATCAAAGAGCCCGGCACCAAACCCTTTGCTATCGAGGCGCAGACACTCTCGGCGCTGAACACGGCTTTGTTTTTGAGCTGGCTCGATTATAAAGGGAAACTAAAGGACAGAACAGCCGTTGTTACCAACGACGCTACCTCGCTACGTATACGGGATATTGCCGAGACCTTTGGCGTGGAGACATACAGCGTTGAGGTGGGGGAGATCAATCTCCTTGAGAAGGCGGAGGAGCTTCGCGCGAAAGGATATCTCGTGCCGTTTCTTACCGAGGGCTCGAACGGCGGGGCCATCTTCGGTGACTCAAAGGTGCGGGACGGGCTTATGAGCCTCGTCTTTTCTTTGATGATCATATCGCAGCCGCAGGGCGTACTTGGCTGGCTTGTGAGGCGCGGGGTGAAACTCACCCAGAAGCAGAAACACCGCATCAGCAAAGGACGCTACACCCTAAGCGAACTCCTTGGCTATCTTCCACAGTACCACAGCCTGGCAGAGCGCATCGAGGGCCGGGAAGCGGCGCTGGACCAGCGCATCCTGAAGTGCCGCATGGAAGAGGAGCTGTTTTCACGATTCTGGGACAGCGCCGCCGGAAGGTTGAGCGCGTCGTTTTACGAATTCCTCAAGGCGAATGGCGCCCGCACCACCGGCATTACCTCGTACCGTATCATCTATCATCAAGCGCTCTCTAAGGAGTGCCCTTTTGTCGCTAGCGAACCTTCCCAGGAGTTTGGCGTCCAAATGAAAGATCCGGCCGGCGGGTGGCGGATAGAATTTTTGGACAGAGCACAACGCCCTGCCGGCTTCATATGGCTCAGAGGGTCGCGCACCGAACCCGGCAACATATTCAACATTATGGCAGATAGCCCGTCAAAAAATCTTACCGCGGGACTCTTTGCATTTTTGGAATACCTGTACCGCACGGCGAACGGGTAAGGGCAATCCAGGTCACAGGACACCGGTATCTAGTTCGCGGATTTTTCGGGTTCGCGAGTTACTCGGGTTCAAAAAATTTCGAGGGCCAAACCAAAACAAAAGGCGCAACGACACAAGGTCACAGATAATGCAAATATCACAAATTAAATATCAAAATGACCCTTCGATGCAACTCAGGGCAGGCAAACGTAAAATTTAAAAAGATTCTTTTAAAAATATTTACATTTTGATATGCCTGCCCTTCGTAGTCTTGACGAAGTAGGGTCACTTTGATTTTTGATTTAAAAGCTGGTGACTTGTGACAGGCGACCTGGTGACTGGTAAATTTAGGATTTAGGGTTTAGAGTTTCGGATTTGTTATTGTTGCAGCAAAAAGCGATCGCAGTTAATCGAGAGGGTGCGCATGAAAGAGAGTAAGAGTTCCGGCACGTTGTACATCGTCGCTACGCCCATAGGCAACCTTCGCGATATTACCCTGCGCGCCATTGATACATTAAAGGAGGCCGACCTGATTGCCTGCGAGGATACCAGGCAGACGAGAAAACTCACCAGCCACTACGGCATCGCCGCGCCCTTAACCAGCTTTTTCGCCCACAACGAACGGCAAAAACTCACCGGCATTGTGCGCGCACTGAAAGAGGGAAAGCGGGTGGCGCTGGTCTCAGACGCGGGCACCCCGGGCATCTCCGACCCTGGCTACCTTCTTATCAGGGAGGCGCTTGAGGAAGGGATAAACGTCGAGTCCATTCCCGGTCCTTCTGCGGTGATTGCCGGGGCGGTCATATCAGGGATGCCACTCGACCGCTTTCTCTTCGAGGGATTTCTTTCGGCAAAAGGCGCTCAGAGGAGGAAACGGCTTACAGAGTTGAGCGCCCTCAAGAAAACAACCATCGTTCTCTACGAATCCCCCCACCGACTTCTCAAGTGTCTCGGCGACATCGGGGAAATCTTCGGCAATATAGACATCGTGGCCGTTAGGGAGTTGACCAAACTGTACGAGGAGACACTCCGGATGCCGGCGCAAGAGATGGCTGGATACTTTACCAGGCACAGGCCTAGGGGGGAGTTCTTGCTGCTTTTTAGGACCAAGAAGTAGGCGTGTGCCCCCCACTCAAGGGCAGGGAAGGGCGGCCGGGCGCACCGCTTTTTACCTTGACTTTCGCGCAGGAAAATGATATCCTTAGAACCAAGACAAACTCCTTTAAGGCTGGTCCTGCGAGGCCAGAAAGGATGGAAAGATGAGATATAACCTATTTAAAACCTGCCAGTTACAAAAAAGGCAGGTTATTTTTTTGCCCTGCACCATATAGGGCGCAGGGCAAGCCCTAAACCCACCGCGGTTTAGGGTTATTCACCGCAATTTAATCTACAGAGGCGCGCGCATGAACATTACCGTTAAGGCAAAACCGATGGACGAGGAGGCGATCAGGCGGGCCATCCTGCGCATCGCCCACGAGATACTCGAGCGCAACAAGGGCTCGCAGGATCTCGCGATCATAGGGATCCAGCGCCGCGGTGTCATCCTGGCAGAGCGGATCAGGGAGGTGATCAAGGACATCGAATCCACCGAACTGCCGCTGGGCGCTTTGGACATCACGCTCTACCGCGACGACCTGACCACCATCGCCTACAGCCCCCTTGTCCACAGGACCGAGATGGAGTTTGATGTAAACGAGAAACGCATCATCCTTGTCGACGACGTCCTCTATACTGGCCGGACCGTGCGCTGTGCCCTTGATGAGATTATCGATTTCGGCAGGCCGGCATGCATACAGCTGGCAGCATTAATCGACCGGGGGCACCGAGAGCTGCCTATCAGGGCCGACTATGTCGGAAAGAATATGCCGACCTCCGCGTCGGAATTTGTCGAGGTGCATCTTAAAGAGCTCGATGATGCGGACGAGGTAGTGGTATTAGAGAGGGAGCGCAATGACTAAAGAGACTTCCAAAAAAAAGAACGGCACACAGGAAGGGCGGATCTGGGCGCATAAAGACCTGCTCGCGCTCAAGGACCTCTCGGCCCGGGAAATCGAGCTGATTCTCGATACGGCGGAATCGTTCAAGGAGGTATCGCAGCGCAGCATCAAAAAAGTGCCCGCCCTGCGGGGCAAGACCATCGTTAACCTTTTTTTCGAACCCTCCACGAGAACGCGCACCTCTTTCGAACTCGCCGCGAAGCGCCTGAGCGCCGATACGATCAATATCTCCAAGAGTACGTCTGCGGCGGTGAAGGGAGAGAGCCTTCTCGATACCGCGAAGAACATCGAGGCGATGAACGTCGATGCGATTATCATCCGGCACGAGGCTGCGGGCGCCCCGAAGATACTGGCGGATGCGATAGCACCGGCCGTTATCAACGCCGGCGACGGCGCACACGAGCATCCTACCCAGGGCCTGCTTGATTTACTGACTATCCGTCAGAAAAAGGGGCGGATACAGGGTCTTGAGGTCGGCATTGTGGGCGACATACTGCACTCGCGTGTTGCCCGCTCGGATATCTGGGGGCTGACAAAACTGGGGGCTAAAGTGACGGTATGCGGTCCGCCGCCATTGATCCCGGCCGGCATCGAGGAGATGGGGGTTAAGGTCACCTACGATCTTTCAGAAATCATCAGGCGCGTCGACGTGCTGATAACGCTGCGGATACAGCTGGAGCGGCAGAAGGGATCCTACTTTCCCTCCATACGGGAATACGCGCGGTTTTTCGGTATCGATAATGAAAAATTACAGGGGGCAAAGCCGGATATTCTCATCATGCATCCGGGCCCCATCAATAGGGGAGTCGAGCTTTCTCCCGATATTGCCGACGGCAAGTACTCGGTCATTCTCGAACAGGTGGCCAACGGGGTGGCTGCCCGGATGGCGGTTTTATATTTGATCGTCGGCGCACAAAGCGAGGAGGAATAACCTTGGCACTGCTGATTAAAGGCGGAAGGGTGCTGCACGGAAAAAAATATGCCCTTGAGAAACTTGACGTTGTCGTCGAGGGCACTCGGATAAAGACGATTGCCTCAGGGGGTTCCCAGAAGGGCACGTTTGAGACGGTGATCGATGCAACCGGCTGTGTGGTGGTCCCGGGACTGTTTGATATCCACGTTCACCTGCGAGAGCCCGGGAGGGAAGACGCCGAGACGATCGCAACCGGTACCCGCGCCGCGGTGAAGGGAGGCGTTGTCGCCCTGAGCTCTATGCCAAACACCAAACCGGTCATCGATAACGGGGGGATGGTGGAATTTATCTTGTCACAGGTGGAAGAAGTCGGACTGTGCAACGTCCATCCGTTCGGCGCCATTACTAAAGGGCTCTTAGGCGAGGAAATGGCGGAGATAGGGGAGCTTGCCGAGGCGGGCTGCGTCGGTATCACCGATGACGGCAGACCCGTGATGAATTCGGTTATTCTCCGGCGCTCGCTCGAATACGCAAAACACTTCAATATCCTGGTAATGGAGCACTGTGAAGATATCAATCTTTCAGAGGGCGGGGTGATGAACGAAGGGGCGACCTCGACGCGTCTGGGTCTTAAGGGGATTCCCTCGGCAAGCGAGGCGATACTGGTCGCCCGGGATATTCATCTTGCCCGGCTTGCCGGGACAGGAATCCATATCGCCCATGTGAGCTGTGCCGAATCGGTCGAATTGATACGCCAGGCGCGCCGGGAAGGTCTCGATGTCACGGCGCATACCTGCCCGCATTATTTTTCGCTGACCGAAGAGAACTGCGCCGATTTTGATACTCGTTTCAAGATCAATCCGCCTTTACGGACCAGGAGGGATGTCGAGGCGGTCATCGCGGGCTTAAAAGACGGGACCATTCAGGCGATCGCCTCGGATCACGCCCCGCACCCGGGGTACGAAAAGGAAAAAGATTTTAACAACGCCCCATTCGGAACGATCGGCCTTGAGACACTCTTCAGCGTTTCCTATACCTATTTGGTCGAAAAGGGACATCTCTCTCTCGGCGAATTAATAAAGCTCTTATCCTTTAATCCCGCACAACTGGTAAAACTTGATTATGGCGTACTCGAGGAAGGGGGCAGTGCGCACATCGCCGTTATAGACCTGAACGCCGAGTACTCCCTGAGCCCGGAAGATATTGTTTCCAAAAGCAAAAACAGCGTCTTTCTCGGGGTACCGTTAAAAGGCGCGGTGCGGGCCACCATCGTCGACGGCAAGGTTGTTTACTCCGCCTTTTAGCTTATATAAGACAGCACGTTTACCTGTGTCATGTGTCCTGTGACATGTGACTTTACACAGTGTTAAAAGTATGCCCAGGACAGGAATAGCCCATCTTCCGTTACATACCGGTAAGGCGCCGCGGTGGCTTTTTGAAAAGATGCGCCGGCTTGCCCGCGAGATAGTAGTTGCTATTGTCACGGAATACGGGGCGGAGGAGTTTTTTAAAAGAATATCCGATCCTGTGTGGTTTCAGTCGTTCGGATGCACCCTAGCCTTTGACTGGCACTCCTCCGGCCTCACCACTACCGTGTGCGGGGCGCTCAAGGAGGCGCTGAAAGAAGTGGGCAATGAGGTCGGCATCTTTATGGCCGGCGGAAAAGGGCGCGAGGCAAGAAGGACCCCCGGGGAAATAGAAACACTTTCGGCAAGGCTCGGGACCGATCCCGACACCCTCGTCTATGCCTCGCGGATGAGCGCCAAGGTGGACAATGTGGCGCTTCAGGACGGTTACCAGCTCTATCACCATACGATGCTTTTCAGACCCGACGGACTGTGGTGCGTCATACAGCAGGGCATGAATGCGGATACGCGGTATGCCCGCCGTTATCACTGGCTCTCTACGGGTCTCGAGGATTTTGTGTGTGAGCCGCACGTGGGGATCATCTCCGACGGCACCTCAAAGACCCTGAATATGGTGGCAGACGAATCGGCCGAGGCGCGCCGTATCGTTACGTATCTCGCAACCCAGAGACCGGAGACGACGGTCGGCGAGCTAAAAAAACTAAAATCGCTGACATTACCGGCTGCTCATCCGGTCGATCCCCCGGCATTTTCCGAGACCCATCTGAAGAAAATACTGGCAAGGACAAGCGACCTGGAGGCTCAGAATTTCGAAGAACTCATCGGCATCGAAGGGGTAGGGCCGCAGACGATACGCGCCCTGGCCCTTGTTTCGGAGCTTGTCTACGGCGCAGGGCCAAGCTTCGAAGACCCCGCGCGCTACTCTTTTGCCCACGGCGGGAAAGACGGCCATCCCTTTCCGGTTGACCGCGAAGATTTCGAGACCTCTATCACCGTGCTGGGCGATGCGGTTCGCAAGGCGCGCCTTGGCAGAACCGATAAAGTGCAGGCGCTCAGGCGGCTATCGAAATTCTTGAGTTAAATGGTAAGTCACAAAGACACCAGGTCACAATGAAGAGCGATATACAAATTACAAATTCCAACAACCAAACAACAACCAATGACCAAAATAACAATACACAAACAAAAAAACTGTTTCGGGCATTGTGATTTGGAGATTGTGATTTGTTTGTAATTTGAGATTTGCAATTTGGAATTTCTATCAATGCAGGATTTAGATGTTAGGATTTGAGTAAAAACTGGTAACATGTGACTGGCGACCTGGTGACTTTGCAAAGGGGAGGAAATGTTATGAAAATCATAGCGGACCTTCATATACATTCACGTTTTTCCCGGGCGACGAGCGGCGAGATGAATATTGCATCCCTGGATGAATATGCCTCGATGAAGGGCATCACGCTTCTGGCCACCGGCGACTTTACGCACCCTATCTGGTTCGAAGAACTGAAAGAGCAGCTCAAGAGTGCCTCCCCAGGGCTCTATCGGTACAAAGAAACCCACTTTATACTTCAGGCCGAAGTCAACACCCTTTTTTACAGAGAGAACAGGGCGAAGAATGTCCACTGCATCATCCTTGCCCCTTCTCTGGAGGCGGCCGAGACGCTCAATAAAAAACTGTGGGATTACGGGAACCTTGCTCAGGACGGTCGGCCGATCTTAAAAATAGAACCAAAGAAACTGGTCGATACAGCTCTTAAGATTTCGCAAGATTTTTTGATCATACCAGCCCATGTCTGGACCCCGCACTTTTCGCTCTTCGGCGCCAATTCGGGATTCGATTCGGTGGAGGAGTGTTTCGGCGAACACACCGAACATATCTTTGCGCTTGAGACGGGGCTTTCCAGCGATCCTGCGATGAACTGGAGACTCTCTGCCCTCGACCGCTACACCCTCGTTTCAAATTCCGACAGCCACTCACCGGCAAAAATAGGAAGAGAGGCCAATATTTTTGACGCGCCCCTCGATTATTTCGAGATCGTCAAGATCATCAAAACCAAGGACACCGCGAGATTTCTCGAGACGATAGAATTTTTCCCCGAGGAGGGGAAATACCATTATGACGGCCACAGAAACTGCAATGTGTGCATGGCGCCTCCCGAGACCGTCGCCGCGGAAGGTATCTGCCCGAAGTGCCATCGCCGCGTGACGGTAGGTGTGATGCACCGCGTGGAAACCCTGGCAGACAGGCCTGAGGGCGCAAGGCCGGAAAGAACGGTCCCCTTCCGCAATATGATTCCGCTGGGTGAGATTATCGCCGATGTGCTGGGTAAAGGGGTGCAGACGAAAACCGTCACCACCGAATACATGAATATTATAAAACGTTTCGGCACGGAATTCGCGGTGCTCCTCGATGTGCCGGAGGATGAACTGTGCAAAAATGTATCACCCAGGATTGCCAGCGCCGTTATCAAGGTGAGACAGGGCGCCGTGAATATCCATCCGGGATATGACGGTGAGTACGGACGCATCGAGATACCGCTCGATACCGGCGAAGAGGCACATGCCGAAAAACAGATGGAGCTTTTTTAATACCAGGAAATAAGTTCGCGAGTTAACGAGCTCACAAGCTGAGACCGTTGCAAAACCCTGCTAAAGCCGTCATTGCGAGCCTGAATGGCGAAGCAATCTCTCTTTTTGAGATCACTTCGGTCGTCTTGCTCCCTCCCTAATGACAGCACGAGATACTTTTTCAACGGTCTCAAGTTGAAAAATAATTCGATAGCAAAAACGAACCCGAAGAACTAAACTATGTGTGAGAAAAAAGACAAGACAACGATGGTTCAGACAAAGGCACACATTGCGCAGAATGACAAGGTGGGTCCCGGGCTGTATCATCTAGTATGTGACTGCGCCGTCATCGCCCAGCGTGTCCTTCCGGGACAGTTCGTTCATCTGCGCATCCCGGATGACGCGTTATTGATGAGGCGGCCCCTGAGCGTATCGTTTGCGGAGGAACATCTTCTTCATATTTTTTACAAAGTAGTCGGTAAAGGAAGCAAACTGATGAGCACCCTTCATAAGGGTGACAGCGTCGATGTTGTCGGCCCCCTCGGGAACAGTTTTGTTCTTGATTATTCCTGCGAATGTGCCATACTATTAGGCGGTGGCATCGGAGCGGCGCCTCTCATAGGTCTTGCGAAAAGTACCGCTCAAAAGAAAAGCGCGTTCGTAACGCTTATCATCGGCGCCCAGGATGCGCAACATCATATTTTCCAACCTGTTATAGGCGAGCTCAGCGACGCGGTAATACTGGCGACCGACGATGGTTCGCTCGGGGTGCGGGGATTAGTCAGTGATGTGTTCTTTGAGATGTGGAAGACCCGCAGACTCAAAACAAAGAAATGCGCCGTCTATGCCTGCGGTCCGCGCGGCATGCTTGCGGCACTGCACGCATTTTTTGAAAAAGAATCACCGGACGCTGTCTTCTGGATGAGCCTGGAAGAAAAAATGGCGTGCGGAGTCGGGGCGTGTCAGGGATGTGTTGTCCCGACGGTAGACGGATACAGACGCGTATGTGTCGAAGGGCCGATCTTTGATTCACGTCATATACTCTGGGGTGAACTAAACAACAATGTGTAAGCAACAAGGAGGTGAGTATGTTCGGTGAAGGACTGGATTACATGGAGCCCATCGACATCCTTATGGCCGCCATAAACCGGGGTGTAGTCGTTATTGGCATTTTTCTCTTTCTGATGGGCGTCGGCCTTCTTTTCGCCCCGAAGGCGGTCATTTGGATAGGGAAAAAACTCAACCGCGCGGTTTCTACCGAACGCATCGAGCATTTTCTCGAACGC
Source organism: Candidatus Omnitrophota bacterium (assembly GCA_016930485.1). GTDB lineage: Bacteria > Omnitrophota > Gorgyraeia > JAFGGP01 > JAFGGP01 > JAFGGP01. Next base: position 10,314 of record JAFGGP010000025.1, on the reverse strand, counting down.
CCGAGATCGGTCGATGAATTGGTGCTCAAATTCCGCCTGCTGTTCGGCATTATTTCTCTCGCTATCGGCGGTTGGATCCTTCTTCATTGCTATCTCATTCTGACGATCGGCTAATGGGCGCATCAGGCTATACATGAATGTTCAGGTTACGATAGGGTCGCTCATACTGCCCAACCCTCTCACAGTCGCCTCGGGCACGTTTGGTTATGGTGTGGAATATGGCGGTCTTATCAACGCTGGAACACTCGGTGCCATAGTAACAAAAACCATCACCCCGGTTCCCCGAACAGGGAATCGCCCTTCCCGTTTATGGGAGACGCCATCCGGCCTCCTGAATTCCATCGGATTAGAAAATGTGGGACTAGAGCGTTTTATCACGGAAAAAATCCCGCCCCTGGAATCATATCCCTGCCCGGTGATAGTAAGTATCATGGGTGAAACGGAAGAAGGTTTTGCCCGTCTTACGGAAAGACTGGACGGGTGCGGAAGGGTTGACGGGCTCGAACTAAATCTCTCGTGCCCGAATATCGCATACCACGGTGGTGGTCTTATCGCCCAGGACCCGGAGGCGGTGGGCGCCGTTGTCGCGGCGGTGCGTAAAAAAACAAAAAAGGCCGTTATCGCAAAGCTCACCCCCGAGGTAAGCGATATCAGCGCGATCGGCAGGGCGGCGGAGGCGGCGGGCGCGGACGCCATTGCCCTTATCAACACCATTAAGGCGATGGCGATTGATGTAGAGACACGGAGGCCGCGACTGGGGAATGTGACCGGCGGACTGAGCGGTCCGGCCATCCGACCGGTTGCCGTCCGACTGGTGTGGGAACTGTTTCAGGCGGTGCGCATCCCTATTATCGGCATGGGTGGCATTGCAACGTGCGAGGATGCCTTGGAATTTATAATAGCGGGTGCCAGCGCAATCGCCGTCGGGACGTATATATTCGTGGATCCGCAGGCCGTCACGGCAATACCGGACGACATATGCGACTATATGAAAAAACACAGGATGAAGGATATCAGGGAACTGGTGGGAAGCGTACAGGTTCAATGATGAGAGACCCCATAATTGCGGCACTCGACGTCGACACCCTTAAAGAGGCACGGCGCATCATCAGGCGCCTGGGAGACGCTGTTCATAATTACAAGATAGGAAGCCAGTTATTTACCGCGGCCGGCCCGGATGCAGTACGCCTCCTGCGCAGGCACAGGAAAAACGTCTTTCTCGATCTTAAGTACCACGATATCCCCTCGACGGTTGCACGGGCCGTGCGTGCCGCGTGCCGGCACAGGGTGTGGATGCTCACACTCCATCTCCAGACTCAGCCCGCGATGCTCGAGGAGGCGGCACGCTCAGCCAGGGAAGAGGCGCGGCGGCTCGGCATTACCAGACCTCTTCTTATGGGGGTTACCGTGCTGACGAGTCAGGATGCCACCGAGAGGAGCTCCCTGACAAAAACAGTACTTTCTCTGGCCGGCAAGGCCCGGGTGAGCGCCCTCGACGGCGTTATCGCCTCGGCACGCGAGACCCCGTACATCAAGAAAAAATTCGGGAAACGGCTTTTGGTCGTTACCCCCGGCATACGCCCGGCCGGTGCTTCGCTCGATGATCAGAAGCGGGCGGTCACCCCGTTTGAGGCAGCGAAGAACGGGTGCGACTACATGGTTGTCGGACGACCGATTGTACTTGCCAAAGACCCTGCGGCGGCCGTTGCGGAGATTAAGAAAGAAATACGAAAGGCGCGCCGATGAAAGAATCCGAGATCATCGACATATTTAAAAAGAGCGGGGCCCTCCAGAAAGGTCATTTCGAACTCTCAAGCGGCCTTCATTCAGAGCAGTATTTTCAGTGCGCACTTGTCCTGCAGTACCCCCACTATAGTGAGTTATTGTGCGGTGAACTCGCCAGGCATTTTGCAGGCAGAGGCATCCAGGCAGTCATAGGTCCTGCCTTCGGCGGCATCATAGTTGCCTATGAGGTTGCCCGGCACCTTAACTGCCGTGCCGTTTTTGCAGAGCGAAAAGAAAAAGAGCTGACGCTCAGACGCGGATTTGCCCTCGGCCAGAACGAACGGGTTTTGCTCGTAGAGGATGTAGTCACCACCGGACTTTCGATACGGGAGACTAAAGAGTTAATAGACGCATCGGGCGCCTCCCTTGAGGGAATGGGGGCTATCGTGGACAGAAGCCCCGCGCCGCTCAAACTCGGCATACCGCTTACCCCGCTGGTCAAAATCCCCGTGGAGACCTTTTTGCCTGAGGATTGCCCTTTGTGTGCCGCAGGCAAGCCCATCACAACACCGGGCAGCAGAAAGAAATAACGCTTCAGCTCTATCCTTGCCTCGCTCCATTCCTTCCACGGGCAGGGCATTGTGGCGGCATGGAAAAGTGTTTTCAAAAGCCGCTGCCTGCTCTATAATGATAGGCAACCCTTTTGGCGGCCAATCCCGCCTATAGTCAGATAACACTTACTAAAAGAAAAAACCTTAAGGGGTGTACCATGACCGATAAACTTCAGCAGTTGACCCAGCAGATTTACGAGGAGGGCGTTGCCAAGGCAAAAGAGGAGGCCCGGAAGATCGCGGACGCCGCCCAGGAAGAGAAAAAGAAAATCCTGCGCTCGGCAAGGCAGGAGGCGGAAGATATCATCGAGCAGGCCCGCCACGAGGCAGAGGCGCTCAAGAAAAAAACCGAATCAGAGGTACGGATGGCCGCCCAGAAGGCCCTTGCCACACTCCGCCAGGATATTACCGAATTAATCTCTTCGAACGTTGCCACCGAATCGTCCCGGGGGATTTTCGATGACCCGGCGTTCCTGACAAAAACCGTCGAATTCGTATTGGAGACGTGGGCCTCGGGCGGGTGCCAGGAGCAAGACCTTCTGGTAAGGCTGCCAGCCGAAAAACAGAAGGACATCGAGGAGTATTTTTTGAAGAAGGGGAAAGAGCAGCTTGACAGGGGACTTAAGGTCGAATTTGACCCGGTGATCGGCGGCGGTTTCACGATCGGCCCCCAGGACGGCAGTTACCGGATCGGGTTTACCGACGAGGATTTTCAGGCCCTGATTAAACACTTTCTGGGGCCGCGCATAAAGCAGTTTTTATTCGGCGGAAAGAAAGAACATGAGTAGACAGTATTACTATCTTGTTGCCTCTCTGCCCCAGTTGCGGCTCGATGACTATAAGATACCGTATCGGGTAAACGATTTTATCAATGAGATTGCCGGGGCCCTGACGGAAGAACACCGTGTGCTGGTTCGTGACATCATGTCTTTTTACGATCACGCGGACGTTATCGACCGGCTGAAAGGTGCGCCTGATGCGGCAGCCGAAAAGGACAGCGCGCACGAGCAGAGTGCCGCCGGTCTTTTTTCCGAAGACGAAGAACGGCCTTTTTACGGCTACCTCGATGAATTTCAGGAAGCCTATAGAGACAAAAAAACCGAAGAGATTCCGCAGCGCATCGAACTTGAACACCTCCTTCTTGATATTTTTTACCGGAGGATGCTGGGGAGCCCTAACCATTTTGTCCGGGAGTATTTTCTGTTCGATCTCACATTGCGGAACATCCTTGTCGATCTGAATCTGAAGCGTTTTCAGCCGGACGGCTCAGGATATATTGCCCTGGATGCGCTCGGGGATGCCGGCGATGGGCAAACGGGCGAGATACCGAAACATCTATTCAGGGGCGCCCCGTATCTTACGGAGCTCGAGGGCCACTTCGAACATAACGATATTGTCCGCCGTGAGCACTTTATCGATCAGCTGCGCTGGAAGGCGATCGACGATATAAATACGTTTTCTTATTTTGATATCGACATACTGTTAGGACATCTTGTCAGGCTGCTTCTGCTTGAACGGTGGATCGCACTGGATCCCCAGCGGGGACGGGATATTTTTAACGAGAGGATTCAAACAGCGCTTTCCGAACACCACTAGCGAGGGATTATGGCGACACAGGGAACAGTTATCGGCGTTGTGTCAAATCTGGCGACCATAGAAGTTAACGGACCGGTAAGCCAGAATGAAATCTGCACCATTAACTTGGACGGCGTGCCGCTCGATGCAGAGGTGATAAAGATTCAGGGCGACCACGTATTTGCCCAGGTCTTTGAGAGCACGCGGGGGCTCAAGATGGGGAGCCAGGTGGAGTTTACCGGGCATATGCTCGAGGTTGAATTAGGCCCGGGGCTCCTGTCAAAGAAATTCGACGGCCTGCAAAACGACCTCGAGGCCTTAAGCGGCGTTTTTCTCAAGCGCGGCGAGAAGGCCGATGCCATTTCCAAAGAAACCGAGTGGCAGTTTAAACCGCTGGTAAAAAGCGGCGAGCGCGTTCAGGGGGGCGATTGGCTCGGTGAGGTCCCGGAGAGCTGGATCAAACATAAAATTATGACCCCATTCGGTCTCGAGGGGGTCTGGACCGTAGAGTCGATCGCTGCCGAAGGGGCACACAGGATTACCGATACCATCGCACAGCTTAAGGGGCCTGCGGGCGAGACCAGAACCGTTACGCTCTCACAGCGCTGGCCGGTAAAGATCCCGCTTCAGGCATATGCGCACAAGCCGGTTGCGCACAAACTGCTGCAGACAGGGGTCCGTCTGATCGATACGCTGAACCCCATTGTCGAAGGCGGTACCGGTTTTATCCCCGGACCGTTCGGCTGCGGGAAGACGGTGCTTCAGCATATCATCGCGGCCAATGCGGCAGTCGATCTGGTGATTATCGCGGCATGCGGAGAGCGGGCGAACGAAGTGGTGGAACTTTTTACCGAATATCCGCAGCTGGACGACCCGTACACCGGACGAAAACTGATGGAGCGGACGATCATTATCTGTAATACCTCGAATATGCCCGTTGCGGCGCGCGAGGCCTCGGTGTATACGGCGATGACGATAGCCGAATATTACCGGCAGATGGGTCTCAGGGTTTTACTCCTTGCCGATTCAACATCTAGGTGGGCGCAGGCATTGAGGGAGACGTCGAACCGGATGGAGGAACTCCCCGGACCAGACGCCTTTCCCATGGACCTGACGGCCGTCGTCGCTAACTTTTACGCGCGCGCCGGTCTGGTCGCGCTGCATAACGGAAATTTCGGCTCGGTCACTTTTATCGGGACGGTATCACCGGCAGGAGGCAATCTGAAAGAACCGGTGACCGAAGCGACCAAAAAGGTTGCCCGGTGTTTTTACGCCCTTTCCCAGCAGCGTGCCGACAGCAAGCGTTATCCCGCGGTAGACCCCATCGAAAGCTATTCAAAGTATCTCGACTATCAGGAGGCACAGGAGGATATGCGCCGCACGCTCGAGCCTCACTGGATAGAAAAAATTGCATACATAAAAAATGTACTCCTGCGCGGCAAGGAGGCCTTTGACCAGATTAACATTCTTGGAGATGACAGCGTTCCGGTCGGGTACCATATCCGGTACTGGAAGTCCGAATTGGTCGATTTCGGTTTTCTGCAGCAGGATGCCTTTGACCCGGTCGATAAGGCGACCCCAATGGACCGGCAGCGGTACATGTTTGATGTCATGAACTCTGTGTGTAAGACAGAATTTTCATTCGAGCATTTTGAAGAGGTGTCCGCGCATTTCAAAAAACTAATTAATCAGATAAAACAGATGAACTACTCCGAGTTCCAGAGCGAGGACTTTAAGCGGTTTGAGGATGAGCTGGAGAGCATACTTATGGAAAGGAAAGCATCATGAGCACAGAGACGCCCGCCTTCACAAAGGTCTATACCAAGCTCGAACAGATTACCCGAGCGACGTGCACCCTTCGGGCGAGTGGCATCATGAACGAAGAGATGGCCCTTGTGGACGGGCGCCCGGCACAGGTGGTCAGGATCCAGAACGACCGCGTAACACTACAGATATTTCCTGGGACGCAGGGCGTCGCCACCGATGTGGATGTTGTCTTTCTGGGCGAACCCCCGACCCTGCGGGTAGGTACCGATTTATCCGGGAGATTTCTCGATGCCTACGGTCATCCGATCGACAATGGCCCCGAACTGGAAGGAAAAAAGATGCCCATCGGAGGGCCGAGCGTCAATCCCGTCAGACGGAGGCAACCTTCGGAACTCATTACCACCGGTATCGCCGGCATCGATCTGAACAATACGCTGGTTACCGGGCAGAAAATTCCCTTTTTTGCCGACCCCAACGAACCCTTCAACCAGGTAATGGCCACGGTGGCGCTTCGTTCGGGCGCCGACCGGATTATCCTGGGCGGAATCGGGCTTTCCAACGATGACTATCTCTACTACCGCCGGACCTTCGAGGATGCTGGCGTTCTCGAACGCATTACCTGTTTTATCAATACCACCGACGACCCGCCGGTCGAGCGGCTTCTCATACCCGATATGGTAACGACGGCCGCCGAATATTTCGCGGTTGAGCACAAGGAGAAAGTGCTGGTACTCCTGACCGACATGACACTGTTCTGCGATGCCCTGAGCATCGTCTCAAACCGCATGGACCAGATTCCCTCCAAGGACAGCATGCCCGGGTCGCTCTACAGCGATCTCGCAAAGATATACGAAAAGGCCGTACAGTTTGGCGAAGGGTCCATCACGATTATTGCGGTGACGACGTTAAGCGGCGGAGACATTACCCACGCGATCCCCGACAACACCGGCTACATTACCGAAGGACAGCTTTTTCTGAGACAGAATAGCGACATAGCAAAGGTAATCGTCGACCCGTTCCGCAGCCTCTCCCGCCTGAAACAGCTGGTCATCGGGAAGAAGACACGGGAGGACCATGGCCAGGTGATGAATGCGGGCGTCAGGCTGTACGCGGACGCGGCTAACGCGAAGACGAAACAGGAAAACGGTTTTGACCTGAGTGATTACGATGAACGCACGCTCAGGTTCGCCCTTGACTATGCACGGGAGCTTCTGGCTATCGATGTCAATATCGATATCGACCGGATGCTCGATACATCGTGGAAGCTGTTTGCCACGTATTTTTCAAAGGAAGAGGTGGGAATAAAGGAGGAGCTGGTAAAGAAGCACTGGCCCAAGGGACACACGGATGATAAAGATACAGTTCAATAAAATATCTCTGATCACGATCAGAAAAGAACTGGAGATACGCCGCGGCGCCCTGCCGATTCTGCAGAACAAAGAAGCGGCGCTTCGTGCCGAGACGCAGAAGATCAGAAACAGGATCAAGATGCTGGATGAAAAGATCGAACAGTCTTTTAGGGAGTTGGCCCCTATCGAACGGATGTGGAACGAATTTCCCGATCTGGTTACCTTGAAGGAGATACGATATGCCAAAAAAAAAGCGGCGAGTGTCATGGTTTCGATTATCGACGGATGCCTCTTTGACAGGGCCCCTTTCAGTATATTCGGCAATCCCTCCTGGTTTTTGCAGGGCATAGAGATTATGAAGGATATGATCCGCCTCAAGTTCGAGCGCGTCAATGAGGAGAAGATACTGGCACAGGTTGAGCGCGAACGGAGAAAGACAACCCAGAAGGTGAATCTCTATGAGAAGGTGCAGATTCCCTTTTTTGAAGAGGCGATACGAAAGATAAAGCGATATCTGGAAGACGAAGAAAATCTTTCCAAGGCTTCTCAGAAGATTCTCAAGAGGCGGCAAGAGGCCGTGTTGCAATACGACGGACGGAGATAAAAAGGCACCGCCATGATCGTACCGATGGAAAAAGTAACGGCGCTGATATTTCATAAAGCGAAAGAGGATTTTCTTTCCGAGCTCCAGGGGCTGGGGGTTATCCATATTGCCCTTGAGAAATTGGATGCCACGGACCAGACTCTCGGTGAATTAAAAGATTCGATCAAACGGTGCGAGTCTTTTCTCAAAACTGCCAAGGATGCAAAAACGGCGGGTACGCAGCCCGAGATTTCCTTTGACGGGGATGTGCCGACATTGATTGGCGTATACGAAAAAACGCTCGATGAAATAGCGAGTCTCAGGGACCGCATTGAAAAAAGCGACAAAGAATTGTCCTATCTCAATCCCTGGGGCGAATTCGATAGCGCCTCTCTTAAAAGGCTTGCCGAGGCCGGTATTTCAACCAGATTTTTTGTCGCCCCCGTCAAAAGATTTCAGTCCCTCGATTTGGAGAATGCCTGCTATCAGGAAGTAGCCCGCGATAAGACATACGTACATTTCGTGCTGTTTGAACGGGCCGGCCATCTTAAGATCAACTGCGACGAATGCCCCTGTCCTGATACGGATAGAAAGACACTGGAAAACCAGCGGGACATTTTCCGTGAAGAGAAGGCAAAAAAGGAGCAGTTTCTCGCCGCCCTCTACCGGCGCACGGCCGCGGTCGAAGAATGTCTCAACGCACAGAGGACGCGCTACGCGTTCCATTCAATCAGCGCCAATCTGGAGGCAGCTGCCGAGGGTGCTGTTTTTGTCCTGAAAGGGTGGCTGCCGCGGAGCGATAAGAAAAGGGTTCAGGAATTTCTCAACGGGAGAAATGTCTATTTTTATTTTGAGAGTCCCGCGCCCGACGAGGCGGTCCCGATTTTGCTGAAGAACAACCGTTTCGCGCGACTTTTTGAACCGATTACCCGACTCTTCGATCTGCCCGATTATACCGAGTTTGACCTGACGCCGTTTTTCGCCCCCTTCTTTACCCTGTTTTTCGGATTTTGTCTTGGGGATGCGGGGTACGGCTTGCTTCTTGTAATCGCCGGGGCGGTGTGCGGACGGCGCTTTCCACCCGACAAAAGGACCCTTGCGGTACTCCTCATGATTTTGGGTATTTCGACGTTTGCATGCGGTCTCATGAGCGGCACGCTTTTCGGGTTTGATTTCTCACAAATACCCGGCGCAAACCGGGTTGTCCTGTTTGATCAGAACCGACTTTTCCAGGCAGCGCTCATTCTCGGCGTCATCCAGGTACTCTTTGGCATGTTGCTTAAGGCGATAAACAGGATAAGGCAGTATGGAGTTGCCGCCGGGCTTTCGAGCATCGGCTGGATTCTTCTGGTGGGCGGATTATTGAGCATGATGGTTGTCCACGCCGCGGTCTGGGCAGCGGCCGCGGGCGCGCTGCTTATTTTGCTCTTTAATGACATGCAGGCAAATATCTTTGTAAGAATCGGGAAGGGGCTCTGGGAACTTTATGGTATCACGGGGGTATTCGGTGATATCCTAAGCTATATCAGACTCTTTGCGCTGGGCATCTCAAGTTCTATCCTTGGTTTTGTCATAAACGAAATCGCCTTTCAATTGCGCAGCATACCGGTAGCAGGCTTTCTCTTGACATTGGTAGTTCTGTTAGTCGGCCACACAGGGAATCTGCTTTTGAGCGCGCTTTCATCGTTTGTCCACCCGCTTCGCTTGACTTTTGTCGAATTCTATAAAAGCGTGGGATTTCAGGGCGGAGGAAAGGCATACAGCCCGTTTAAAAAGAGCACGGTATAAAAAAAGAAACAAAAAACCATATGAGATCCCTCGGGCAAAAGCCCTCGGGATTATATTCGGACACGTGACTTACGTTTGCTTCGCATCCATAAGTCATGTCCTCAGTTAAGAAAGGGGTATTGCTATGACACTCGCGTTATTTTTGGCCTTTATCGGAGCAGCATGTATGGTAGGTATGTCAGGCTGCGGCAGCGCCGTCGGCGTTTCGATCGGCGGCTCGGCGACCATCGGGGCGATTAAAAAAAGGGAAGAGGCCTTTGCCCCGAGCCTTGTACTGAGCGCCCTTCCCGGGACACAGGGGTTGTACGGGTTTGCCGCTTTTTTTATTATGAAAGACGCGCTGACACCGGCGATTACCATGTTTCAGGCCGTGGCAATACTGGGGGCAGGTCTCATCATGGGGTTTGCAGGGCTCATTTCCGCGATTCAACAGGGCAGGGTATGCGCTAACGGCATCGCCGGTATCGGCGCCGGCGCCGATGTCTTTGGTAAGACTATGATACTCGCGGTGTTTCCCGAGTTATATGCTATTGTTGCATTTGCATCCTGTTTTTTAATCAAGGGTATTATTGCCTAGCAGCACGATCCGGGGCATTGCAGCCAAATCGATTAATACTTGCTAAACGCGTTCTTTTTTACTATAGTATATACTCTAAAAACAAAGAAAAAAATTTAGAGTTTTACTTGTGAGATGTGTCTTGTATCATGTGACATAGAAAGTTGTTGAAAAGTTTGTGGGCGGTTAGTTCAGCTGGCTAGAACGCTTGACTTACATTCAAGAGGTCAGAGGTTCAAGTCCTCTACCGCCCATTTTGAAATCAGCAAGAGCGATGCTCTTTGATAATAGAATGTGATGGGAAAAGTGAGGACTTGAAGGGAGCCTCGCTGGATGCGACGAATAGGAGTATCTGGTTTG
>JAFGGP010000024.1 GCA_016930485.1 Candidatus Omnitrophota bacterium | reverse complement strand
ATTCTTATTTGTCATTTGGGATTAAGCAATTCATTTGAAATTTGCTTGCCCTTCGTAGCTTTAGCGAAGTAGGGACATTTGGAATTTGAGATTACGAAAGGTGGTCGAAGGTCAGGCAGGACCTCGCCAAGCAGTGTGGCGGGCCCGGTCGAAAAATGCTATGCAAGGCGTTCGCGAAAGACTCATAGATATTTCACAGCAATACCGCGCTGCTCGGGGTAGCGGTTTTACCCTGAGGGAGCTGATATTTTTCGTTACCTATGCGTGTCCTTTCAGGTGCCGGACGTGTTTTTACGCACGGACACTCGATGAGCATGCGGCGGGTCAGACAGAAGAACTTAACCTTGAAGAGATCCGGAAAATATCAGCGTCCCTGGGGACAGTGCATACCCTGTATATTTCAGGGGGCGAGCCCTTTTTGCGGGATGACCTGCCCGAGATCTGCGAAATCTTTTACCGCCAGAATAACATCGGGACGCTGTCTCTTCCCACCAGCGGTTTTCATACCGAGAAGATATACGATGATGTGCAGCAGATTGTGCGCGCCTGCCCCGGTGCGCGCCTCATTGTGGGCGTCGCCCTGGACGGACTCAGGGAGACGCACGACGCCTTAAAGGGGGTTGACGGCAGTTTTGACAGGGCCGTTGAAACGACAAGACGCCTGGCCCTCCTTAAGGAACGGCACCCCGCCCTTTTTATCAATGTTATTACGACGGTCAGCAACGTCAATATAAACGAGGTGGTCTCGCTGGCGGAGTTTATCAGGGGGAACCTCCCGGTAGACGGCCACGGGCCGTCGCCGATGCGGGGCGTGCCGTACGACGACTCGCTCCTCGCGCCGTCGCCGGAAGAATGGGCCCGTGTCGCTCACAACCTTATCGGGTATCACCGGTACTGGTACGCAAAGAAGACCTCAAACAGACTGAAGGTGTTCCTTGCCACCAACAGGACGCGTTACCTGTACAGGTTATACACCGATATACTCGCGGGCAAAAAAACGCCTTTCCGGTGTCAGGCAGGGCGGGCTATCGGTGTCCTTGAGCCGAACGGGGATGTCAGGCTGTGCGAGTCCACCGTCCCGGTGGGCAATATCCGGAACGCGGATTATGATTTTAAGACAATATGGCGTTCCGGTTCCGCCAACCAGATGCGAGAGAGGATACACAGCTGTGCCTGTACCCACGCGTGTTTTTTGCATCCGAGCATCGATCTCAATCCGGCATCTTTAATTCACTCGTATCTCTATTTTTAATAGTAGGTTATGAAAATAAGCATACTCTTAATTGCCAGGGATGAGGAACGCTTTATCGCACGGTGTCTTGAATCGCTCCTCAGGCAGGGCGTCCGGGATTTCGAGCTCATCGTCCTTGATAACGGTTCAACCGACGGCACCGCCGAGGCAATCAGACGGTTTAATGACACAAGGATCCGGTATATAACCGAATCTTTCCCCCGCGGTCTGGGCGCGCTCAGGAACCGTGCGGTCGGGGAGGCGCGCGGGAAATACATATTTTTTACTGACGCAGACTGCGTTCCTCATAAAAACTGGCTCGCCGAAGGGCTGGCTGTCCTGGAGAAAGGGGGTTGTGTCGGGGTAGAGGGGAGGACCTTTTATGAGGCGCAGGGGAGGGTAACTATTGCCGATGGCGATGTCCATCAGTTTGTCCCGGGGGAATACATGACCTGTAACTGCGCCTATACCCGTGAGGCGCTGGAGACAGCAGGCTTTTTTGACCCGGCCTTTATCTACGGACATGAGGATCGGGACCTGGGATGGCGCATCGCGAAGCTCGGAAAAATATGCTTTGCGCCGGACATGCTGGTTACCCATCAGCGCAGGGTATTGAGCGTAAAGACCTTTTTTGACCGGGCGCGCCGCGCGGAAGATATGGTGCGCTTTTTAAAAAAACACGGGGGCTATCCCAGGGTGCTCTATCCCAGGCGCCTTCTTATGATTTTATTTCCGCCGCTTTTACTCCTGAGTGATAGCTATATGTCGCCGCGCGATCTGCTCTTCTTTTTTATAAAATACGCGGCGCTTATCTATGAACGGCTTCTTATCTGGAAGGAGGCCTTAAGAAACAAGGTAGTGGTCCTGTAAAAAGCAAGAAAGGAATCTTTCTATGAAGCCATTAAAAACCAAATCACTGACGATGATCGAAGAACGCCTGCAGGATATCGACCCCGAAACGATGAGGGCCAGGGTGCTTGAGAGCGCCAGGGCCTTTAAGACATCCTGGCTCGACCTGGGACAGATTCTCTATACGGTTTGGACAGACAAACTGTTTAAGGACTGGGGATATTCGAGTTTTGAGGGATACACCAGGAAGGAGATAGGCATCAAAAAGCAGACAGCGCTCAAGCTGTTAAAGTCGTACGAGTTCCTGGAAAAGGAGGAGCCTGCCTATCTGAGAGCGCAGTACACCGGCAAAGGCGACGCCTCTCGCCTGCCCGCCCTCGAGGCTATCGATATGCTCAGGCGCGCCGCGCGCAGAAAGGATCTGGACAGGGAAGATATCGCCTCGCTCAAGAAAAACGTGCTTGAGGAGGGCAGGGAGGTGGGCGAGGCACGGAAAGACCTGACGGCCCTTATCAGGCAGCGCGAAGAACTGGCCCCGGATGAGGCCAGACAAAAAAAGAGGATAGCCCTCCTCAGACGCTTCCTGAGCAGTCTGAAGGCGGTCATTGAAGAGGCGCGGGTCCTGAAGATGCTGCCGGCAAAGACCATCAAGGACGCCGATAAGCTGATAGCGGATATCACGAAAGAGATCCCGCATTAACATACCCCGCTTTTTCCTGTTATAATAGACAGGCGGGTTCTCCGTCGATACTGTTCCGGGACAGGAGACAGGCATGAAGCCAAAAGACAAGAAGTACATCTTTGATAATATCGATACGAAATCGATAGCGGAGATCGCCGGGGCGCTCGGTCTTAAAGAGAGGGCGGTACGGAAATTTCTTGAGGCCGGGCGCACGAAGGAGAGACAGAGAGACGAAAAAGAGCAGGCCGATACAAGAACGCCGGTCGGCATGGTATTTGCGGCAATTATCCTGATAGCCATTGCCGGATGTATTGTGTATAGCAGCGCATTATCCGGGAAGTTTATTTTAGACGATATCCTCTTGATACAGAATAATGTCTACCTGCAGGACCCCTCGTATATCCCCGCCCTTTTTACAAAAAACATAAGTGCCGGCGTCGGCATGAGTAATAACTTTTACCGCCCCCTTCAGATGCTGACATATCTGGTGGAATATTCCCTCTGGGGCGACTCCCCCGTGGCATATCACGTCACGAATATCCTCTTTCACATTCTGGCTGCCTGCGCCGTCTACTGGCTTATCTCCATTCTCTTCGGCGACCATCTCCTTGCCCTCCTGACAGGGCTCTTTTTTGCCGTGCACCCGATGCACACCGAGGCGGTAACCTATATAGCGGGTCGGGCGGACCCGATGGTCGCGCTCTTTGTGCTGCTTTGCCTCATTTTTTATATCAAACACCTGAATACCAATAGCGTCCTTTTCTATCTCTTGATGCTGGCGAGTTACGGATGCGCCCTTTTGTCAAAAGAGTATAGTTTTATTGTGCCGGTTTTTCTCCTTGTCTATCATGTTGTTTTCAGAAAAAAGTTCAGGCCGGTCCCGTTCTTTTCTATCTTAAGTATGCTGCTTATCTATATGGTATGTCGCGCGCAGATACTCAGCACCGCGCCTGCGCAGCCAACGCAGGCGACCACGGTATTCAAGAGACTACCATCCCTGTTTGTCGCCCTCACCGAATATATGCGGATTATGCTTATCCCGACCGGTCTGCACATGGAATACGGGGTTAAGTTTTTTCACTTCAGCGAACCCCGCGTGCTGGCAGGACTCGGGATTCTTGTTGTTTTGTTGTGCGTGGCTTTTCTGGCGAGAAATAAAAATAACATACTATTCTTTTCGCTTGTCTGGTTTTTGGTCGGCTTTATCCCGGTCTCCAATCTTTTTCCCTTGAATGCCTTTATGGCCGAGCACTGGCTCTACGTTCCCTCGATAGGTTTCTTTCTGCTTTTGAGTTATTGCGCTGTCTCGGCGCTCACTGCGCTAAAGGACGCCTCGGGTTCTGCCAGGGCAGGGCACCTGTTGATACTCTCCCTCATTGCCTCGCTATTCGTTTTTTACGGTATCGCGACCTTTCGGCAAAACGCGTACTGGAAAGATCCCCTGACCTTTCATGAAAGGACACTGCGTTACGTCCCTGACAGCACGCGGTCGCTCAAGAGATTAGGCCAAATCTACTTTGACATGGGCAGGAGAGACGAGGGGGTTGCCCTGTTTAAAAAGGCCGTAACACTCAATCCGACCGACGCGGTGGCATACAACGACCTCGGCGTGGCGCACTATGCGATGGGACGGACCGAGGAGGCGATTGCCGCATATGAAAAAGCCATAACATACGACCCAAAAAACGCCCAGGCCTATTACAATTTCGGCAATCTCTATAAGGCTCTGAGGGATTATAAGAGGGCGATTGGACTCTATCAGAAGGCGATCGAATCCTACCCGCTGTATGTAACGGCGTATGTTAATTGTGGTATATCGTACGCCAGCCTGGGTGAGCGAGACAGGGCTATCGAATGTTACCGGAAGGCGATAGGCATCAATCCCCGCTTTGCACCAGCCCATGTCGAACTGGCAAAGGAATATTACCGTGCCGGCAACTACCGGCTCGCCATCGAGCATGCCGATCAGGCCGCGGCACTCGGGTACGCAGACCCCCGACTCCTGTCTGCCCTGAAACCGTACCGAGGGCGCCTCCCGCGGCAGTAGCACGCCGAAAAACACCCCGTGTAGATTTTTAACTCCTTCATTTATAAAGTATTATATTTCATCCCCTTCTTTTATTGACTCTCTTTTCCTGGTAGAGTATAATTCTTTCACTATGCGTCACCACCTCTTATAAGCCTTACTCAACAATGCACCGGGTCTACAGCCCGGTTTTTTGTCTCTATACAAACCGCTGATAATCGCTGTACAGAAAAAGAAACATGCTGTAGGATCCCGCTTTTTGAGACGGGATGTAATTCGCCCCCGCAGCTTCATTTTACGAATCAAAACGACGGGGGCTCATTTCGCCTCGGCCAAAACGCTCGGAAAATCTCGTTCGGTCTTTTCCTTCGCTGGCTCGAGGCATACATT
>JAFGGP010000023.1 GCA_016930485.1 Candidatus Omnitrophota bacterium | reverse complement strand
TCCTGCCAGGCACGCTGTATTTGTATGCTTGTTGGAATGGCGTTCATCGGGGGAGAAACGCTACTTTGTTGTGAAGGCAGGATTTGAAGCGAACGAACGCCGACCGCAGGGAGGACGAGGCCGTAAGTCCGGAAGAATCGACGCGCGACGAGTAAAGAGCGCAAGTTTGTCGATGGGCGCGAGATGGTGAGCGCCCGTTCCTGTCAGTGAACGAGGGGAGCCTACGCAGGTGAGCTCCGCGAGCCGTAGGAGGCAAATCCTCCCCAGGCACGCATTCTACTTCGCCAAGATGTTTTCACTCTTGGCTTCGTAGAATTTGTTTTGGTGGTTGAGAAAAAGGTCTTCGAAGCTAAGCACGTACATTACTTAGCGAAGGAGGCCCGTTTTTCAAGACATTCCGGCTTTAAAAGGAACAGCCTATGGACCCGGTGTACAATCTCATACAGACAAATCGAAGTTATCGGCGATTTGTCGAAAGAGAGCCGGTAGCCCGTGAAACCCTCAAGGAGCTAATCGATCTCGCCCGCCTTTCTCCCTCAGCCGCCAACCTGCAACCGCTCAAGTATATTATTTCCAATACCGCTCAGAAAAACGACCTCATTTTTCCTCATCTGGCCTGGGCTGGTTATCTGAAGGACTGGTCAGGGCCTTGCGCGGGGGAGCGCCCCTCGGCTTACATCGTTATTCTCGGGGATACTGACATCAGCACCTCTTTTGGGTGCGATCACGGCATTTGTGCACAGAGCATTCTCCTCGGCGCGACAGCAAGGGGATTAGGAGGCTGCATGATCGCCTCTATACAAAAAGAAAACCTACGTCTCGCCCTATCCATTCCATCCCGTTACGAAATATTACTGGTAATCGCCCTTGGCAAGCCGGTCGAGAGGGTTATTGTGGAAGAGGTAGGCCCCTCCGGTGATATTAGATACTGGCGGGATGCGGAAGGCGCCCATCACGTGCCAAAACGGACGCTGGAAGAGCTTATAATCGGATAACGGATTTTTATAACGCCCGGCAGTTAGATAAACATACAACGGATATAAGCAGAGGCTGTGAATGCAAGTATCGCAGGCAAGGATGTTCATCGGAAGGCTGCCTTTTAAGTCAGATCTGCTTGAGGCCTTAACCGGTTTCTGCGGGCTGCATAGGGTGACGCTTGGCACTTTTTCTGTAATCGGCGCCCTGAGCGAGGTGAAACTGGGATATTATCTGCAGGATGAAAAGCGGTATGTCGAGTGTGTCCATCTCGAGAAAAAGCTGGAGATCGCATCCTGTACAGGGAATATATCGTTAAAAGATAATGAGATTTTTGTGCATGCTCACGTTACACTCGCAGACCATACCGGGGTCTGTTATGGCGGTCATCTTATGTCCGGTGCCCGGATTTTCGCCGCCGAATATTGCATTACCGAACTTGCCGGCGGAGTGCTTGAGAGAGTGCATGACCCGGGGACAGGATTACATCTGTGGCACGATAAGGGGGGTCTATGAGTGAACCAGAGGGGAAAAACCAGGATCTGCTCAATGAGATAGCCAGGTTGCGGGAGCGGATCAGCGAACTCGAGCAATCCGAAGAAGAACACAGGCAGACGGAGGAGGCACTCAGAGAATCGGAGGCCAAGTACTCTGTTTTAGTGGAACACTCAAAAGACGGCGTACTTATTGTGCAGGACGGGGTGCTCAAATTTATGAATACCGAGTCCCTGCGTTATATGGGGTACACCGCGGAGGAGTTGATCGGTACCGATTTTCTGCGGCTGGTCGCCCCTGAGCATCGCGATGAAGTCATGCAGCGGCATATCGAGCGGATGGCGGGGAAAAAAGTGCCCACCATGTATGAACTCGACCTGATTACCAAATCGGGTGAGCCCATTGTTGTCGAGGTCAATGTAGCCCTTATCGAATACGATGGAAGACCCGCTTCACTGGTTTTTATCAGAAATATTACCGACCGTAAGCTTATGGAGCAGGAACTCAGGCAGACGCGGGATAAACTGGGGATACGCGTGAAGGAGCGCACCGCCGAGTTAGAGGCAAGCTACGAAAAACTTAAAAACACGTTAAACAGCACCGTCCAGGCGATCGCCACTATTGTCGAATCCCGGGATCCTTATACGGCCGGTCACCAGAGGCGGGTCGCGAAGTTATGTGTGGCTATTGCCGGAAAGATGGAGTTTGATGCCGATGCCATTGAGGGACTCCGGGTTGCCGCGATGGTGCACGATATCGGCAAGATCTATGTGCCGGCAGAGATTCTCAGTAAACCGGGCCGGCTTCCCGAGGTGGAGTATCTCCTGGTTAAAAATCATACGCAGGTCGGATACAATATCCTGCGTGAAATCGACTTTCCCTGGCCGGTAGCCGAGATAGTACTGCAGCATCACGAATATATAAATGGTTCAGGATATCCGTCCGGCAGGAAAGGCAAGGATATTCTTATCGAGGCCCGTATTATCTGTGTCGCCGACGTGATTGAGGCAATGGCAACCCACCGGCCATACCGCCCTTCCCTGGGGATCGACTTTGCCTTACAGGAGGTTAATCACAATAAGGGCATTCTGTACGATTCCGAGATTGTTGACGTATGCCTGGACCTTTTCAAAGAAGCCGGTTTCGGCTTTGATTAACCGATCGAACGCGGAGTGCTCCATGAACACCTTTTTTAGAGAGTTTTTAATCGGATTTCTGTTTCTGCTCGCCGTTATGGTTCTTGCCGCCGCCGCCGTGCTCTTATCACCGTTTTTTCTGGTGGCAGCCTTTTTCCTCCGCATCATTCTGATATTTTTATTTGTCGTGGTAGGGATTTGGCTGCTCGGTAAGGCGATTATTGGGATATGGACTTACCTTTCCAGGACCCGGGGCGACCAGAAACCGACAGGGCAACTGTAATACGCCGGCCCAGCCGAGGCGCGGCCCGCCACACCATATAGGTCATTATGCCAGCCGTTAGCATTATCATCCCAACGTACAATCGCGGCAGATTTCTTCAGACGGCCATCGACTCTGTTATGCGGCAGAGCTATGCGGACTGGGAGCTGATTGTCGTAGATGACGGCTCGACAGATGAGACCTCGGGGATACTAAAAGACTACGGGCACCGGATTCGTTCTATCTATCAGGACAATCAGGGGCCCGCCTGCGCACGGAACGCCGGGGTCCGAAACGCCACAGGCGAGCTGATCGCATTTCTTGACACCGATGACCGGTGGAGAAAACGGAAACTGGAGCTGCAACGTGCCCTGTTTTGGGAGAACCCCGGTTGTTATATCACCCATACCGAGGAGACCTGGTATCGTCATGGGAGATTTCTCAATCCGCTCAAGAAACACCGGAAGCAGTCGGGCGATATCTTCTGGCAGGCGGTGAAACTCTGCGCGGTCAGCATGTCGACGGTGTTACTCAGGCGGGAGGTATTTGACCGGATAGGCTATTTTGACGAAACGTTCCCTGTGTGCGAAGACTATGAGTTCTGGCTCAGGGCATCCGCCTGTTACCCTATTCTGCTTCTGGATAAAAAATTGACACTCAAAGAGGGAGGACACACCGACCAGGTTTCCTCGCGTTTTCTGGGACAGATGGACAGCTTCAGGATACGGGCTCTTCTGAAGTTACTTGAGAGCGGTACGCTTTCCGAGGAACAACATCGGCTGGCCCGCGAAGAACTCGCGCACAAATGCACCATTTACGGTTCGGGGTGCGCCAAACGGGGCAGGCACCGGGAGGCGGCGTATTACCGGGAACTGGCAGAGAAGTATGCATGACGAAACAGGCTAAGAAGTTACGACCGCACACCTCCCCGGCGCTATATGAGTTTTTAGGACTCAAACAGAACCTGACGGACCTGCCGAAGAGCCGCTATTGAGCAGCTTGCAATCAAGGGGGATTCCTTTTCAAAATTGCTGTTTTGTTTCATCGCACTGTTGTGTATAATATGGCAAAATTGGATAACCACAAAAAGAGGTGCGACATGATCTCCCAGAGAATTTCCCAGGTTTCACCGTCCATTACACTTGCGATTTCGGCCAAGGCAAAAGAGATGAAAAAACAGGGCCTCGATGTTATCGGATTCGGCGCCGGAGAGCCGGACTTTGACACGCCGCAGCATATCAAGGAGGCCTGTATCAAGGCACTAGAAAACGGCATCACCAAATACACGCCAGCCTCAGGTACCGTCGAATTAAAAGAGGCGGTCAGGGAAAAGTTTCTGAAGGATAACGGGCTTGAATATTCGATCAAAGAAATTATTATCTGCTGCGGGGCCAAGCACGCACTCTATAACGCCATTCAGGTCCTCTGCAGCGAAGGCGACGAAGTGCTTCTGCCTTCCCCCTACTGGGTTTCCTACATCGAACAGATACGGTTGGCCGGGGCCCAGCCGGTAGTTGTACGGACGACGCCCGAAACGGATTTTAAGGTTATCCCGGAGATTCTGGAAGAGCAGATTACACCTAGGACAAAACTGCTGATACTGAATAGCCCTTCGAATCCCACCGGCAGCGTGTATTCACAGGAAGAGCTGGAAGATGTAGCCGCCATAGCACTGCGTCATAATTTCTTTATTATCTCGGATGAGATATACGAAAAGATCCTCTACGACGGCCTCTGTCATGTCAGCATCGCCGCCCTTTCCGCAGACATAAAGAAAAAGACAATTGTGATAAACGGCCTTTCCAAGAGTTATTCGATGACCGGCTGGCGCATTGGGTACGCCGCTGGCCATGAGGGGATTATCAAGGCAATGTCTAATTTACAGAGTCATTCCACCTCCAATCCGACAAGCTTTGCCCAGACAGGGGCCGTTGCCGCATTGACCGGCCCGCAGGAGGTGGTAGGGGAAATGGTGAGGGAATTCGCCAGACGCCGCGATCATCTTATTAAGCGGTTAGGGACCATTGCGCCCATCTCCTGTACCCGGCCGCAGGGGGCCTTTTACGCCTTTCCTTCTATCAGGAAGGTGCTGGGGAGGAGGGCGATGAACGATTCAATGTCTTTCTGTGATGCCCTGCTTGAAAAAGAAAAGGTAGCCGTTGTCCCCGGCGAGGCATTCGGGCACGACGACCACATCAGGCTTTCATACGCGACGTCTATCGAACATATAGACAGGGGACTGGATCGTATCGCCCGTTTTATAGAGGGGCTTTCGTAAAGACAAAGGAAGACCATGCGGAAGATTCATGCGACGACAATAAGAAACGCGGTACGCGAGCTGTGTATCCGTGCGAATGCAGAGCTGCCGCGCGCTACGACCGCTGCCCTAAGGGAGGCATTTTCTAAGGAACGCTCCCGCCTTGGGAAGGAGACGCTTTCGCTCTTACTCGAGAATGCCCGCGAGGGAGCGCATGAACGCGTGCCGTTATGTCAAGATACCGGTTACGCGGTCTTTTTTGTCGAGCTCGGGCAGGAAGTGCGGATAACGGGTGGTTCTTTAAAGGCGGCACTTACCAGCGGGGTCAGGCAGGGATACCGGCAGGGATTCTTGCGCGCGTCGATCGTCGGTGACCCTCTCCTGAGGAAAAACACGCGCACCAATACACCGTGCATGATCCACTATGATATTGTGCGGGGCGATAAGCTGAAGATACTGTTTCTGCCGAAAGGGGGCGGGGGAGAGAACGCGAGCGCCTTAAAGATGCTGAGACCGGCCGATGGCATTGCCGGCGCGAAACAGTTTGTTATTGAGACCGTCCGACGGGCCGCCGCAGGCGCCTGCCCGCCGATTGTTGTAGGGGTCGGCATCGGGGGCACGTTTGACAGTTGCCCGCTTATAGCAAAAAAGGCGTTATTGAGGCCTCTCGGCAGACGAAGTAAACATGCGCTCTATGCGCGCCTCGAGAGAGAACTCCTTAAGGAGATTAATAATACAGGCATAGGCCCTTCCGGTTTCGGCGGTTCTGTCACCGCACTTGCGGTACATGTGGAGTATCAGGCATGTCATATCGCCTCATTGCCTGTCGCAGTCAATATTCAGTGCAACGCCCACCGCTTTCGTTCGATCACCCTATGAAGAAAATACTGACGATACCAATGCAGAAAGAAGTGCTTAGCGGCCTGAGGGCAGGGGACGCGCTTCTTCTTTCAGGGGATCTCTACACGGCGCGGGATGCTGCGCATAAGCGGCTTTTTGATCTGCTTAGAAAAGGCAGAAAAATCCCCATCGATCTTCGCTCGGTGATACTCTATTATACCGGGCCGACGCCGACCCCACCCGGACGGCCCATCGGTTCGGCCGGGCCTACTACTGCCGGACGCATGGATTCTTACACACCGTTTCTGTTGGAACGCGGCTTACGTGCAATGATCGGAAAAGGCCCCCGTTCGAATGAGGTGAAGGACGCGATAAAAAAATATGGCGCGGTATACATGGCTGCCATAGGCGGCCTTGGCGCATATCTGGGCCGCTGCGTTACATCCTGCAAGGTTGTTGCTTTTCGGGAGCTCGGGCCAGAGGCGATCTACAGGCTGGGGGTGAAGGATTTTCCCGTCGTTGTGATTAATGACGGCACCGGAGGCGATTTTTACGAGGCGACCCTTAAGAGGTGGTCGCGGGCGGGCAGGATCCGGAGGTAGCGATATATTCATTCATCGCATAGAGCTCTTCGGCGATCTTTTTCATACATATTTCGATGTATTTTCTACTGTGAGCCGGTCCTTTTTCTCCCTCATGCATTAGTCCATCCTCCACTTTTTCGATGAATCGACCTATTACATCATCCCCGAGCGTTGAGGGATGTTCGGCCCAGGCCGTGAGCTGGGAGATTTCAGGCAGCATGGGCCATTTTTCGGTTTTTAGCATAACGCGCGGGTCAAGACACAGCGGCCGGGGCGTGGCGCTTATCTGGTAGCCCTTGAGGGCTAGAATGAGAGGCTCATAATCCTTACCGGAGGCGAGCCGCGGGAACTGATACTCGATGATCCTGTTCGCTTTTTTCTCGATTTTTTCTTCGGTATCGTAGTGCCTGTTTTCCCGCAGGAAGGTGATCGATTTATATTTGTCGAAGATTTCCCGGTAATAAATTCTCTTTTCGCGCAACACCCCGTTTTTATCCAGCGAGATATCGCCGCCCAAAAGCAACAGGCACAGAAGGTCGTTGATGTCGTTTTCCTTGGTGCAGTCAGGTTGATAGGTTTGCTGGATCGAGATATGCATGCTGTGCGGTTTAACACCGGCAAAGAACGCGGCCTCCCTGATGAGATGACTCAGGATACAGGGGTCATCGGTAACCGGCTTTGACAGGTCTCCCACCATCCGGTATTTTCCAAGGGCGTATTCCAGGAAGCCCCGTGTCCTGGTCAGGTCGGGGGTAATATACCGGTGATCGTCGATATACCCGCCCAGCTTCCAGCACCGCCGCATCAGGTCGAAGTCGTTAAAATAATAGAAACTGTCAAAGGCGGCATCTTCGCCGGGACGGGCATCGACCGCGCCTCTTCCGAGATTGCTGAATTCCAGCTCGGCACCAAGGGGAAGAAAACCCGGGCCCTTATTTTCCTGTAGCCAGTTGAAGTATTCCAGAAGGGCGACTTTATTATAGAGATTTTCCGCGATGACAATAGCGCCCCTGGCGTAGTCGGTATAGTCGCTGTCAGGATGAAAGGTGTCCAGATTTTTTTTGCGCATGCGCTCTTTGATTTCTTCGCAGTGCTGATTCATATAGTGAAGCGCCAGCAGGATCGAGAGGGTGTGTGTATAGTACGGATTTTTTATCTTTACCATACTCCGGAAATCCCTTCGGACGCGCTCCTCGATCTGGTTAAATATCATATGCCTGACTGCAAACGCTATATAGGTATCGGCGTACGCAAGGATGTCCTTAGATTCTTTGATATGTTCCAGGGTGGGAATCCCCGGCTCCTCCAGATTTTTGGTGATGATATACTGGGGCATCCCAATCCAGTCGAAGTGGGCCTTGATGAGTTCTTCTATAGTGCTGCCGAGCAATTCTTTCGTGATTCGTTTCTGCATTTTTACTTCTTCCTGCGTGCTTTGTTCAGCGGCAGCAATAAAATCCTCGATCTTTTCTTCGATGTGGTCTTCGACGCGATCCGCGGCGTCAGCCCCGATACCCATAAGCAGTTTTTTGTGCTGGATGTGACCGATATTGCCGATATAGACCTCGCAGGGGAGCATGCCATCGTCCGTCGCCACTTTGATTCTGATACGGTAGTAAAGCTCGCCTTCTTGTTCATATCGGTCCAGCTTTTTCATGGTTTCTTTGTCGATCCCCAGTATGACCTCACCCTCGACAGCCGAGTCCCTGCTTTTGATAATAAAAGGAAACCCATCCATGAGATCTATTTTTTTGTAGTGTTGCAGTATAGCCCTGACCCTCGGAAAGTCTTTGCCGGTTATAACCTCAAAGTGTTTTTCGCTCAGGAGGGTCCCGTACACAAACAGATTGGTCGTTTTAGGCTTTTTACTCATGGCCCATGATCCATTCTTGGTGGTGTATAGCTGCCATCGCCCGGGAGCCGGGGGGTCTCTTTATACTACCATAGAAAACGGCGCCTTTCCATCAGTTTGCACTCTGTAGTTCTCACCTTGAAAATAGTGTAACTTTTTATATATCAGTCAGTTGGAAGATAAAGAAGAGAGGCGGGCAACAACCCCGGGCAATATTTTACTTTTACTTTTCAAAAAAATTGTTATAATTTATGATTTAACACGAAACAAGGTGGTTGACATGAGTGCATTCGAACTGCTTAAGCACACATCAAAGGTCAATAAGTGGCGTAAACCCAAGGGTGAACCCGTAAGGATAACATCCCCGGATGAGCCCGAGCTGTTGCGCGATATTTTTCCTTATACCGAGGTACCCCGGATTACCTTCGACGGTAAACACCTGCCTGTGGAGACGCCGGAGGATGTCTGGATTACGTGCACCACGTTCCGTGACGGGCAGCAGGCACGCCCGCCGTACACGGTAGAGCAGATCGTCGACCTGTACAGTATGATGCATCGTCTCGGCGGACCGAAGGGAATTATCAGGCAAAGCGAATTTTTTCTGTATAGCGATAAAGACAAAGAGGCGGTTCACGCCTGTCTCGAAAAAAGCTATCAGTTTCCCCAAGTAACCGGCTGGATCCGGGCGACCGAGAAGGACTTTCAGCTGGTCAAGGATCTGGGGCTTACGGAGACCGGCATTCTTACTTCGGCAAGTGACTACCATATCTTTTTAAAGTTGCGGGTAAATCGGGAAAAGGCGCTCGACCAGTATCTTGGTTTAGTCAAGACAGCGCTCGATGCAGGGGTGTTGCCCCGCTGTCATTTCGAAGACATCACACGCGCCGATATCTACGGGTTTATCATACCGTTTGCCCAAAGGCTGATGGAGCTGGGCCGGGAGGCGAACGTTCCGATTAAGATCAGGCTGTGCGACACAATGGGATATGGCGTTCCTTTTGCCGAGGCCAGCCTGCCGCGTAGCGTCCCTAAACTGGTGCATGCGCTGCGTCACGATGCAGGCGTTCCTTCGGGGCAGCTTGAATGGCACGGACACAATGATTTTCATATGGTGCTCGCCAACGGCGTAGCTGCCTGGCTGTACGGCGCGAGCGCACTGAACGGGGCGCTCCTCGGTTTTGGAGAACGCTGCGGCAATCCTCCGATTGAGGGGGCGTGTATGATGTACGCCTCGCTTAAGGGCAGCGCCGACGGCATGGATCTGTCGGTGATTACGGAAATCAGCGATTACTATAAGCGTGCGATCAAGGCACAGGTGCCGCCTAATTATCCGTTTGTCGGCGATGAGTTTAATACGACGCGGGCCGGGATCCACGCCGACGGTGTCATCAAGAACGAAGAAATTTACAATATTTTTGATACAACCAAGATACTGAACCGGAAACCCGGCACTATCATCACGGATAAATCAGGTCTTGCCGGGATTGCCTTCTGGATGAACACCTTTCTCGGTTTAAAGGACGAGAAACGGCTAGGAAAACACAGCCCCGGCATTATTAAAATACATCAGTGGGTCGACGAACAGTATCAGAAGGGGCGCACCACAGGCATCTCGACGCGCGAGATGATCGAACAGATAAAACTACACCTTCCCGAATATGTCAGCAGCATCGAATAGCGGATAACACATGCGCATATACCGAGTGCTGTCCGTAGCCCACGCGACTATCCAGAGGAAAGCTTATGTTTGAAAGACTTACTATCCCGCAGAAAGGCTCCCGCATACAGATCAAGGCGGGGGAGCCCGTGGTGCCGGACCATGTGATTGTACCGTTTATCGAGGGAGACGGCATAGGTCCCGATATTACGCGCTCGGCCCAACGGGTATTAAACGCAGCGCTCGAGAAGACGTATCACGGCAAAAAGAAAATCGAATGGTTTGAGATTTTTGCCGGAGGAAAGGCGCAGGCAGTCTATGGAGAACCGCTCCCTAAGGATACCGTCAGGGCAATTTTAGAATATAAGGTGGCCATAAAAGGACCGCTGACCACGCCGGTCGGCGGGGGCTTTAGGAGCCTTAATGTGACCTTACGGCAGGTGCTTGATCTGTATGCATGCGTCAGGCCGGTTCGCTACATTGCCGGTTCGCCCTCGCCGGTAAAGGAACCGCAGAAGATGGACGTTGTCATCTTTCGGGAAAACACCGAGGATGTCTATTCAGGCATTGAGTGGCCCCGGGGCTCCCGGGAGGCACGCGCACTCATCGGTTACCTGGCAAAGGAGTATAAGGTTGCGATACGTGAGGACTCAGGAATCGGGATTAAGCCGATCAGCGAATATGCGACAAAACGACTGGTCAGAATGGCCATCCGGTACGCACTTACCCACAGGCGCAGATCCATTACCCTGGTGCACAAGGGGAATATCATGAAATACACCGAAGGCGCTTTTCGCGACTGGGGATACGAAGTGGCGCGGGAGGAGTTCTTCGATGTGACGATTAGCGAGGAAGAGCTCTATGGGACATATAATGGCAGGCTTCCGGAGGGGAAGGTTGTCATAAAAGACAGGCTTGCCGACAGTATGTTTCAACAGGTGCTGACCCGGGCTGACGAATATGATGTGATTGCCCTGCCAAACTTGAACGGGGATTACCTCTCGGACGCGTGCGCCGCCCAGGTGGGAGGATTGGGCATTGCCCCCGGCGCCAATATCGGTGACGAAGTTGCGCTTTTCGAGGCCACACACGGGAGCGCACCGAAATACGCAGGCCAGGACAAAGTGAATCCTTCCTCGCTCATACTCTCCGGAGCGATGATGTTCGAACACCTTGGCTGGGCCGAGGCGGCGAACTGCGTGATCGAGGCAATGACCAGGACCATTCAGTCGAAACAGGTAACGTACGACTTTCACCGTCAGCTCGAAGGCGCCACTCTGCTAAAGTGTTCGGAGTTCGCTCAGGCGATAGTACATCACATGTAACAACTAAAGACACAAGGTCAAAAGGTCACAGGGGACAGAAACTCTAAACCCTAAACTCGAAACTCTAAATAAACTCAAATGCCCCAAATCCAAAACCCAAATGAAATCCAAATCATCCAATAACCTAAAAAAGCTATTATGTGTCATCCCGGACTTGATCCGGGATCCACGTCTGATAACAGGTTTCGTGAAGTTGCGTCAGGTTACGTAACGTTACGTGAAGTTGCCTTAAAAATAGACAAGCAGGCTTAATGTCTTCATGCAACCTTTCGAAACATTACGTAACTTCATTAAAAATCTGTATTACTTTTCCTGGGTTCCGTGTCGTAGCACGGAATGACAGGTGTTAGTTGCTTTTCATTTGGAATTAAGTGATTCATTAGCCCGGTCAGGATACCCCGCCTTTCAAGGCGGGGATGAATGGCCGCCCGGAGCGAAGCCAGGAGGGGAGACTGGCTGA
>JAFGGP010000022.1 GCA_016930485.1 Candidatus Omnitrophota bacterium | reverse complement strand
TAGAATTTGTTTTGTCAGTTGAAGAATCAAGGTCTTCGAAAGCTGCACACGAAAAGTAGCACAGCGTAGCAGACCCTCTCCGCCATTATTAAAAAAGACCCTGCATGTTTTGTAGGGTCTTTTTTATGTGCAGCATGAAGAAAGATTGTGGAATTGAAAGAGGGGAAGATATTTCTATATGTTGTATTTCAGCAGACGGCATTCAATTTTGCCATTATAAAATTTTGTACTTCCCCTTGAGATGAGACGTATTTTTTTTGCAAGGTCGAAGTTGCCGGTAAAAATATATCCGGTATAGCCGCCGCATTTTTTCTTAAAGAAATCCCCTATACCCACATACACATCAGCCAGTTTTGCCGCCTCACCCATTCTTTTACCGTATTCGGGGTTCAATATCACTGTTCCTTTACCAGCGGGGATTTCTGTATTCCTGAAGTCACAGACTTTAAACTCTATAAGCTGGTCAACCCCGGCTGTTTTTGCATTTTTCGCCGCGGCATCCACAGCCTGTTGACGTATATCCGTCGCGATTATTCTGAAATCTAATTTTTTCCCGGCTTTCTTAAGCATATCTTTTCTTAAAGCGTACCAATAGTCTGTATCGAAGTCTTTTAAATGCATAAATCCGTAGTTACTGCGCAAAAGCCCCGGCGCCTTACCAAGAGCGATCAGGGCGGCTTCTATGGCCAACGTACCGCTGCCGCACATTGGATTGACAAAATGACGGGCGCCGTCATATCCGGTAGCCAGAATCACAGCGCTTGCCAACGTTTCCTGCATCGGTGCAGAAAGAGGTATTTTCCTGTAGCCCCTATCAGCCAGTTTGCCTCCGGAGGTATTTAAGTATATCCACGCCCTCGTATCCTTCCAGTACAAATTGATTACGATATTTCGTCTTTCAGGACCGGATTTAGGACGTTGGCCGGTTTGTTTAACCATCCGGTCAACGACAGCATCCTTAAGTTTCTGATTGGCAAACATTACATTTGTTATCGTCAGGTTATCTACTTGGGAAACCACCGTAATGTATTCATCCTCCGGAATGATATCTTCCCATGTGATTTTGTAGGTTTCCTCATATAGATCCTTCGGTGATTCGCAGCGGAATTCTTTAAGGAGAAATAAAACATTATACCCCGTTCTTAGCCGGAGATTGAGATTATATGTGTCAAGGAGGGTACCTTCTGTTACAAGACCGGTCTCATGGGACGATTTCACAGAGAAACCAAGATTAAGTATTTCCTTTTTTAGAAAAGGAGCAATCCCCCGTGCGCAGGTAATAAGTATATTACTGGTAGTGTCTGGAATCATAGGCAGGTAGAGTATATCGTATTTAGTGCGGTTTTTGAAGGAGAGAATTTTCGGCTTTTTATCCGGATATCTTTTGTGTGAGCCGTGCCCAAACCACGCCTACCCCAGAGTAAATAGGTGTATCTGACTTGTATAATCTTGTAAGACGTGTAAAGTAGTTAACTCTTTGATAATAAAGAGCTTGCGTTGCAACATATTGATGGAGAGACGGTTAGAAGAAGCATATTATTGAGAATGGCGCCAATTATTCGCTCACATCCCGATGTGCCCCTACGCCCTAATGCTTCCCAAATTAATACTTAACCTGTTGAAATTGATTAGGTTGGGGGAAACCGATACCCATCGGGCAACCAATATTTACGGGCTTTAACCTGCCGAATATTTCCACTATTTTATTATGCCCTATTGACATACTACCTTTATTAGTGTAATATTTGTTGTTAATTTATGTCATTAGGGATCCTGGCAAGATACCCGCAGAACGCTGCTTTGAAATAGTCATCCCACAACTCCTACATTTTCCACATAACATTTTCCTATGTGAAATCACGATCGCAGATTATATTCCGGCGACTGTAAAAATGTAGACTGCTGGTTCGCTGGAAGGTAGATTTGCTGCCCGGTAATATGCAAGCGCTGATATGTACTGTTTTGTAACGGCACGCATTCTTATGCGTATTAATGAAAAACTAACAAATTATTTATTTTAAGTTAACATTTTTTTTGATAATAAGGACTAACACATGGATAAAAAAATACTCATTACAGGCGGGGCTGGTTTTATCGGCTCTCACACCGCTGTGAGCCTGCATGAATCAGGTTACACTCCCATCATTGTCGATAATTTTCAGAATTCAGACCCCTGTGCTCTTAAGGGGATTGAGGCGATCTGCCAAAGGCGCATGCCGTTTTACGAGGGCGACTGCGGCAACCGGGATTTCTTAAGCAGTGTCTTTGCGAAAGAAGGGAATATTGCCGGCGTCATTCATTTTGCCGCCTACAAGGCCGTCAATGAATCAAATCAGTTTCCCCTGAATTATTATCGGAACAATATAGGCTCGCTGATAACGCTTTTGGAGGTAATGGCCGAATATAAGGTATCGAATCTGGTCTTTTCTTCTTCCTGCACCGTCTACGGCTCCCCAGAAATAATCCCGGTCACCGAGGACACCCCTATTCGGGAGACGCCGTCAACCTACGGCAAGACAAAGCAGATCTGTGAGGCCATTATCGAGGATGTTGTTTCAAGAGAATCAGGCATCAAGGGCGTCCTCCTCAGGTATTTTAATCCGATCGGAGCGCATCCCTCGGGATTAATCGGCGAACTGCCCATAGGTGTTCCCAACAACCTGGTTCCGTTTATAACCCAGACCGCCTGCGGTTGGAGGAAACAACTCACTGTTTTCGGGGGTGATTACCGGACAGCCGACGGCACCTGTATCCGTGATTTTATCCATGTGGTTGATTTAGCCAGGGCACACATTCAGGCGTTGAGGTATATGGAGAAACATCCCGATTGCCGTCTGGAAAAATGTAACGTCGGAACAGGCAAGGGCCACAGTGTGCTGGAGATTATTCAGACATTCGAACACGTAAGCGGAGAGTGCTTAGCGTATACAATAGGAAAGCGCAGAGACGGGGATGTCGAGGCCGTCTACGCGGATGCAAGCAAAGCCGGCCGTCTGCTCGGGTGGCATGCGGAGTTAACCATCGAAGACGCTGTCCGCGATGCCTGGAATTGGCAGCAGCGCCTTATGAATAATAAAGAGATAGTTTCCTCCGGAATCATCAAACCGCCGCCTGATCAGAAGACAGCTTCTCCGGAATCATCAAACCGCCGGCCAACCACAGGATAACATTGCCCGAGGCGATTAGCCCACCGGGCAACCGGAAGGATACAACACCATGAAGATACATAAAATGAATCTGGCACTGAAAGACCCAGCGCCAAAGGGTCTGGCCTCAAAAAATCCGGCCCTGAAAAAACGGGCCCCGAAACGTCCGGTCCTGAGTAATTTTTCTGTCTTGAGCGCGAAGGACACGATAAAGCAGATCTCCCGCCATATCTGCTTTACCACCCGCCCGTGCGTCAGGGGAAAGTTTCTGTTCGTCGGGGACGAGAAGTTTTTCGTGCGGGGGGTCACCTACGGGACATTCCGCCCACAACCAACGCCTCAGACAACCCAGCAACCAACCCCCCAGCCTGCACAGCAGGGCGCACCGCAGGACGAGGGCGTTCAGTTCCCCTCGCCGGATATCGTCAAGCGCGATTTCGCGTTAATGCAGCAAAACTCGATCAACTGTCTCCGTGTGTACACCATTCCGCCACAGTGGCTGTTGGATTGTGCCCAGAGACACTGCCTGCGGGTAATGGTGGGCCTGCCGTGGGAACAGCACATAGCGTTCTTAAATAACCCTGAGTGCGCCAGGGAAATCGAGGAGCGGATGCATAACCAGGTAAAGAGTCTCGGCGGGCATCCGGCAATTCTGATGTATGCCATCGGAAATGAAATCCCTCCGACCATCGTGCGCTGGCACGGCCGGAAAAAGATCGAGGCTTTTATAAAGCGCCTGTACAAAACCGTCAAGGCAGCAGATCCCGAAGGCCTGGTGACGTATGTCAACTTTCCCACTACCGAATACCTGCAGCTCGACTTTCTCGATGTCATAAGTTTCAATGTGTATCTGGAGAGACAGGATATACTCGAGGCGTATCTGTCAAGACTGCATAATCTTGCCCACGATAAACCCCTCGTCATGACCGAGATCGGACTGGACAGCCAGCGCAACGGAGAAATTGTTCAGGCC
The DNA here is from genome assembly GCA_016930485.1 of Candidatus Omnitrophota bacterium. GTDB lineage: Bacteria > Omnitrophota > Gorgyraeia > JAFGGP01 > JAFGGP01 > JAFGGP01. The sequence continues at coordinate 19,022 of JAFGGP010000022.1, read as the reverse complement.
GATGTGCTTGACTGGCAGATAAAGACGGTATTTGCCTCAGGGTGCGCCGGCGCGTTTGTCTTTGCCTGGACCGATGAATGGTACCGCGGCGGTGCCGATATCGACAACTGGGATTTTGGATTGACCACACGCGACCGCGGGCCAAAACCGGCATTGGCCATCGTAAAAAATCACTTTGCGAACGTGCCTTTTCCCGGCCAGAAAGAGTGGCCGAGAATTTCTGTTTTTGTCTGCAGCTATAACGGCTCGCGCACCATCCGCAAGACACTGAGCGAGCTTGCCCGGCTGGATTATCCGGATTATGAGGTCGTGGTGGTGAACGACGGCTCAACCGATGAAACCCCGCAGATTGCCAGGGAGTTTAATGTCAGATTAATCAATACCGAAAACCGCGGCCTGTCCGTCGCCAGAAACGAAGCCCTCAAGGATGAGGCTGCCTCTATCGTTGTCTATATCGACGACGATGCCTATCCGGACCCCCATTGGCTGAAGTACATCGCCCACACTTTTCTTACCACCGGTTTTGCGGCGGTGGGCGGCCCCAATTTGCTGCCCCTTGAGAGCAGCATTACCGAAAACTGCGTGGGCAACGCCCCCGGAGGCGCCACCCATGTCTTAATCAATGACAGAGTGGCAGAGCACATCCCGGGATGTAACATGGCCTATCGCAAAGAGGCGCTCAAGGCCATCGGAGGGTTTGACGGCCAGTTTCGCTCGGCCGGTGACGATGTGGATGTGTGCTGGCGGATTCAGAAAATGGGATGGCAGATCGGCTACCATCCTGCCGCCTATGTCTGGCATTTGCGCAGAAACCGGTTAAAGACATACTGGAGACAGCAAAAGGGCTATGGCAAGGCAGAGGCAATGCTTGAGAAAAAATGGCCCGATAAATATAACGCGATCGGCCACGTACCGTGGAGCGGCAGATTATACGGCAGGGGACAAACCGCCTCTTTATTCTCCGGACGCTGGCGCGTGTATCAGGGTGTCTGGGGATCGGCGCCGTTCCAGTCCATTTATGAGCCGGCAGGCAGCATTTTCTTCAGCTTTCCGCTCATGCCGGAGTGGTATTTGCTGATCGCCTTACTGGGACTTCTTTCGATCCTTAGTTTACTCTGGGAACCGTTAGTGCCGTTTACGGTTCTTTTTGTGCTCTCGGTGATTGCCCCGATTATTCAGGCGGTAAAGAGCGCCCGCAGGGCAAAGTTTACCATCAAGGAGCCGTCATTTGCGCAGAAGGTGGAATTATACGGACTGACGGCCTTTTTGCATCTCATGCAGCCTTTGGCCCGGTTGGTCGGGCGCGTTTCTTACGGGTTAAATCCGTTTAAGTGCCGCGGAAAGGTGAATCTGTTTTTTCCCAGAAAGGAGATCATTTCGATCTGGCAGGAAGAGTGGCATTCCTCGGAGGAGATCCTCGGATGGATCGATGACGCCCTTAAGGAACAGAACGTGCCGGTTTTTTGCGGCGGCCAGTTTGACGCCTGGGATCTGGAGGTGCGTGGAGGGTTATTGGGAGGAGCACGTTTACTCTTAACCAGGGAAGAACACGCCTGGGGTAAGCAGATGCTGCATTTTGCCATAGCGCCCAATTGTAAGATTAGCCGGACGTGGGTCATCGGTCTGTTTACTGTTCTGGCAGTTTTTGCCGCCACAGATCAGGCATGGATAGCTACCCTTGTGTTATTCGGCTTAGGAGGCTTTACCGCCTTAAGGACGTTGCAAAAATGCGCTTACGCAAAGACAGTACTCGTAAACGCCGTAAATAAAGTAAAAGGGTACCGTTACAAGGAAAAGAAGAGGCTGGGAACCAATCTCAAAAAAATAGTCTTCGACTGAGCCCCGAACCAGAGCATAGCTCGGTACGGGGTAAACTCCGAAGAGAGTCGAGAAGGGAAGAACCCGGTTCTCGACAGGCTCGAACAATAAAAGGAAGAGTTCTCGACTGCGCTCGAACAATAATATAATTACAAGCATTACTCTTCGAGCGAACGTAGTGAGTCGAGAAGCGAACGAAGGAAAGTCGAGAAGGCGATAAATAATGAGTGAAGAATGGAAATGGTATGTATACATTCTTGAATGCCAAGACGGCTCATACTATACAGGGTTAACGTGGAAGCCGGATTTACGATATGATCAACACGTCTCTGGATTGGGAGGGGAATATACTAAGAGACATGGAGTAAAAAGAATCGCATATATAGAAGAGCATACAGAGTTAGAGACGGCAAGAAACAGAGAGCGGCAGATTAAAAATTGGAACAGAGCTAAGAAAAGCAAACTTATTAGCGGCACTTGGAAAAAAGAATGGTAGCGCACAGTTCTCGACAAAGTTTACCCTGAGCGGCTTGTGGTGAGCGCCGCCGAACCAAGGCGAAGGGCTCGAACAATAAAAGGAAGAGTTCTCGACAGGCTCGAACAGTATTAGGCTTACTTTTTAAGGAAATATTAATTTACTCTTCGAGCGACCCGCCACGGTTTTTGGCGGGGAGTCGAGAAGTGAAGAGTCAAAGTTCTCGACAGGGCTCGAACAATAAAAGGAAGAGTTCTCGACAGGCTCGAACAATAAAAGGAAAGGCTCGCAACAAACGCGGACAATAACCAGAAAAAAAGAAAGAGGCAACAACTATGAGCAGAAAAAAAGTAGTAGTCATCACCGGGGGAGCCGGTTTTTTGGGAAGCCATCTCTGCGACCGCTTTATCGAAGACGGCAACAGGGTTATCTGTATCGACAATCTTATCACCGGGTCCATGAAGAATATTTCTCACCTGATGGGGAATAAAGACTTTGAATTTATCAAGCACGACATATCCAGGGAAGTGCAGCTGGCCGGGCCGGTTGATTATATCCTTCATTTTGCATCGCCTGCCTCTCCGGTAGATTACCTGAATTATCCGATCCCCACGCTCAAGGTCGGGTCGCTGGGCGCGCACAATACCCTGGGATTGGCCAAGCTCAAGAAGGCCACGTATCTGGTGGCCTCTACCTCCGAGGTCTACGGGGATCCTCAGGTGCATCCGCAGAAAGAGACATACTGGGGCCACGTCAACCCGGTAGGGCCGCGCGGGGTATACGACGAGGCAAAGCGGTTTTCCGAGGCCATCACCATGGCCTACCGGACCTATCACAAGATTAATACCAAGATAGTCAGGATCTTCAATACATACGGCCCCCGCATGCGTATCAAAGACGGCCGTGTCGTACCCAATTTTATTTACCAGGTCCTGCACGGGGAGCCGCTCACGGTCTACGGCAATGGGAAACAGACCCGGTCTTTCTGTTTTTATTCGGATTTGATAGAAGGCATCGTCCGGCTGCTCTATTCCGAGCTTTCCGGCCCGGTCAATATCGGCAATCCCGATGAATTTACCATACTGGAATTTGCCAGGATGGTGATAGCCGCCTCGGGTTCAAAGAGCAAGATCGTATTTAAGCCGCTGCCAAAGGACGACCCAAAACAGCGCCGTCCGCATATCGGGCTTGCCAGGAAGCATCTCAAGTGGTCGCCGAAGGTCAAGCTGGCCGAGGGCCTCGGGATTACAATGGACTGGTTTAGCCGGAATCTTGACAGGGATAAGGAGTCTGCGGCGATTCGTGAGGCAGTAGAGCAGGTTGCGTTGGTTTCATGAGTAGGCAGCACAAAATACTCTTCGAGCGAGCAAACAGAAAGCACATTGTCATTGCGAGGAACAGAGTGACGAAGCAATCTCCGGAACCCGCACAACCTTTTTATGTTATACAACACGAGATTGCCGCGCCCCGCTTATCGCGAGGCTCGCAATGACAGACAGTGCTATCTATACCCGCCGACCCGACAACTGTCATTCCCGCGAAAGCGGGAACCCATAATTTTTGCACCAAAAGGAGCGTGTAGGAAAAATGAGTGAGAAAAAAGAGAAAAAATATTCGGACATAGAGATTTTTAGAAGGGCTATTATGCTGTCGAGGCCATACTGGATGCATATTATCCTGATATTTTTACTTGGTCTTTTGGCGACACCGTTGGCACTGTTAGTCCCCGTGCCCTTAAAGATAGTCGTGGATAGTGTGATCGGCGCGAATCCCTTGCCAAAGCTCCTCAGTTTTTTCATCCCGCAGGCAATTTTGGCAGATAAGGCGCGTCTGTTGTTGTTTGCCGTCTTTATGCAGATTGCGGTGGTATTGCTTATGCAGCTGCAGTCTCTCATTTCATATGTTATGCAAACATATACAGGGACGCGCCTCACTCTCAGCTTTCGAAAGCGCCTTTTTGGCCATATCCAGCGCCTCTCTTTCGCGTTTCACGATAAGCGCGGCACGTCTGATTCTATCTACCGCATTCAGTACGATACCCCTTCACTGGAGTATATCTCTCTCTATGGCATGATTCCGCTGGTCGCATCGTCTTTAACGCTGGTGGTCATGGTCTATGTGATTATGCGTATTAACATCCAGCTTGCCCTTGTGGCCCTGACAGTAACGCCCATTGTCGCGACGATGTCACGCCTCTATTCTGTGCGCATGCGGCCACATTACACGCGTGTCAAGAAGACAGAGAGCCATGTACTGGGTATTATCCAGGAGGTGATGACCGCGTTTCGCGTGGTCAAGGCCTTTGGCCGCGAAGAGACCGAGGAAGAGCGCTTTGAACAGCAGTCGCATGAGGCAGTGGGACAGCGCACGTGGCTTTCGTTTGCCGAAGGGTTGTTCGGCCTGGCCACCAACGTGACTACGGCGGTCGGTACAGCCCTGGTTCTGTATATCGGTGTGCGTAATGTCCAGGCAGGGGCTATCAGCCTGGGCACCATGCTTATGGTGATTAGCTATCTTGCACAGCTCTACGGCCCGCTTAACAATGTTGTAACTAAGGTTGCGGGTATGCAGTCTTCATTTGCAAGCGCGCACCGGGCATTCGAGCTCATGGATGAGGTCCCGGATGTGGTTGAGAAGCCGCATGCCAGGCACATCAAACGCGCCCGCGGCGATATCGCGTTTAAGAATGTCTATTTTTCCTATGACGGCACCAATAACGTGCTCCACGATATCTCCTTTGAGGTCAAAGCCGGGACGCGTGTGGGTATTGCCGGCAGGACAGGCGCCGGTAAAAGCACCCTGGTGAGCCTGATGCCCAGGTTTTATGACCCAAGCGCGGGTTCTATTCTGATAGACGGCATTGATGTACGCGATTATAGATTAGCGGAACTGAGGAACCAGTTCTCCATAGTGCTGCAGGAGCCGGTGCTTTTTGCCGCGAGCATACGGGAAAATATCGCCTATGCCAGTCCATTGGCACATGAAGATCAAATTATCGATGCTGCCAGGGCAGCCAATGCCCATGACTTTATTATGGGGCTTCCCGAGAAGTATGAAACGCTGGTTGGGGAGCGCGGTATGCGTCTCTCAGGCGGTGAGCGCCAGCGCATCTCCCTTGCGCGGGCATTTTTAAAGAATGCGCCGATCCTCCTCTTGGATGAGCCGACAAGCTCTGTGGATAACGCTACCGAATCTTTGATTATGGATGCCATGGAGCGCTTAATGAAGAACCGGACCACCTTTATGATTGCCCACCGTTTGAGCACCCTTGATACGTGCGATATTCGGCTGGAAATGGAAGAGGGAAAGATAATCTCAAATAATATCTCGAGCCCGATTAAAGGTTAATAGACAGATGATCAAGTTTAATAATACATATCCTCCTGCCAAACGCGGAAAAATCATTGTTTGGGGGATGATCTCGTCCTTCCCGTTCGGAGGTATGATATGGCAGGTTTTGCATCATTTAGTAGGATTTCGCCGACTGGGCTTCGATGTCTGGTATGTAGAGGATTCTGACCGGTATTTGAAGGATCCGAAGACGTGGTGGGAAACGAATGAATATGCCGCAAGCGTTGAATTCTTATCCCAACAGATGCGAGCCATCGGCTTCGAAGATCGATGGGTTTTTCGCCCTCCTGAAAGGCAGGATATTTGCTTCGGCGCTGTAGACAGGGCAGGGCTGGATCAACTCTATAAAGATGCTGATTGCGTAATAAACCTTTGCGGTGCGCAAGAGGCTCTTCCATATCATGAAATAATTCAAAACCGCGTCTATTTGGAGACGGATCCCACCATTCCACAAATTGAAATTGCTTTAGGGTACAAAAAGACTATTGACAACTATAGTAGATATCAGCATATTTTTACCTATGGTGAAAACATTGGGAATGATGACTGCCTTCTTCCCGTAGAAAAATTTCAATGGTTGCCCACAAGGCCGCCTGTTATTACAGATTGGTGGAATCCGATAAATGCCGCGCCTCGATATTCTAAATTGACCACGATTTCCAATTGGGATACGAAACATCAAGGCATTAAATGGAAAGGCGAAATCTATTATTGGCAAAAGGATTTTATCCGCTTTATCGATCTCCCTCGTCACTCTGCCATTCCTCTTGAATTAACCTTGGGGGGCATTAGTGAAAAGGACGAAAATTTGATTGTTAAGAAAGGCTGGTTGTTCAAACCAGCTCAAGAAGTCGTAGATATTTTTCGATATAATGACTATGTCTGTGATACATTAGGCGAATTCACCGTTGCAAAACAATTGAATGTCAAAGCGAAAAGCGGGTGGTTTAGCGACCGTAGCGTCTGTTATTTAGCCGCTGGTCGTCCTGTAATAACCGAGGATACAGGATTTTGCAAGTTCGTACCAACCGGTAAAGGGCTTTTTGCATTTAGAAATACCAACGATATTATTACAGCTATTGATGCGATTCATTCCGATTATGAACGGCATAGTAAAGCTGCGCGTGAAATTGCTGAAGAATATTTTAAAGCAGAAAAAGTATTGGGGAAAATAATTGATGCAATAGGACTGTAATAGTGCATTTTCGATAGCAATTAATAAAATTGATTGGATATACGATATGGATATGAATGACATTACCGGAAACTGGGACTACAGTACTTTAGCCAAGAATGTACACATAGGCAAAAATTGCTGGCTTGAGCGCAAGGAAAGCTTTGCACGCTTTAGAAGTGTGAAAGAAAAAGGATTAGTTTTAGGTGATGGAGTAATCATCTACACCTGGGCCACTTTTAATGTTGAGCCAGAAGGTGTTATCGAAATAGGGGATAATAGTATTTTAGTAGGACCTGTTTTTATGTGCGCCGATTCCATTAAAATAGGTAAGAATGTTGTCATATCCTACTATGTAACCATCGCGGACAGCGATTTTCATCCCAAGGACCCTGAACTGCGCAAGCTGGATGCCATTGCCAATGCGCCGTATGGAGATAAAAGCACTAGGCCACCAATAACGACAAAATCGGTCGTCATTGAAGATGATGTCTGGATAGGGATCGGGGCTATTATCCTTAAAGGCGTTCGTATCGGAAAAGGCGCCCGTATTGGAGCAGGTGCGGTTCTCGCGGGTGATGTGGCTGCAGGGGCAACAGTTGAGGGCAATCCGGCGCGCATTCGCAAGGACTGATCATATGGCACATAGATTAGAACATGATTGGTTTCCGGAACCGCTTCCGGACAATGTAGAGCTTGGCAAACGCAGCTGGCTCTATAGCAGTTTTGCCTTCAGACATTACAACAGTCGCCGATCCTGTGGGGTGCGTGTAGGCCATGACTCTGGGGTGTATTATACGACATTCTTTGATCTTGGGCCTGCCGGGGAAGTTGAGATTGGAGACTTTTGCACCCTGGTAGGGGCTATTATCGCCACGAACGGCAGGGTGTCGATCGGGGATTATAGCTTTCTTGCCCATGAGGTTCTCATTGCCGATTCTTTTGCTGCTATACCCGGTCCAAATAATAGAGGTAATGACATAGTGATTGGGGAGAATGTCTGGATCGGAGCACGCGCTATCATTTTATCCGGGGCCAGGATTGGCGAGGGTGCCATTATTGGCGCTGCCGCGGTCGTTGATTTTGAAGTACCTGCCTATTCAATCGTGGCGGGGAATCCTGCAAAAATTAGAGGAAGTGTCAAAACAAAGCAATACCATGAGTTCAAATAGTCTCAAAATTATTATACTTGGCTATATTGTTCGCGGCCCGATCGGAGGAAGAGTGTGGGCCGATTTGCACTATTTCTTGGGTTTATCAAAGCTTGGCCATGATGTCTATTTTGTAGAAGATAGCGGCGATTATCAGTATTGTTGTTATGATTTTTCAAAAAATAGTGTTACAAGCGACCCTTCTTATGGCGTAAAAATAGCTTCAAATATATTTAGACACTTTGAGTATAATGACCGCTGGAGTTATTATAACGCTCTCTCAAAAACATGGTTTGGGATTTCCGACGGAAAAATTAAGAAAATTATTAAAGAAGCTGATTTATTAATAGCTTTTGGCCGGTTACATCAATTGAGACCGTGGTTCGAAAGAGTCCCTATAAGAATTTTAATCGATAAAGACCCTGTTTTTATTCAATTGAATAACATTAAACAAAAATCTGCGAGGGTTGAGACCGAAAAATATAACCGTTATTTCTCTTTAGCAGAAAATATTAATCATCTTGATTGTTTCATGCCCGATGATGGTATAGCTTGGAGGCCTACACGCCATCCTCTCTTTCTTGATTCGTGGCCCAAAATGCCAATAGAGAATAGAGGAAGTTTTACGACTTTGATGCAATGGGATAGTTATAACGTTGAGGAATATAATGGTATATATTATGGAATGAAAGCCGAATCATTTAAAAAGATTATTGATTTGCCAGGCAAGTTAAACTCAACATTTGAATTAGTAGTTGGGGGTACAAATTTGGCTAAAGAATTATTAGAAGAGAAAGGGTGGATTATCAAAGAGAAATTGACCGAATCAGGGGATATATGGAAATATCAGAACTATATTCAAAATTCCAAAGCCGAATTTACCATTGCCAAACACGGCTATGTGATTAGCAATTCCGGATGGTTCAGCGAGCGCAGCGCTTCTTACTTGGCCAGTGGAAGACCAGTGATAACCCAGCAAACAGGGTTTTCTAAATGGCTGCCAACCGGTGAAGGGGTATTGGCATTTAAGAATATGAAGCAGGCTATTGCCGCTGTCGAAGAAGTTAATAACCGATATGAATTTCACTGCAAGAAGGCACGGGAAATTGCTGAAGAATATTTTGATTATCGGAAAATACTGCCGAAGCTAATCAATAACGCAATGGGTTCTATTTCCGTAGAATAAACGTGACAAATAACTTTAGCTCATATATTATAAACCGACGCAATCATATCACTAAAGATAATAGAAAGATAAAAAAGGTATGCGTTTTAATCAAAAAACAACTTTATCGACAATCCTGCTCTTTTTCTTCTGCATGATACTGCCTCATGCGGCAGAGGCAGGCTCTCCGTTTCCGGGCCGTGAACGCGTCTTGGAGGTGCCGCTGATAGAGTCAACCGAAGAATCAGGCGTGCCGGTACCGGTCATTGACGGAAGGCTTAATGAGGCGGCATGGGAAAAGGCCGCTGTCTCAAATACCTTCTGGTGCTCGCTCAAGAATAAAAAGCCGTCCGATGATACCGAGGTCTTAGTCATGCGGGATAGCGAGTATCTCTATGTTGGCTTCCGGATATATGATAAGAACCCCGAGGCCATCCAAAGTACGACCGCTGTACGCAATGTAGGGATGGGGTACGATGATGCTATTACCGTACAGCTTGACCCGTTTTTTAACCACCGCGATATCTCCAATTTTTCGGTGAACCCCGGAGGCGCGCAGAGTGATACAAGGGCCGGCGGACGCTCTTCCAAGATTGAATGGAGAGGGGATTGGGAGGGGGCAGCCGAGCGGACAGACTACGGGTGGTCGGCAGAGTTTGCCATACCCTTTGCAATCCTGAACTATCAGGACGGCGACACTGTCTTTGGCGTAAATTTCATGCGCTACCAGAGCCGCACCAAGGAATTTAGTTATTGGGCCGATATTACACCGCAGGGTTTGAATGAAGAAATGGGGCGTCTGACCGGGCTGGTGCTGCCTCCCTCATCAGAGAAAAAGGCATGGACCTTTATGCCGTATGCATTGGCAGGGAGGAATATCCCTGATAAAAAAAGAAGGGTCAAGGATTTTTTGGGGACCGGCGGCATTGACGTGCGGTATCAGCCGCGCCGGAACCTGACCGGCATGCTGGCGCTTAACCCTGATTTTAGTCAGGTAGAGGATGCGGTGAGTGATATCAGTTTTTCCTACTCTGAGAAGGCCCTGAGTGAGAACCGCCCGTTTTTCGCCGAAGGCTCAGGGTATTTCACCTCAGGGAGTGATGATACCAGATATTTTTATTCACGGCGCATCCCTGATTTTAATGTGGGCACCAAGGCCTTTGGCCGGGTTGGCCGGACCAAACTCGGAATATTATTGAGTGAGTCACCGGATGACCGGTATGATGTGACAAGCCGCGTATTATATGAGTTAGATAAGACCAACTCTGCTATCGGGACCGTAGTGGGGACCCAGCAGCCGGAGTTCAATAACATACTGACAGCCGCCCAGTTTGGCGGCAGGCAGGATTATGGTCTGAACTACTCGGTAGACGCCGCGGTTACCGAGACCACTGAGGTAACCGATCCGGATATCCCGGATGGCAGCGGGGCTCATTACAAGGGTTCGCTCGGCTGGAAGTGGGATTATATGTATGTCACGGCAACCGGGGACAAGTATGATACCAGCTATTACCCTGCAAACGCGCTTCTTGCCAATAACGTACCCGGGACAAGGGGCGCATCACTTGTCACGGGGTATAGCCGGGAGATGTCGCATCCGGTGTGGCAGGCGATAGAGGGTTCGGTGGGGACAAAGTACCGGGAGACAAGCGACGGAAGGAAACAAAGCCAGACCACGTACGGCTCAGGAAGCGTGGAGTTTCAGAACGATATGCGGGTGGGATTATATCATGATCAGGGACCGTACCGGCCTGTCAGTGATACGCGCGGTGTCTTTAAGAACTACTTTAACCAGGATACGTATAACAGCGCCACAGTCGATTTTAATACACGGAGCAACCAGTATTCAGGAGGAGTGCAGTATGACTGGGGCAAGTTAGGCGGCGATGATTACGAATACTACGCGGCGTATACATGGTGGCGACCGGTTACTATGGTGCGCCTGAATGTAACGGCAGAGAGAACGAATAATTTTGGCACCTCTGATCAGATTATCACCACCGCTTCATGGAATATTACCCCGGAGCAGGCACTTGCCGGCCGCGTCATATATACCGACGATGCGCAATACTACAGACTTGCCTATTCCTTCAAGCCGCGTAAGGGGCTGGACATATACGCGGTCTACGATGACAATCCCACAAGCAACGCCGAATACTCCGTAAAGGTTGTAAAGACCTTTTAAGTTCTCGACAAGCTCGAACGGTACTGGAGATTGCTTCGTCTCTCCGCTCCTCGCAATGACAAAAAGGGCTCGAACGGTATTCTTCTTATTCTTCGAGCGAGCCGCCACGATTTTTGGCGGGGAATCGAGAAGTGTGCAGTGAGCATAGCGCAAAGTTCTCGACAAGCTCGAACGGTATTGAAAGACCCGGCTCTCGACAGGGCTCGAACAGTAAAAAGGAAGAGTTCTCGACAGGGCTCAAATCATAGATTTTGCTTTTATAAAATTTCTCTGATAAAATTATAAAAATAGCACATCTTGTGGGGCAACGGGCCCCGCATTTTTAGTATAACACTTTAGGTTAACATGAGGTATAATCTCAGGTAATGTCCGAACAAAATCATCCCACATTGCCTCTTCCCGGGTCCCGTCATTACAAAGCATTTGTCGGTCCTGTCGAGTCATACGATCTTATTAGTGCGATACAATTCAATCTGCTGACTTCTCTCGGCTTGAGGCAGGAGCATTATTTGCTTGATATTGGATGCGGTTCATTAAGAGGCGGGAAACTTTTTATTCCTTACTTACTGCCAGGGCGGTACTTCGGAATCGAGCCCGAGCAATGGCTTATCGAAGAAGGAATTAAAAACGAGCTTGGGAATGATATTATTTCTATTAAAAAACCGACGTTCAACAATAGTCGTAACTTTGCTTTGAGTATATTTGATAAACAATTCGATTTTATTTTAGCTCAATCTATTTTCTCGCACGCCTCCTCGCCGCAAATAGAGCAATGTTTATCCGAGGCAAGAAAGGTAATGAAAAAAAGTTCTATTTTTGCTGCCACCTTTGTCGAAGGCGCACAGAATTATACAGGCAAAGCATGGCTTTATCCTAATTGCACAACGTATACATTAGACTATGTTACGAATCTTGTTGAAAAGTCGGGATTGAGCTGCAAGCCCATTAATTGGCCACACCCTACATTGCAAAGATGGATACTTATTTGTGACCCCACAAATGATTATAATGCACCAAGTTTAAACGATAGCGCCAGACTGTTACAGATGGAGGCCGAATTAAAATTCTGCAAAGAACGAATTTTGAAAATAAAAAGCCATCCCTATGTGAAATTCGGTTTAAAGGTAAATTGCCTGATTTCCCAGATGAGACAATTCCTGGCAAGAAAAAGCAACAGGGATAATGCGTAAAAGGCATCTTTCCGAAACTGATACCCGCCTCTGCTTTCGAACATAATCGATAAACCCAAATAATAATCGGCGCCTATTCCCCCGAATGATAGTGTTGCTGCCTGTCTGTAATTGGCGTCTAATCGGCGTCAATTCTCCCGCACTCTAAGAATATTCAAAGGTTAAGTGTTAATTCGAAAAATATAGGCAGTGGACATATATTCTTCGAGCGAGCCGCCACGATTTTTGGCGGGGAGTCGAGAAGTCTGCACTGAGCATAGCCGCAAAGTTCTCGACAAGCTCGAACGGCACTGGAGATTGCTTCGTCTCTCCGCTCCTCGCAATGACAAAAAGGGCTCGAACGGTATTCTTCTTATTCTTCGAGCGAGCCCCGAACCAGAGCATAGCTCGGTACGGGGTAAAATCCGGGGCGAATCGAGAAGCGTGCCCTGGAAAGTGGGGATGAAAGCAGACAGGGCAGACGGGTCTCCCTCTTACCTTTTTACCCCGGCTGTGCTATAATATGCCTTCCTGAATACTGTTGCTGTCATCCCTTTAATTACTATATGCAATAAGGCCCACTATAACTAACTTTTTATGAAAGACAGAATCATCTCCTTTTTCCTCAAGAGACACCTGCTTGCCAACCTCATCTTTGTCACAGTCTTTATCGGCGGGATTGTATCGTGGCACCAGATGCGCAAGGAAGAGCTGCCCGACGTCACCTTTGATACGGTCCGCATCAGCGTCCAATACCCCGGGGCCTCAAGCGAAGAGGTGGAGTATTACGTTACCAAGCCCATCGAAGAGGCGGTGCGGAGTATCGACGGGGTTCACCGCGTGACAAGCTCGACCGGCATAGGCAGCTCACGTGTTACCGCCGAGATCGAACAGGGTTATAGCAATAAAGACGAGGTTATGACCGAGATACGCAACGAGGTCCTTGATGTCGATCTGCCCGAGGACATCATCGACGACCCCGAAGTACGCATCTTTAAAACCTCCCGCAAGGCCATTATCGATGTCGGCCTCTTTTGCCGCCCCAAACGCATTCTCGATGTCGATTCCCGCAAGGCGTTACAGACCTATGCCCTGGCGCTGGAAAATCAACTGTTGAGTCTCCAGGAGGTCAACAGCATTAATAGAACCGGGTATCTCAAGGACGAAATTCAGATCAAGATATATCCCCAGAAACTGATTGATTACAACATTCCCTTTAACACCGTGACCAAGGAGATAACCAACAATAATGTCCGCCAGCCAGCCGGCAGTATCGAGAATGTACGTGAGCCCAAGGTAACCCTCTCGGGTGAGCTGACCTCTATAGAGGAGCTGAAGGCGTTGAGTATACAGGGCGGTTTCGAAGGGCAGGTGGTGAGGCTCTCTGATATAGCCGAGGTCGTTCCGGGATACGAAAAGACCACGACGGTCACGAAGATAAACGGGCACGAAGGCATTTTCTTAAACGTTGTCAAAAGCTCGCGCTACGGCATTCTTGATGCGCTGGACGCGGTCCAGGAGACGGTACATAATTTTGAAAAAAACAGCCTGGCGGGAACGGATATCCAGGTGGTGCTCCTGGACGATGAGTCGGTGGATGTCAGGAACCGACTGAATCTTATCGGCATTAACGGGCTGATCGGTTTTATCCTGGTCCTGGTTGCGCTCTTTTTATTTCTTGATTTTCAGTCCGGCATATGGACGGCCATGGGCATTCCCTTTACGTTCTGTTTCACACTTATCGTGGCCCTGTGTTGTAACTATTCCATCAACAACATCACGCTTGCCGCCGTTATTATCGTGATGGGGATGGTAGTGGACGACGCGATTGTGGTGGCCGAAAATGTCACGCGCCTGCGTGCCCGCGGGCTCTCTCAGGAGGAGGCGGCGGCACAGGGGACCTCGTTCGTTCTTCTCCCGATTATAGCCAGTATTGTGACGACGTGCATCGCGTTTGTGCCGCTTTTCTTTTTTTCGGGCAGGTTCGGCGTGATGGTAAAGTACATACCGCCCATCGTCTCGATTATGCTGGGAGCGAGCCTTCTTGAGGCCATTTGCATCCTGCCGGGGCACATGTCGCTTCCCTTCGGAAGGAAGGTGCGGTGCGTGCTCACCTGCGGTTTGTGGCCTTTGGTCGAGAGGCGAATTGAAAGACACCGACAGAAAGAAGACGCCCCTGAGGGACACTGGTTTGCGAGATGCGAAAACGCCTACGGCAAGATAATATACAGGGCGCTCGGCTGCAAGCGGATAGTGTTTATCTTTTTTATCGTCCTCCTGATCACCTCGGGGGTTATCGCTAAAGAGAAGATGAAGTTTATCATGTTCCCGGATGAGGAGACACGGGATATCCGCTTGACCGCGGAGGCCCCGCCGGGGACAAAGCGGTACGAGACCGCACGCCTGTCGCAACCGCTCGAAGACATTATTATGCGCTATATCGGCAAGGAGGTAGTCGGGTTCAGAAACGAGATAGGCAGGGGTCGCGGCGGCTCCTCAGCGCTCGAGAATAATCTGCGCATGCACATCGAGATTCTGCCGAAGGAAAAAAGAAAAAAATCGGCCGATCAGCTTATCGCCGAGTGGGAAAAACAGGCAGAGGGGATAGAAGGCATTACAAAGGTGCGGTTCAGCAAGACGTGGCACGGGCAGAGCGGGGGCAGTCCGATCGAGATCACCGTTAAGGAGAATAACAACGAGACACGCCGCGCCATTGCCGCCGAAATTGCCGCCGCGCTTGCCTCGCACCCGGCCCTGATCAATGCGGAGATCGACCAGCCCCCCTATAATCCGGAGTATCAGCTGGAGCTGAACCGCGACATCATCAGACGGCTCGCCATAAATCCGTCGGATATCGCAAAGACGCTGCGTGCCGCGCTCGAGGGTTCGATTTTATACGACTTCAGCGGCGACGACGAGCCGGTATATGTCCGGCTTACCGTGGTCGAGGATGCCAAGGACGACATCGATAAAATTTTTGAGATACCGGTAGAAAACCAGGGAAAGTACCTTGTCCCCCTGAACGATCTGGTGACGGTGCATGAGGTCCTGGCCCCTGATTCGATCGAACGCGACGATATGAAACGGACTACCCGCGTCTACGCCGATCTCAAACCCGGGGCCAGAACAACCCCCCTCGACATAGCGCGCTATTTTGAAGGAAAGCTTTTCAGGGAATTTCAATCCAGGTACCCCTCGAGTATCATCGAGTTTACCGGCGAGGTGCAGGATACCCGCGAATCGCAGAGGGATTTTGTGACGGCCATCATAATGACCATCGCCCTCATTTTTGTCGTTCTGGCTCTCCTCTTTAATTCTTTGCTGAAACCGTTTATAATTATGCTGGCCATCCCGTTCGGCGTAGTGGGTATTATCCTTGCCTTCTGGGGGCACGGCATCGCCTTCTACGGTTTTTTTGCGGTAATCGGGGCGCTGGGCCTTTCGGGTGTGGTCATCAACGATGCGATTATCATGATAGCAAAGCTTGACAGCGAGTTTGATCCGTCACAGGGGATAGAGGGCATACGTGCACAGGTCGCGCAGATCGCGCAGACGCGTCTCAGGGCCGTGATACTTACTACGGTGACCACGGTCGTCGCCATTATCCCCACCGCCTACGGGTGGGCCGGATACGACGCCATGCTTGCCCAGATGATGCTTGCCCTTGCCTGGGGGCTTTCCTTTGGGACTTTGATCACGCTTCTGTTGATTCCCTGTATCTATGATGTGTTTAAACGCCTGCAGTTACGGTTCTCTCTAAAAGGAGCACATGAATGAAACGGCTGGTTGTCGCCACGATTATTATGTCTGTGGTGTGCGTATGTTATCCGGTTGTTGCGGCAGCCGACGGCGATGACGGAGGCCGTACACTCTCTCTCACGGAATTTATCCGGCTGGCCTCCGAAAAGGACACCTCATTCGAAGAGATTCTTATCGATGAACTCGCCCTTCAGTACGAAAAGGCCCTGCAATTACCTGCCAAGGATCTGGTAATCGAGGTAAAAAGCCAGTATGTGACGGTTCTCGAGGAAGATGAGGAGGCGCCCGAGAATACGGTTTCCCTGAGCAAGCTGTTTCCCCTGCAAGGAACCGATATTACCGCCGAGTACAACTCGTCCATCAAAAGCAGCACCTATGACATCACCTCCGACTATTCGATCATCGTTTCACAGCCCATCGCGGAGAATGCCTTTGGCAGGGCAAACCGCCTGCTCGACAAAATCGTCGGCATCGAGACAGACATCGCGCGCCATCAGATAATCGAGGCCTACGAGGATTACCTCGCGACCCTGATCCAGAGATACTTTGACTGGTATTCCGCCTTTGAAAACGTAAAGACCGCCGAAAACTCGTACAGGGAGAATGTCAAACTCCTTGAGAATATCAAAGAGCGCGAGAAGAAGAGCGTCGCGCTGCCGATCGATGTCAATAAAATACAGCTGCAGGTGTTGGCAAAGGAAGAGAACCTTGTTGCGCTCCGCACCACCTACGCCCGCTCACTTACCCTCATAAAAGAGGCTATTCGCTACGAGGGGGATGAAGCGTTCATTCCGGAGCAGCCTGTTTTGTACGAAGACAGGACGATCGATTTCGCGGGGGAGTACCGGCGCTTTACCGACGCGAGCAGGACATATAAGGCCCTGACCATGCTCGAGGAGAAAAGTTCTCTCAAGGTGGACAAGGCGGCCGACGCGCTCCTGCCTTCGATAGACCTCTTTGCCGGTTTTTCGGTAGACGGCACAGGACACGACGTGGTCCCGACCGATAAACAGGCGTTTGCCGGGGTCTCCCTGGAATGGCCGCTGCCGTCACAGGTGGAACGGGCGGAGTATGAGACGGCCAAAATAGCCCGTGACAAGACCGCCCTCGGCACCGAAGGCACCTACGCAAGGCTCCATACCAGCCTGAGCAATCTTTACGACCAGATTGAGCGGGAGAGAAGGCTGATAGAACTTTCGGATCAGAAGATCAAACTGGCCCAGTCGATCGTCGAGGATGAAACCGAAAACTATTCATTCGGAAAGGTCACCCTGAACGACTTGATCGACGAGGTAAATAAGCTGGAGGACAATAAATTCAATAAAATATCCCACGAGGTGCAGTTAAAAAAACTGATAGTGGAATGGCTGCGCCTGACCGATACGCTGGTAGCGCAGAACCGGGTAGAGGATATACGGGCGGAGGGCGTTTTTTAACGCAAGTCACAACGCTACCAGTTATTTTTCAATGACAAATGACAAATTCTCTTTCTTCGCTATGCTACTTTCGTGCATAGCTTCGAAGGGCAGGCAAAACCCGAATGAAATCCAAAATCTCCGCCATATGGCGAGACCTTGTCCGCCAGTGGCGAGACGGGCAAATACCCTAAAAAAGCTTTTCTATTTTTTATTTGTCATTCGGGATTAAGCGATTCATTTGAGATTTGACATTCGGAATTTGAGATTTAATTAATGATGACATGGCGATTTGGTGGCTGGAGGAGTAACCAAACATCCCTTGCCTGAACACCGGGAACGTGTCTTCGACTTTTTCCCCGGTAGGCCTGTCCGCCGGCAGGCGGGCTGCGGGGTCAACCCCATGAGAGAAAAGACAGAAGACTCTCTCACGGGGTTAATTCGCCCCCGCTGATTCGTTTTGAGAAGTGAAACGAATCAAAACGACGGGGGCTCATTAAAAGGAGGTGTGGTATGGGTACGAAGGGAAGGGAGATTTTAGAGTCGCTCGGAATCAAGGTAAAAGACCTGATCGCGTTGCTCAATAAGGCCTTCGCCGATGAGTGGCTTGCGTATTACCAGTACTGGATCGGGGCAAAGGTGGCTGCCGGGATGCCGCGCGAGGCGGTTGTGGCCGAACTGTTGCAGCATTCGGCCGATGAGCTGCGTCACGCCGGGATGGTCGCTGACCGGATTATCCAGCTGGGGGGCACCCCGCTCCTGGAGCCGAAGGAGTGGCTCGCCCAGACAAACTGCGGCTACGACCGTCCGGATGACCCGGACGTGCGGGTTCTGCTGGAGCAGAACATCAAGGGGGAGCAGTGCGCGATTACGCAGTATAAGAAGATTATGGACTATACCAAAGACAAAGACCCGGTGACCTATGATATAGCGCTCAAGATACTCGAAGATGAGATCGAACACGAGGAAGACCTCGAGGCCATCAAAGAGGATATCCGCGTGATGGAGGCAAAGCTGAAGTAAAATAACATATAGTTCGCGGGTTACCCGGGTTCGCGGGTTACCCGGGTTCAAAAAACATCGAGGGCCGGACCGACACAAAAGTCACAAAGTCACCAGGTCACAGGACACAAGCGACTTTCAATGACAAATGGCAAATCCCAAAACCCAAATGAAATCCAAATCATCAAATAACTTAAAAAATTCTGTCATCCTCGGGCTCGCCTTTGGCGCAGTCTCGCCATATGACGGACTTGACCTGGGGAACCCACTCTTTTTCTGGATTCCCGTTTCCACGGGAATGACAGATTCTTATTTGTCATTTGGGATTAAGCAATTCATTTGAAATTTGCTTGCCCTT
>JAFGGP010000021.1 GCA_016930485.1 Candidatus Omnitrophota bacterium | reverse complement strand
TTGCAAAACCCTGCTAAAGACGTCATTGCGAGCCTGAATGGCGAAGCAATCTCTCTTTTTGAGATTACTTCGGTCGCTTTGCTTCCTTGTAATGACAGCACGAGATACTTTTTCAACGGTCTCAAATTAACATAACAATATGCAGATGTGTAGCCCACATTTTAATGTGGGGGAAAAATAGATTCCGGGTCAGGCCTTAAGGTAGAAGCTACTCTTTCAACTTCTCCAGGAGCCTGTCGACATCGACATACTGTTCAATCAATTCCTCGGTTGCCTTAATTTTGTCGGTGTCGGTCGAACGAATTTTAACGATCAGGCTGCTGATCTTTGACGCGGTAGAGAAGGTATCGTCCTTGACCGCAATGACTGGAATGTCGGTCTGCGAAATGAGGCGGGTAATCGTCTTATGGGGATAAATACCGCAGGTGAGGATAATGCCGCTTACGCGGTATTCGTCGGTAACGCCGGTGACAAAGCTGCTCATAGCGGCGAGCATGAGGTCTTCTCTGTTGCCGGGCGTAATCAGCAGGGCCCCTCCACTGAAATAATCAAGCTCTTCATGGGCCGGCATGTCCCCGATTACAATTTTATTGACGGAGTTGGAAAGCCCCTTTTCCCCGCTGATCAATTCCCCGTTGATTTCTTCAAGCAGCTGTCCGAGTGTCGGATTGGAGAGCGGCTGCTTAAACGGCATGGCGCCTAGAAGTTCGATGCCCTGTTTGGCAAGACCCTGCTTTACCAGCTCTTTGATGCGTTCGAATTTTTCGGGGAATATCTTATTGACGACTACACCGATAAGCTCGACCCCGTTCATATCAAAGAGCGATTTATTGAGCATAATTTCGTCGATGGGCTTGCCGATTCCTCCGCAGCTGACCAGAAGGACCTTGGAACCGATAATTTTTGCCACCTCCGCATTGGACATATCAAAAACCGCACCAACTCCGGCATGCCCCGTTCCCTCGATGATGGTAATGTCTTTATTCGCAGAAACTTTTGTATAGGCCTGCTCAATGCTTTTAACAAGTATCTCCTTTTTCCCGTGCAGGATGTATTCTTCGGTGAATCCCTGGGGCACGGCAATAGGGCTCATGTGCCAAAGGTCATCCTCGAGTTTATAGATCTCCTTCATGAGTATGGCATCTTCGTCAATCTTATGACCGCCCACCTTAACGTAATGCTGACCAACGGGTTTAATATAACCTATTTTCCCGGTGCGTGTTCGGAGGGCATTCAGGAGGCCTAAAGAGACGATGGTCTTTCCGTCATTCTGTCTGGTTGCGCCGATGTAGATTTTCATGTTTAATAGCACCTTAGGGAGCACAACGCTTCTGAGGTGCGCATCCATCGAGATCCCTCGACTGTGCTCGGGATACATTCGGACAGCAACTTAGCTTCACTCTGTTTGCCAAGGTACGTCCTCATTTATTATCTACAAAAACCCCGTATCTGTCCAGTATTGAAAACGATATTGACATCCTGAAATAGGGTGTGCCACAATAGAGTTTCACTTTTGGACAGAGAGGGCTTATAAGATGCCGATATATTCTTTTCGATGTAACGCGTGCGGGACCACCTTCGACCTCCTGCTAGGGGTTAACAAGGAAGGGGAGGCGATGCGATGCAAGAAGTGCGCAAGTACTGATATTATAAGGTGTTTTGGTTCTTTCAGTGTTGGCACTGCCCGTTCGAAGACGGCCTCGTTTCCAACTGCTTCCTGCCCGCCTTCCGGGTGTCCGACCGGCAGTTGCCAGGGGTGCCCGGCCACTTTTCAGTAGGTGTTGTGAGGAGCAATGAACGCCGGACCAGATAGAAAGAAAAACAGGAAAAGGCCGCCACAGAGTGCCGATTTCGGTCGTCTGGAGGAGTTGTCCGCCCTGCATGAAATCAGCAAGTCCATGCAGACGCTCGACCTCGATGCAATTCTGCATCTTATCTTAGATGGGGTTACACGGGCCATCGGGTTTGACCGAACCAGGCTTTATCTAATTAATGAAAAAGACCGGACGCTCGAATGCAAGATGGCGGTCGGCGTAGAGCACGATAAAATTATCGGCATTAATTTGCCGCTCGATAAGGAAGACAGTATGGTGGCGCGTGCCGTTATCGAGAGACAGCCATTTATCGTCGCAGATGCGTTACGCGATTCGCGTGTCAACCCCAGACTTAAGCAGCTGTTCGGACTTAAGTCGTTTGCGGTCGTTCCGTTGGTCGGCAGAGATAAGGTGCTGGGTATTATTACCGCCGACAATCTTTTTAGTGACCGTTCCATCTCCGCCGAGAAATTTGAGTCGTTGATCACGTTTGCCAATCAGGCAGGCCTTGCCATCGAGAACGCCAAGATGTACGAAGAGCTCAGGTCGTTCAGTCGCACGCTTGAGGACAGGGTGAAAGAGGCAACGCGTCGGCTGCAGGAGACACAGGATAAACTTATCGAGTCAGAAAAATTGGCAGCCATGGGAAAATTAAGCGCCGGCATCGCCCACGAGATACGTAATCCGCTGACCAGCATTAAGGTGCTGGTGCATTCACTCGGCGAGCGGCTCAGCGAGGATAGTGCGAAGGAAGACATCAGGGTAGTCGAGGAAGAGATAGAGCGGGTCAATCAGATTATAAGCAAATTCCTTGACTTCTCCAAACCCCGGCAACCCAGTTTCTCGCCCGTCGAGGTCAACCAGGTTGTCAGGGAAACCCTCAGTCTGATAGCCGTCGAGGCCGAAGAGAGAAATATATGGCTCGCAGAGGAGTTGAACAAGCTTCCCGAGATAGAGGCCGACAAAAAACAGCTTAAACAGGTCCTTCTCAACCTGCTTCTTAACGCGATGCAGGCAATGCCTGAAGGCGGACGTTTGACGGTCATCACGTCTTATCATGATACCTTCATCGAGATAACGGTTAGCGACGAAGGGGCCGGCATACCCGATGCCATAAAAGAAAAACTGTTCGAGCCTTTTTTTACTACCAGAGAAGAAGGAATAGGGCTGGGCCTGTCTATCGTAAAGCGCATAGTAGACGAACACGACGGGTATATAGCCGTCAAGGATAATAAACCGCGCGGGGCCCGGTTTTGTATAGCGTTACCGGTAAAACCGGGAGAGACAACATGAGCGAGCGCATTTTAATCGTGGACGACGACAGAAGCATTCGCTATTCGTTAAAACGCATCTTCAGCGAACGCGGTTTCACCGTTATGGAGGCGAAAAGCGGGGAAGAGGCAGTGCAGACCGTCGAAGCCGAGGATATCGATTTACTGCTTATGGATATCCGGATGACCGGCATGAGCGGTCTTGATGCTCTCAAGAAGATCAGGGAAATCAAACCGAAGCAACTCGTCATTATCATGACGGCCTTCGGCACTACCGAGACGGCGATCGAGGCGATGAAATTCGGCGCCTTTGACTATGTTCTCAAACCTTTTGATATCCCGAAGCTGTGGGAGCTGGTGACCAAGGCCCTTAAGGTAGACAGAATTCAGCAGGAGACGATTTCAGTGCCTCCCGAGGCGTGCAGTCTGGATGAAGGCGAATGCATCATCGGCTCCTCACCCAAGATGCAGGAGATATATAAACTGATCGGACAGGTGGCACCTCAGGATGTGACGGTGCTTTTGCGCGGCGAAAGCGGCACCGGCAAGGAACTGATCGCCCGGGCTATATACCATCACAGCAGGCGCGCAAACAGCCCCTTTCTGCCGGTAAACTGCGCGGCCATTCCTGAGAACCTTCTTGAGAGCGAACTCTTTGGTCATGAAAAGGGGGCTTTTACCGATGCACAGGCGCAGCGCATCGGAAAATTTGAGCAGTGTGACAGAGGGACGATTTTTCTGGACGAAATCGGAGATATGTCGCTTCCCATCCAGGCAAAACTGCTGCGGGTACTCCAGGAAAGAAAGATCACGCGGCTGGGCAGTAATACGCCGATCAATGTGGATGTCCGCCTGATCGCTGCAACAAATAAGAATCTGGAAACCCTGATGAAAGAGAGGCTTTTCCGCGAGGATTTGTACTATCGCCTGAACGTTGTGAGCATCACCATCCCGCCTCTCCGCGAACGGAAGAAAGACATCGCTGATCTGGCAGTATATTTCCTGAGCCGGTATGCCAGAGAGCTGGGCCGTACGATAACCGGTTTCAGTAACGAGGCCTTGGAGCGTTTGCAGGCATATAGCTGGCCCGGCAATATCCGGGAATTGGAGAATACGATCAAAAGGCTGTGCATTCTCAGTAAAAGCGACCATATCCTTGCGGATGAATTGCCTGTATTTGCCGAAGGAAAAAAAGAAACGGGGACGGACGAGCTGATAAAAGAGCAGCAGAGTCTCGAGACCGTTCTGGATTCCCTTTACAGACAGCTTTCTTCTCTTTCCGGGACAGACAAAAAGCAGGATATGCTGACCACGGTAGAAAAAGCCCTTATTGTCAATGCCCTGAAGGAGACAAAAGGCAATCAGCTCAAGGCGGCCAAGATTCTCGGAATGAACCGCAATACCCTGCATAATAAAATCGAGAAATACAGGATCGCCATTAATAAAGACGTTGAGAGATGAATATGAAAAAACACAGGTGGCAAATTATGCTGGCGTTAGTCCTTATCGGATTATCGGCAGGCCTCTATTTTCTCCACTATATTCTCTTTCATGATATGCATCACATCATGATTTATTTGGTGGGGGATATTGCTTTTGTCCCGGTCGAGGTACTTTTTGTTACCCTGATTATCCACCAGCTTTTGGCTATCAGAGAAAAGCGGTCTCTTTTTGAAAAACTCAATATGATTATCGGGACCTTTTTTAGCGAGGTCGGCACCCGTCTTTTAGCCTATTGTTCGGAGTCTGATCGGAAGGCCGGTGAAATACGACAGCATATTCCGGCAAAGGACAGCTGGACCAGAAAGGAATTTCGGGCCGCCGCTCTATACTTAAAAGGGCGCACCTATACCGTGGATATTAACAAAATAGATCTCGAGATGCTCCGTATTTTTCTTATCGAGCGCAGGGATTTTTTGCTGCGCCTGCTCGAAAACCCCAACCTGTTGGAGCATGACTCTTTTACCGATCTCTTATGGGCGGTATTTCACCTTTCCGAAGAGCTGGCTTATAGAGACGATTTGAGAACACTGCCCCAATCAGATTATCAGCACCTGGCAGGTGACATCACGAGGGCGTATCACTCCTTGGCTATCGAGTGGGTTAGCTATATGAATCACCTGAAAGAGAATTATCCGTATCTTTTTTCCCTCGCATTGCGCACCAACCCCTTTGATCAGAGCGCCTCAGTAATTGTCCGCTAACACATTTTAGCGAAAGACTGTCCGCACAACGGACAGTTTTTCTTTTTAAGTGACCGCATTGCAGGCAGCCTGCCTGAAAATTGGCAGGCCCCTTTCTTATACTAGCTCTCCCGAAGCAATCCCAAGAATTCTCCCGATAATCACGCAACAATCGAAAAAATAAGAAGTTACAGATAGTGTATATTTTTTCTGAACATTCTTTTGGAATTGGCACGGGCTTTGCATAAAGCAAAGGTAAGAGTTTATCCACTAAGAGGCCCGGGGGATTGGTTTTTAAAAGAAAGCGCTGCGTGTCCCCGGCGCCAGACGGCAAAACCGCAAAGAAAAAAGGAGGTATGAGATGCTTAAAAAGATCGCAGGAATGCTAGTGTGCGGGTGTCTTGTGTGTAACGTCGGTATTGTTTCTGCAGAAGAAACAGAGGGCTTTTTGGAAGATATACCGATCGAGATCAGCACCGATCTTGCTGTATATGCAAAGTATATGTGGAGAGGATTTAAGCTCGATGACGATCCGGTTTTGCAGCCGGGACTCTATCTGAGCGCTTACAGATTTACCGCCTCTATCTGGGGAAGCTTTGATATTGATGCGGAAGATGCCCTGAATTCGGATGAGGTGGATTATGCGATTGATTATACCTATAGCTTCGATATGCTGAGTCTTTCGGCAGGACATACCTATTATGATTTTCCGGCAGCCGATGCGAAGAGCACAGAGTTTTATATAGGTGTCGCCCTCGATACACTGCTTTCACCGTCACTCACCTGGTATCACGACTATGCCGATGAAGATTCCGGTGGCGGAGACGGTGACTATATCCTGCTGGGTATCGGACACAGTTTTACCCTGGGAAACGGCCCGATTACCCTGGATCTGGGGGCGAGCGCCGGCTATAATAGCGAGCTTTTCATCGACGGAGACGGCGGCGATGTAGGATTGAGTGCCGGGCTGACGTTTCCTTTAACAAAGAACTGTACGTTTGTACCAAGCGTAAACTATTCGATCCCGTTTGGCGATCTCAAGGATTCCGATGATGGAAATCAGGACGACGAAGTCTTTATCGGGGCCATTTTGACATTTAATTAAAAAGGAGGTTACTATGTTCCGGAAAATAACTCTAACAGGACTATTGCTAGGCGGCATATATAGCGTTATTGCCTCTCCTGCTCTGGCTGCCGAATCAGTTTTGTATGCCTCAACTGTAGGAGTAGACACCCTCTGGGTGTTATTGGCAGCATTTTTGGTATTTTTTATGCAGGCAGGATTCGGTATGGTTGAGGCGGGTTTTATCAGGGCAAAAAACACCTGTAATATTCTAACCAAAAACTTCCTTGATTTTTGTATGGCCTCTCTGGGATTTTTCATATTTGGATATGCGATTATGTTTGGAGAAGGCAATAGCTTTATGGGGTATTCGGGCTGGTTTTTGAGAGGGGCAGAATCGGGGTCCGATATTCCATTATTCGCCTTCTGGCTTTTTCAAGCCGCCTTCTGTGGTGCTGCTGCCACAATTGTAGCCGGTGGTATGGCAGAACGAATGAAATTTAGCGCGTATTTAACATATTCTTTTCTCATCTCGGCATTCATTTACCCTCTTGTCGGTCACTGGGTGTGGGGCGGTGGCTGGCTCTCCCGGCTTCATTTCGCCGATTTTGCCGGTTCTACTGTTGTTCATGCAGTCGGCGGCTTTGCCGCTCTTATCGGGACAATAGTCTTGAAACCGCGCCTCGGAAAATATAATACCGATGGTAGCGCGAATATGATTGCTGGGCATTCAATTCCGCTGGCTTCATTGGGAGTGTTCATTTTATGGTTTGGCTGGTTTGGATTTAATCCCGGCTCTACCTTGAGCGTTGGCGATGGCAGTCTCATTTCTCGGGTGGCCATTAACACAAATCTGGCTGCAGCAACAGGTGGAATACTGGCGATGGCAACGGTATGGAGGATGTTCGGCAAGCCGGATCTCTCCATGGCAATGAACGGTGCTCTGGCCGGGCTGGTTGCAATAACCGCGCCGTGCGCCTTTGTAGAACCATGGGCAGCCATTGCGATCGGTGCGTTTGCAGGCATTATTGTAGTATTAGGTGTTGTCTTGTTAGATAAATTACAAATTGATGATCCGGTCGGAGCTGTTCCGGTTCACGGACTAAACGGTATCTGGGGAACGCTTGCAGTCGGAATATTCGGCAGGGAATCACTCGGTCTTGCGTATGACGGATTGTTATACGGCGGTGGGATGATGCAGGTTGGAATACAATCACTCGGGGTTATTGCCGTCGTCGGCTTTGTTTTAATTGCAATGGGAACTCTCTTTAAGGTTATTGATGCAACTATTGGATTGCGTGTGACGCGCGAAGAAGAACTAAAAGGTCTCGATATTGGCGAACACGGCATGGAGTCATACGCGGGATTCCAGGTCTTTACCACCAGCTAAACGGCGGGGGCTCATGAAAGGAGGAATGATACCATGAAACTTATTATCGCAATGATACAGCCTCACAAACTGCCAGATGTCAAAAAGGCACTGTATGATGCAGAGGTCTTCAAGATGACCGTTACCAATGCCCTGGGATGCGGCCAGCAGAAAGGGTTTACCGAGACGTACCGGGGTGTGGTGCACGAAGTCAATCTGCTGAAGAAGATCAGGCTCGAGATAGCGGTCAATGAAGACTTTGTGCAACCAACCATTAATGCAATTATTGCAGGCGCCCGAACCGGCACTATAGGAGACGGCAAGATTTTTGTACTGGACCTTCCCGAATGCATCAGGATCCGCACCGGGGAAAAAGGCAGTAAGGCAATCGGGTAACACAGCGTCTTCTGGCGTGTAGCGTCTAGAAAAACTAACAATCTAATCACTAACCGCTCTACGCTAATCGCTAAGAGATGCCCTGATTCTGTCAGTCATTGATTAAGTTTTAAGCATTTTTTAAAAGCAGGTTTGTATCGGCGTTATTTATATATTTCTGTAACTTGTATCAATAAAATAGATTATAGAAAATATAGAGCGCCTCCCTATTTTGGCACGAACCTTGCAATAGATAAGGAAGACACAAGACTCCCTTGCTTGAACGCAGGAAAAATTTCTTCGACTTTTTTCCAGCAGGTCTGTCCGCCGGCAGACGGGTTTTGGGGTACATTCACATATATCATTTACGTTCACAAAATCTCGGTAAATGATGCGCTCATTTAAAGGAACTAACTAAACACCCCTTGCTTAAGCACTTGAAAAATTCAAGGAACTTTTCTACGTAAGCTTCGGGGTACATTCGGCCAGATCACTTACATTCGTTGGCATTCTGTAAGTGATGGCCTCATTTAAAGGAGGGCAGCACAATGGCAGAAACGACAGTTGCAGAAAAGAACGCAGTTCGCTGGAACGGCGAAGTGGATGAATCCGCAATCCAGAAGATCGCGAACATGATCAGGGAAAACAACATTCAGATCGTCGATCTCAAGTTTAACGACCTTCCCGGATTGTGGCAACACTTTTCCATGCCGGTTTCAGAGTTGACCGAAATCGACGACCCGATCAAGAGCATCTGGGCAGAGGGAGTCGGTTTTGACGGCTCTTCAATCAGGGGGTTCCAGAAGATACAGGAATCAGATATGATCCTGGTCCCTGATCCGACAACCGCCGTCATTGATCCGGTTTGTGAGGTACCGACCCTGAGCATCATCTGTGATATTTACGACCCTCTCACCAAAGAGGCGTATACCCGCGATCCCCGCTTTATCGCGAAGAAGGCGGCCGCATTTGTACGGAAGACCGGTATCGCCACAAAAAGTTACTGGGGACCGGAATTGGAGTTTTTCATATTCAATGACGTGAGGTTCGATCAGACGGAAAACGAATGTTATTACTACGTTGATTCTGACGAAGGCGAGTGGAACTCCGGCCGCGCGGAGAATCCTAATCTGGGATATAAGCCGCGGTACAAAGAAGGGTACTTTCCGGTTCCGCCGCACGATTCACTGCAGGACCTCAGGAGTAAGATCATCCTTACCATGATCAAGGCCGGTATTCCGGTTGAGGTACATCATCATGAAGTGGCGACGGCCGGACAGTGCGAGATAGACATGAAGTTTGATACGCTGGTGAAGGTTGCCGATAAGTGCATGATGTACAAATACATCGTCAAGAATATAGCCAGAAAGCATAATATGGTCGCGACATTTATGCCGAAACCGCTTTTCGGCGATAACGGGAGCGGTATGCATGTGCATCAGTCACTCTGGAAAGACGACACGAACATCTTCTACGATAAAAACGGTTATGCGCTCTTAAGCGAGACAGCAAAATACTATATCGGAGGGCTGCTCAAGCACGCCCCGGCCATTCTCGCGTTTGCCGCGCCAACCACCAATTCGTACAAGCGTCTTGTACCGGGATATGAGGCACCGGTTAATCTGGTGTATTCGGCCCGGAACAGGAGTGCGGCAGTCCGGATTCCGGTGTATACCGATAATCCGAAGTCAAAGCGGATCGAATTCAGGCCGCCCGACTGTTCGTGCAATCCCTATCTGGCGTTTGCTGCGATGCTTATGGCCGGTCTTGACGGCGTCCGCAATAAAATCGATCCGGGCGATCCGACGGATAGGAACATCTACGAAATCACCGGACGTGAGGCAAAAAAGATCCCGAACGTTCCCGGTTCTCTTGCAGAAAGCATTAAGGCGCTTCAGAAGGATCATGCATTTCTCCTCGAGGGCGATGTCTTTACCAAGGACGTCATAGAGACGTGGATCGAGTATAAGACGGAAAAAGAAATCGACGCGCTTCGTCTGAGACCGCATCCGTACGAATTCCACCTCTATTTCGATATTTAATAATGCAGAAAGGTCTTTGGTTATCGGCCCTCGGTCCTTCAGCTGTTCAAAGCTGACGGGTGAGGGCCGATTACCTTTACCCTGTTAGATGCAGAAAGAACCGTTTGTTAAAGCAAGAAGATGAATGTGCCGTTAGATGAGAACATAAAAAACCCGGGCTTTAGGCGTACGGGGGTCTAACGGGGTTTACGACGATGATCCTTATCATACAGCACATCGCTATTGAGGCCCCCGGGCTGATTAAGACATTCTTTGAAAGAGAAGGAATGCCGACTACGGTATCACATGTTGCGCAGAGAGATGTTCTTCCCGAGGGGCTCAAGGGTATTACGGCCATCATTATTCTTGGTGGGCCGATGAATGTGTATGAAGAGGAGGCTTATCCTTTCCTGAAAGAAGAGGATCGGTTTATCCGAAAGGCCCTCCAGGCGCATATCCCCATTTTGGGAATCTGTCTTGGTGCGCAGCTTCTGGCAAAGGCCTGCGGGGCCGTGGTTAGGCGGGGGGTTGCCCATGAAATGGGGTGGCATGTGGCGCGTCTGACCGACGCAGGCGCCCGCGATCCTCTGTTTGCAAGGTGTTTAAAAGAATTCACGGTTTTTCAGTGGCACGAAGATCGGTTTGATATACCCGCAGACGGTGTGCTGCTCGCCGAATCCGAGAAATGTGCTCATCAGGCCTTCCGGGTAAACGGGAATGCCTATGGTATCCAGTTCCATATCGAGGTTACCCCGGAGATGGTTACCTCGTGGATACTGGCATATCTTGGGCCGGAGTCATTGACACAAGCAGATATTTTTATTATGGTTAAAGATTATTTTGACAAAAAGACAGAGTTCCAGACTCAGGCAGGGCAGATACTTTCAAATTTTTCGGCGATGCTACCAAAAAAACGCGTATAGTGTTTTTTTACAACGAGGTGCCTGAATCTTAAGCAGAAGACCCATGAGGCAAGACGGCGTCCTTCACAACACAACCGGGAGACGGCTCCCTTTTGAACATGTACTGGCGGATTTCGAAGATTTCATTCTAAGGTCCCCTGAAGGCCGCCTGCATGACTTTGTCATATCGGCGGTGGAAAAACCACTCATAGAGATGGTATTATATAGGACACGCGGCAATCAGAGTAAGGCCGCAAGAATACTGGGAATCAACCGCAATACCCTTCACACGAAGATAAAAAAGTTAGGAATCAACGTCGAGCAATGGCACTAACAGAGTACGCACATCGTCCGGAGAAACAAGGGCTCTATGACCCGCAGTTTGAGCATGATTCATGCGGTGTCGGGTTTGTCTGTAATATGAAGGGGACCCGGTCAAACAGCATTGTTATGCAAGGAATGCAGGTTTTAAAACGCCTGGCCCATCGGGGGGCGGTTGGGGCAGACCCGGATACCGGCGACGGCGCCGGCATTTTAATCCAGACACCTCATACCTTCTTTCGGAAGGTTGCCGCCGAAAGCCAAATTGATCTCCCGGAATCCGGTGCCTACGGAACCGGGCTGATTTTTTTACCGCCGGACAAGAAAAACCGCGATTTTTGTAAGGCGGTCTTCGCAAAGATTGTTGCCCGGGAAGGACAAACGCTGCTGGGCTGGCGTGAGGTGCCGGTAGACAATTCGCACATCGGCAGGACGGCACGCGAGACCGAGCCGGTCATCGAACAGGCATTCATTCAGAAAGGTCCTACCATAAAAGACCAGATGGCCTTTGAAAGAAAACTCTATGTTATCAGAAGAGGGGTTGAAAACACTATTCGCTCTTCGCAATACACCCAGAAGTCGTTCTTCTATATCACCAATCTCTCTTCCCGCACTTTTTCCTACAAAGGCCTCCTGATGCCGCATCAGCTTGATCAGTACTTTGCGGATCTCCGCGATGACAACATTGAGAGCGCTCTCTGTCTCGTTCATTCCCGCTACAGCACCAATACATTCCCTACTTGGGATCTGGCGCAGCCGTTCAGATTTTTGGCCCATAACGGAGAGATTAACACACTGCGTGGCAATATCAACTGGATGAAGGCAAAGGAAAATCTACTGGCAAGTCCGCTTTTTGGGGATGATATTGAGAAGCTGAAGCAGATTATTGTTCCGGGCGGGAGCGACTCGGCGGCTATCGATAACGTCTTTGAACTTCTGGTATTGGCCGGCAGGTCGCTGCCGCATACGATGATGATGCTTATACCGGCTGCCTGGGAACAGAATACATCATTGAGCGAGGAACTCAGGGCATTCCACAAATATCATGCCTGTCTGATGGAGCCGTGGGACGGCCCCGCAAGCATTGCCTTTACCGACGGGGAAGGTATAGGTGCGGTGCTTGACAGAAACGGACTGCGCCCGTCACGTTATCTCGTGACTAAAAATCATTTGGTTATCATGGCCTCCGAGGTCGGCGTACTGGATATTAAACCCGAAGACGTTGCCTATTCGGGCAGGCTTGAACCGGGCAGGATGTTTTTTATCGATACCACCGAAGGGCGTATTGTGCATGATGACGAAATCAAACAACACATTTCCGGCCGGCAGGCATACAGGGACTGGCTCAGGGAGAATCTACTGGAACTCGATGACGTTACCGCATCAAAAGCGCCCCGGAAAGAACACAAAGAGAATATCCTGACATTGCTCAAGGCCTTTGGTTATACCCGCGAAGATATCACCGAGGTCATCGTTCCTATGGCCGAGACCGGCAAAGAGCCGACCGGCTCTATGGGAAATGATACGCCCCATAGTGTGCTATCCCGGCATCCACACCCGCTCCATCATTATTTTAAGCAACTCTTTGCGCAGGTGACGAATCCTGCGATCGATCCTATCCGGGAAGAGCTGGTGATGAGCCTGGATTGTTTTATGGGCCCGCGGCGCAATCTGCTTGATGAGACGCCGGAACACTGCGCAAAGGTCCATCTGAAGCATCCTATCTTGAGCAATGAAGAGCTCGCTACTTTGCGTGATATCGATGAGAGAGGCTTCAAGAGCAGAACTATTCCTATTCTGTTTGATGTTGAGAAAAAGGGGGACTTCGTTGCCTCGCTCGAACGGATCAGCCGCGAGGCGGAAGAGGCGATACAGCATGGATGCACTTTTATTATCCTGAGCGACCGGGGAGTAAATAAGAAGCAGGCAGCGCTGCCGGCCCTGCTTGCCGTCGGTGCGGTGCACCAGTATCTGGTCAGGAAGGCATGCCGTTCCCAGATAGCGCTGATACTGGAGAGCGGAGAGCCGAGAGAGGTGCATCACTTTGCGACCCTTTTCGGATACGGTGTCGGATGTATTAATCCGTATCTTGTTCTGGAGGGGTTGTGCTATTTAAGAGAGGAAGGAGAGCTTACCGATGACTGTGAGGCGGCGCAGAAAAACTATATCAACGCGGTTAATGAAGGCATTCTCAAGATTCTCTCCAAGATGGGCATTTCTACCCTGCAGGGATACCGGGGCGCACAGATATTCGAGGCGCTGGGACTTCACGATGAAGTCATAGACAGATGCTTTACCGGTACGGTTTCGCGTATCGGCGGTGCCGGCTTTGAGGAACTGCAGAGAGAAACGCTCCTGCGTCATGAATCGGCTTTTCCCGAACGCGGCATAGAGGCGCCCCATCTGGCAACCGGCGGGATTTACCAGTGGAAACGGGACGGTGAGTTTCATCTGTGGAACCCGGCCAGCATTGCCGCACTCCAGGATGCGGCGAGGAGGAATGACTATGAGCGCTACAAGGAATTTGCCCGGCTGATTAATGACCAATCGGGAAACCCCACTACGTTACGCAGTCTCCTGCGGTTCAAAAAGACAATACCGATTACGCTCGATGAGGTCGAACCGGCCGAAAATATCCTGAAGCGTTTTGCAACCGGGGCGATGAGTTTCGGCTCTATTTCGCGGGGCGCACATGAGACGCTGGCTCTTGCGATGAACCGGCTCGGCGGGAAATCGAATACCGGCGAGGGCGGTGAGGACCCGGTTCGGTTTCAGACTTTGCCCGGGGGCGACTCAAAGCGAAGCGCGATAAAACAGGTGGCCTCGGGCAGATTCGGGGTGACGACGAACTATTTGACTAATGCCGATGAACTGCAGATCAAGATTGCCCAGGGCGCAAAGCCGGGGGAAGGGGGGCAGCTGCCCGGACACAAGGTCAGCGTGACGATTGCAAAGACCCGGTATACGACGCCCGGCGTCACACTCATCTCACCCCCGCCTCACCACGATATTTATTCGATAGAGGACCTTGCCCAGCTTATCTTTGATCTGAAGAACGTAAACCCGCGTGCGCGCATCAGTGTCAAACTGGTCTCCGAGATCGGCGTTGGTACTATTGCCGCCGGCGTTGCCAAAGGGCACGCCGATATGATTCTGATTTCCGGTGGTGACGGCGGGACCGGGGCCTCGCCCAAAAGCTCAATCCGTCATGCGGGCCTGCCGTGGGAACTGGGGCTTTCAGAGACGCATCAGACGTTGGTGCTGAACGACCTTCGAAGCCGGGTCCGGCTCCAGACGGATGGACAGATGCGCACCGGGCGCGATGTAGTGATTGCCGCGCTCCTGGGGGCCGAGGAGTATGGTTTTTGCACCGCGGGATTAATTGTTATGGGGTGTATCATGCTCCGACACTGTCACCTGAATAACTGCTCGGTGGGAGTGGCAACGCAGGATGAGATTCTCCAGGGCCGCTTTTCAGGGCGCGTCGAATATGTTGAAAACTATTTCCGCTTTGTTGTCCGCGAGGTGCGCGAGATTATGGCCGAACTTGGCATGCGGACCATAAATGAACTCATCGGGAGGACCGATCTCCTCGAGCCGGATGAAGCACTTTTCCCCTGGAAGGCAAAAAAAATCGACTATTCGAGGATACTCTACAAGCCCAGGACTCCCCCAGGGACCGGGCTCTACTGTCAAAAAGCACAGGAGCATGGTATCGAGCAGATCCTTGACACGAAGCTGATCGAACTGGCCCAGCCTGCACTTAAGGAACAGCGGTGTGTGAAGGGACACCTCGAGATTAACAATACCAACCGGACAACCGGGGCCATGCTGAGCGGAGAAGTATGCCGTCTCTATGGAGATGAGGGCCTGCCGCACGATACGATACATATCGGTTTTAAAGGGGTTGCCGGCCAGAGCTTTGGTGCCTGGCTCGCAAAAGGTGTCACCTTTGAGCTGGAAGGACTCGCGAATGATTATGTAGGCAAAGGGATATCAGGAGGCAGGATTGTTATGTATCCCGATAAGAAAGCGGGTTACAATCCTCAGGAAAATACCATCATAGGAAATACTGCCTTTTACGGCGCTATCAGGGGCGAGGCCTATATCAGAGGACTTGCGGGGGAACGTTTCTGTATTAGAAATTCGGGCCTCTTCGCGGTGGTTGAAGGGGTAGGCGATCACGCCTGTGAATATATGACCGGCGGACGTGTTGTTATATTGGGAAAGACGGGACGTAATTTTGCCGCGGGCATGAGCGGCGGCATCGCGTACGTATATGATGCAGATGAGAGCTTCCGGGACCGGTGCAATATGAGTATGGTAGAACTGGAAATGATTACGGATGAGGATGCCAAAACTGTATATACCTTAATCCATAATCATTATACCTATACGGCCAGCACCGTTGCAAGGGGGATACTGGATGATTTTACGAAACTCTCCAGACAATTTATCAAGATAATGCCGGTCGAGTATAAGCGCATCCTGGAACACATACAGGTTCAACAGGAATTAGGCCTGAACGAGGTAGCGGATGGATAACCTTCTAGCGATTAGCGTATTGCGGTTGGCGATTAGACAAAATAACACGCCAATTTCTTTACCTGAAAATAAGTTTTTTTATACGCTACACGCTAGCCGCTATACCCTATAGGAGTTATGATGGATAAAGATGTAAGGGCATTTTTAAAGACCCAGAGAAAAACGCTTTCCTACAGACCCGTCTGTGAGCGGATTAAGGATTACAGGGAAGTTGTTGCGCCGCCGAGCGCGGGACATACCAGGGAACAGGCCTCCCGCTGCATGAACTGCGGTACGCCGTTTTGCCACTGGGGCTGCCCGGTGGGCAACTATATCCCCGAGTGGAACGATCTGGTCAACCCGGGGCAGCTGAAAAAAGCCTTTGATTTATTAGACGCGACGAATAATCTGCCCGAGATTACCGGACGCGTATGTCCCGCCCCGTGCGAGTATGCGTGTGTACTGGGAATTAACGATGACCCGGTAACGATACGCGAAAACGAACTTTCCATAATAGAGTCTGCCTTTAGCAAGGGATATGTTGCTCCGCGGATCCCGCTGACGCGCACCGGCAAAAAAATAGCCGTTATTGGCTCAGGCCCGGCGGGCCTGAGTTGCGCGGCGCAGTTGAATAAGGCCGGGCATACGGTGACCGTGTATGAAAAGGCAGAAAAGGCAGGCGGTATTTTGCGCTATGGCATACCGGATTTTAAATTGGAAAAGTATGTAATCGACAGGCGGTTGTCACTTCTTGAGAAAGAAGGGATTCGTTTTGTTACCTCGTGTGATGTAGGCAAAGATTATGCGGCAGGGAAATTATTAGAGGAATACGATGCCGTGTGTCTTGCCGGTGGCTCGCGCACGCCGCGGGATTTGCCGATCGAGGGGCGGGAACTTTCCGGTATTCACTTTGCGATGGATTATCTGACACAGTCAAATAAGAGAGTGGCCGGGGAGACGGTTGCCACTGAAGACCTGATAGATGCGGGAGGGAAAAAAGTAGTGGTGATTGGCGGGGGCGACACCGGTTCTGACTGTGTCGGAACGGCGAATCGTCAGGGAGCCGCATGCGTGGTACAAATAGAGGTTATGTCGACGCCTCCCGAATGTCGGACCAATGAACACCCCTGGCCATCGTACCCCATGCTTTTAAAGACGTCCTCAAGCCACGAGGAAGGTGTCGAAAGGATGTGGTCAGTACTGACCAGACGGTTTATCGGCAGGGGGGGCTGCGTAGAAAAAATCGAGTGCGCAAGAGTTGAATTTGTGACAGACGAGAAAAATGCCTGCCCGGTTATGCAAGAGATTCCGGGGAGCACTTTTGAGATAGAGGCAGATTTAATTATCCTCGCAATCGGTTTTGTGCATCCGGCACATCCGGGACTTCTTACAGAATTGGGTGTGGCATTTGACCGGCGAGGCAACGTACAAACCGGCGATGACTACATGTCTTCGGTGAAAGGCGTATTTTGTGCCGGCGATATGCGTCGGGGACAGTCTCTTGTTGTGTGGGCCGTTGCCGAAGGACGCCGCGCGGCGCACCATATCGACAATTATCTTATGGGAGAAGGCATTCTACCAGAGATGTAATTGCTGCCCGTGACGTTGCAAAAAAACATACATCCGGATATCTCTCTTTAAGGCAACGTCACGTAACCTTAACGTAACCCGACGCACCTTCACGAAACCTGTTATACAAAGCAGGTTTGATTACGGCTCCTGTATGCTGTAGAGAATTCCCTCGACCGTCTCTTTGAGGTCGCGCGCTCTTTTTTCCACCAGTTGCTCACCCAGAAAATCGGCGACCCCCGGGTCCAGTTCGATGGCCCGCATTAAAAGTTCGCGACCCCTGTCGGCAGTTTGATCGTCGAGGAGCAGCAGTTGCGAAAGGTAGAAATGGTAGAGGCCGATATCCGGCTGGAGCTCGACGGCCTTTTCCAGTTCTTCGATGGCTGCTTCTTTATTGTTTTGGGCGAAGTAAAGCTGACCTAATCTAAAATGCGCCGCTGAGTGCGCCGGATTAATCCTGATAACCCGTTTGAACTGATCGACGGCTTTTTCTGTGTCGTCATCAAGCAATGCCCGAGTCGCGATTTCGTAATGCCGCCTCTGTTCGTTTGGATCCAGCTTTGCGTATCCCCTAATCCGGTAGGTGTTGCCGCTCGGGTTTAAAAAATAGGTCTCGAATCCTTCGTTGATATCATTAAGTTTAGTCTCTGTATTATAATAGAGGTGAATAGCGTATTTGGTTACCTTGACCCCGCCATCGGTAAAGGCTATCTCGGTCTCACCGCGCGTATAGATTTTTATGTGGGTGAATACCTCAAATAGCGGTTCTAACGCGGTGACAAGCCCGCTCTTATACCATAAAGAATCTTGGTCGACATAATTTTTAAGAAGCCCCAGACTCTGGTTTGAGAAGGCATTTTCATAGGAGGAGACAATAGCGGCGGCTTCCTTGCCCTGGTTCGGCTTAAGCATGGCGTCATCCTCGCTATCCAACGAGGGCGGCATTTGCTCGGTTGCCTCTTCTTGAGACACTTGCTTTTCTGCCGCCCGCTGTTCTGGCGGGATCTGCGGGGTATATATTTCGCCACTCGCAGCTTTTTCTATGCGGGTAACGGTTGTTTTATCGATAGTCATGCGGCCGCTGCCGAATTCGACTGTGAGAGAGCTGTCGTCCTCATCGATGATGGTGCCTTCGATGCTGCTGCCGTGTTTAAAGTAAATCACATCCAGGCCCACCACACCTTCATCCGCGACTATCTCGCCTTTTTCGTTTTTCCTTAGTGTTGCGGCCTGTCCGATGGGCTCGATGGCTGAAACAATAGTGTCAAGAAGACGAATATCAAGCGCCTGGGAGTTGCCGGTAAAGGTTATTTCCAGGCCCCTTCCTTTGCCGAAGACGATCTTGTAGTTTACAATAGCATGCGGCTGGTTATGATCAAGACCGGTCTTTCCGTAATCTGTAATGCCGCTTTTTGTCGCCGGACCGTATTGCGTTCTGGTTCCTTCCCAGTATTTCGAATGAATCAAAACGACTTTGGATGCTCCTGATGTTGAGGGGGTTTCCATGCCCTTCAGGAGCAGAAGATAGGGGTTCCAGCGTGCCTTACTCGCTGCTAGGGAGGCGCGATAGAGGTCTTCCGATAAGGGCACAACCGCGCACAGAAGGGATTTATCTTCTTTCAGAAAGAAGGCGGCAAAGGCATGCTCTTGCTGCTGCCGTGACAGTTCGGGAGGAAGCAGAATGGTATAGCCATATACCCGGTGTTTGAGGAAGGTGTCGAGGAGTTTTTGATCGGGTTCGATAGGTTTTTTGAGCGTGGTCGGATGTGTTGTCAGGTGATCCGGCACCCGCAGGAGTTGCCGGGCAATAAAGGCATATGTGCGGTCTGCGAGTATGGCAAGAAAGATCAGGACGATGACCGTTATTGCGGCAACTTGTGGTCGCATTGCGTATCTTAGGGGAACGCCTCCCGAGACATCAAAGGCATCGAGCACCTCGCCCCGTTTTAAAAAATACAGAAGGAGTAGAAAATCGATAAGAAGAAGAAAACTGAGAACCGCTTTTTTAGTCTTGGCGGGATTGACAGGAATATCCTCCATCCGCGCGCGCTTCAGTACCGTTGACAACGCATCCAGACCCTGGTTGCGTTCGAGTGATCTATCCATTGCCCGTACGACCTGAATCATATCAATGAGTTTTGTCAGGTCTTTGGGAGCGACCTGGTATTTTTCCTTCCTTAGTTCGGCGGCAAAAAACTTATTTGTAAGAAACTGATATATATTGATGTTCGCAGAAAGGTCAACGAATTTACCCATAATGCCCAGGGCAATAAGGATCACAACGAGAATCCGGGCCCACCGCCTCATAAAAAGCAAACCGAATGCCGGGACAAGATTGAGGCCGACAAAAAAAGCGGTTAGTATAGAGATGGTAGAGAGGGAGGCGGTACTCGGCAGGAAGCCGTTCCGTACGAGGCTGATAAAAAAAAGACCGCCGGCCCCGATAAACAGCGCCTTCAGGAAGAGCGATGAAATAATAATCTTAATCAAAAAGGGGATATGTATTTCCCGAGGCAGGCCCTCTTCGCTTTCTTCCGGCGGTCTGATGTGTCCGAGTTCCGCACCCGGCTCAGAGAGCGCGTGCGAAGGCACATGACTGCTTTTTTCCGAATTGACCGTTTCGTCTACCTCGAGCGGCGCATCCGAGAGCCAAGGGGGGAGCGGTTCACCCGAATCCTTACCACCGTCGAATGGGATAGATTCTCCTCCTGTGCCTGTTGGCGGGATGGCTTTTTCTCCGTCACCTCCCGCTCCTTCCTCGTAGTCTGCATATGGCTCATAGGTTGGCGGGGGCAACGGTTCTTCAGCCTCCTCAAGGGCCTTCAGGGAATCAGCGCGTTTTTTACGGGCGTATATCAAGATTCCGATTGCTACTAATAACAAGACTGTTAAAAAGCTGCCGCTTATCGGCATCGTTGGCCCTTCTTCTTGCGCAGGCGGCTGTCGTTGCGGCAACACCGGTGTTGTTTGGACAGGGGGCTTGGTAACAGGCCGGGATTCTTTTGGGACCTCTAGTTTTTTGGGAGGTTGGATCCTTCTTTCTACCTTTTCTTCTACTGGTTCTGCCGCCGGCGCCGAGCGTTCTATTGAGACAATGTCATTTTTCCAGATTCTGACCCCGCCCCCGGCCCCTATCTGAAGCCAGAGATGGTCATCTTTTTCTTCGGTGATCCGACCTTCGAGGGCGTTACCGTTTTTTAAACGGATGACATCTGCCTGAAGAGGGCGGGTAATGGATAGAGACAGGACTATTGTGGTGAATACGAGAATAAATATCTGTATAGGAGAAGAAACACGCTGCATAAAATATTTTTTAAAAGAGATTTTTTCCCTATCGTTGTATAGAGAAGTCACAATTATTATATATAAGATGAGGGACAAAGAAAAGAAAAAATAAAAAAAACTTCCACCGACATACAAGATGTAGGCCCTGAAAGAGGGGTTAATGGGTTCTGTCTTTCTCTGCGAAAGGCGACCGCCAGACAGAGATTATATACCGTCAATCTCTTTTGCAGTCTCGCAGTAGATATCGTAGATACCCTGGTTAAAGCAGACGATAGTGATTTTTTCAGGAAGGGCGTGCGTGGCAAGGTATTTCTTTATTTCTGTGAGGGCGATCCGGGATGCCCTGATAACAGGAAAACGATAGGCCCCGGTGCTGATCGAGGGAAAGGCGATCGTTTTAACATTGTTTTTCCCGGCAAGCTCAAGCGCGGCGCGATAGCAGCTGGCTAAAAGAATATCTTCTCCGTGATTTCCCCCGTTCCACACAGGACCAACCGTATGGATGACGAAGGATGCGCGGAGATTATATCCTTGAGTAATGTGCGCTTCTCCGGTGGGGCAGCCGTTGAATTTTCGACACTCCTCAAGAAGCGCCGGGCCGGCCGCACGGTGAATCGCACCATCAACCCCGCCGCCGCCGAGAAGCGAGGTATTGGCGGCATTGACGATAGCATCCACGTTTTGGGTAGTGATATCGCCCACGACAATCTCTATTGTTCCCATACAGTCCCCTTTTTGACATATTCTAGCAATGCCACAGGCAGAGGTCAAGCATCGCTGCCTGGACCGGGACAGCCGTGAAAGAGGAATGGATGGGAATAGCACAATATACCGTAACCTCTTTATTAGGAAAAAGATACAAATAGACCCCACTTCCTTTAACCCCTGTATTGTTTTCTATAATAATATATGGCATACTTATAAGTAGAGAAAAACTATACAATTAGAACGTCGATAAAGGCAAACTATTCGAAAGAATGGGACGCAAAGCCAAGGGCCTACTCCCTGAACCGAGCGGGGTGCAAGGGTAAGGCAGCCGGTTGCCGAAAAAGTGAAGAACTTTTATGGCCCATTCTATTCGAAGAATGGGTTTTTTATTTGAGGTGGGTATGGTGACTATTAAAAAAACCAGCGGAGAGCAGCATGCGAGCCAATAAAGGCGTAACACTTATTGAGTTGATTATAGCGATGTCTATTATTTTTGTCCTGGCCGCGACGGCCGTGTCGTATACCCGTCCTTATCCCGTGCTGAAATTGAGAAGTGTCGCCAGGCAGCTCGGTTCCGATATCGCGTATGCCCACGAGTTGGCAGTAACCAGGCGCGTTCCCCACGGCATTTATTTTGATACGGCAAACGAGCAGTACTATCTCTACAAGCAGGTGACCAGCGATAAGGTAGTAAGCCCGATTACCGGAACCAATATGATTATAAGCTATCCGAATATCGATCAGTACAAAGGCATTAATCTGATCAGCACCAATTTTGGATATAATCTGGAATTCAATGCCGCAGGAGAACCATGCGACGCCTACGGAAATCTGCTTACCACGGCGGCTGTTATAACACTGCAGTATTCCTCTGATTTTTCGACGACGGTTCAGGTGGAACCTGAGACAGGGAGGGTGTCGCTGCAATGAAGCCGCATACAGTTCGTTTCCAGAAAGGGTATTTTTTGGTAGAGCTGGTCATCGTTATCGTAATCATCGGTATCTGTATTGTACCGATCGCCATCGCACTGGGGGAGGGGGCATACCAGGCTCAGACAAACGAAATCAAGAGCGTTGCGACCTCACTCGCAGAGGCAAAGATGGAGGAGATCTTTAACAAGTCTTTTCTTGCGGTCGGCAACGTCAGCCAAACGTCATTTTCAGCACCCTTCAGTACGTACAGTTACGACGTTGTTTGCAATTATGTCGCCTCGAGCTCCTTAAATACCCCGTCGGGTAGCGCCACCGAGTATAAACGGGTACTTGTCCGGGTATACCATGGAGGGTCGGTGTGCGTACAGCTGGTGGGCCTGAGGACCGATTATCTGAACGTTGAGTAAAGTGGGGAAGATATGAAAAAGGGGAACGCGGGTTTTACATTTGTAGAAATTATTCTGGTGATCGTTGTTGTCGGCATCCTTGCAGGGAGTCTGGCACCGCTTTTGGCAAGCGCTGCCGATTCCTGGACCTTTGTTATGGAGCGGAGAGATGTCATTGCCGAGGCGCGTACCTCGATGTTCAAGGTAGCCAGAGAGGTACGGCAAATCGGGGGGAGCGGCGATATCACGGTGGCGACTTCGGGGGTCCTTGAATTTAACGATGCACACGGAACGCATATCCGGTTTGAACAGAGCGGGGGCAATCTTTTAAGGAACGGCTATGTGCTCGCATCGAATTTAGACAGTACCGCAGGGTTGTCGTTCGCTTATCGCGACGGCAACAATAATACAACCAGCAACATCATCGATATCCGTTCGGTTATCGTTACCGTCACGCTTCAAAATTCCACCGGTTCATTTTCCCTGCAGAACAGGGTGTGGCTCAGGAACGCGGGGTGAGGTGCACTATGAAACGCCTGGTTCTCAACGACAAAGGGATGTCAATCATGATAACGGTCTTTATCATGTTGACGCTTTCAACGATGGCATTCGTCGCGGGCTCCTGCTTTGTCGTCGATACCCATATGGCAGAGGACACCTATAAAGCGACCCAGGCGTTATTTCTTGCCGAGGCGGGGATCCAGTGTGCGCTCGAGGAGCAGCTTGACTCTGATTCGAACTGGAGCGACGTCACTGATTTTTCCAGGTCGCTGGGGCCGGGAAGTTTTTCGGTAGAGTTCGCCAACGTAAGTTCACACAGCGTTGATGTCGAG
This sequence comes from Candidatus Omnitrophota bacterium, assembly GCA_016930485.1. Lineage (GTDB taxonomy): Bacteria > Omnitrophota > Gorgyraeia > JAFGGP01 > JAFGGP01 > JAFGGP01. The sequence goes on along the minus strand of JAFGGP010000021.1, from coordinate 56,610 downwards.
TCCACAGGCACCTATGGGGAGACCTCGAGGACGGTTGTCCAGTCCTTTGTTCTTACCCCGGGCGCCCCCCCGGAGGCGTTCAATTATGCCATACACGCGGGCAATAATATCAATATGAGCAATACCGACGGCTTACTCGAGGGCGACGTCAGCTCGGGTAGCGGCTCGGTCCATATGGGAGAGATCGATGTGGACGGGGATATCGAACCAAGTTCGGGTGTACCGCTTCCCACGGTCGATTTTACAGGCTACTATAATGACGCACCATCGACCCAGCGCATCACCGGCGATTATACCTTTTTGTCGGGCGGCAGCTACAACGGTGTCTGGTATATTACCGGCAATGCCACGGTCGAAAGCTGGGTAACGATTAACGGGACGATCATTGCCGAGGGCAACATTGATTTAGGGCAGTCGTCGGGAATCACAATCGATCCCGTCGATAATTATCCGGCCCTTATCTCACGCGGCAACATAAATGCAAATCAACTTTCCAGCTCAACCATTCAGGGGTTGGTTTATGCCGCACTCAATGTCAATAATGTCATCATGAACAATCTGAGCGGCGTGACCTTTTTGGGAACCATCATCGCCGGCAATAATTTGAATATGAACTCTGCAGAGGACATCACCTGTATCTATGACCCGGCGATCGTTACCAATCCTCCTCCGCACTTTATCGGTGGTACCGATACCATAAGCTCCGCCCAGTGGAAAGAAGAGTATTAACCATGGATTATGCCCCTGCTGTGGCCCATCGGGAGGACCGGTCTGTAGAGAGGATTATCTTCGGCGGCATTATTTTTGGATATACACTGCTCTTTTGTCTCTGGAGACACTATGTGTGGTTTATATATGCCCGCGGCTCGCTACGCCACATACCGGGGTTGGCCCTGCTGAGTTATGTATGCAGTACTCTCCCGGCCCTTACCTATTTTTTGATAAGTGCGGGCATCGTACCGTGGAGCCGGGAAGTAAAGGCAGGACTTTTCCGGCTAACGGCCGCTTTCCTTATTACTACCACCGTCTATTTCTGGGCCATCGAGCTTGTCCCTCTTATGGCGACCAATCCCGAGCTCTTCGAGGAGGCGTTACTTCTTTTTGCATATTGCTTTCTTTTTGGAAGCGGGTCGGTTATTATACTCGAGGCGTTCTTTCTCGTGATGCTCGGCTATTCAAAAACGGATGTCCCGTTTTTTCAGCCACTGCATCCCGTTATCCATCATCCTGAAAGGCCCCGCGCTGTCAGCATTCTGGCACTTTTTATTATTCTGGACGGCATATTTTTTCTCTATGTTGCATCCCTGCAGGTAGCATATACACTCTTTTCATATGCCATGCTTTCTTCCCGGGCGATACGCCAGGCAGCGATCGGGCTCATCTACATTGTCGGGGCCATCGGGATCCTGAAACGCAATCGCTGGCTTGCCGTTTTAGTCGGCGGACTTATGACGATCATCGTTTTGAGAGTTGGATTATTCGTATTATTATTTACCCGTTACGCCCATACCGACAAGACAGGCCAGTCCCTTCTGGTAACCGCGCTTTTCGAGATTGCCCTCTGGTGTACTTGTGTCGTCTGTTTTTCCCGTCCGCATATAAGAAAGTGGCTCTGGCAAAAACAGCCCTCTTCTCCATAGTCTTCTAACCTCTTTTGTTCCTTGACGTTATAATCCGCTAATGGTACAATAACACTAAATAGCGTTACGGCACCTATGCAGAATTTCACTCACGGCAATATTACTAAACAGCTTTTCCTTTTTTCTCTGCCCATCATCGCAGGGGATATATTACAATCCCTTTACCATGTTATTGACGCGGTATGGGTTGGGCGTCTGATCGGACATGAGGCGCTGGCAGCCATCGCTGTCTGCTCCCCGCTTCTTTTTTCTCTCTTTGCCGTCCTGATCGGCCTGGGCATTGCTACCAATATACTTGTTGGCCAGTCATACGGCTCAGGAAATATTGATTATCTGCGCAAGGTCCTCACCAATTCTTTTATTACTATTATGATATTCTGTGGCGCGATTGCTGTCATAGCTATTATATTCAGCAGTCAGATTCTCTCTCTCATCAATACGCCGGAGACGATTCATCGCGATGCACAGACCTATCTTGTTATCATTCTGGGGGGCGTTATATTCAGGGCGGCTTTTAGCTGGTTTAGCGGCGTGTTGCGGGGATTGGGTGATTCAAAGACGCCGCTTTCCCTGCTAGCGATATCCGCGGGAATTAATCTGATCGTAACCCCTCTGCTTATCGTGGGTGCCGGCCCGCTCCCCGCTTTTGGCATAGCGGGTTCGGCCCTTGCGAGTGTCTTTGCGTTCTTTGTTTCGATTTTTCTCGGATATGTATACTTCATCAGGAAAAACCCGCTATTGCAGATCGGCGACTGGGATTTTACGCCGGATGGGAAGATCATCAGGCAACTATTCACGGTCGGCATGCCGGTATCGGGCCAGCTTGTACTGAAGGCCCTGAGCTGGATGGTTCTTATGTCGTTGGTCAATATGTTCGGACCCAGTGTGACCGCGGCCTACGGGATCGGGATGCGCATCGATATGTTTGCTTTTCTGCCGTGCCTTTCGATCGGCATCGCCGTTTCCACGATGGTTGCGCAAAATCTGGGGGCGCAGCAAAGCGAACGGGTGCCGCGCATTCTGCAAAGCGCGGTCCCCTTTTCACTCTCTTTTGCGATACTTTTTTATTTTCTTGTCAACACCTATCCTTACCAGATAACCTCTATCTTTACCTCAAATGCATTTGTCCTGATGCATGCCTCGCGTTATCTTGAGATTGTCAGCGTAGGATACCTGGCGTTTGCCTTTATCTTTGCGTTACAGGGTGTTATCAGGGGGGCAGGGGACACAAAGTATCTCTTACTTTTCGCCTTTATTGCGATCGTGTGCGTTAAGATACCGCTCGCCTATTTTCTGGTAGGACGAACAACACTAAGGGAGTCGGGCATCTGGCTTGCTATTCTTATGGGCACCTTTGCGGTTATGCTGCTTAACTGTCTTTATTATGTGAGCGGCAAGTGGAGGACGAAGGTGCTTTTTGACGGTTCCCAGGCAGACGGGATGGGTGCAGCCAGTCTCACCTGATTTTGCCGCTCCCTGATGAATAGTGCGGCCGTAAAATGAAGATGTCCGTTATTCAAAAAAAAATCTATTATCACGATACCGACTGCGGCGGTGTTGTCTACTACAGCAACTACCTGAAGTACATGGAGGAGGGGCGTACCGAGTATTTCGCCGGGAGAAATATCAGCTTACGGGACTGCGCTGCGCAGGGGCTCTGGTTTGTAGTGAAGCAGGTTGATATTACTTATAAGGCCCCGGCCCGTTACGAGGATACCCTCGCTATTTCGACCGCAGTTACGGACGTATCGCGCGCCTCGATTACGTTTTCGCAGGAGATCCGGCACAACGATACCGTACTTGTGCACGCGACAACCACCCTTGTATGCGTCTCACCCCAGTTTAAGCCGCGGGCAATCCCGGATGAGATTAGAAAAACCCTTTCGTAATCTCAAATTCCAAATGTCAAAATCCAAATGAATCATCCAAATGAATCATCCAAATCCAAATTGAGACCGTTGAAAAAGTATCTCGTGCTGTCATTAGGGAGGAAGCAAAGCGACCGAAGTAATCTCAAAAAAAGAGATTGCTTCACCATTCAGGCTCGCAATGACGTCTTTAGCAGGGTTTTGCAACGGTCTCAAATTAACAAACAAAAGCAGCTAACTTACATCGTTCCGCGATACTTTTCTCTGTCATCCCGAATTCGTCACACTACTTGACGAGACTTCGCTTGATGTGGGATCCGATTTTTGAGTCTTTCAGTCGCCTGTTACATGTTACATCTGACATGCTACCTGTGACTTGTATCTTGTTAAAAAGGCCCCCATACGCTACAATGATGACAGTATGAAAAAGACGCTTATTCTGGCAATATTTCTTCTCGGGTTTACCGCAATGAGCTCCCAGATCGTCATCATGCGGGAGTTCATGGGTGTCTTTTACGGAAATGAACTTTCCATTGCGTTGATCCTCGCTGCCTGGCTGATATGGGTGGCGCTCGGCAGCTGGGCGCTCGCAGGATTAAAAAAGGCGGCAAGCGCCGTAACATTTTTCATTTTCGGTGAGGCAGCCCTTTCCCTAATTCTCCCCGCCATTATCGTCGCTGTACGACTCATTAAAAGCGCACTCGGTTTTGCGGTTGGGGAGATAGTCGATTTTCTTCCTATGGCACTCACGGCGTTTACCGCAGTAGGGCCGCTCTGTTTTCTTCTGGGAGGTATGTTTGCGGTAGGCTGCGTGTGTTTCCGAAAGGGCGGGGAGGCGCCGGCAGAAAGCATCGGCTCGGTCTATGTGTACGAGGCTGTCGGTTCTATGGCAGGCGGTCTTTTATTAAGTTTTATTCTCATCCGCCATCTCGGTTCGTTTACCATTATCGCCTTTCTCTCTTCGGCAAATATGCTCATGGCATCCGCATGTGCATATCAGGCATTTAGAAGGGGTGTCGGGACGAAACCTCTCTTTGTTACTCTTTGCGCGATACTGCTCTTTACGGGAACGCTCTGGCTGTTCGGGGGATGGGACCGGATCGACCGGTTCACATACACGAAACAATGGGAGGGATACGATGTCGTTGCCGTAGATAACAGTATTTACGGAAACCTTGCGGTGCTCAAGCGAGGCGGCGAAACATCCTTTTTTTATAACGGGTTACATCTCTATACCGCCGGCGATATATTGTCCGCCGAAGAGGCAGTACACTTTGCGCTTCTCGAACATCCCCTTCCTCGTGACGTGCTCCTGATCGGCGGGGGGATGGGGGGGTTGGTTGCCGAGACACTCAAACATCCGGTCCAACATGTTGATTATGTCGAGCTTGACCCGGATGTCATTGCGCTCTCTCAGAGGACGCTCGAGGACCGGTTTCTTGCCCCGCTGGGCGACAGGCGCGTGCAGATTATCTATACCGACGGGCGCTCGTACGTCAAACATACACAAAAGCAGTATGACGTGGTGATTATTACGGTGGGGGATCCTTACACGGCACAGCTGAACCGGTATTTTACGGTGGAATTTTTACAGGAACTTAAACGAATCCTGAAGGAATCAGGCGTTGCCGCCTTTTCGGTTACGGCCTCGGATAATTATATCAGCGATACTCTGCGGACTTTCATGGGTTCGGTGTACTATACCATGCGCATGGTCTTTCCCGAACTGCTCGTGATCCCCGGCGACACAGCGCACTTCCTGGCTTCTCCCCAGCGGGGCCTTTTTGCGCGGGACTATCAGGTGCTCGAAGGGCGAATCAGGGAACGCGGCATTCGCACGTCGTTCGTCAGCGAGGGGTATCTTTTTGCGCGCATGTCTCCCGGCCGGCTCAGGGCGATCAGGGAGGATCTTATCAATGAAATGGGGGGCGTCCTGAACCATGATTTTAAACCCATTTCATATTACTACGATATTATATTCTGGAGTTCCCGTTTCCCCGGTTCGGTTTTCAAAAAAATACTGACGGGCATTACCAGTAGCGGGATATGGTTATGTGCGTGCATTCTCTCTGTCTGCATTCTGCTTTTGGGGATTGCGCGGAAGTGGGATGCCGCCTTTTACAAGAAGGCGGTCCTCATTTCTGTTTTGACGACGGGATTTTCCGAGATCGCCTTTCAGGTAGTCATTCTTCTCTCATTTCAGATTATCTACGGCTATCTTTTTTATAAACTGGGTCTTATTCTGACATCATTTATGATAGGGCTTTCGGCGGGCGGCTTCTTTATTACGAAACGGTTTTCCCGGCTCGGGGATGAACGTCTGGCCTATATGTGGGTTCAGGCAGGTATCTGTGTCTATCCCTTTATCCTGCCGGTTGTCTTTTCTCTTTTTTCCTCTTCTAATTCAGGGGCACTGCAATGGGCGGGTTCGAACGTCATTTTTCCGCTACTTCCAATCATTGCCGGTTTTCTCGGAGGCATACAGTTTCCCCTGGCAAACAAGCTGTATCTGGGGGGCTCTGCCGAAGTGGGGCACTCTGCCGGACTTTACTATGGGATGGATCTGGCGGGTTCCTGTGTCGGCGCCCTCATCACAGCCGCTATCCTCATTCCTCTTTTGGGGATATATCAGACGTGTTTTTTCGTAGCACTCCTTAACATTTCGGTATTGCTGCTCCTGCGCGTTGCTTTTATCCCTAAACGGCCTTTCTCCTGAAAAAGACAGAGTTTTGCCCCGGCCCGCCGATATATCCCCTGACCGATTATTGCTTTTTCTCCGCCATGGAGAACAATGCGCCCCAACCGGGTATACTATTAAAGCATTCTCCGAATTATGTATCCCATATTTGATTGATAGTGCTCTGTGACATACATTTTTGCCTTGTGTCACTCCCGCGCAAACGGGAATCTATAATAACTGGATCCCGCCCCGTATCGGGGTACGGGACAGGCATCAAGTGCGGGATGACAGTGTGGAATTTGTGTCACAAAGCAATAGTATAAAGGAAAGGACAGGGAGGTTATTGTTCGGGCGGGGCTTTTTGCTGGAGGATGAAATGTGCCAGGCGTCTGCCCCATACACCGAAGAGCTCCGAGAGCGCGTCCAGGTCCTGCTGCGTCTCAAGCGGCTCATTACTGTACTGGCTGGTGAATTCTTTGGTGTCGGTCAGGGTAGCAATGTCTTCGCCCGAGAGACCGTCGGTGAAGGTGCACGTGACGGTGAGCTTGGCCGGTCCAGAAGGGATCCCCCGTCCGGCCACGAGCACCTTCATGAGCACACCTTGTTCTTCGACCTTAAAATGGCCTGATAACGCTACGTCAGAGTATAAAGACACAACAAACAGCCGCTATTTTTTTCATACGTTCCCCGCGTGTGTTATACATGGTTTCTCAGCATGAGTTCTGTGGGATGGGGATAGAGATAGACCTGTTTAAGCAGGTAGGGCTCCCGGTGTTTGCGGACATAGTGGCCAAGGAGCGTGATCGGCACGATGAGGGGAACGAGACCGGCGTGGTACTGGCCGATGATCTCCCCCAGCTCTGCCTTTTCATCGGCGGTGAGCTGTTTTTTGAAATATCCGGCGATATGATAGAGGACGTTCGCATTCTTTTTTACCGTCGCCATCAACTTCAATGCGTCCATCACCCGTCCGATATACATCTCCAGGAGTTCTTTTCTCTTTATTTTCTTTGTCCGGGCCACCAGATTACCGAGTTCGGCGAGGGCCTTTGGGCTGTGCGACATAATAAGCAATTTGTGTGCCGTGTGAAACGAAACGAGTCCTTTGAGCGATCCGTCCTCTTCCAGGAAGTCGAGCCAGCGCCTGAAAACGAAGGCCCGCGAGATAAAATTTTCCCTGAGCGGCAGATCCTGAAGCCGGCCGTCGTCTTCAACAGGCAGGAGCGGAAAGCGCTCCATGAATTTCAGCGCAAACATCCCGACACCCTTTTTAACCGGCATACCTTTTGCGTTATATACCCGGACCTTTTCCATGCCGGAGCTGGGCGAGCCGGATTTAAAAATAAACCCGCACAGATTTTCTTTTTCCAGCTCCCGCACCCTTTTTTCTGCCCAGCGTTGCATCCGTTCGGTGTGGTCGATGCCTGTTTTCTGAGTCACGAGGCGCGGCGACTCGATCGGCCCGACCAGCCGCATTGCCTCCCGTGGCACCGAAAGCCCGCATTCAACCTCAGGGCAGACGCCCACCCACGTGACAAACCGGCCCACTGTGTCACGCAGGTACCGGTCCAGTTTGTGGCCGCCGTCATAACGGACCTTCTCTCCCAACAGACAGGCGCTGATGCCGATTCTGACCGGAGCATTTACAGAATCATCTTCTTTGGCGGTCATTGGATATCGGCCTTTTTCTGCGAAGCGGATCCTCCGCTTTTTCCGGCAAAGACCCTTTTTACCAGATGAAACATTTTTCTCAGGAACCAGACGGAAAACGCGATAAAGGCAATAACGAGTAACGCGGCAATGACCGGGTGTTGCAGGATGAGATACATGACACCGATGACGCCGGCATCCTCAGTGACGCTGGCTACCGAGTTGGTGACCGGTTCGGGTGAGGTATTGATCGCGACACGGGTCGTTGCCTTGGTAAGATGCGAATCGAGCGCCACGCTGCCGGTAAGGAGCGCTACCGGGATCTGCGCCGCCTGACCCATATCCGCCATTGCCATATAGCCCAGAGCCGCCCCGCCGAGCGGGCGTATAAAGGTATGGACCGAATCCCACGCAGAGTCCACGTACGGAACTTTATCGGCGATAAACTCTATCGCGTACATGAACGCTGCGATACCGATGATCGCGGGGTGAGAAATGATATCCATATCTCCCGGCAGGGCGATCCAGCCGAGCCGGTTCGCGATGCCCAGTCCGGTAATCGTGAGATACAGATTTACCCCGGATGCCCAGGAACTTCCCAGCAAAACACCGATCGAATTGAGTACTTCCATGATAACCTCTCTTTCTTAAACGGTTCCTTTATTCTATCCTAAAGTCAAAGGGGCCGCAATATTTCTCATTGTACATCGGCAGGGTGAGCGGAAGGGGGGGGAGGGGAAAGCTTGCTATTGGATGTGGCAGATGCCGCCTTTACCCCGTTAGAGAATATATTCTCTTAGGAACCTCTCTAATGGGGTAAACCTAGAGAAGTCTGGTACGATAAAAAATTAGACGAAGACTGCCCTACGCTATTCCTGCCATTGCAAAAGACAGAGTTTCTTGCATTCTCTAACGGGGTTTACATTTCATGTAGTATTTTTGGTGGTACTCCTCGGCGTGGTAGAATTCCCTGAAGGGGGCGACCTCGGTGACAATCGGCCTGCCGTATCTGCCGGACTTCCCGAGGTGCTCTTTCGCCTCCTTTGCGGCGGCCTCCTGTTCGGCGTTGTGGAACAGGATGATGGAACGGTACTGACTGCCGGTATCCGGTCCCTGGCGGTTGGGTGTGGTCGGGTCGTGGATCTTCCAGAAGATATCGAGCAGTTCTGCGTACGATACCTTTGCCGGGTCATATTCGATATCCACGACCTCGGCATGTCCGGTTTTCCCTGAACACACATCCTCATAGGAGGGATTTTTGAACGAGCCCCCGGCATAACCGACCTGTGTGGAGGCCACACCCTTGACCTGACTGAATGCCGCCTCAACCCCCCAGAAACAGCCTGCCCCGAACGTTGCGCGTTCCGTCTCCATACCGCGACCCTCCTCTACCCGGCAGCCGCTCGCACTTAGAAAAAACAGAAAAAGAATGAGAAATTTAGATAACCCCACCCGTCTCTCCCGGTTCTTCCGGTGCCGCTTCTCCGGGCTCTTCCAGCGGCAGGGGCGTGTAGCCGCACTTAAGACTTGAGAGATAATATAAGGAAAAGTTCCTGAAAAAGACCGCAAAGGGCAATCCGATGCTTAAGCCTAGAAGTATCAGCAAGGCAATGATGGGGATGCCGACAATAATGCCAAGGACGGCCGCAAGCATCTTTGCCTTGAGCACAGACCCCAGCAGATAACCCGGTATGCCTAATACGATGAGTCCCGCAATCAGGGCTGCAAGCAGCACGATCCCTCCTATGATAACGCCCATAATAGCGGTCACGATTCGAAGACCGACAAGCGCCAGTATGAATATGAAAAAGTCTTTCGCGTGCTCCCTCGCGATCTTCACCAATGTATCCCACGCGCTGCGGAAGGAAGTCTTATTCATTGCCATAATCGGCACGAGGAAGTGATTAACAAAGGCAAAGAGGACCGCCATTCCTATTACGATGACTGCAAAGATAATCAATGGCACAGTAAAAATCCGAAAAACCTCTGAGGCGGACAAGACGAATCCCGGCTCGAAAACCCTGGCCTCTTTCATACCGAAATAAGCCCTGGAGCCGAGAATCAAGATGGCGGCGATATTAATTGCGTAAATGAGGAGGAAAAACCTGAAAAGCGAATTCCCCTCCTTTTTATAATAGCGGAAAGGCTCTTTGATTAACGGGTCGTTCGAGACCACTGCATAAAGCCAGATAAATTGAAACCGTGCCCCGAGCCAGGCAAAAAATATAGCCAGCGGCGTTCCCAGTATGAGAAGAAGGGCCAGGCCGGGGAGTAGTATCTTTTCCCAGGGCACCTGCGTACTCTGCTTGCCGGATTCCTGTTGCTTCTGTAACGGACTTCCTATGTAGCGGGGTGCATCCGAGCCTGCAGGATTCGAACCAGCGTCTGCCGTGCCGGGAGTGACCTGCTCTTCTGCTTTCCCCGCGGCCTCATCCGCCGCACTTTGCGCGGGGGATCGTCCTTCTTGTGCCGACATGGTATCTGTCCGCGTGTCATTGTTCCGATTGCCCCAGCTCCCACTGCCGTTTCCTCCGCCCGTCGAAAGAGCGCCGGCCAGGACTGCGATGACAAGGAACTTGAGCCATTTCTTCAGAGAGAACGGACGGAAGAGGATGAGTTTTGTCCGCTCGACACTTTTACTGATAAGTTCTTTAACAGGGATCTCGCGCATACCGTGTTCCTTTCTTTTAGGCGCTCTGGGAAAGCAGACGTAATTACATCGTGTACATCGACGATATCTTTGAAAAATATTCCGTATAAAAGGTAATGACCTTATAGGCGATAAATCCGGCAACGAAAAGATAGAAGACAACCGGCATTGTGGTCAGGAGTATTCCCATGACTACTTCATTTTCCTTTTCGCCGTACTGTGCCATTTTATCCAGCATGCTTCCGACGCTCCCGCTTTTTTCGGCAACGGCAACCATGCTGAGCACCTTGGGCGGAAAGATTGTCGAGCGCCGGAACGCCTCTTCGAGCGGCAGACCCGCTTCGATCGCCCTTAAGCCTGTCAGAAGTCTGTTCCGCAGCCTGGTATTGTCACAGAGCTCGATAGCCGTCTTCCAGGCCAGTGTTATCGCTACCCCGGCATCGTGCAGGCACTTGAGCGCCCGTATGAAGCGGATGATGTTGATGCGCTTGATAAGGCTGCCGAAGACAGGCACAAAAAGGATAACCGCATCATAGGGCTTTTTGACCGCGGGAAAAACCAGCATCTGCTTGAGCGCGTATAGCAGGAACAAGACAAGGTAGACCGGAACGAGATAGTGTAGAACGCCCAAGATATATGCCGCGAGGCAGCCGGTAAACAGGGCTGGAAGAGGCAACAGGAAGATTGTCGCGTGAAGAAGAAAGACAGGATAGGCGAGTCCGATAATGAGTTTTTTCTGGTTATCGTACTCTTTTTCCAGGTAGTCGGCGATACTTTCAAGTCCCTCGCCCAGCTTTCCCGCGTGCTCACTATAGTGAATGAGATGGATATGCCAGAGAGGGAAAAGGCGGGCGTGCCGCCGCATCGCCTCGGAGAGTCGCGTGCCCCGTATAAGGTCCTCGCGTATGCGGCCCGCGGCGTTTTTCAGCAAGGCGCTCGAGGCGGCACGGGTCAAAAGACGGGTTGCCTCGATAACGTCAATGCCAGAGGTAATGAGGCTCGCGAATTCCCGGTAGAAAATCATCAGGTTTCTTACGCAGAAGATATTCATCGGGTTTATTATAGCACACCTTGCTGTATGAAAATTCAAAAAATACAAGTTTCCGTGCTCTTCCGCGCATAGTTCTGCGCGGTTCGGCGCAAGTTACGAACGCAAGTGAGCTAACTTACCGGATAAGGCGATTGAGGAGAGGAAACAGGCCCGTAGGCTCTTTGGGCAGACGGATTAAACCGCGGCGGATCTTTCTTCAAACCGGCACTCAGCCGGCAGGGTCCGGCGCCCTTACAAAATGCCGGATACCACCCTCATTCCACAAAACAACTTTTTTGCCTCTGTACCACTGCTGATAGACCACGTCGTTCTCATCGGGAGTTTTTTTCTTTTTTTCATAGGTTATCAGAAGAACTTTGTTATGTGTACCGGCATAGTCCCCGATACTCTTTTTATCTTCCAGGATGATCAAAGGTCTGGTCAGACGACCCAGGAACTGATACTGCCCGTGATATTTGTCATAATGGATTATTGCGTATCCGGCGTTTTGTTTTTCTTTTAGAACACGGGCCATATTCCGTATGTCATAGCGGCTGAAAAGCGTGCCTCTGGCGGGAAGCATGAGCATCATCACGGCCAGTATGGATGAGGTGGCTATCGTCTTGATGGCGACATCGCCGCACGCCGGTTTGATGCGCAGCATACCGCCGCCGAGGACGATAAGGCAGATTGCCGATACGGAGATCGCCCTGACGGAGAAACCGCCGAGCTCATCCGAAGGCCTTATCACCAGCGCCAGCAACATGATAAGGGCTAATACAATGTAACACAGAGCCACCGGGTAGTGCCACCGGATTTTCCCCTGCGTCGCGGTGCAGTGCATTACGGCATTTTTTGCCACCAGCAGGCTCAATGCGGGCAGGAGCGGTATCAGGTAATATATCTGTTTGCCGCTCACAAGCGAAAATAAGAGTAATGACGAAAGTATCCAGGCAAGGAGGAAGCGAACAGCGGCATCGGTTCTGGCCACAGAATAGCCGACCCAGGTGGGTTTTATCAGAATCCAGGGAAAAAAGAGCAGAGGGAAAACAAATGCATACCACCAGACAGGGCGCTGGTGCGCAAAAGAAGATACGATGCGGTTTGCGGTCTGTCCCCAGAGTATGGCCTTTTTGTATGCTTCGCCGCCCATTGCGGCCGCCGGGAGAGCCCATAGCAGGGCCATGAACGCGCCGGTAAAAACCGCCAGCACGATTCCCGCATACCATTTCTTCATATTTGGTCCATCATCCGGCCTCCACAGGAAGTACAGCATTCCCACCGGGAGGAGGTGCGCAAAAATAACCGGCCCTTTCGTCAGCAATCCTCCTCCTATGGCTATGCCGACGAGCAGCCACCACGCTATCCTCTTATTCGTGCGCGCTGATAAAAGCCCGATGATCCCCAAAAGAACCCAGAAGGTGAAGATGATATCAAATACGATGAGTCCTGACCAGAGTAAATAAATGAGCGTGGATGATAAGATGAGCGCCGCGTACACCGCGGTTTTTTTATCCTGCCACAGCCTCAGGGCGATTATATACACCATTACCAGATTGAGCAGGCTGAAGAGGAGCGGTATAAAACGAAGTGTTTTTTCGTTTACGCCGAAGATAAGCCAGTCCAGGTTGATTAACCAGAATAAAAGCGGCGGCTTGTGCGGGTAGGGGAGACCGTTTAACAGCGGCACCATGAAAGACCCACTTTCCTTCATCTCCCACGCCGCTGTTAAGTACCGTGTCTCATCGATGGCAAGATAAGGGAGTGACAGACTGAGCACTATTCCCAGAAGGAGCACTATTACAAAGGAAAGCCAGAGGTCTCTAACTATCCGCATGCCGCTTCTCTTTGTGGATAAAATACAGATTGCGGAAGTAGACGATAGAGCCAAGCGACTGCCCCAGGATGAACACGGGGTCCCTGCGGTAAATGGCATAGGAGAGAAGCAAGAGGGAGCCTATGATGCTGAAATGCCAGAACATCTCAGGCACGACACTTTCCCTTTTTTTCTCGGTCGTAATCCACTGGATGAGGAAACGCAGGGTAAAAAATGCCTGCCCCGTTAGACCGATGATAAGCCAGAATATATTAATTTTCATGTAGTGAGGCTTTCCTTATGTGCGACCTTATGTGCGACCTTTTCTGATTGCGTGCGCATCCGGTATACCCTGAATACGTCGATTATGCCGGCCCACAACCTGTCGAGCGTTCCGTAATTGGACCTGCCGCGCTTCCTTGGCCGGTGATTGACCTCTATCGAAATAACGCGCCCGCCCTGCATCTGAATGAGCGCCGGCAGGAAGCGGTGCATATGGTCAAAAAACGGAAGCGCCGTAAAGGTAGATTTATAAAACGCCTTAAGACCGCATCCTGCATCGGGCGTATTATCTTTTAACAGAAAACTTCTTACAGAATTTGCTATTTTTGATGAGGTGATTTTCCACAGCGAGTCTTTTCGGTTCCTTCTGAATCCTACGACCATACGGCGCGTTTGGTCTTCCAGGAGCGCGGATACCAGTCTGGGGATGTCTGCGGGGTCGTTCTGCCCGTCGCCGTCCATTGTGACGATCAGATCTCCTTCAGACTGCTCTACACCGGTTGCAATGGCAGCGCTCTGTCCCCGCTGTTCTTTAAGCGAAATGACCCTGAGAGCAGGTATATTTTTTTTGCTCTCTGACAGGATACGAGGCGTATCGTCGTCGCTGGCGTCATTTACGACGACTATCTGATAGAGGTCCTTTAATGAAAGCTGTACGATTTCGTTAATGAGAGGCCCGATATTACCGGCCTCATTATGTACCGGTATGACGATTGAGATAAGCATCGTATTACCCCTTGATACTTTAATCTGAAACCATGACTTTAGCAAGGTCTTTTTAAGCGGGGATTGGCCATTTGGTGTATGACATCTATAGACCAAGCCCGGGGCTTAGCCCCGGGCTTGAAAACTGCGGCAGGCATTTTCTTTAGAGGGGAGGCCCGCCTTCGAACTGGTCGCCGAAATCGCCTTTCATGTGGTGACCGGGCCCGTTATGTCTTTTCCAGTGTTCTTTTCTCTCTTTGTGGAGTTCTTGCAGCTTTTGAAACTGCTCATCGGTCAGGATGTCTTTCATCGAGAGGATCGCATCGACACGGTCGCGCATCTGCTGATTCATGAGGGTTGTGATTTCATCGATAAGGTTGTTGGCGGCGGCAGGATTAACCTCGGGGCTTCCGAGCAGCTCACGCAAAGCCTTTCGTTTTTCCTGGATGGCCTGACGCATCTCTTTTTGCTTTCCCCTCAGGGCCTCGTGCTGCTCCTTGATCAGTACCTGCTGTTCGGGAGACAACCCCAGCTCTTCCATGATCTTCTGATGCCTTTGCGCCCATTCTTCCTTACCGGGGCACTCTTTCCGGTATTCTGCCGTTTGCTCTTTATCGCCCGGCTGGGCACAGACGAAGGTCGGGGTACCGGCGAGTAGAACTACAAGGACTGCTACTGCAATTTTTGTAAGCGGCATATTCATGTTTATCACCTCCTTCCGTCTCTTGAGACAGATAGACGGGGCATAAAGTTTCGCTTTAGAGGAAATACTCTTCGATGGCGGTGCCGAAATCCATCTCGTCCGTGAGGCCATTTGCCTCGCCGTTAGAGGCCATGAGGAACGAGCCTTGTTCTGCGAGGTACTCCTCGATGGCATTCTCCGAAGTCCTCTGCGAGATAACAAAAAAGGCAACGATGAGGCACGCGGCAAAGACGACGGCGGCAGCCGGACGTAGACCGAGGAGCGCCCTGACGATGAGATCCCCGATGTTCTCGCTTTCTTGCAGGGGAAGGGCGTCATCTTCACCAATGCGGCGCTCAATCATTTCCCACACCCGGGCCGGAGGCATTTCGGGCGCCTGCCTACGTAGAGGCTCTACGACCGTTTTCTGCACCTCTTCGGCAAAGGCCCTGCAACCGGCACACGCTGCGAGATGTCTGCGCACCGCCTCGTTTCCGGCCGCATCCAACCGGCCGTCACTATAATCGGTCAAAATCAAGTCCTTTACTTTTTTACACTTCATGGGTTATCACCTCTTTTCTTGCCGCGCTCAACAGTTTTTCGCGTCCGCGTTTCAGCCGGGTGCGGACGGTATTCAGTTTTATTTTCAGAGTCGAGGCAATTTCCTCATACGACAGGTCTTCTAATTCCCGCAGGATGATGCAGACACGCTGTTCTTCGGGCAGCGTGCCCAGGAGTGTTTTCAGGTATTGGCGCGTGTCAGCCTTTTCAATTTCAGCGCGTGTCGTATCCGCCAAAAACGCCTCGCCGGGGACTTTTTGATAATCAATGTGTTTTCTCCTGTGCTTATTTTCGCGTCTTGCGTGGTTTATCGCCGTGTTCACCGTAATGCGATATATCCAGGTCTTAAGCGACGAGCGCCCTTCGAAATTCTTTAATGACCGGTGCAGTTTCACGAATACGTCCTGTGTTACCTCGGCGGCATCTTCGGCATTACCGATGGTGCGCAGGGCGACGGTATACACAAAGGGAGAGGTTATCTGGTATATCCGGCGAAACGCCTCTCTATCACCGCCCGTTGCCTGTTGTATGAGGTTTTCCGATATAGATTCCATGTGTTCTCCGGTTAATTAGACGCACCGGGATACCGATAAGTTCCCGCTTTTCTCTTCTTTTTCGCGGTGGCGTAACGGCGTGGGGTACCAAAGATACTCTGATTGTCGATAGTGATGAACCTTTCTCTGGAAGGGATTTAATCGGTGGTTAAGATAATTTCTTTACCCTGCCTGTCGAGCCGCACGCTGTTTTTGGTGATTTCGGCAACTGTTGCCCCGCCGATCGATTCGCCCTCTTTGACAAATTCACCGTTTATGATAGCCACAGGGGTTTCAGGGTCATACATAATCCCAGAGAGTTCAAGGCCGGTGGGAGAAGGTTCTCTGGGGATGCGGTCTGCGTCTGTCTTTTGCCGCGGCGACCTCTTGTTATAGCCGTCCGTTTCCTTAAGGACGTCATCCATGACCTTGAGGAAATCTTCTGGGCCGACATAGCCGGGGATGCGACCGATAGTGCTTCCTTCACTATTGAGAAAAAGAACGGTCGGGTACCCTCTAACCCCATATGCCTTAACAAGTTCTCTTTCTTTATCGCCATCCACCTTCACGCAGAGAAAATACTCGGCGCGTCTTTTGACCGCCGCGTCACTATACGTATCCTGATCAAGCTTTTTACACCAATGGCACCAGTCGGTATAGAAATCTATCATGACCGGTGTGCCGGTTTTTTTTGCCTCCTTGAGCGCCTGGCGCAGGCTGTAACGCCAGGAGAGGGCAGCATGGGCAGGAGAGGGCAGCAGCACAGCACCGATAAGAAAGAAAAAAAAGATGATTTTAAACGGGTGTTTTGACATATCATCATCCCCCGATTAGTATATCATGAGGCCTTATGAAATGGCATAAGAAAAAATCGGGGATGTGCCGTTGACAATGAAACACAACCTGTATCTGATGCCTATGCCCGGTTGGCTGTCCAAGCCGTTCTTATTATACGTACCCTTTTATCAGCCCGCATATTGACGGTCTTTACTGCGCCATTGACACTACCGCAGACGAGACAATAAGATCCGGCATCTTAGTATTTTTCCGATATTATTTAATTTACATTTCATGGCCGCGGCTATACAATATCGTCATTTCATCCTCGATATTCTAACAGCTTGCTGACGACCCTTTTTATTGCGTTTCCTTTCAAAAATGTAAACAAGGAGAAAACATGAAAAAGAAAACGAGTGTATCCAAAGCAAAAAAAAATTCCGGCACGGCAAAAAGAAAATCTCCCAGTGCGGCCGTCGTGTCAGTCGGCTCTGACCAGGACGGTCGGCAGACCGCCGTGGTTTGTGCGTCACAGAATGCCGGGACAGACGTTGGGGACGGGCAGAAGAGGCAGCGGAAGCCCGTCCACAGAATAGCAGGGCTTTTGACCTCGCGGAAAACCCTTATCCGTGTTTCTAAGGAACAGAAGACTCCGCAGCCCGGGTTGCGCAGCAACGAGAATCTGTTACAAGAAGAATTGTCCAGTGTCAGGCAGTCACTGCAGGGCGAAAGGCAATTACGGGAGAAGGCCGAACACGAGGCGGTCCAATTAAAAAATAATCTTGTAGAGCAGGCAGCAGAAGTGCACAGACTCATTTCAGCAAATGAATTGGCGCAAAGACAGCTCGATGATTTTCAGACGTCTCTGAGCGAAGAAAAAGCCGCAAAAGAAAAAATCGAAGGACTTCTTGCAGAGTCGGCCGTCTTGATCGAAGGGCTCCAAGCAGAGGTAAGGCACCTCTCGGCAAAGCAGGTCAAGGTAGAACAGCAGTTCTGTGAGTCCCAATGGTATCTCGGTGAGGAAAAGGCGGCAAAGGAACGGCTCAAGGGCGCTCTCGCAGATTCTGCGGAGCGCATCCGGAGACTGGCCGAAGAGAATGACTGTTTGAGACAGGAGCTGAACGAAAGGACAAGGCAGTACGAGGAATCCGAGTGGTATCGCGGCGAGGCGGATTCTAAAGTCAAAGACCTTGAAGAAAGAATCTCCCGTCAAAAGAACGATTCCGAAACTCTTGTACGTCGCATATCCGAGATGCAGAGTTCGATGGCGACATGCGGCCAGCTCGCCGGCGAATGGATGGCGCGATGGGATAACCTCATACGGGAGACGTTGAAGGCCGGCGGCCGTATCGACGCAGAAGAGATAGACAATGGCCGATTTTTTGAAAAGCAGCTCGATAGCGCAAGACAGGAAATAGAGGCGCTGAAAGAAAAACAGAGAGACCTTCTTGAGGAGTTACAGGAAAAGGAAGAAGCGCTGGCAGAGTTGGCGCGACAGAATAGAGAGCTTCATGAAGAGATCGCAGAGGTAGAAGATAAGAACCAGGTACTTGAAAAAAAGTATTCAGAGTCCGAGTGGTATCTGGGAGAAGCGCGATATACCATTCAGCAATTGCATGGGATAAAAAATTAATTTCTCGCGGTTCTTTTCAAAGAAAGTCATCCGGCATAACAGACCGAAGGCGAATAGATGCTTTCGGTCTTTTTTTGGCTGTGTTTTGGTTGCAGGTGGAGGCAACCGAACCATTTCTCTCCAAATGTATGAAGCCAGCTTTCCCCTTGACAATTAAGGTGATAAATATTACACTTATTCTACTGTAAATTGCTCTTTCTAAACAGATATCTCATTTATTTTTAATGAGTTAAACACATTCACTCCCCTGTAGCTCAGTCGGTAGAGCGGGTGGCTGTGCGAAGCGCAGCCTCTATGGGAAACCGTAGAGTGAAAACCGGGTGAATTCAGGAAAGCCTAAACTTGCAAAAGGCACGGTAATCCTGAGCCAAGCCCTGAACCCTACGTGGTTCAGGGAAGGTGCAGAGACTATTCCGCAAGGAAGTACTCTTTAGTGTCGACTAAAGGGGAAGCGCCTGGTGCCCCCCTCTCTTTGAGAAAGGGCAATGATATAGTCCAGCCTCTAAGGAAACTTAGGGATAACTGTAACCACTAGGTCGTAGGTTCGAGTCCTACCGGGGGAGCCAATTGAGAAAGCGGTAGTCCCGCTTATCGGGTGGGGCTATCGCTTTCAATAGTTTTTTCCGGGAGGACAAGAAGAGAGGCCGCGCCGACCTCATGGGAGGAAAAGGCCGTGAGCCGCAGACCGGCCGAAAGCGGCCGAATGGCCGACCGGAGCCTGAGCTCCGCGAAGGCGGAGGCGCCGAGTCCTACCGGGGGAGCATCTCAAGGCAAAAAGCCCTGCTCTTTATGAGCGGGGCTTTTTATTTCGTTGACAGGACCGCCGCAACAGCATATGATTTATCTGATATTTCATACTTTTCACACTGCCGAATGGCATGCGACTGAGGAGGTAACCATGAAGGATTCTCCCGAGGTATACGGCACGGTAACTGTTGGACAGAGAGGACAAATTGTTATTCCCATGAAGGCAAGAAAGGCCCTTAAGATTAAACAAGGAGACCAACTCATTGTGATGTCAGGTCCTCCGGGGAAAAGCGACATAATCAGTTTTGTTCCTGCCAGGCGTATTTCCGAATTCCTGAAACATTTTGAAGACAAGGTTACTGCCCTGAAAAAAGAGCTTTCAAAACAGCAGAAGATATAACTATGTGGAACTTTTTCTTTTTTAACCTGTCTAAGATCTAAGAGTTGCAATAAACAATGAAAAAACCACAGTCTATAATCTGCCTTGTAGTGATCGGAGCCTGGTTTTTCACCGTGCCGGGATTTGCTGCTGCGGAAGAAACTCTCGGGTGGGATGACTGCGTTAAAGAGGCACTGGAGAACAATCCCGACCTGATTGCGGCAAGAGAGAAGGTGGTGCAGTCAAGGGCCGACAAAAATGCGAGTATCAGCGATGCGCTGCCTCAGATATCCAGTCAGCTGAGCGACAAAAAATCCAGAACAGCCGGCAGCAAAGAAAGCACCACGTATGCCTACAGCGTGTCAGGACAACAACTGCTGTTCGACGGCTTTAAAACCACATCAAACATCCACGCCGCCGTAAAATCGCTGGATGCCGAAGAGTATAATTATCTGGTTACCTCCTCAAATATCAGGCTGTATTTAAAGACCGCATTTTCCGGCCTCCTGCGGGCGCAGGCACTTATATCTCTCACCGAGGAAATTGCCAAAAGGAGAAAAGAAAATCTAGAATTGGTGCAGGTCAGGTATGAGGCCGGCAGGGAGCATAAAGGGGCCGTATTAACGGCTCAGGCAGACCTGGCGCAGGCCGAGTTTGAAGTGGCGCAGGCCAAGCGAAATCTTATACTGGTACAGCAAGAGCTGGCGAAGGAACTGGGCAGGGATAAAAAAACGCCCATACGGATCGAAGGGGATTTTATGATTGAGGAGAGCGACACCAGCAAACCGGACTGCGAGGCCCTCGCGGACACCACGCCGCTCCTTAAAGAATTAATTGCTAAAAAGGAGGTTGCCCGGTTTAACGTGACTGCCGCTAAGGCAGAATTTTTTCCCGAGGTGTACCTGAGCGGCTCATTCGGCAGAAGTCATTCGAACTGGCCGCCGGAGGACGATACGTGGACAGCAGGACTAACCGTTTCGCTGCCTGTTTTTGAAGGAGGAAATAGGGTTTTTCAACTCAGGAAGGCCAAGTCTCAGCTTGTGCAGGCGCAGGCCAACGAACGCAGCGGCCGGGACGGCGTTATTTATACGTTGGAGAAGACCTGGAAAGATTTTCAGGATGCCATAGAGACGGTTGCCGTTAAGAAGAGATTTCTGGAGGCAGGGCTGGAGCGTGCAGAGATATCCAACGCACAGTATTCGGCAGGGCTCACCAGTTTTGATGATTGGATTATCATCGAAAATAATCTTGTGAGCGCCAAGAAGGCCTATCTCGACGCCCAGGAGAATGTATTGACGGCCGAGGCTTATTGGCTGCAGGCAAAAGGGGAGACACTGGAATATGTCAAAGAATAAATTATTTTTCACGGGCTTTATTATTGTTGTTTTATGCATTGCTGCAGGGTATTTTTTTAAGGCAGGGCGCCCTGCCGCGAGGAATGAGGCCTCTCAGGAGATAACCCCGGAAATCGGCGATATCCGACTTACCGTGACGACCACGGGTGTTATCCAACCGCAGAACCGCCTTGAGATAAAGCCGTCTATCAGCGGGCGCATCGAGGAGATTCTGGTGAAAGAAGGGTCTATGGTAAAGAAGGGGGACATTCTGGCGTGGATGAGCTCGACGGAACGGGCTGCCCTTGTAGACGCCGCTACTTCACAGGGAGAGAAGGCGCGCCAGTACTGGGAAGAGGTGTATAAGAAGACGCCGATTATTTCACCGATAGACGGGGAAGTTATCGTCCGCTCTTTTGAACCGGGCCAGACAATCACAACGGGCGATGCTTTACTGGTGCTGTCGGACCGCCTGATTGTCAGTGCCCAGTTTGATGAAACGGATATAGGGCGGGTCAAGATCGGACAGAAGGCAATCATAACGCTGGACGCCTATCCAAAGAATAAAATTAACGGGACGGTAGACCACATCGCCTATGAATCAGAGCTGGTCAATAATGTGACGATCTACGACGTTGATATCCTTCCTCAGGAGGTCCCGGAGTTTTTCAGATCTGGTATGAGCGCGAATGTCGAGGTCATAGAGAAAGAGCGTACCGGCGTACTGTTGATACCCGTCGCGGCAATACAGGAGGAAGGGGATAAAAAATATGTAATGGTAAAAAAGGGCCGTGGGAGGGGCGTTGAGAAACGGCCGCTCGAAGTGGGTTTGAGCGATGTCAATAACGCAGAGATAGTATCCGGATTGAGCAAGGAGGATCTTGTCATCCTCAGAGAGCAGAAGTATTCTCCCATAAAAAAGCAGGAAACAGGGACGAACCCCTTCATGCCGTCCCGCAGAAAAAGCAATGATAGAAGTAAATAATATTTCCAAGACCTACTACACCGATAAGGTGCCGGTGTACGCGCTTCAGGGTGTGAGCCTTTCCATACAAGCGGGTGAGTTTGTGGCTATTATGGGGCCTTCGGGTTCAGGCAAATCAACGCTCCTGCACATACTCGGCTTTTTGGACCGGCCGGACGACGGTTCGTATAAGATATTTGATACAGAGGTCTCCCGGTTAGATGATACCGAACTTGCCACTCTGAGAAACCGCCTTGTCGGTTTCGTCTTTCAGCAGTTTCACCTGTTGCGCCGCGTCAGCGCCATAGAAAATACGGAGCTGCCCCTTCTTTACGCGGGGAAGCAGGGCATGCGGCAGAAGGCGTACGAAAAACTGGAGGCGGTGGGGCTGGCCGAGCGCCAGAAACACAGACCCAACGAGCTCTCCGGCGGGGAACAGCAGAGGGTGGCCATAGCAAGGGCGCTGGTCAATGAGCCGATGATACTCTTTGCGGATGAGCCGACCGGAAATCTGGATACCAAGAGTGAAGAAGAAATCATGCAGATTCTCCGGAAGCTCAACGACGAAGGAAAAACCATTATTATGGTTACCCATGAGCGTGAGGTTGCCGAGCAGGCAAAAAGAATCATAACGATGCGCGATGGCAAGATCCAGAACGATACCTGCAGGGACGGGAGCATACCACAGGGCGCGGCTCATGATGCCCTGTCAATCGCTGATATCGCATCGCAGAAACATTCTTCGCTCGGCAGGATGGAGTTTATGCAGCACTGCTATCAGTCATTCCAGGCCATTTTTTCCAACAAGGCCCGTTCCTTCCTTTCGATTTTAGGGATTCTGTTCGGCGTGGGGGCGGTGATTGCCATGATGGCCCTGGGCGAGGGTGCTAAATCATCCATGGAGCAGCGCCTGAAGTCACTGGGGTCAAATCTTCTCTCTATAAGCGGCGGACATTCCAGAATGCATGGTGCCTCTACCGGTGCGGGAGCGGTAACGCGTTTTACCTTTGAGGACATCGATGCCATCAAGGGGCTTGCTCCATACGTGAAGAGGGCGAGCGGCAGCTGCCGCGGCAGCGCCCAGGTAGTCTATGAAAATGAGAACTGGAGTACGAGCATTGAGGGCGCAGGATATGACTATGCCGGGATGAGGGCGACGGTTCCGGAGATAGGCAGGTGGTTTACGAAGGAGGAGATCATCAGGCGGGACAAGGTTGCTGTTATAGGGATTACTGTTTTGAATAAAATCTTCGGCGAAAAGAACCCAATCGGTAAGGAGATAAAGATAAACCGCATTAACTTTAAGGTAATTGGCATCGCACCGGAGAAGGGCTCGGGTGGCTGGCGCGACCAGGACGATGTTGTCTATATCCCCCTGACTACGGCAATGTACAGGGTGCTGGGTAAGGACTATATTGACCAGATTTACGTGGAGGTTTCGGATATCTCGCTCATGGACGACGCAAAAGAGGAGATCGGCAACATTATCAAGAAACGGCACAGGTTATACAGGAATGACGATTCATTCGAAATCCGTGACATGAGCGAAATCCAGCAGATGTTAAGTTCCACGACACAGACGATGAGCCTTCTTCTGGGATGTATAGCGGCGATATCCCTCCTGGTCGGCGGGATCGGCATCATGAATATCATGCTGGTGTCTGTCACAGAGCGGACACGCGAGATAGGTCTGCGTAAGGCCATAGGGGCCCGCCGCGCAGACATACTCTCCCAGTTTTTAATAGAGTCGGTCGTAATGACATTCAGCGGAGGTCTCATGGGAATTGTGTTGGGGGCCGGCGCGGCCTTCGTTATGGCCGCCGCCTTTGGATGGGCAACAAAGGTTTCGCTTTTCAGCATTGTTTTATCCACTACTTTTTCGATCGCGGTGGGCATCGGGTTTGGTCTGTGGCCCGCCAGGAAGGCGGCTCAGTTAAATCCCATAGAGGCGTTGCGGTACGAGTAGAAGAGGAGACATCCGTGCATACCCCCAATAGCCCCACATTGCAATCGCCATCAGATATCCAGAAAAAATCACCTCCTGTTTGTTCTAACCATCAATGAATAAAGATATTACACATCGCTTGCCCTTATTACCATCGAGGAGTATAATGTAACTTTATTACCAAAAGGGTACCCGTTTGCATTCTGCATTCGGGTGAGAGGTAAAGAAATGGATATCAATATACTTTTTCTCACAGGCATCGCTATATTTCTGGGGATTCTGGGAGGCGGCCTGTTTCAAAAACTGAAGATACCTCAGGTGGTCGGCTATATCATCATAGGGGCGCTTCTGGGAAAGTCTGTACTGAAGATTTTTCCGTCCCATGCCCTCGAGGCCTTTACCCCTTTGGTTAATTTCACGCTGGGGGCCATCGGCTTTTTAATAGGAACGGAACTCAAGAAAGAGGTATTTGATAGGTACGGACGTTCCATATATTTTGTGCTTATTGCCGAAGGGATGATGGCCTTTTTTCTGGTATTCGCCGCGGTTACCCTTCTCACGAAAAAAATGTATTTGGGATTGCTTTTTGGCGCCATTGCCTCTGCTACCGATCCGGCCTCTACCGTTAACGTCCTGTGGGAGTACAAGGCACGGGGGCCGCTTACAACGACGGTAACCTCGATCGTGGCGCTCGATGACGGACTCGCCCTTCTCTTATACGGATTGGTCAGCGTATTCTCGCATGCCATGATAGCCCACGAGCATTATTCCCTTTGGCGCTCTATCGGCCTGCCTTTAATCGAACTTACCGAATGTCTAGGCCTGGGCATACTGGCCGGCATCATTTTAATACGGTTGATTTCCTATTTTAAGGACGAATTTATGCTGTCGCTTGCTCTGGGAGGGATTGCCGTCCTTGTGGGTCTGTCGGTATATTTCCGCTTGGATCTGATTCTGACGACGATGACCATGGGTGCCGTGATTGTGAATAGAATACCTAAAATCAGCGAAAAGTTAACCAAGCGAGTCAAAGAATCGGCGATACCATTATATATCTTTTTCTTTGTCTTTGTGGGGGCAAGCCTGGATATCCACGTTTTTTTCCAGTTCTTTATCATAAGCATAGTCATCGCGTATTTAATCAGCCGCAGCGCCGGTAAGATTTTCGGCTCCATGATGGGAGGGTGGCTTTCCGGGGCGCGGAAAACAGTAACGAAATACAGCGGGATCTGTCTTTTTACGCAGGGCGGGGTCGCGATAGGGCTTGCCATGTCCATAGCCCATAATTTGAGCGATCTCGGCCAGCTGGGCATCGCCACCGGGATTACTATTCTTAATGTAGTGGTGGCGACGACGTTCGTGGTACAGTTGATAGGACCCATTTTTGTCAAAATCGGAATTACCAAAGCAGATGAGGCGTGGCGCAATGTGACCGAGGAGGATATCATAGAGTCCAGCAAGGTGCGCGATTTTATGCGCACAGAATTTTCTTT
Source organism: Candidatus Omnitrophota bacterium (assembly GCA_016930485.1). Lineage (GTDB taxonomy): Bacteria > Omnitrophota > Gorgyraeia > JAFGGP01 > JAFGGP01 > JAFGGP01. The sequence continues at coordinate 31,241 of JAFGGP010000021.1, read as the reverse complement.
CGTGAAAGAAAGCGCCAGCCTCGACAAAATTCTGGATGCCGTAAAAGAGCGGGAGGCCTATCATTTACCGGTAGTGAATAATCAGGGTGAGCTGACCGGCCTGATCTCTTTGGGGAGCTTGAGGGGCGTCTTCCGAGAGACCCAGTTAGATGATATTGTGTTCGCTAAGGACGTCGCCGTGCCGGTGGGCAGGGTACTGTATCCGGATGAGCCGCTGAAGGAGGCCTTTGATATTTTCAGTAAGAGAGAGATAGATTATCTGGCCGTTGTCAAGAATGCCCAGTCGAAGGAAATAGTCGGGATCATCGAATACCAGCCGTTAGTCCAGATGGTAAGCAGGAAAACGCTTGAGCGCCAGAAGAGTCTGGATAGAGAATGCGATGAAGGAAGTGAAGAAGAAACAAATCAACAAGAGAACCCCGCTCCCTGATGGAGCGGTGACAATCTATGCCTCCCTGTAATGCATCCTTACTTTTACCCTTACTGACTAGCAGCAAACCACGGCAGAAAATATGTATCTGCCATTCTCGATGAAAAGACACACGCGTAATACCATACAACTGAAAGCCAGGAAAGAAATCCCCATCAAGGCGGGCCACCCGTGGGTATTTTCCGAGGCTATTTTATCAGGCCGGGGAGAGTCGCCGGGTGAGATTGTCCGCGTCACATCACACAAGAACGAATTTCTCGGCATAGGCACGTGGAACGGCCTTACCTCTATCAGGGTAAGAATCCTTGCACGGGATGAGGACGCGGAGATTAATGAGGAATTTTTCGCGGGGCAGTTTCAGCGTCTTGAGAAGAGAAAGCACCCATTTCTTCCCCACGAGACTAACGGGTATCGCCTTGTCAACGCCGACGCCGATTCACTTCCCGGGCTTATCGTCGACAGGTACGACGATGTCTGTGTCTTTCAGATTCACACGGCCGGTATGGAGCTTTTCCGTCAGGAAATTATCGGGGCACTTGATGATACATTTAGTCCGCGTGCGATTGTGGAGCGCTCGGATCTCGAAATACGCAGGCGCGAGGGACTGAAGGATATGATTATCGGCGTTCATAAGGGTGAGGTCGAAGGGCCGGTTCTCTTCAAGGAGTGCGGCCTTAGCTTTTATGCCGATGTACTGGAAGGGCAGAAAACCGGCTTCTTTCTTGACCAGAGAGACGCGCGCCGGAGGACCGGGGCGTATGCCGCCGGCAGGAACGTGCTCAATCTGTTCGGTTATACCGGTGCCTTCAGCCTCTATGCTGCCAGCGGCGGGGCGAAGGGTGTGACGATGGTCGAGTCCTCGCGGGACGCAATCGATATTGCCGGGGAACATTTCAGGATCAATAATCTGCCGGCAGGAAGCGTGAAAAACGTGAAGGCTGATGTCTTTGATTTTCTTTCAGAATTGAAGAAAACCGCTCCTTTTGATATGGTGATATGCGACCCGCCGGCCTTTGCAAAGACCCGGGGCAAGATCGCGCAGGCCTTAAAGGCATATACCGGCCTCAACATGCGGTGCCTTGGCCTTCTTAGAGGGGGCGGCATTCTGATAACAAGCTCGTGCTCGGGGAGGGTAACGGAGGAGGATTTTCTGGGCGCTCTTCGGATAGCCGCCGGCTTGGCGGCGAGGGACGTCCAGGTTCTTGAAGTGCTGGGTCAGCCTCCTGACCACACGACTACGCTTGCCTTCCCCGAAGGGCGGTATTTGAATACGGTTATACTGCAGGTCTTGGAAAAGACAGAGATTTCTTTGTAGAACGGGTGTTATCAAAGGGGCACCCTGTTATGAGAATTTTACTCATAGAAGATGAAAAGAAAATAGCGGCTTTTATCGAGCGCGGATTAAAAGAAGAAAACTATACGGTTGATACGGTCCCGGACGGGGAGCAGGGTCTTTTTCTGGCCGAGGTCAATCCGTATGACCTGATCATATTAGATCTTATGCTGCCCGACAAGGACGGGCTTGTCATATGCAAGGAACTCAGAAATAAAAATATCAATACCCCTCTTTTGATGCTCACCGCAAAGGGAACCACACGGGACAAGGTTTCGGGACTGAATGCAGGGGCCGACGACTATCTAACCAAGCCGTTTGCTTTTGAGGAGCTTCTGGCGAGGATACGCGCCCTGCTTCGGCGGCAGCAGCAGGATAAACTGACCACACTGAAGACAGCGGATTTGGAATTAAATCAGATCACACATCAGGTGAAACGCTCCGGCAGGGAAATGGTACTTACTGCCAAAGAATACGCACTTCTTGAATACCTGATGCTGAACGCGGGGCAGGTAGTTACCAGGACCATGATCTCGGAACACGTATGGAACGAGGACTTCGACAGTTTCACTAACGTTATCGACGTGTATATTAATTATCTCCGTAACAAGATCGACAGGGGCTTCGATGTGCAGCTTATCCATTCTGTTCGCGGTACCGGTTATATGTTAAAAGGCTAATATATGAGGCTGAATTCCATCAAGTTTAAGATCAGCATTTTGTATGTGGCGATACTTGGTATTATTTTAGTCCTGTACAGCGGCATTCTTTTTGCCAGCCTGCATTACACCCTCTACGACGAGCTCGACAATGAACTGCAGAAAAAGGCAACAGAGATCGAAAACATAATTAAGATGTATGCCCAGGCAGCCGGGGATGAGAAGCAGCCTTTAATCGACATCATGGACGCCCTCATTCACTTTAAGGAGGAGTTATCGAATGAGAGCAAACTAAAAGAGATCGAAAATCTCTGGTTTCAGAAGGTGGACAAATATGACTTGAAGGAAGATTATATTAATTTTTCGAATTATAAAGGCGAATCAATTGTCAGGTCTTCCAACGTGTCTCAAGATGTTGTGTCCGTTTTTGCAAAAGATATCAGCAAGGCAAGAAATAAAGAGATATATTTTAAGAACGCAAACCTGCAAAAGCAAAAACTCCGGGTTGTCAATACTCATTTCTCCTATGGGGGGCAGGAAGAGTATATGCTGCAGATCGGGACGTCGCTTAAGCCTCTTATGCATATATTGCAGAACAGGCTGTTTCATATTGCAGTGAGCATTCCTGTTGTTTTGTTACTTGCCAGTTTTATAGGCAGAATACTGGTCGCCCGGATACTCAAGCCCGTTATCGAGCTCACCAGGACAGCGCAGCATATTACCCACCAGAATTTAGAGGCAAGAGTTAAGACAGAGCATATCGATGAAGAAATGCAGTATTTGGTAGAGGCCTTCAATGATATGATCTCAAGGCTTGAAAATTCCTTTAACTATATTGCTGAATTCAGTTCTCACGTGGCGCACGAGTTAAAGACCCCGCTTGCGATAATAAGGGGGGAATCCGAGGTTGCCCTCAGGAGAGAAAGACCTGCCGAGGAATACAAAAAAATAATCGAGAATAATCTCGAAGAGATAAAAAGGATGCTTAAGACCATAGAGAACATGCTGCTTTTGGCCCGGCTCGATTATCAACTGGAACTTTTTCATTTTGAAAAGATTGAGTTAAACGAGTTTATACAGGAGATATACGATCAAAGCAGAATTCTGGCATCCGAAAAAAATATTGCCACAGCCCTCTTCGTATCTCAGAAGCCACTTTTTATTAACGGCGACAGACTCCATTTGCGCAGGCTTTTCTTTAATATCATCAATAACGCCCTTAAGTTCACCCCTTCGGGCGGGCAATTAGACATAGTTATCCGGGAAGAAGATACAAAAGCGGTAGTGTCTGTATCCGATACGGGTATCGGTATCGCCGAGGAGGACCTTCCGAGGATTTTTAACAGATTTTTTCACAAAGACAGAACCGGACAGGACCGGCAGGGCACGGGCCTGGGCCTGCATATAGCCCAATTAATTGCCGGGATTCATCACGGAAAGATTACGGTCGAAAGCCGGCCTGCCGGAGGATCGCGCTTTACGGCCACACTTCCCATTCAGTAACTTCCCCAGAGACGGCAACCCCTATATTTTTCTATCTTATTTATTCACAGCAGGTTGTGCGATTAGAAGCTTTTAATCCTATTTTAATCTTCCCCTAATGTTCTCTTTTGTATACTTAAGCTGACACAACTATAGGAGGGCACAGTGACCAACATCCTTATCGTTGATGATGAACGGAAAATAAGATCTGTTTATTCCGGATTATTGAAGGGCGAAGGATATGAAACCTGTGAGGCATCGAATGTGGCGGATGCCTATGAGATGCTGAAGAAAAGAAACATCGACCTTGTATTGCTTGATATAAAAATGCCGGAGATAGACGGGGGTGAAATGTACGATATTATTCAGTTATTTCACAGAAAAACCAGGGTTATCGTGGCCAGCGTGTGCCCGTTGACCGAACAGAAACGGATGATCGAAGGCGCTGACGGTTATTACGATAAATCATACGGGATCGAAGAATTGCTTCTCCGGATAAAGGAAGTTTTAGACAACGGCTCAACAGGGAATAGTTTTTTATAGCCATTGCCTCTGCCTAGTTCGGAGCAAAGGCATCAGTGATCACTATGATACTCGACACCCAGCGGCGTAATATTATATTCATTGATAGCGAGACAGGGCTTTTCGCTGGCAGGATGAAAGACATATTCAGAGATGAAGCTGTAGAGCTTATTTGCGTCTTCAGCTTTGACGCCCGAGCGGTTCTCGAAGAGGTCCGCCCGGATCTGCTACTGATGAATGGCGACATTAGCAAGGCGGCGGCATTAGGGGTGATAGAGCATGTGAGGAGGAGGCATCCCCGGGCACCGATCATTCTTATTCTTTCAGGGTGCGAATCCTTACATTCCGGAATGATGGAAAGATTGGGCATATCCGATTACGTATATAACACTTTTGAGAAAGAGATGATTTTAAGAAAAATTACCAGATACCTCGAAAGAAAGGAGGGGTGCGACGATGATAAACATTTCTTATAAAAGCAGGTATTTTTATATAGTGGTACTTATCGCATCATTTTTTATTGCAGGATGCGGCTCATTGAACGGCTTTGGAAAGGAGGCAAAGGAAGAGAAAAAGATTTTTGGCGCCCTACGTGACTATGATCCAAAGATAGAGACAATACAGTGGGTATTAAAAAAGGCAGGCTTTAACCCCGGGGAAACCGACGGGAGGATGGGCTGGCAGACGAGAGAGGCGATCAAACAGTTCCAGAAGGCCAATAAACTGAAGGCGAGCGGCTTTATCGACAACGCAACAAAGGAAAAAATGACCTCCTTGGAAGAAACAGTATTTCAGCCGAAACTAAATAAAGATATTCCGGCCGTATCTTTCCAGAAAGCCGGCACGCCGGCAGCAAAAACAGCGGAATCCGAGATCGCGTTTACGAAATCCTATCTCGAATCCCCTCTGTGGATTAAGAAGATACAGCAGGCGTTAAAGAATCTAGGATTTGACCCGGGGGCAATCGACGGAAAAATGGGAGGAAAAACCAGAAGGGCAGTAGCCGCTTTTCAGAAATCAAAGGGGTTAAAGGCGGACGGCATTATCGGCCGGGAGACATGGAAGGAATTAAGCAAATATTTCCCAAAGGAGCGGGGTTAAATACGGAGAGGAGAGGATTATGCGCTTGAACTTTTTGCTACTATGTGTATTTTTCCTTATGCTGATTCTAGTATTAGGGGGCTGCGCAACAGCCTCTAAAAGCGATATGGCCGACCTGCAGGTGCAGCAGTTGCGCACACGGGTCGGCTCGCTCGAGAGTCAGTTAGAGCGGAAAAATGCCGAGGTAGGTTATCTGTCTGAAAGGCTGGACGATACACAGGACGAGCTGGAAAGAACCCGGCTCGAGCTTGCAAAGGAAAAGGAGAAAAAAGTTTTATTTTTTAATAACAAGACATCACAGAATGTAAAGAACGAGAACCCGAAACCCACGCCTGTTCAGATTCAAAAGGCGCTGCAGAAGGCCAAATTCTACGAAGGTCCTATCGACGGCAAGATTGGGAAAAATACACAAAAGGCGATTATGGATTTTCAAAGGGCAAACAACTTAAAGAGCGACGGCATTGTCGGTAAAGAGACATGGACAAAACTGAGCAGTTATTACGAGTGAAGATTCACGCGTGATGCAGTCTTCAAAAAAAAGGAACGGCTATGGAAAGGTTTGTGAATGGTAAGAGTATAAACAACGATGTCGTGACACTCCAAAAAGAGGCGGCAGAGTTTATTTTATCGGAAAAGGGGGAGCTTCTGCCGACATGGGTCGGTTGCATCAAGTCCCTGGGAGGGAGTTATAGCGGCGTAGACACGGCCGAGTTATTTGATCTGTGCGGTGAATTTTTAGATGCCTTTTGCGAGATTTTGGAAAAAGGAAATTTTTTAAGCCTGCGGATGTTTATCAAAAAGATCAGTTCCCTTCGCAGTTCACAGGGATTCGGGCTCTCCGAGGTGCAGAGGGCATATTATTCTTTTTATGACGTCATAAAGATCGCGTTCGAAAAATGGGATGCCAGAAGGGAGAACGCGGTCTTTATTTTGGAGACCGCACACCATATTTTGATGGATACGCTTTTTGAATTATCAGAGGCCTATCATCAGCGCCTCATCGAAAAGATTGATAACTATATAGGAGAAATTCAGCAGATTAATGTAAGACTCAAGGAGCTTTCAATAAAAGATGAATTAACCGGCTGCTACAATCAGAGATATTTTTACGAGAGCCTGGGTTTTGAGCTGGCAAGAAGCAGGCGCTATAAACGTCCTTTATCCATCGTCATTTTTGATATTGACCACTTCAAGAAAGTCAATGACAGATTCGGGCATCTGTTCGGAGATGATATGTTGAAGAATGTCGCTGATACCTTGAAGAAAAGCGTGCGCTATTGCGATGCGGTATTTCGATATGGAGGAGAAGAGTTTGCCGTTATTCTGCCGGAATCAAAAAAACAGGAGGCGTTTGTTATCGCGGAAAGGATAAGAAAAAAAATATCGGACGCCGATTTTGATATAGACGGAAAGAAGATCAGGATTACCATAAGCGGCGGGATTAACTGGTGTTCCAGTAAAACGATAACGAAGGAAAACTTGATAGCCGATGCGGATAAGGCCCTTTATTCGGCAAAGAGACAGGGCAGGAATAAAATCGTCCTGTACGAAAACGGGGTGCACGCCCTGTCCGCTGTTAACGGGAAGGCGGCAAAACCTGAGAAGAAAAGGAGGTAGTGTACTATGAAACACTCATTTGCGCTGCTAGTGCTGGTACTGCTGGTTATTACCGGCTGTACGACTACACAGAAGGGCGCCGGGATAGGAAGCGCCATAGGCGCGGGGGCGGGTGCGATTATCGGGCACCAGTCAGGCCATACTGCAGAAGGCGCTATGATAGGTGCCGCGGGGGGCGCGGCAGGCGGGGCCTTAATCGGCGAACAGGCGGCAACGAAGTTCTGCCCAACCTGCGGCCGGTCTTTTACGTCCGGCACGCAGTACTGCCCGTATGACGGGACCGAGCTTAAAGTGAAGCAGAAATAAAAGAAGATATGAAAGGAAAGGACGGGGGCCAAAGGTAGGCCTGAAAGGGATAAAAAAAGAACGTCGACCTTTTGGTCGAACATAGACAGGTGATATTGCCCGTTAGTTCTGGGGAAAGAGATAGGAGTGTGCGTAGCACTATGAAGAACATTCTTTATGGTGCTTTTTATTTTCGACTTTCCAATGTAGCCTTGATTTCCGGATAGCGGCCGTCCTATAATAGAATCGGATATGCGGCGGATGGTCGCCGCTATTGCTTTGATGCAGACGGTTCGTTATCTCAGACGAAAAACGCGCATGATACATTTTCTCGAGCGGTATAATCCTGTTATGCAGGCACTCCTGGCGGGTATCTTTACCTGGGGCATTACCGCCTGCGGTGCGGCGGCTGTATTTACCTCAGGGACATTCAACCAGAGGGTTCTTGATGCCATGCTCGGCTTTGCGGGAGGGGTGATGATAGCAGCGAGTTTCTGGTCGCTCCTGGGGCCGGCTATTGCGATGTCCGAAGGAAACACAATCGGGCAGTGGTTTCCGGCGGCGGCAGGGTTTTTGCTGGGGGCCGCATTTTTGCGCTTGCTTGATAACATCTTGCCACACCTTCACATTGGATTTCCCCGGGATGAGGCGGAGGGCATAAAGACGTCGTGGCGGCAAAGCACCCTCCTTGTCCTGGCAATAACCCTGCACAATATCCCCGAGGGCCTTGCCATCGGTGTTGCCTTCGGTGCGGCCGCGGCAGGCCTTCCTTCGGCAACCGTTGCTGCGGCGGTGACTCTGGCTATAGGGATAGGCATTCAAAATTTTCCCGAGGGCTTTGCCGTATCCGTGCCGCTTCGCCGTGAGGGGATAACGCGTTTCAAAAGCTTCTGGTACGGGCAGCTCTCCGCCGTGGTTGAGCCCATTGCGAGTGTTATCGGGGCAGGTGCTGTGCTTCTGGCCAGGCCGCTTCTGCCGTATGCCCTTGCCTTTGCCGCCGGGGCGATGATTTTTGTGGTGGTCGAAGAGGTCATCCCCGAGTCACAGCGTAACGGCAATACGGATCTGGCTACAGCCGGGGCGATACTGGGATTTCTGGTTATGATGATACTCGATGTGGCGTTTGGATAGGGGAAAGGTGATAGCATGACAAAATTCATGGGGAAGGCACCACACACCAACACTTATTCAAAGATAACGGGGAGAAAAGCACACATGTTTATTCCTACCGGCATCATGGTTATACTGGCTATTGTATTGACAGGAGTGGCGTATGCGAAGGGACAGCACCCATACGGAATGAAGCTGGCATTTGGAATGACCCTCGAGATCCTGCCGCTTCTTATCTTCGCCTTTATTGTCGCGGGGATGGTACAGGTCCTTTTGCCGGGTGAGGCGCTCGCAAAGTGGATCGGCGAGACATCGGGCATGCGGGGCATATGGATCGGCACCGTCGCGGGTGCACTTGCCCCCGGTGGCCCCTATGTGAGCCTGCCGATCGCGGCCGGATTAATACGCTCAGGTGCCGGCGCAGGGACTATGGTGGCGTTTTTGACCGGCTGGTCGTTGTGGGCAGTGAACAGACTGCCGATGGAAGTGGGCATTCTGGGGTGGCGGTTAACGCTGATCCGCTTCCTGAGCGTCCTGATTTTTCCGCCTCTTGCGGGGGTCTTCGCGCAGTTTCTGGCCAAAGTAATTACATAAAGATTATTGGTTAGGCACAATAGAAAAGGGACAGCGGATTTTACCGCTGCCCCTTTTTTGCCTGATAGAAAAACCTTACAGACACCGCACTTTCTTCATTGCCTCTGTTATGCGTCCCAGTCCCTCCTCGATCTCTTTGGCATCCAGCGCATAACTCAGGCGTATGTGGTCCGGTGCACCGAACCACTCACCGAGATAGGCAATGACCTTATAGTCACAGTACAGTGTCGTGAGAAACTCACGGGCATTTTTACACTTGGGCAGGATGTAGAACGCCCCCTCGGGCTTCCATACCTCGAAGCCGAGTTCTGATATCCCCTTATAGATGAGGTCGCGGCGCCCGCGCCAGATTTGCTGCTGGTTCAGGATGTATTCCCGCGGGGCAGCCATTGCACGGAGTGCCATATCCTGCCCGACGAGATTAGTATTCATCGACGTGTGCGTTTTCAGTTCGATAACCTTATCGGCGATACTCTGATCACTGCTCCAGAGGTATCCTACACGCACCCCGCACATGGCATAGGTTTTGGAGAATGAATTGACTGTAATGACGTGGTCTCCCTGGATGTGGTAATTCTCGCGTTCGTAGATAAGGTCTTTATAGACCTCATCGGAGACCACGTATACGCCGAGCTTTGAAGTGATCCTTTCTATTTCTTTGAGTGTTTCTATCAGCTCGATCCGCCCGGTGGGGTTTGACGGCGAATTAATCAGGACGGCCCGGCACTTTTTTATTTTCTTTTTAAAATCGTCCAAATCAATCCGGCCGCCCACCAGATCGGTATAGACCGGCTCCATCCCGGCAAGTTTTATAATCGGGGGATAGGAGTAGTAATAGGGCCGGGGCAGGAGCACCTTTCCTTTTCCCCAGGCCCGGAATATCAGGTCAAGGGCCTCAGAAGCGCCGTTGGTGATGACAAAGTTCTCTGCGGTAGAATTGGGGTATTCCTTTGAGAGGGCCTCACGCAGGGAGCGCTCCCCCTGAATCAGGCCGTACCTGAGGTCCTTACGGATATCAATGCCCTCTATGGCCTCCTTCGGCGGCGGCAGATCAGGCTGACCCGAACCAAAGCTGATAACACCATTTCCCTGTTTGCCGATAAAAATCGATGGGCTGTCGAGTTTCAGTGTGTGTGGCATGTATATTCCTCGGGTTTACGATTTTGGCCCCGCAACAAACGACTTTTTATCGGGGGCAACAGGTGTCATTGTAGTATGTATTTTCCCTAACTGCAAGCGAGAACTTAATGCTGTGATGCTGCGGCAATTTTTACACGGCTATCCCTGTTATTCCATCTTTCGGAAAGCCGGTTCTGTTTAAGCAAGGGCGCTGTTTTCTTGCCAGGAGCCCAGGCTATCCCACCGGCAGAATGAGTCTGTTTTTGAATCGATCCACTGCAGACCTGAACAGGATAAGCGTTATGATAGGCGGCTTCGATGAGACAGAGATCACTGGTAAACTACGAGCCTACATCCTGGCAGTTAAGGTAGGGTATATGAAAAATGGCTATATGAGCTCTTTTTTAAAAAATCTGTTATTTTTTGTTAACAAATTAAATTAGTATAGTTACATAAATTACTGCCCCGCCCTTTTATGAACCAGCCATGATTATCATTGACATACCATAGGGGGGTATGGTACACTTTGAGAGAAAGGAGGAGTTATGGGTACCTATCCTGACCACACTGCCAACCTGGTTGCCCTCAAAAGGATTGAGGGGCAGGTACGCGGGATACAGAAGATGATCGAAGAAGGAAAGTACTGTGTAGACATCCTGGTCCAGATCCGTGCGGTTGTGGCTGCCCTTGCGCGGGTTGAGGATGCGATACTCGAGAGGCACTTTGAGGGGTGCGTGACCAGCGCGATGGAAGGGGCTTCGAAAAGCGACAAGCAGGAAAAACTCGAAGAGATTATGATGCTGATAAAAAAATTCAGAAAAATCTAACCACAAGGAGGTTACGATGAGAAACCTTATTCTCATTCTGGTAATAGTGGCGTTTCTGATACAGGTTTCTGGTCTTGCAGCAGTAGCGGCCGGCAGTTGTTGTGCAACGACTACCTGTTCGTGTGAAAAGGGCGCCTGCTGTACCGATGGTACCTGCCAGTGCAGCGGCCAGTCATGTTGTGCGGGCGATACTTGCGCATGCGGTGCGGGTTGCTCCGCGGGCTGTGCCGGTTCGTAAGCAGCAAAGTACCAGATGTGCGAATATACCCCCCTGCAGCAGTTACTGCTGCAGGGGTTTTGTTTTCCGGCCCGGCAAGACGCGTCTATTAATCAGGTAGTACAGCTGGCATTTTGGAATCCTTTTCGAAAGAGAGAACGCGCGGACGACCTGGCGAGTACGCAAGAAGCCCTGATCGGGTACGGCAAAAAACGAGGCCCTTGACAGGCAGGCAAGAATATGATAATATTCTAATATTCGAATATGATTATACAAAAAGGGGGTGCCGCATGGAATACGTTGACTGTCAAAAGGCCGCTACTTTTTTCAGGGCCCTTTCCCATCCGACAAGACTGCTCATTGTTTCAGAGTTGCTGAACGGCAGAAAGTGCGTCAATGATATGCAGGGACTCCTGAAGGTGCGCCAGCCGAATCTTTCACAACACCTTTCTTTTTTAAAATTGAGCGGCATCGTGGAGTGCAGACAGGAAGGCAAGCAGAGATGTTATTGTTTACGCGACCAGAAACTGATAAGGCAGCTTTTGACAGGCGTGAATAAAACCTAAAGGAGGAACTTATGGAGGTCATGGCGAACGATGCGAATTTTGAAGAGGAGGTTTTGCAGTCTGATATCGCCGTATTGGTGGATTTCTGGGCACCGTGGTGCGGACCCTGTCACATGATCGCCCCGGCGGTTGAGGATATTGCCAGGGAATATCAGGGGAGGTTAAAGGTCGTTAAGCTGAATGTGGACGAGGCCCCGGGCGTTGCTTCGCGGTACGGAATAATGAGCATCCCAACCCTGATCGTTTTTAAGGGCGGCAAAGTAGCTGGCCAGAGCGTCGGCGTTCTTTCCAGGTCGGCTATCGCAAAAATGGTGGAACCGCATTGCAATGCGTAAGCAGGCATGAGGAGACATGTATGAACGAGATAGTTAAAAAAATGGCCGTTGTGGCGCTGGGTGCGGCACTTGGTGCGGGTATGGGTTATTTCGGCAGATGCGCAAGCGGGACGTGCCCCCTGACAAGCACCCCCCTTAGGGGGGCTGTGTACGGTGCCATTCTGGGGTTGCTATTTGCCATAAGCAGGTGAACGGGATATCTTCAGGAGAAAGGGATACATATTATGAAACTGGTTATAGTGGGCGGCGTCGCCGGCGGCGCCAGTGCGGCGGCACGTGCAAGGAGGCTCAGCGAAGACGCTGAGATAATCTTGTTTGAGAGAGGCGAGTATGTTTCTTTTGCGAATTGCGGACTGCCGTATTATGCCGGCGATGTAATTAAAAAGAAGAAACGTCTTCTTGTGCAGACACCGGAAGGTCTGCGAAAAAGATTCAACATAGATGTGCGCATCAAAAGCGAGGTTATCTCTATCGATAGAGAAGCCAAGTTAGTCACAGTGAGAGATTATGAAAAAAAGAAGGAATATCAGGAGACGTACGACTGTCTTATTCTCTCACCAGGGGCAGAACCGATAAGACTGTCCTTTGAGGGAGCTTCGCTCGAGTGTGTTCATACCGTGCGGACGGTCCCGGATATAGAAAGGATAAAGGAAAAACTCGACGCCGGTAGCGTGAAAAGAGCGGTTGTGATCGGTGCGGGATTTATCGGTATAGAAATGGCAGAAAATCTTCGCGAGCGGGGGATTGAGACCCACCTTATCGAAAAAATGGACCAGGTAATGCCGCCTATGGATAAAGAGATGGCGGTTATCCTGCACCGCGAACTGGGCGAACATGATATCAGGCTTCACCTTGACAGCGAGGTAACGAGGATAACCGTAGAGGATGACCGGTGGGAGGTAATACTATCTTCCGAAAGACGTCTTACAGCGGATCTGATTATTATGGCTATCGGCGTTTATCCCGAAATACAGCTTGCCAGGGATGCCGGACTTGAGACAGGCAAAAAGGGGATTGTGACGGATAAGAAGATGAGGACATCCGATGGGTCAATTTTTGCCATAGGTGATGTTGTCGAATCAGAAGACCCTGTTACGGGCCTGAGGCGCAATGTCCCTCTGGCAGGGCCGGCAGCCAAACAGGCGCTGGTGGCGGTAAATACTCTGTTCGGCATAGAAGACGAATATAAAGGTACATTGGGAACTTCGATTGTCAAGGTTTTCAACCTGACGGCCGCCATGACAGGTGCCAGTGAGAAAACCCTGAGGGCAGCGGGTGTATCTTATGAAAAGGTCTATACCTTTCCGGCCGACCACGTGGGATACTACCCCGGCGCAACGCAGATGGCGCTGAAACTGCTCTACGGGAAAGACAGCGGGATTGTTCTCGGGGCACAAATAGTGGGGAGAAACGGGATTGCCAGAAGAGCGGATATTCTCGCGGTAGCAGTGAAACAAAAGATGACAGTTCGTGATCTAGCAGAGCTGGAACTGTGCTACGCGCCCCCCTACGGGTCCTCGAAAGACGCCGTTAATCTGGCGGGCATGACGGCCTTAAATCATATCAGAGGTATTACCGAGCTGGTACATTGGGAAGAGCTTTCCGGCGAGGAGTTTCTGCTCGATGTAAGGACGGCAAAGGAACACACCGAAAGAAATGTCCCCAATTCAGTCAACATCCCGGTTGATGAGATAAGAGAACGCCTGCCAGAACTACCCAGCGACAAGGAGATAATCGTATTTTGCCATGTAGGGATACGGGCGCACATAGCCTGCAGGATTTTATCCCAACGGGGATATAAAACGGCCAACATATCAGGCGGGTATCTGTCATTCTTAAACTCTAGGGATGCATATGATAGTGACATGATGCTGGCTCAACAGACAAGACTGGCGGAAGGGGCTTTTTGCACTGGCCCTACCGGAGAACCGATCGATGATAATGGTGACGGGCGTAAAAAATAGGAGGCTATAAGTCATGCCGTCTTTCGAAGAGATAGATAACGCAAGGACAATGCTTGGGCTCGGTGAAAGCGCGACTATCCCCGAGATTAAAGAGGCTTATAGAAAACTCGCGCTGCAGCACCATCCTGACAGATGTCCCGGGAAGGATAAGGAGGAGTGTGAGGAAAAGTTTAAACAAATCAATAATGCCCATGCGGTGTTAGTAGAGTATTGCCTGAATTACCGGTTTCATTTCAGCGAGGTTCAGGATGCGGAATCAGAAAAAAACGAGGCCATGCGCGACCATCTCAAGCGGTTTTATGACGGCTGGTGGGGTGACCTGAAGGAATGAGAATGCCCGGCATTTTTAACAGATACTACCAAAGATATGATGCATGGTATGAGAAGAATACATTTGCCTATTTATCGGAATTGGCCGCTCTCAAAAAAGCCATACCACGGGAAGGAATGGGGATCGAAATTGGGGTGGGGACAGGCCGGTTTGCAGCGCCTTTGGGAATTTCTATCGGGATTGACCCCTCACAAAAGATGATCGCGATTGCCCGCCAGAGAGGAGTGCACGTTTGTTTGGGGAAGGGGGAGCAGCTGCCCTTTAAGCGTAGTGGTTTTGACTATGCCGCACTTATCATGACCTTATGCTTTGCGGCCGATCCTCTGGAAGTTCTCAGAGAGACTAACAGGGTCCTGCAAAAAGACGGCCGCATTGTAGTCGCCATCATTGATAAATACTCTTTTTTGGGAGAGAAATACCAGCAAAAAAAAGGCATTTTTTATGAAGAGGCACGATTTTTTGGTGTTGAAGAATTAACGCATCTCCTTGTAAAAACTGGGTTTGAGTCATTCTTTTATTATCAGACACTCTTTCATGCGCCGGATACGCTCGGAGAGATAGAAAGACCGAAGAAAGGGTTCGGCGATGGTGGCTTTGTGGTGATTTCGGGGATGAAGAACTAAGCAGGCGCCCGCCTTTTTAAAAAACCGGGCTTGACAAGGGCAATGGAGCCGTGTATATTTGTAAATGGAAACCATTTTCAATAAGGAGGGGCTATGCCGGGACCGAGGGGGCCTGTATGGTGGCACGGTAGATTCAGGGGATGCGGATACCGGATTACCCTAGGAAGGGAGGCCATTCTCCATGTGCTCACTAGGGCCGAAGCTCATCTGAGTGCCGAGGACATCTATTTAAAGGTACATCCATCGTGTCCGTCCGTAGGCCTTACGACTATTTACAGGACACTGGAACTTTTGGTCGATATGGGCCTGGTGCACAAATTCGACTTTGGAGACGGCAGGGCGCGATATGAACTGGCCGAGGGCCCAAAAAAAGAAGGACACCACCATCACCTGGTGTGTACCTCGTGCAAGCGGGTGATAAACTATACCGACTTTATCGATGAAGAACTCGAGTTTTTAAAACGCGCGGAAGAGGGACTGGCCAAAAAATACCAGTTTGATATTACCAATCATATGATTCAATTTTACGGCATGTGCGATAATTGCAGGAAAAAGAAGGCATAGAGAGCGACAAAATTTTTTACACAATAAATGGAAATGATTTTCATTAACCAGCAATCAAAAAGGAGGTGATCGAGATGCCAGGTGGAGACAGAACAGGCCCTATGGGAATGGGGCCGATGACAGGCAGGGGAGCGGGTTACTGCGCCGGTTATTCTATGCCGGGATATATGAATCCGGTCTCCGGACGCGGGGCGTTTGGATTTGGCCGTGGCTGGGGCAGGGGGTTCGGCAGAGGACGTGGCATGGGACGGGGTTTTGGCTGGCGATGGGCGGCGTATCCTTATGGGTATGGATACCCGTATTCGCCGGCACCGTATGCCGCTGAGGTTACCCCGCAACAGGAAGCGGATATGCTGAAGGCACAGGCAAGAGTAATGCAGGATGAGATCAACGTTCTGAACCAGCGTATTAACGAATTGGAGTCGGGCGCGGCATCCGAAGGCAACGCCTAAAAGAGAAACAGGCGGGTTCAAAACAATGTTGTGTGTTCCCGCCTGTTTTCTTGAGTGCAAACGAGGAGGCTTGATGTGAAAGTGGCCATTTCAACAGACGGTGATTTTGTATCTGCGCATTTTGGACGCTGCCCCCATTTTACGATTGTGGATATTGAAGACGGGGTGGTTAGACGACAAGAACGGATTGATAACCCGGGACACCATCCGGGATTTTTGCCCCGGTTTCTGCAGCAAAACGGCGTAAGTGCTATTATTGCCGGCGGCATGGGTCAGCGTGCCCTCATGCTCTTTGCCGATGCCGGAATAGAGACAATCGTAGGGATCAGCGGCGCGGTGGATGAGGTTATACATCGGCTGGTTCAGGGCAAGCTTGAATCGGGGCAAAGTTTATGTCAGCCCGGTGCAGGCAAAGGATATGGACTAGATAAAACCGAGTGTGAACATCCGGATGAAGATGTGCACGACCATTAATCGAAAGGCGGTAGCAGTATGAAAATTTGTGTAACCTCGCAGGGCAATACATTAGAGTCGCAGGTTGATCCGCGATTCGGCAGATGCCAGTATTTTATGATCATCGATACAGATACTCTCGAATTTACAGGGCTCCCTAATCCCAATATCGACGGTATGGGCGGTGTCGGCGTGAAATCAGGTCAGCTCATGGCCGATCACGGCGTAAAGGTGGTGTTAACAGGCAATGTAGGACCAAACGCGTTTCAGACGCTGCAGGCTGCCGGCATAGAGGTTATCAGTGGTGTTTCCGGGAAGGTTAACGAGGTAGTCAATGATTACAAACAGGGTAGGTTTGGTGTAGCCCGGGAGCCCAACGTTGATTCCAAGTTCGGCATGAACTGATTCTGCTATTATCGGTAAGGATGAGCGATGTCCGTTACAATCAGCAAAGACGGATGTAGGGGCTGTGGTATATACGCTGATATCTGCCCGGTTAATGTCATATTAGATAACAAAGCGGTTGTTCAGGAAAATTGCGTAGCGTGCGGTGTCTGTGCCGGCTAGTGTCCGACTGCAGCCATTTCACTTCCTGTTTAACCGCAACAGGATGAGGTGAATCATGCCGAACAAAGACGGAACTGGACCTTTTGGACAGCCACCCGGAGCAGGCAGAGGTAGGGGGCGCCAGGGAGGCGGACGTTTCGGAGCCGGCCCGGGGGGATTTTGTGTATGTCCCCATTGTGGAAAACAAATGGCACATCAGGCCGGACAACCCTGCTATTCGGTTGTCTGTCCTCAGTGCGGGGCCCGGATGGTCAGGGGGTGAACGCATGGAGAATCGCGCGGTAGAACATCACCAGAGATGTCGGGAACGGGAGGAGCTTTTTCGGCATCGCGGCTATGATACCGAACATGAAATCCGATGTATTATAGAGAAAGCAAGGCCATTTTCAGGGACAATCCTTGAGATCGGCACCGGCAAAGGGTATTTTACGGCCGCTCTCGCGCGGGAAGGGCATAGCGTTATATCGGTTGATATTTCCGAAGAGAATCAGGAACTTGCTCTACTGCATTTGAAATACCTGGGATTAAAAAACCTGGCGACCTTTAAAATAGAAAACGCCGAACGTCTTAGTTTTACGAATAACAGTTTCGATGTTATTTTTTCCGTCAATACATTGCATCATCTTGATAAACCTTTTTGCGTGCTTGACGAGTTATTGCGGGTACTATCATTCAAAGGAAAAATGGTCCTGAGTGATTTCAGTAGGGCTGGTTTTGCGTTAGTCGGAAAAATACACGCTGATGAAGGAAGAAGGCATGAATTGGGAGTCATTACGCTGCAGGAAGCAGCGGAGTATATATCAACCAAGTATTTTACCGTTCAAACCTACAGCACAACATATCAGGAAACCCTGATAGCGTACCGTCCGATCATATAACCATGATTATTGCAATCGCAAGCGGAAAAGGCGGTACAGGCAAGACCACCGTTGCCACGAATTTTGCCCTGTCTCTGAAGGGTGGCGTGCAATTTTTGGATTGCGATGTGGAAGAACCGAATGCGCATATTTTTATAAAACCGCATATTACAGACAAAAAAGAAGTTTTTATCCCTGTGCCCGAGATTGACGAGTCTTTCTGTAATGCCTGTGGAAGGTGTAAGGAAGTCTGCGCGTATAATGCGATAGCCGTGCTTGGTCAGAAGGCACTTGTTTTTCAGGAGCTTTGTCATGGATGCGGTTCGTGCAGTTACTTTTGTCCGCAGGAGGCCATACACGAGGTTCATAAAGTAATCGGGCACGTTGAAAGAGGCAACAACCGGGGTTTGGATTTTGTTCACGGCATTCTCAAAATAGGCGAGCCTATGGCGCCTCCCCTGATTAAGGCTGTTAAAAGGTATGTCAATTCCTCCAAGGTAACTGTTATTGATGCCCCGCCGGGGACATCGTGTCCGGTAATCGCTGCGATAAAAGACAGCGATTTCGTCATTCTTGTTACCGAGCCGACGCCGTTCGGGTTGCATGATTTTAAGCTCGCTGTTGAGGTCGTGAAGAAACTTACTATTCCTTTTGGTGCGATCATCAATCGCTCTGACTTAGGAAATCAGGCAACGGAGGCTTATTGCAAAAAAGAGGAAATTCCAATTTTAATGCGGATTCCTTTTCAAAAACAGATAGCCTCGGCGTATTCAAGGGGAGAGTTGCTCATAGATCTCTTTCCCGGATACCGACAACGATTTCACCGACTTTTTGAGGATATTAAAAATAGCATATAATGCCCAGAAGCGCTGTGTTACATGAACTGGTTCCGCCGGTTTGAGATAGCCTATCGTTCACAATGCCGATTCCCGTGGTATTTGATATAAGGCAGGAATAGTTAGCACGGGCAAGACTATATAAAAGGTTCCCTATGAAACAAATTGTTATAATCAGCGGAAAAGGCGGCACAGGCAAGACCGTTATCACCGGGGCCTTTGCCGCGCTGGCAAAAAACAAGGTGATGGCGGATTGTGATGTTGATGCGGCAGATTTACATCTGTTGCTAGCGCCAACGATACAGGAACGACATGAATTCAGGAGCGGCTCAACCGCTTTTATCAATACAGACCGTTGCACTGGCTGCGGCAGATGCAGAGAACTGTGCCGTTTTGACGCGATCGACACAGATTTTATTGTAGATACCGTTGCCTGTGAAGGATGCGCGTTTTGCAGTTTTGCCTGTCCTGCAGGCGCCGTCGCCATGGAGGAAAACATATCGGGGGAGTGGTTTATATCAGAGACGCGCTTTGGGCCTCTGATTCACGCGAGACTGGGTATAGCCGAAGAGAATTCAGGCAAGCTTGTGTCGCTAGTAAGGCAAAAAGCAAAACAAGTAGCCGAAAGAGAAAATGCCGAGTGGGTTATTATAGACGGTGCGCCGGGCATAGGTTGCCCGGTTATAGCCTCGCTTTCAGGAATAGACTGTGCGGTGGTAGTAACCGAGCCTACACTTTCGGGGTTGCATGACGCTGCCAGGGTAATTGAGGTGGCTAGGCATTTTCAGGTGCCGGTCAGACTCCTGGTTAATAAATACGATTTGAATTATGATATGACCGGGCGGATAGAAAGGTACTGTAAGAATAACAGCATTTCGGTAATCGGGAAGATCGAATTTGATAGATCTATAGTGCAATCGATGTTACAGGGTAAGACGATAACGGAATTTCCTGAGACCAAAACAGCCCGGATTATCACGGGCATCTGGGATCGCCTCGCAGGGGATATGGCGGCATATAGTCCATGACCGCGTTTTTACCTGCGACAAGAAAATATATTACCCGCACAGGCGGGGAAAATACCAGCGATATTTAACAAACACAACCACGAACATCCTCATTTTTTATTATCCAGCATGATATCAATATGCAGAAGCGCGGTTGTGAGTGCTCATTACAGAATACGGCTTAGCATTTGGGGTGCGATGATTTTAAAGCTTATGCACAGATGAAGGGAGATAGAGCGACCGCTGCTATTCCGAAACGTCTATTTAGAATTGGGAGGTTATCATGTCTGTGGGAAGCGAACAAGAGAGAGCAGAACAAGATAAGCGCCTTCTGGAGAATCTTTCTCGCATTAAACATACGATCATCGTTATGAGCGGAAAGGGTGGGGTGGGCAAGACGACCATCGCGGTTAATCTTGCCTGCGGCCTTGCCGCTCAGGGCTGCACAGTCGGCGTTTTAGACATTGATATTCACGGCCCCAACATCCCCAAGATGCTGGGATTCGAAAAAGAACGATTATCGGGGTCCCATCTGGGTATCGAGCCGGTCAGCGTTTTGCCGAATCTTAAAGCCGTTAGTATTGCCGGATTACTCGAAAATCGAGACCATCCTGTTATCTGGCGTGGACCACTTAAAATGGTTACCATCAAGCAATTTTTAAGTGACGTGCACTGGGGCCGATTAGATTATCTTATTATCGATTCTCCCCCGGGGACAGGCGACGAGCCCCTGAGTGTCTGTCAGCTGATTCCCGAGATGAGCGGTGCAGTGATTGTTACGACACCTCAGGACGTGGCGATACTGGATTCCAGAAAAAGCATTTTGTTTGCACGAGAACTGAACGTACCGGTAATCGGAGTGATAGAAAATATGAGCGTTTTCGCCTGCCCGCATTGCAAGAAAGAGATACCGCTATTCAGCGTTGGCGGCGGCGAAAAAGCGGCCATTGACTTAGGGGTTCCTTTTTTAGGAAGGATCCCCATCGAACCCGCGATGGTATCGGCGGGAGACAGCGGCGAACCATTGATTCGGTTACGAAAAGATACGCCAGCAGTGCACGCGATGGAACAGATAGTACGCAGAATCGTTGATCATCTACAGAATAATGAATCGTAAAAGAGTATGCGAGTGGTTCAACATTTGTCCTCTCAAGAGATTCTATGAAGAGGGAGCATTGGATGAAAAATGGATCAGAGAGTATTGTCTGGGGGATAATGAGCGCTGTCTGCGAAGACAAATGGAGGAACAGGGGGTATATCATCCAGACAACCTTATGCCGGATGGTTCGGTGGATAGGACTTTGCAATGAGGCGAGATCGCTTTCACTATGTATATGGCCCTGTCTCTTCCTGGAGACTGGGAAGTTCTCTCGGTATAGATCCTATCTCCAGTAGGAAAAAAGTCTGCAGCTTTGATTGTATCTATTGCCAGTTGGGGAGAACAAAGGCTGTTAGTGATACAAGAAGAATCTTTGTCTCTGCGGAAGACATTATCAGCGAACTGAATGCGCTACCCCCGCTGTCCGTCGATTATATCACATTTTCGGGTGCCGGAGAGCCTACCTTAGCCGATAATGTAGGGCAGATGATGCGAATCATAAAAAAAGTACGAAAGGAAAAGATAGCCGTTATCACAAACGCCTCGCTCATGGACAGGGAAGACGTTCAAAACGATCTATTATCGGCCGATTATATCATAGCTAAACTGGACGCTTCTTCGCAGGAGGTTTTCGAGGTAATAAACCGCCCTCCCGCTACCATAACATTTGAGACGGTCGTGAAGGCGCTAAAGGATTTTAAAAAAATCTATACAGGGAAAATAGCCTTGCAGATAATGATGATAGAAGAAAATAAGGCATTTGCTCAAGATATAGCGGCTGTGGCGCGCAGTATCGGCCCGCATGAGATTCAACTAAATACCCCATTACGGCCATGTGCTATAGCTCCTTTGCGGCCGGAAGAGATGCGCAAGATTAAAGCGTACTTTGGCGGCATGAGTGTTGTTTCCGTATATGAGAGCAAAAAGAAAAAAGTAACACCGATTAGCGGGGACGATACGCTTAAGAGAAGAGGAAAAACTCTTAACCATGTTTAGACAGGTCATGAAATCAAAAATCCATGGGGCCGTTATTACAAAAAAAGAACTGGGGTATAATGGAAGCATTGGCATTGACACGGCATTGTTACGGGAGAGCGATATCATTGCCGGAGAAAAGGTGCAGGTACTCAATTTCAATAACGGCCG
This sequence comes from Candidatus Omnitrophota bacterium, assembly GCA_016930485.1. Lineage (GTDB taxonomy): Bacteria > Omnitrophota > Gorgyraeia > JAFGGP01 > JAFGGP01 > JAFGGP01. The sequence continues at coordinate 9,145 of JAFGGP010000021.1, read as the reverse complement.
GAGGTTTGAAACATATGTGATTGAGGAAGCCGATGGGTCAGGCATTATTGCTTTGTACGGTCCTGCGGCGCGACTTGGCGAGATCGGAGATATGATTTGTATCATCTCGTACGCCTTTATGCACGATGACGAAATCGGCACAGCAAGACGGGGTGTTTTAATATTAACCAGGCAGAACAAAATATCTCAATGAAGACACACCTCGACTGTATCCCCTGTTTTTTTCGGCAGGCCCTTGAGGCGGCGAAACTTGCCGGGGCTGATCAGCGCACACAAAAGAAGATACTGAACGCTGTGGCAGAGATTCTGCCCGGATTTTCTCTCAATGCATCTCCTCCTGAAATGGGGAGAATAATGTATAGGCTTATTCAGGAGATAACGGGGAAAAGCGATCCGTATGCCGACATCAAAAAGAAAAGCAATAAATCGGCCCTTGCTCTTTACAGGAAACTGAAAAAGAAAATAGAACATTCACATGATAGGTTATTGACGGCGGTTGAATTGGCTATCGCCGGCAATATTATTGATTACGGGGTAAAGAATACCCTGAATGTCGATCTCGAGCTTTCCAGGATTCTCAAGAGTGAAAAGAGACACATCGCCACGGAGAATAAGCTGTTATTTAGGTACGACGCGTTTAAAACCACCGCTCTTTCCTCGCGTCTCATCCTCTATCTGGCCGATAATGCCGGTGAGACTGTGTTTGACCGTATCCTGATCGAAGAAATCAAACGGTATAATCAGAATGCCGGTATTATCTATGCGGTTAAAGAAAGACCTATTATCAATGATGCCTTACGGGACGATGCACTACTGTGCGGTATAGACAGGGAGGCGGAAGTGATTTCAAGCGGCTGTGATGGCCCGGGAACGATACTGTCTTTATGTTCCAGGCCGTTTCTGAGACTGTACAGAAAAGCGGAGATGATTATCAGTAAGGGGCAGGGAAACTTCGAGGCTTTATCGCGTGCTAAAATGCCGATATTTTTTCTCTTTATGGCGAAATGTCCGGTAGTTGCAGGGGATGTTGGCTGCCGTGTAGGTGATATTATTCTGTTGTCTAACGAATAACGAGAATATTTTTGACGCGCAGGAAACATGAAAATCGGACTTCTTATTGTAAGTATTAACATACTGCTTTTATCCATACTTTCCGTTTTTCTTCCCTCTATTCCTGTTTTATGGGGAGGGCTAATAGGCATAGTGATATTTTTGTGGGTCGGCAGTGTAATAGCGCGGTTTGTTGCATAAGGAGCAGTGACATATATAAATAGCAGTATAACAGTATACAGAAATACCTGCGGTCTAGTGGTACATCATGACCGGGAAAAGGGGGGATCGAAATATGCCGACATATGAATATATCTGTGAGTCCTGCGGGTATATCTTTGAAACATTTCAGGCGATGAGTGATATGCCGCTCGAAAAGTGCCCACAATACGGGGAGGTCGTAAAGCGTCTTATCGGCAAAGGGATGGCCGTGCTGTTCAAAGGTAGGGGTTCTGATGCTGATTACCAAAAGGGCGGGTTATCAGACAGGACCTGTTGCGGGCGAGAGGGCCGTTGTGAGACGCCGCCCTGTTCTGATGGCGGGGTATGCAGGCGATAATGGAACAGACACTTTGGCAACTGTTAGATTCTGTTGATAAAGGAAAATACCGCGGCAAGAATATTCATATTGTGCGGTTTTATTCTTCATACGTTATTATATGTGATGGTAAGGCTGTTGAGGCAACGGATCCCCTTATGTTCTATTGTCCGTTAGCCGAATTTTTCTACAGAGATATCAAGAAGGCCAACAGCATCGACACGCTTAAACATTTCTTGCTGACGGCGATAAACAATAAGATAGCCGCATTCGGACATTTTACGGATCGAAGAGAATTGTGGCGAAAGGATATAGCCGTGCCGTATGGGGCGTCGGAAATGTTAATGTATGCTTTACGGAAAAGGAATATCGAGGCGGCCTGCATTGTGTGTGACGGGGCAGGCACGGTTATTACAGATAAGCCGGAGGTAGTGCAGGGGGTAGGGGCAAGAATGCAGGGGCTCTTTTATACTTCTCCTATTGCGCGGGTGATTGAGGCTCTTACGAAGACGGGGGCGCATATTCTTTCCGGAAAGGCGGACATCGACCAGGCTGCGGGCGTCGAACAGGCTGCTTTACTGGGATATAAACGTATTGCCGTAACGGTGAATGCCTCAATGGATGAATCGTTCATAACACTACGGGACATAGAAAAGAGCGCCGGGGTATCGTTGACAATCCTGGCGGTGTGCACTACGGGTATAGCCCCCAAAAGGGTGCGCGAAATAGGAGATTATGCCGATTTGGTCTGGAGCTGCGCGTCGGAGAATGTCAGGACAATGGCAGGCAAGCGGGCGATACTGCAGTTATCACACGCCATACCGGTTTTTATTCTATCTCACAGAGGTCTTATTTTTACCGCTGCGTACAGCGCCGATCCAGATACGATACAAAATCTCGACGCAAGGAAACAGTATATTATTGCCAAAGGCGCCTCCGGGAAGGAAATACTCATGGGAGATTTCGTTGCCCATCTGGGTAACGCCGTGCTGCCGGTTCGCTCTAAGAAAGAACCCCTATTACAGATTCATCGGTGCGCCGCAGAACACGATGCATGTTGTGAATAAAGGCGATGGGAAGCCAGATTTTTGCATATTACCTTTTAGCGTTTTTGGTTCACCGATGATAACATAATGTAAAGTCATAACAGTGCTGTTATAATGAGGGAGGCACGCATGAAGCAGTGTCAGGACTATTTCGGACGGATGAATGATGCCACCACCGCCGCTTTTCTGAAAGGGCCGTGCGGCGACGAAATGGAATTCTATCTCCTGCTCGAGGACGACCGCATTGCCGAGATCCGCTTCTACACCGAAGGCTGCGAGGCGACAAAGGAATGCGGTGCCGCTGCCGCGGCCCTCGCCCGGGGGAAAACCCTGCAGGATGCCCTGTCTATTTCGGCAGGGGATGTGATGGAAGAACTGCAGGATCTGCCGGCGGACCACATACACTGTTCGATACTTGCGGTCAGCACACTGTACCGCGCTATCGCCGGTTATCTTTTAAGGAGCACACAATGAAGATACGGGTACTGGCCACAGGTTCTACGCGCAAGGAACGCCTCATGAGACGATGGGGGGTTTCGTTCTTGATAGACGACGATGTACTCTTTGACACCTTCGGCGATCCGGCAGTGTTAATGGAAAATATGAAGAAAATGAACGTGGCTGCGCAGAAGATAAAACACATTGTGCTTTCCCACGACCACTGGGACCATACCGGGGGACTACGGGGCATATCGCCGTTATGCAACAAGCCACGGGCATATATCCATGCGGGTTTTTCCGAGGCTATAAAAAGGACGGTCGAAGAGGCCAGGGCAGAACTTATTCAAGTAAAGGATATTGCGAGAATCAAAGAAAATGTTCTGGTAACAGGGCCAATCTCAGGATATTATAATAAAACTCCTATTCTTGAACAGGCCCTGCTTTATGAGCGGGATACGGCCCTGTCGCTTATTACCGGCTGCGCCCACCCCGGTATTACGCGCATCATTACACATCTGACGGGGCGGCTTCAAAAACCGATTAGCTTAATCTTTGGCGGTTTTCACCTGAAAGATTTTTCTTGCGAATATATCGAAGAGATGATCGCACAGATGAAGTCTCTGGGGGTGAAAAAGGCGGCACCGACTCATTGCACGGGAGAGCTGGCGACACATCTCTTGCGGGAAAAGTTTGGGAAGCATTTTATCAAGGTAGAGGAAGGGCAGGAGTATTGTTTGTAGTGGTTTTTAACTTTCACAACAAGGAGGAGCAGCATGGAACAGAATTACTGCGAAAGAGTACACATGCCGGTTATCGGAGAAGAAGCGCCTTCATTTGAGGCAAATACGACCCAGGGCCCTATCCGATTTCCTGAGGACTACAAGGGTAAATGGGTTATTCTTTTCAGCCATCCGGCCGATTTTACTCCGGTGTGCACGACCGAGTTTATGACTTTTGCCAGTATGGAAAAGGAATTTGAGGTCTTAAACTGTAAGCTGATCGGGCTTTCCATAGACAGCCACTACAGCCATATTGCCTGGCTGCGTACCATTAAGGAAAAGATAGAATACAAGGGCATGAAAAGTGTAGAGGTCAATTTTCCGGTTATTGCCGATTTGAAAATGGATGTTGCCAGAAAGTTCGGGATGATACAGCCCGGTGAAAGCGATGTCAGCGCTGTCAGGGCCGTATTTTTTATTGACCCAAAGACAAAAATACGCGCTTTGATGTATTACCCCTTGTCAACCGGCCGTAACTTTCAGGAGATCAAGCGGGTGTTGATTTCCATGCAGACGGTTGATAAGCACAATGTCGCTACTCCTGCTGACTGGCAACCGGGAGACGATGTGATTGTTCCTCCTCCGGGCAGCTGCGGCACGGCAAAAGAACGCGTTGAGGGGGCAGATAGAGAAGGCATAAAGTGCCTTGACTGGTTTATGTGCTTCAAGCCGCTTGGACGGGAAAAGGCCGGCGTGAGATAAACGAACAGCAATTAAACTGTTCGAAAATTGTTGATAGAGAAGGTATTTTTAAAACCCTCTGTGGTATAATATGCCGCAGAGGGTTTTAATTATCATCTTTTATTATAGCGGGGGAGAGCCGATGAAAAAAATTCTTACTATCGCGCATCGCGGGGCATCCGCGTACGCGCCTGAAAACACCCTGACGGCTTTCAAGAAGGCGATGGAACTCGGGGCCGACTTTATCGAACTTGACGTACAGGCAACAAAGGACTCGGAGGTAGTCGTGTTTCATGACGAGGCATTTAAGAACGGCAAGACACTTTCCCAGATGTACGTGGACGGCGTGAGGGAAGAGGGCCTGATTCACGGCATCGACATCCCCCTTCTTTCCGAGGTCATCGAGACGCTGAGCGCGCGCATCGGGTTAAATATAGAGGTAAAGACAGAGGGTGCGGCACCCCTGCTTGTACCGCTCCTACAGACATGCAGCGAGCACGGTATCATCCTTTCCTCACTCAACGAGGCGGTTCTTCGTGAATTAAAGGAAGCATTCCCCCGTATTATGCTGGGGGGGATTAGCGATACAGAACTCACCGACCCCCTTGCCTTTTTGGGAAGAGTGAACGCCGATATACTGATACAGCACGTTGATTTTCTCAATCCCGACCATATCGAATTAATACACAGTGAAATGAAGCGGCTGTTTGTGTGGACCGTAAACAATCCCGGTGAGATACGGCGGATGATTCATTACGGCGTCGACGGCATTATTACAGACTATCCGGACAGGGTTGTTTCATATTTATCCTAAAGAGAAAAGATAATGGACGAGAATCAAAACGGGGGCGTTCAGTACAAAAGATGGGATGCGCTTTCCCCGAAGGCCTGCCTGTTGGTGGTGCATGGCCTGGGTGGCCACACCGGCAGATGGGACCTGTTCGCCAACTTTTTTCTTAAGCATGCCGTTACAACGTATGCGGTAGCATTGCGGGGATTCGGCGAAACCGGTGGGCTCAAGGGGCATGTCGGTTCCTTCTCGGTTTATTGCGACGATATATACCGACTTCGCTCCATTATCCACGCTGAATATCCGGATAAAAAAATATTTCTTTTAGGAGAAAGCCTGGGTGGTCTGCTTGCCTTTCTGGCAGTGGCTGAAAAAGGCGATTTCTTTGACGGGCTGCTCACGCTTTCGCCCGCCTTTAAAAGCAGACTTCGGTTTTCTTTCCTCAGGCATCTCGATATATTTCTCTCTCTTCTTTACAATCCACGGAAACAATTTACGATGCCCTTTGACGCACAGATGTGCACGCGCGATACCGCGGTACAGGAGATGATGAATTCCGACGCAAGCGAACACCGCCAGGCGACGGCAAGGATGCTTTTTAATATCGTTACGGCACAGTTTCTGAGTAGCTCGCTGGCGTGTACCGTTACACTGCCGGTATTGTTTCTCATTGCCGGGCGTGACATGCTGATAGATCCCGGGGCGAGCACCCATATTTTTGAAAAAATAGCCTCGAAGGATAAGACTATCATCCATTACCCTGAGATGTACCATGCCCTTTCGATAGATCTCGGGCGGGAGAAGGTGTTTGGAGACATCCTGGAGTGGATCGGGGAAAGAATATAACGAGAAATAAGACACAAGATCACACGTATAGTATATCAAAAAAAGAAGAATCACATGCAGCATTATTCTTCGAGCGAACGCAGAGAGTCGAGAAGTATAAAAGAGATAGCGGTTCTCGACAAGCTCGAACCATAACACCCTTTATTTTTTTGACTTGCAGTTGCTGAAAGCTGAGAGCTGAAGGCTGAAAGCTAAAAAGGAGTTCAGTTATGGCCTACATCTTAGCCATTGACCAAGGCACCACAGGAAGCCGCGCGGTTCTCTACACCAAAAACGGCACAGTAAAAGCGAGTGCCTACCAGGAATTTCCGCAGTACTTTCCCCAGCCCGGCTGGGTCGAACACGATCCCGAGGAAATTTGGAAGAGTGTCTCGGACGTCATCCAGAGATTGCTCTTGGCAGTGCCCGGGGCACGGATTGCGGCCATAGGCATTACCAATCAGCGGGAGACCACGGTTATATGGGATAAGGAGACGGGAAGACCCGTCTATAACGCGATTGTCTGGCAGTGCCGGCGGACCGCGCCGCGCTGTGAGAGGCTGAAGAAGACAAAAGACATGACCCGGTTTTTCAGAAAAAGAACAGGTCTTCCCGTCGATGCCTATTTCTCCGCAACCAAGATAGAATGGATATTGAACAATATTTCCGGTGCGATGCGTAAGGCCCGGGAGGGAAGACTTCTTTTCGGCACAACCGACACTTGGATTCTGTGGAAGTTGACGAACGGTACCGTTCATGCCACCGATTATACCAATGCCTCGCGGACCATGCTTTTTAATATCGAAACCCTGAAATGGGACGGCGCGATACTGAAGAAATTCGGCATTCCCCGGAAGATACTGCCTCGCGTCATGCGGTCCTCAGGCATTTTCGGCGTGACGGCGAAACGGGGGAGACTGCCCGCGGGTATTCCGATCGCAGGGATTGCCGGCGATCAACAGGCGGCACTCTTCGGGCAGGCATGTTTTGAACCGGGCACGATGAAGAATACCTACGGGACCGGGTGCTTTCTCTTATTTCATACAGGAGCCAAACGCGTTACCTCACGCCATGGACTTATTACCACGCTTGCCTGCGATTCCCGGGGCGGACCGGCGTATGCGCTTGAAGGGGCGATCTTTGTAGCAGGGTCTGCGATCCAATGGCTTCGTGACGGACTGGGTCTGCTTAAAGAGGCCTCGGAGTCGGAAAGCATAGCAGAGGCGCTTTCGGATAACGCGGGGGTCTATTTTGTGCCGGCCCTTGTCGGGCTGGGGGCACCCTACTGGGATCAGGACGCGCGCGGGGCAATCTTCGGGATTACCCGGGGGACGAAACGGGCGCATATTGTTCGGGCCGCACTGGAGGCAATGTGCTATCAGACACGGGATGTGCTCGAGGCCATGCAGAAGGATTCCGGACTGATAACGAGAAGGCTTAAGGTGGACGGCGGTGCCGTGAAAAACAATTTTTTATGCCAGTTTCAGGCCGATATCCTCGGCATTTCCGTTGTGCGGCCGAAGGTTATCGAGAGCACGTCGCTGGGAGCCGCGTATCTCGCCGGACTTGCGACCGGCTTCTGGAAGGGCGCACGCGACATAAGACAGTACTGGAAGAAAGACAGGGAATTCAGTCCGAAGATGCCGCGCAAAAGGACCCAGGGATTGTATGCAGATTGGAAACGCGCCGTCGAAAGAACTTTTACCTGTTATTAACCTCTGTCCGCCGGCTTGCTTCTCGGCAAAGCCGAGGGCAGAGAAAAGACGCAATCCGCAAACTTGCGAATCCGCACACTGACTTATTATGACTGTGTATGATGTGATTATTATCGGTGCCGGTGTCGTAGGAACGGCTATAGCGCGCGAGCTTTCCCGCTACAAACTGCGTATCGCACTTCTCGAAAAAGAAGAAGAACCAGCCTTCGGTGTCTCCAAATCAAACAGCGGGATTATTCATCCCGGCACCCAGAACTCCCCACACTCGCTCAAGGGAAGGCTGTGTGCTTTGGGAAACACCCTTATCCGCAGCATATCAAGGGAACTGGGCGTTGATTTTAAGGAGGTGGGCGAGCTGATCGTCATATTTCATCCGGATGACATGGAGCGCCTGCTTGTCCTGAAGAGAGACGCCGAATCTCTGGGTGTGCGGCGCCTCGAGATAGTGGATCAGAAATGGCTCAGGATGCATGAGCCGAATCTGTCACACGAGGCGCACGCCGCGCTCTATGCCCCCACTGCCGGGATTCTCAGTCCGTATCGCCTGGTGTATGATATGGGTGAGAACGCGGCGCGCAATGGCGTGGAGATTTACACCGGGCATACGGTTAATGACATTAGCCGCGGCGCGGCCGCATCCGGGAAGACCCCCTTTGAAATTACCACATCCCGCGCCACCTTTACGGCACGCTACGTGGTGAATGCCGCCGGTCTCTTTGCCGATACTATCGCGCGCATGGCAGGAATCGATAATTTCCGGATACGCCCCCGAAAAGGGGAAGAGTTTATCCTCGATAAAAAAAGAGAGCATATCGCAAACCACCTTTTATTTCCGTTACCCTCAAAGACGTCCAAAGGCATCCTGGTGATAAAGACCGCTGACGGTAATCCGATGATCGGCCCTACGGCCGAGGATATAGAGGATAAGGAGGATTTCTCTACCTCTGATACAGGTTTTGAAAGGGTGCTCGAGGGGGCGAGGCGGATGATTTCCACAATCAATGCCGACGATGTTATTGCCTATTTTGCGGGCTCGAGGCCGGTGGCAGGGGACGATTTTATTATCCGCCATGAGGCTGCGGTACCGGGTCTTATCACCGTTGCCGGTATTCAGTCGCCGGGTCTTACGGCCGCACCGGCTATCGCCCTTATGGTACGCGATCTCTTACGGAATAACGGACTGGCCCTTAAAAAGAAGCTTATTTTTCATGCCCATCGCAGGAAGACGGTTCACCTTTTCGCCGCACCCTTTTCAGAGACGCAGAGGTTGATCAGGAGGG
>JAFGGP010000020.1 GCA_016930485.1 Candidatus Omnitrophota bacterium | reverse complement strand
CGCAGCTCGGTACAGGGCAACCCTAAACCGAACTACGTTCTGGTTTATGGGTTGATTTTTGATTTGAAAACCGGTGTTATAGGGGGTAAAAAAACTATTTGATTACCGGGGCGATATACTGTATTATCTGAATTCACATACCTATCAAAGGCTTCTTTTATCTTATTAGTAAGGGAAGGGGCACAGAGGGTGCCGCGTTGTTAAAATCGTAACTACAAAAGAAAGAAAGAGTTATGACAAACAAAACCTCTATGGAATTGCTCAGGTCAAAATGCCTGCCCGGGGGCTTTGAGAAACTCACCATTCTTAACAATGAATCGGTACTCGCGTTTGTAGCCAAATACGCCGAACACTCAAGCCCCGACCGGATCTTTGTCCGGACCGACGCCGGCACGGACCATGAGGCCATCAGGCAGCAGGCGATTGCCCTCGGCGAGGAAAAAGCCCTGGCCATGAAGGGACACACGGTTCATTACGACGGGCCGCGCGACCAGGCGCGCGATAAGGAAAACACGCGGTACCTAACCTCAAAAACGATCAGGTTGCACCCGGCCTTGAACCTTATAGACAGGGAGAAGGGGCTGGACGAGCTGGATTCCTTTTTTAAGGACGCGATGAAGGGTAAGACCATGTTTGTCTGCTTTTTCTGCCTCGGCCCCATCGATTCACCCTTTACGCTCCTCGCCGCCCAGATTACCGACTCGGCATATGTGGCGCACTCGGAGGGCATTCTCTACCGGAGCGGTTACGGGGAGTTTAAAAAGAGAGGCGCCGGTGCGTCGTTTTTCAGATTTGTGCATACGGCAGGCACACTGGAAGACTGCGTGAGCAAGGACGTCGATAAGAGAAGGGTATACATAGACCTTGACGAGGATATCGTCTACAGCACCAATACCCAGTATGCCGGCAACACGGTCGGCCTCAAAAAACTGGCGCTGCGCCTCGCCATCAAAAAGGCCTCGCGGGAAGACTGGCTTGCCGAACACATGTTTATTATGGGGGTGACGGACGGGGACGCAAAGCATTACTTTACCGGTGCCTTTCCGAGTGCCTGCGGCAAGACGTCGACGGCGATGATCCCGGGTGAGACCATCATCGGCGACGACATCGCCTATCTGAGAAACGCGGACGGCGTCGTGCGCGCGGTTAACGTCGAAGACGGCATCTTCGGGATCATCCAGGACGTCAATCCCGCCGACGACCCGATTATTTACGAGAGCCTGACCACACCGGGGGACGTAATCTTTTCGAACGTCCTTGCCGCCAAAAACGGGGTACCCCACTGGTTGGGGGACGGTAAGGCGTTGCCGGATGAGGGAGTGACGTTTACGGGTGCGTGGAGGAAGGGAGAGAAGGACAAGGAGGGAAAGGACAAACCCTATGCCCATAAGAATGCCCGGTACACGGTGAGCCTGCGCTCTCTCAGGAATGTCGACGAAAATCTCGACAGACCCGAAGGCGTTGAGATAAGCGGCATTATCTTCGGCGGGCGCGACTCGAATACTACCGTCCCGGTACAGCAGGCCTTTGACTGGGAGCACGGGGTGCTGACGATGGGAGCGGCCCTTGAGTCCGAGACCACCGCCGCCACACTGGGCAAAGAGGGCGTGCGGCAGTTTAACCTGATGTCCAATCTGGATTTTATCTCCATTCCCTTCGGGGAATATATCGGGAACTATCTCCTCTTTGGCGAGCGGCTGGACAGACAGCCGTCCGTCTTCCTCGTGAATTATTTCCTGCGCGATGCCGACGGTACGTACATGAACGCAATCGAGGACAAGCGCGTCTGGGTCAAATGGATGCAGCGCCGCGTTGCCGGGGCCGCGGGGGCGATCAAGACACCCACGGGATATATCCCGCTCTACGAGGATATCGCCCGGCTCTTTAACGCCCTCTTAAATAAAGAGTATCCTCTCGAGGCATATAAGAAACAGTTTACCCTGAGGATTCCGGAAAATATCGCGAAGATAGACCGCATTGTCGCGGTGTATCAAAAATACGAAAACATCCCCGCTGCGCTCTTTGACGTACTCGGCGCCCAGAAGGAGAGACTCCTCGAGGCAGCCGGACGCTTTGGAGAGCACGTGTCGCCGACACTGCTCCAGGATGTCCAGGGGGTTTCCCGGAAATAGTCCATAGTGAAACCGAAAGCAGATTCTACAACACTCGAAAAGGTCCTTGCCCGTCTTCTTCCCAGGAAATCTATCAATCCTCATTATTGTACCGCGGCGGTCCCTCTCTTCGGCCTCATCGCAGGATGGCTGTTCGGCAGGGGTGCCCTGCGCGCCGCCGGTGTCTTTGTGCTGGTCTCGGGTCTCTTCGACCTCCTGGACGGGGCAATGGCCCGGAAGTATCAACGGGTAACCCGCTTCGGCGCCTTTTTTGATTCTGTCTGCGACCGCTACGCCGAATTTTTTATCTATACCGGAATCGGCGTCTACTCGTTCGGTGAGGCCGACAGCACGCTGCTTATCCTGACTTTTCTCCTGGCGATGGGCGCCTTTGTGACGAGCTATACACGGGCCCGCTCAGAACCCCTCGGCGTCAGGTGCGCCGGCGGATGGGTAAGGCGCCCGGAACGGGTTATCCTTCTGGGGCTCGGCGCATTTTTTTATAAACTGTATTTCGTGATGTGGATACTGGCGCTTCTTTCGAATCTGACGGCTCTCCAGCGGGTCGTATTTGTCTATCGGGCACTTGAGGAGAAACAGTCATGAGAGTATCCGGATATACAAAGGCGGCGATTTTTTTCTCGCTTTTCTGCGCGCTCTCGGCAGGCGGCACTCTGTATGCACAGGAGACGAACGAGTACGGCGTTGAGATTCTGCGGTTCAGAAAGGTCGAGGACGGACTTTTCCGCGGGGGCCAGCCGCACGAGAAAGACTTTAAGGCGCTTCAACAGCTGGGGATTAAAACGATTGTCTCACTCAGAGACAATGAGGAGGTTGTTTCGTGGGAGGAGAAAACGGCGGCTCGTTACGGCATGGCCTTTGTTAATTTTCCGCTTAACGCGGCACGCGAGATGCCGGCCGATGTGCCGGGGCGCTTTCTGGACGTCGTGACAGAGCCGGCAAACCGCCCGGTCTTTGTCCACTGTTATCACGGGAAAGACCGGACAGGCGCGCTGATAGCCCTCTACCGGATCGTGCATCACGCCTTGAGCCCTGAGGAGGCGTATGAGGAGGCGCGTGGTCTTGGCTTTGATCCGATCTTTGTGAAGTATAAAGATTTTATACTGAATGAGGCGATTACGTACCGCACCACGGCCGGGGCTGAAAGATAGCACCGCGCGCGTCCTGACAAAAGACAAGGAGAGCGGCAATGACTGATCCGCAGAATTTTGAATCTCTCCCAATCATAGTACCTCTATTGATAATGCTCCTCTGGCTGCTCTACTACGCCTACTTCTCATTTGCCCTCCAGACTATCGCCAGAAAGACGAATACCCCTTATGCCTGGCTTGCCTGGGTACCTCTGGTCAATTTTTATCTCATGTGCACTATAGCCAGACAGCCGGGCTGGTATGTGGTGCTTTTTTTTGTGCCGGTTGTCAATATCGTCATACCTGTCTATCTCTGGATGAAGATTGCCGAGGAGATGGGGCAGCCCGGATGGATCGGTCTTTTGTGGCTGGTGCCTGTCGTCAATCTCTTTCTCCCCGGCTATCTGGCCTTCAGCGGATTCACCAATTTCTGTATCGCGCTTTTTTGTTTTATTATCCCGGGCATCGCGATCATCGCCCGGAGCGGTCTTCTTAACCCCGAAGTCCTTGAGCGGCTCAGGGCGTCTTCCGGCAGCCGGGCTCCCGTCCAGGAAGCCGTGATGTATGCTCCGGCAGGCACTGTCGAGGGAATTTCGTACTCAGAGGACTATCCCTCCGTCATCATAAACGGGGAGATTTATACCGAGGCGGATATGGTGGGCGGCGGCGAGATTGTCGAGATCACCAGAGACCATATACTGGTTTCCTATAACGGGATGGAACGCACCTTTGTGGTAGGTGATGTGGTGACGCCGCCGGGGGACAATTAGCGCATGGCGATTAGCGGTTAGCGATTAGACAAGACAATAACAAGCAACGCAATTTCTAAATCCGAATATCGAAATCCTAAACAATATCGAATGACAAAAATCCAAATGCCCAAAACAAAAGATCGTAACTCGTAACTAGTAATCAGTAACTGAAAAGCGAAGCGAATTACTAATTACCGGTTACTAATTACGGGAATAGTCAAAAATACGATTAAGCGCTACACGCTAATCGCTATCCGCTCTCATGAACCCGCGAACCCGAGCAACCCGAGCACCCGTGAACTAATAAGAGAGCCACAATGAAATCCACGACTGAACACCTTACCTTTACAACCAGAAAGAAGATAGAGTTTATCAACATCACCGGCCGCGTTGCCGAGATCGTGAAAGGGAGCGGCATTAAAGAGGGGCTCTGCCTGGTGAACGCCATGCACATAACCGCCTCTGTCTTTATCAATGACGAGGAGTCCGGGCTCAAGAAGGACTTTACCCAGTGGCTCGAGGCCCTTGCCCCCTGCGCGGTTGACCGGTATAACCACAACCTGACCGGCGAAGACAATGCGCATGCGCACCTCAAGCGCACCATCATGGGGCGCGAGGTGGTAGTGGCGGTTACGGAGGGAAGGCTCGACTTCGGCCCGTGGGAGCAGATCTTCTACGGCGAGTTTGACGGCCAGCGTCCCAAGCGGGTGATGGTGAAGGTGATAGGGGAGTGACGCATAGCAGCTAGCGTATAGTGGTTAGAAAAATAGTTCGCGAGTTAGCGAGTTCGCTGGTTCGAAAATGGTTCTTCGGGTTCGCGGGTTACTCGGGTTACACGGGTTCAAATAACAGTTCACGGGTTCGCGGGTTCAACAATAGTAGCCCACATTTCAATGTGGGGAAAATAGATCCCCGGGTTAAACCCGATGATGACAGAATTTTTTTAGATTATTGAATGATTTGGATTTTATTTTGCATTTTGCCCTGAACCAAAGCGCAGCTCGGTACAGGGCAACCCTAAACTGAACTACGTTCTGGTTTAGGGGTTGATATTTGATTTTGGATATTATAGGCTAACCACTACACGTTAAAAAAAGAGAGGTGTCATGAGCAGTATGTACCCTTTTTTACTCTGGGGCGGGGCAGGTATCTTTCTCGTGCTTACAGGCTTTAAGCCAAACCCAAAGTGGTATGACTGGGTTTTTACAATAACCGGCCTGGCATTTTTATTGGTAACGGCCTTTTTGCTGTTAGAAGAGCTGAGATTTCTGGCGCTCCGGTAACAAAATTCACATGACAGACCCATACGGGCACAGGCAGGACACAGGTAGCTGGAAGCTGATAGCCGAAGACTGATAGCTTACAAGAAAGGATTTGTTATGCCCCGAAAACTCTTTATTCAAAGACGTCGATCCCCCCGCGCCATCTATAACAACGAGCGCGTCACCCTGCAGTGCGGCAATCTCACGCTCGGCGCCATTGCCGATGACCTTAGCATAACGGGTATCGGCCTCAGGGCCCCACAGCTCCCGCCGCCGGACACCCCTCTCAGCGTCACCTTCAGACTTCCCGAGAGGACACGACCCGTCACCCTCAGCGGTGTGGTAGAGTGGCGCAGTTCCCGCAACGGGGAAGGCTATGAGGCGGGCATAGCGTTTACCGATATCGATATTACGACAAAGAAACAGATTATGGAACACGTTACCTCAAGCGAGATGTCCGATGAGGAAAAAATCGAGTTCGAGTCACTGCGCAACGAGATACTGGGCACCGCGAATAATCTGGTCACCATCGAAGGCACTACCTGGACGGTTGCCATGGCATTTATAGGCACGAGCCTCGCGATAGACAATGTCTATTTTGCCCTGATTCCGCTCTTTACCATAGAGCTCGGCTTCCGGCTCTACAAGACCGGACTCAACAAGTGCCGGCGCATAGCCTCATATATCCGTTCGTACCTGGAAAGACAGTATCAGCGCCTGTCGTGGGAGGGGCACCTGTATCACCTGCGTAAGATACTGCACGAGAAAGAAAACCGCTACACCTTGGAATATTATGATATCGCGCGCAATCTCAGCATCGTATGTTTTTTGATAGCCTCTGTGAAAATGACCGCCCTCTTTAACGGCTATCTGGACGGCAAGACACCCTCTTCCGATCTCATGTGGAAGGGGGCTACCTATCTCTTTGCCGGCATTTTTTGGTTTTCGAACAGGCTCCCCTACATAAAAAAACATAACCGGCAGGGTGAGGGGGCAGATAAACTCGAAGAAAAATACTTCCGCTACTGGCAGCGGATACAGGCCTGCAAAAACGGTCTGTGCAAAGATTTATTCCACACTACTCAAACACTGAATGTCTTTTTTGCCGACAGGCCGCTCTATACGGTAAAGGAAATCAAAAAAATATGCTGCGAGAGGAGCTGCTATACCAAAGAGAGCTGCCGGATGTTTCCGTGGGTGGAAGGGGTGATGAAAAGACTGGAAGAGGCCACTTGTTATAGAGGGCGTTTTATATATAAAAGGATGAACTGGTTTCTTATGGCGTTGATGGTTATAGCCGCCGGTGAGCTGTGGTACTTTATCCGCGCGGCCTATCCCGCGTGGCAGAGGCTTATGGACGCCCCCTTCTGGGAAAACCACGCGCTCCTCTACGCCTTCTCATCGCTCATACGCCAACCTCTCGGAGTAGGGCTGCTGATTCTGCTTCTGGCAATGGCGGTCAAGGTGCGGATAAGACAAAGGTTTTTCCCCCTCAAGACCGATAACGGATTACTTCTGGTAGACCGGGAATGGCTGCTGGGAGACAGCGGACAGCGGGAGCAGTATGTGAGCGATGCCATCAATGACCTGGAAGAGACAAAGGAAAAGATTGTCACCCTCCCTTCCTGGGCGTTCTGTTACGGGTTTCGGTGCGCCTGGACAAGGAAGAAAATCAGCTTCCTGACAAAGACATGGGGAAGGGAATCCAGGTACCCCGTCCGCCATTTCTGGCTGCCGATGGAACATGTATAGCGTCTAGCGTGTGGCGGTTAGAAAGATAGTTCGCGGGTTGGTCGGGTTCGCGGGTTCAACAATAGTTCTTCGAGTTGCTCGAGTTCTGCGAGTTCGTGAGTTGAAAATGGTTAGCGAGTTCGCGAGTTACACGAGTTCACGAGTTGAAAACTAATTTGATAACAAAAACGAACCCGAAGAACCCGTTGAACCCGCGCAACCCGAAGAACCGGTATTATGCAAACAATCCCCATTGACAAACTCCTCCGGTCCAGACGGCGCACCATAGGGCTTGAGGTTACCCATGACGCCGCGCTCCTGGTGCGCGCCCCGCTCCATGCCTCGCTTGAGGAGATACGCAGGGTACTTAGGAGGGAGGCGGACTGGATCCTTGAGAAAAAGGCGCTTGCCCGCCGGCATATGCTCAGGCACCCACCTAAGAAATTCGCGAGCGGCGAGATATTTTACTATCTCGGCAGGCCTTATTCTTTCTCGGTAACAGACGCGGATGAGATTACAGTGACGGGCTCTCTGGAGTTTCCCCGGCACCTTGCCTCAGATGTGAGAGGGCACCTGAAAAACTGGTACAGGGCCCGCGCCCTGGAAACGCTGGAGGAACGGGCGCGGGTGTATGCCGGTGAGATCGGGTGTTCGTACCGGAGGCTCAGAATTTCGAATGCCAGGAAAAGACTGGGTTCCTGCAGCCTGCGGGGCAACGTGAATTTCAGCTGGCGGATTATTATGGCGCCGCTCCACGTCATTGATTATATCGTGGTGCACGAACTGGTCCACCTGAAGGAACACAATCACTCTGCAAGGTTCTGGGACAGGGTGCGTGCGGCATTCCCCCGGCATGAAGAAAGCCGGCGGTGGTTAAGGGAGAACGGGCACCTCTTGACGATTGACTGAAATAGTTAGCGAGTTAACGGGTGCTGCCTTTCGACTGAGTTTATCCCGAGCACGGTCGAAGGACTCAGGGCAGGCGAGTTCGCGGGTTACTCGGGTTCGAAAATGGTTCTTCGGGTTCGCGGGTTCAACAATAGTTCTTCGAGTTGCTCGAGTTCTGCGAGTTCGTGAGTTCAAAAACCCGTTTCATTCCGTGTGCCTGTGGTGAGCGCAGTCGAACCACGACACGGAATCCAGAAAAAGCAATGTAGCCCACATTTCAATGTGGGGAAAATAGATCCCCGGGTTAAACCCGAGGATGACAGAATTTTTTTAGATTATTGAATGATTT
>JAFGGP010000019.1 GCA_016930485.1 Candidatus Omnitrophota bacterium | reverse complement strand
TGCAGCTTTCGAAGACCTTGATTCTTCAACTGACAAAACAAATTCTACGAAGCCAAGCGTGGAAACTGCTTGGCGAAGTAGAATGGCGGAGAGGGAGAGATTGGCGTGTTGCCTTTGGTTGTATGTTTGAGATTCGGCGCCTCCACCCTCACGGAGCTCGGGTTCCGGTCGGCCACTCGGCCACTGATGGGCAGTCACTCCTGACTCACGCCCTTTTCCTCCCTTTAGGTCGGCGTGGCCTCTCTTCGAATCTCTCTTACCACATTCACAAAGAACATTAGCGTCAGTAACGTATTACAACAAAGTAATGGCGGAGAGGGAGAGATTCGAACTCTCGCTGGAACTTTCGTCCCACTACAGGTTTAGCAAACCCGCCCCTTCGGCCTCTTGGGTACCTCTCCACCTCACTTCGTTCGGAAATCACAAATGACAAATCCCAAATATCAAACCTTTTTTCTAACCCCTCATTGCTATCCGCTAGACGCTATATCTTAATTGTTCGTGCTCTGTTTTTCAAGGCGCTTTTTACGGAAAAATGCCCGCATCAGTCCGCGGCAGTCATCCTCAAGCACCCCTGAAACTATCTCGAGGCGGTGATTCAAGGCCGCGTGCTGCGCCACATTGACCACCGAACCGCAGCCGCCCGCCTTCTCGTCCCAGGCGCCGAATATCACCCGGCGGATCCTGGCCCATACCATAGCCCCGGTACACATAATGCACGGCTCTATCGTCACGTAGAGGTCCACGTCCGTCAGGCGTTCGCTTTTCAGAAAGCCGGCCGCCTGTGTCAGGGCAATCATCTCCGCATGGGCGGTGGGATCTTTTAAGAGACGCGTCTGATTGTGCGCCCTGCCGATAACCCGGTTCTTGTAGACGGCTACCGCACCTATCGGTACCTCATCCTCCCGGGCCGCCCTCCCGGCCTCTTTTATCGCCTCTTTCATAAAATGGGCGTCGTTATCCATCATCGCAAAACAGCGCCTCCCTCTCTGCCATACACAATAACCGCACCGGCAATATATCCTGCGTAGACCACCACCGGTATAAAGGGAAGAATGCCGAATATAAAATTGTGGATGAGCCCCAGAATCATAACCGGGAAAATCGCGTACACCGCGACGCCAAAAAGCTGCTTAAACGAAAGACGTTTCTTGAGCATGCTCGCCAGAATCAGCGAAAGCGCGCTCATAACGAGCGCCCGAACAGTAAACTGAACGAGAAAAATCAGCATAAAAAGAAAAGGGAGCGCCTTTTTAATCGTCCCGGGGAAGTTTGCCAGTACAACCTTGAGTTTATCAGGAGTGAAGTATATCTCCCGCCCCTGGGCCTCGCTGAAGGGGTACTCCTTCACGTTTGGCCCGGAGCGGTAATAAAATCCGGTGCGCGTCAACAACAGGACCTCCCGGAACTGATCTATGGAAACAAACTGTTTGTATGTCCCCGTCGTATCGAGCACAAAACAAAAAAGGCTCTCCTGGACACCCGCCGAGAGGAGATAATACTTTGCCGCGGTCTTGACCGTCCTGATATCGCTCGGCCCCTTTTTTGACCACCGCTCGGCCCAGGCATCCAAATCGGCGAAAAAGTCACCGCTCAGGTTCTTTAGCGTCACGATATACGGCTGGCTGACGTCGGAATAGAGCTCGCCTCCTTTGATATGAAAAGCAGGGACGTGCCGGAGGATTTCTCTTTCGACAGCCGGCAAAAAGTCGACAATCATAGTGGCGTAGAGCGTCCCGAGGATAAGACCATACGCGACGGAAAAAAGCACAAGCACAAGCAGTATATGCTTGAGCGACCTGCGTGAAATAGTATGCGCAAGAAAACGGACATCATAGAGACCCCGCAGTATATCCTGTATCATAATATTCCTTTCTTCGATCGGACCCGACCTTCGGCTTTTTCAAGTCACCAGTTTTTACTCAAATCCTGATATTCAAACCCTAAATCCTAATTCAAAATTGTTTTTGTTTGGGTTATTTGGATTTTGGTCATTCGATATTGTTTCGGATTTCGATATTCGAATTTAGAATGTTAGCTACCGGTAACTTTGTGTCCTGTGTTATCCCTGCCCCGTACCGTGTGATATGGGGTGTCATGTGTCTGATGACCTAATCTCCTTGGGGACCAGGTCGATCACTTTTTCGACGGTTACCTTTATCAGATACTCGGGGTCGGGAAGCCGTGCCTCCGGCTGATCGCCCCGCCCGGTGCCCCCCCTTACATTCCGTATCACGCGTGTTGCCATGCGTCTCGCGAGCGCCTCGTGCCACGTATCGATGCACGCCGCAACCGCCTCTTTTCCCTCTATGATCTGGGCGCTGCCCTCAAAGACATATCCCTTAAACCGGTGCTCATCGACCACCGCAATACTGACATAGGGATTTTCCTTCAGGTTTCTCAGCGTCCGTTGCCTGTAAAGGTCGGCAATATAAATGACCCCCTCGGCGTCGCAGTGGAGCATCCCCTTGACGGACGAATGCACCCTTCCCTCTTTATCGGCGGTTGATATAACCCCGAAACCCGCTTCTTCAAAAAACTGCCGTGCCTCCTCGGGTATCGTCTTCATGTATCAGCCCTCAAAAAAAGGTTTCTCTTCATCGTCGAATGTATCCTGCGGCCTTGTAAGATACCCATAGGTCCTGGCCAAAAGCGTATAATGCTGGTTTTCCTCCTTAAGCAGAAACCGGAATAGCTCTTTTATCTCCCGGTCTTTCGCCGTATTAAGAATCTTTTCATAATAATCATAACCGGTCTTCTCCAGTTCCATGCCGGTCTTGTAGGCTTCTGTTACATCGGTCCCGGCCCCTATCGCGCCGGCAAGTTCGTCGAACGATCTGGAAAAAATGCTGCGGTCCCGTTCCGGCTCTCCGGACAGTACCGACGAAAGCGGGGGAAGCCCCCTGTGCTCCCTGATGCTGTTGTAGTATGTTTCGATGGCCTTTCTATGCAGCACCTCATCGGCGGCAAGCCCGTCAAAAATATCCTTTGTGAGGCTGTCTTTATATGTACCGGCCACCTCTTTATAAAACGCGCACCCCTTTATCTCCATGTCGATAGCCGTCTTTAACGCCTCCTGTATGCTTGTAATGCTGGTGGTATTCATTGGTTATCCTCCTTTATTAAATAGCCGGCATCTTTTTAAAAGTCACATGCCTTATCGTGTAAGATGTTCTATCTTCTTGCCAGACATACAATGCGGTTTTCGCATGGCATCCTGCACATAGCCCCCTGCCTTTATAAAGGGGCTGACACCGCCCTTTCTTATTAATGTAAAAGAAGGGCTTATACTATGTCCCAACGTCCTTTTATAAAGATGCGGTGAGAGCCGCCGTTACAGTGTAATACCGGGTGCCAGTTCTGTCAACATGCTAACTTAAACCCCGGACCGTATTTCCCTGAGCAATTCCCGGGCCGCCTCTTTCGGAGATACGTTACGCACAAACCTTCCCGCCTTGTAGAGCGCCGCTTTCCCTTTGAGGCCGCAGATGCCGAAATCAGCCCCCCGCATCTCTCCGGGCCCATTCACCAGGCATCCCATAACCGCGATCGTAATGTCCCTATCGATGCCTGCGGTAAGGGTCTCCACCGCATTGGCAAGCTTAATAATGTCTATCTCTGTCCGCGCACAGGTCGGGCAGGAAAATACGCGTGCCCCCGGCCGGCGCAGCTTGAGTGACTCAAGCAGGAAACGGGCCGTCCGCACCTCAAACCGCGGGTGATCGGTTAACGAAATCCTGATGGTATCCCCGATGCCCTCGGAAAGCAGAATGCCGCACGCCGCGCTCGAGGCAACACTGCCTCTCAGCAGAGTCCCGGCCTCGGTGACGCCGATATGAAGCGGATAGCGGACCTGCCTGCTCAAAAGGCGGTACGCCTCTATTGTCGTCAAGACGTCCTCTGATTTTACCGAGATCACCATATCGGTAAACCCCACATCTTCAAAAACCGCCGTCATCTCTACCGCGCTCTCTGTTAGCGCCTCCGCGGTCGGGTTTCCGTATTTCTTTAATATATGTTTCTCAAGCGAACCCGAATTAACGCCGATCCTGATGGGCACCTTACGGCGCCTTGCTATCTTGGCAAGCTCGGTTAATTCGCTTTTCTTCATGTTGCCGGGATTGATGCGGATCTTGGCGGCGCCCTGTTCGATGCTGGCAATCGCCAGTTTCGCGTCGAAGTGGATATCGGCTATCAGCGGAATACCGATTTTTTTAATGATGCCGGGAAGCGCCTTAACCGAATCGGCGTCAGGCACCGCCACCCGCACCACATCACACCCTTCCTCCTCGAGCTCCCTGATCTGTCTGACGGTGCCCTTTACATCGGTTGTCAGGGTATTGGTCATCGACTGGATAACGACCGGCGCGCCGCCCCCTATCGGGACATCACCGACAAAAACCTGTTTTGTTTTCTTACGCGTAATCATGCTATTGTAGTTCTTCGAGTTACTCGGGTTCAACGGGTTCGCGGGTTCAAAAGTAGTTCAGTGGTTCTTCGAGTTCAACGGGTTCTTCGGGTTGAATTTGACTGTAAATTATTT
>JAFGGP010000018.1 GCA_016930485.1 Candidatus Omnitrophota bacterium | reverse complement strand
TGGCTGAGCGTAGGAGTATATGGCATAGCCAAAGGCTATGCGAAGGCCTGAAACCCCGGGCTTTAGCCCGGGGAGCGAGCTCATTTGGATTTTGACATTGGGATTTTGGGATTGATGATATGAAAAAAGTAACCGTCATCGGTGCGGGAAATGTCGGCGCGACATGCGCCCACCTCATTCTGAGTAAGGGCCTTGCCGACGTGGTATTTGTGGATGCGGTCGATGGTCTGGCTCGCGGTAAGGCACTGGATCTTATGCAGGCCCAGCCGATCGAGGGATTCCGAACGCAGATTACAGGGACCTCGTACCGGGAAAGCGCCGGTTCCGACATTGTAGTCATTACCGCGGGGATTGCCCGAAGACCGGGGATGAGCAGGGAAGAGCTCGCAGAAAAAAATATCTCTATCGTTACGGAGGTTGCCGGACAGGCCATACGATATGCACCGGAAGCGGTTTTTATTATTGTCAGTAACCCTCTTGATCTGATGTGCCTTGTGTGCAAAGCAGTCACCAGGCTTCCCCGGGAGCGGGTGATCGGCCAGGCAGGGGTTCTTGACGGTGCGCGCATGAGCTACTTTATTTCACAGCTCGCCCCTCAGTGTTCGGTACATGAGATACACGCGTTGGTGCTGGGGTCTCATGGGGACACCATGGTTCCCGTCATCAGCCAGAGTTCGGTCGGTACGACGCTGCTTACCGATGTATTTTCAGAGAAAGAAATCGAAGACATAGTCACCAGGACAAGACGTGCGGGGGCAGAAATCGTAGACCATCTCAAGACGGGCAGTGCTTTTTATTCGCCGGCCGCGGCCACGGTTAAGATGGCCGAGGCCATTCTTACCGACAGCAATGAGCGGCTGTGTTGTTCCGTATATCTTGAAGGAGAATACGGTTTATCCGGGATGTTTATCGGGGTGCCGGCAGTCTTGGGTGCAGGAGGCGTAAAGCAGATTATTGAACTCCCGCTCAATCAACAGGAGTCAAGGGCATTTAAGGCCTCGTTCGACTCCCTCACCTCATACGCACAATCGCTCGGTCTTCTTTAAATATACCCGTACAGACAGGGAAGGTGTGATGAAATCAAGCATTCAGTTTTTAGGAGGTGTAGGGACCGTTACCGGTTCGCAGCATCTCTTGAAAATCAACGGTTCAGAGATTCTGCTTGACTGCGGTCTCTTCGAAGGAAAGCGGGACGAGGCGTATCAGAGAAATCTTCATTTCGATTTTAATCCGCCGTTTCTGAAACACGCGGTTCTCTCTCACGCCCATATAGATCACTCGGGCAACATTCCCAATCTGGTCCGCCAGGGATTCCACGGTACCATCTATGCTACCCATGCCACCAAGGACCTGGCTGCTTATATGCTTCCCGACAGCGGGCATATTCAGGAGGAAGACGTCAAATTCGTAAATAATATCAATAAGAAAAAGGGACTTCCCCCGCGGCGGCCTCTGTATACCAAAGAAGACGCGTTTGTCAGCCTCGAGTACATCAAGGGAATGCCGTACTTTGAGTATTTCGAACTGACCGACGGCGTACGGGTGTCATTTTGCGAGGCAGGCCATGTGCTGGGAGCGGCCCTTACCATTTTCGAGTGGGGCGCTAACTCCTCCCGGAGGCGGCTGGCCTACGCCGTTGATCTGGGGAGACCGAATCTGCCGCTTCTCAGGGACCCCATGATCCCGCAGGATCTTGACTACCTGATATTAGAAAGCACCTACGGCGGCAGATTTCACGAAGAGATCTCTCTGGCAAAAGAAAAAATCGGCACTATCGTCAAGCAGACCATCGAAAACGGTGGCAAGGTTATTATTCCTTCTTTTGCGCTGGAGAGAACGCAGGCGGTGGTCTATATTTTAATGCAGCTTCTCGAAGAGGGAATAATCGACAAGATCCCCATTTTCGTAGACAGCCCGCTTGCCGCGGATATCACCGAGGTATTCCGCGCCCATCCCGAATGTTTCGATAACGCAACCAAACAGATTATACGCGAGGATCAGGATCCTTTCGGAATCGGCAGGGTACGGTATATCAGGGCAACGGAGGCATCAAAGTCGTTGAACGAAAGAACAGACCCGATGATTATCATCTCGGCCTCGGGCATGTGCGAGGGCGGGAGGATTTTGCATCACCTCAAGAACCACATCCATAAAGAGAACACCACGATTCTCATCGTCGGATTTATGGCACAACATACACTGGGAAGAAGTCTTGTCGAGCGAAAGCCGTCCGTCAAAATCTTCGGCGAGAAGTACCGGGTAAAAGCGCGGATAGAAATTATTAACTCATTGAGCGCTCATGCCGACCAGAATGAATTGCTTGATTTTGTACGCGGCGCAGATCGCCATCTCAAGGGCATCTTTCTCGTGCACGGGGAACCGGAACAGAGCGCTGCTTTGGCCGAGCGGTTGAAAGAGGAGCGCTATCCCGTGTATGTCCCCAGGCAGGGAGACATAGTCGCGCTCGAATAAGCATCATGTCTACCATTCACACCAATCCTCAGGGCCGGTCGGGTACAGCGGTAAAAGACCCGAAACGCACGGCAAAACTCGAACACTGGATCTCCAAGAGAGTCGGGCAGGCCATGACTGATTTTGCGATGCTTGACGAAGGCGACAGGATTCTTGTGGCGATCTCCGGCGGCAAGGATTCGTTGACCCTTCTCAAGGTTCTTAAAGCGCGCCAAAAGCGCGTCCCGATCCGGCACGAGATTATAGCACTCCACGTGCTCTCCAATTATACCTGCGGGGGGGCAGATAACGAGGAAGATCTCAGGCAATTTTGCAGGGGGATAGACGTGGAATATCACATGGCCCCTCTGAATATCAGTCTTGATATGGGACAGAAGAAGATAGGACTCAACTGCTTCTGGTGTTCCTGGAACAGGAAGAAAGTGTTATTTGAGTGGGCCGACAGACTCGGCTGTAAAAAGGTTGCGCTGGGCCACCACAAGGACGACATTATCGAGACGACATTGATGAATCTTCTGTTTCAGGGCGAGATCTCTACGATGGTCCCGAAACAGTCATTTTTTGACGGGAGGATATTAATTATCAGACCGCTGTGTTATGTGGAAGAGGATATGATCAGGGCCTATGCCCGTGCCTCGGGTTTTGTCGACAGTTTCTGTAACTGTCCTGCAGGCCGGCAGTCGAACCGCAAACGGATACGCGATATTATAGAGCACATGAAACGGATCTGCCCGGGGGTTAAGAACAATATTTTTTATGCACCGGGAAGGATTAACAGCGAATATCTTCCTCGCTTTGGCAAGATTCCCCCGGCCGGCACGCCCACAACGGGTGAATAGAGGCAGCGCCGTTAGAGTTCACGACGAACCGATGTTTTTAATTGATAGAGCCTGTTATTTTTACTACAATAAGGTGCGAGCAGAAATGGCGTGAGATGAGGTGAATAGTATGAAGGTAATTCTGGCCGGTTATAATCTGGATGCCGATGTCATTAACGAACTGAAGGCGGCGCAACCGGAAAGAGAGGATGTTACCCCGGAGACCCTCTCGGCGTCATATGCCCGCATCAGCAGGGATCCGCGTCCTATAGATGAGATACGCCGGGATGCGCGGGTGGAGGTGGAGCGGACCCGCCGCTCAAATAAGGCTATTATTTTCAAAATGGGCCACCACTCGGTGGCCGAACACGCCGTTTTTAATTTTGACATTATCGGGGCATCGCGCCTTGCCATGGAAGAGGTCGAACATTTTCGTCTCTGTTCATACACAGAAAAGTCCCAGCGTTATATAACGCTGGAGGACGATTTTGTTATTCCGGAAGAAATTCAATCCTCGCCCCATAAGAGCGATTTCATCGCCATCATTCAGAAACAAAACGCCTTTTATCATAAGGCCTTCGCCGCACTCAAGGATTATGTCTTTGAGAAATATCCTGAATTAGCCGCCGACCCCAAAAATCATAGTCTTCTGGAGGGATGGGCAAAAGAGGATGCCCGGTATATCACCCCGCTTGCAACCGAGGCCCAGGTGGGGCAGACAATCAACGCGCGCAATCTGGAGCTGCTCTTTCGCCGCTTTGCCTCAAGCCCCTTGAGTGAGGTAAGGGCGCTGGGCAGGGAGATGTTTGCCCGGGTGAAGGATGTTGCACCTTCGATTATCCTCTTTACCGAGGCCAATGATTACGATCAAAAAACCCACGCCGAATTGACCCGCTATATACAGGATACCTTTACCAGCTATCCGACAGACGCGGGCGGAAAGACGGGGGAAAGAAAAAATAGTGTTACGCTTTTACAACACACCCCCGGCGGCGATGATGTTGTGCTTGCGGCGCTGCTTCAACAGGGAAATATACCGGGCTTGGCAGCGTCCCGCGTGATCTTATCGCTGGGTCAGACCGAAAAGACCGCCCTGATGAAAGAGGCCCTTAAATATATGGAATTCTTCGATAGCGCCCCGCGGGCCTTCGAACTCGCACATCTTCAGTACGAGGTAATTATTTCTGCCGCCTGTTTCGGACAGTTAAAACGCCATCGCATGGCCACGATTATCCCCCAGTCGTACGATCCTGATTTAGGGGTTACGGTGCCTGTCTCTATAACCGAAACCGGCCTGGAGAATGAATTCACCGGGGTTATTAATGAGACAAACACCGCGTATGGGCGGATAGCCCGGCAGTTGCCGCAGGCGGCACCATACGTCCTTACCAATGCGCACCGGCGCAGGGTCCTTGTCGGGGTTAATTTGCGGGAGTTATATCACATTGCCCGTCTCAGAGAGGACCACCATGCGCAGTGGGACATCAGAGATCTTTCTCAGAAGATGACGGCATTGGCCAAGGAGATAATGCCGGTTAGCTGTATGTTGCTTTGCGGAAAAGACAGCTATGCCGAACGATATCAGGAGATGTTTGGGGCACTGCCAAAATGTGCAGAGATACCCCAGCCGGGCGGCGCCAGCGGCTAACTGCATTAGTCACAGGACACAAGACACATGTCACAAGTGACAGAAACCCTAAACCCGAAACTCTAAATAAACTCAAATACTCAAAACACAAAACTAAAGTGCCTTTTGTCATCCTCGGGCTCGACCCGGGGATCCATGCTTTTTTCTGGATTCCGCATCAAGTGCGGAATGATATAGGGTTTCCATATTTGCATTTGCCTGCCCTGAGTTGCATCGAAGGGTCATTTTGATCTTTAATTTTTGATATTTGATTTTTCTTAATGTCGTGAGACATTCTAGAGTTTTGAGAATTTATGCCCAAGGAACGACTTCAGAAGATATTATCCCGGTACGGAATCAGTTCACGGCGCAAGGCAGAGGATTTAATACGGCAGGGCAGGGTTGCCGTCAATGGCCGGGTTGTGGATACATTGGGGCTGCGCGCGGATCCGCAACAGGATAGCATTACCGTGAACGGCAAGAAAATAACGGCCCGGAGGAAACGCTACTTTGCCTTCTATAAACCCGCGGGGGTTATCAGCACCCTTTCGGATCCGAGAGGACGGAAGACGGTTGCAGATTTTTTTGCCGGGGAAAAAGAGCGCCTTTTCCCGGTCGGCAGGCTGGACTATAATTCAGAGGGTCTCTTACTGGTGACCAACGACGGAGACTGGGCACACGCTGTGTTGCATCCGTCGAACGAGGTGCCCAAGGTATACCACGTTAAGGTAAGGGGGAAGCCGGAGAAAGAGAGGCTGGCCAGACTGCTCAAAGGCGTGTATCTTGCGGACGGCAAGGCGACGGCGCAGAAGATCGGCCTGTTACGATATACGAAGGAACACGTCTGGCTGAGTGTGACCCTTATCGAAGGCAGAAAACGAATAGTGAGACGGATGTTCGAGGCAATTCATCACCCTGTCTTAAAGTTAGTCAGGGTTCGTATCGGCCCTTTTACCATTCACGGCCTGGCAAAGGGCGAATATCGTCAGATTGACAATCCGGAGGCCATAGCGAGGAGGGAAAAACATGCGGTTGGATGAGGTAAAGATTACGCGGGAGCTGGTAAAGAGTTTTACCGAAAAGTTTCTTGAGTATACAACGGTCGATGTTGCCATTGCCGGTGGGGGGCCGGCAGGACTGGTTGCAGCGTACTACCTCGCCAAAAAGGGCTTTAAGGTCTCGCTCTTTGAGCGCAAAAGCAACGTCGGCGGAGGTCTTTTGGGCGGCGGGATGATGTTTAACGAAATTATAGTGCAGGAACAGGGTAAAAAGATTCTCGATGTATTTAGGATTGCTACCAAAAAACGCACAGGCGGGTATTATTCGGCCGACGCGATTGAGGTGTGCTCGGGCGTCTGTTTTGCCGCCTGTAAGGCAGGGGCAAAAATTTTTAATCTGATATCCATTGAAGACCTCCTGGTGAAAAAGGAGGGACGGGTGAGCGGCGCAGTGATTAACTTTTCCGCCGTCGATATCGCCCGCCTGCATGTAGACCCGCTGACCATCAGGGCGCGGCATCTTGTCGATGCGACAGGGCACGCGGCAGAGCTTGTCAGGATGCTTGAACGGAAGGCCGGTCCCAGACTTAAAACGTCCACAGGGTCTCTGGTCGGAGAGGGGTTCATGTGTGCGGAGATCGGCGAACGGGAGGTTGTGCGAAATACCAAGGAGGCCTATCCGGGACTCTGGACCGCAGGCATGGCCTCCATAGCGGTTTTTGGCGGACCGAGGATGGGCCCGGTTTTCGGCGGGATGCTCCTTTCGGGCAAGCTTGTTGCGGAAAAAATAGCCCGGCGCCTGCGATAAATCCAGATCTAGGGTTAACACTTTATCCTTTTTATAAATAATTATAGTGTTATTTGGTATGCCTTTTTGTATGTGGTATACTTAGAAATGAAGCCGATAAAGGCAAACCACGCGAAAGCGTGGGGCCCGTTCAACGGGAGACGGCGCTATGCCGTTTCGCAAAGTCACAGGCCTACGTCACGCCCCTTGGGGCAACCCAGTATCCTGCAAGCCCCCCTGCGGGGTGAGGGGATAGTATAGGGCGCTCAGGCGCCCGCGCTTCGAGAGATGAACGTGATATGGCGGCTGGATTACCGAAGCGGGACTTTTATCGGCTTCTTTTTATATGCGAGACCTCCTAAGAAAGGAGGTTTTTTTGTTTCTTCTTTAACTCCCTGAACCCACCGCACAACCAGGTCTTAACTTGAGACCGTTGAAAAAGTATCTCGTGCTGTCATTAGGGAGGAAGCAAAGCGACCGAAGTAATCTCAAAAAAAGAGATTGCTTCGCCA
>JAFGGP010000017.1 GCA_016930485.1 Candidatus Omnitrophota bacterium | reverse complement strand
TATGACACAGGTGACCGCTCAATGACAAATGACAAAATCCAAATGAAATCCAAAACCCAAATAAATCAAAAAATCTTTTTAATTCTTTTTTTGGAATTTGGCATTAGATGATTCATTTGAGATTTGTCATTTGGAATTGGAAATTTATTATTGGCGACCCGGTGACTTGTGACCTGAAAAAGGATCTACATCTCTATGGTACGAGTACGATTTGCCCCGTCACCAACCGGATATCTCCATGTAGGAGGGGCGCGGACCGCGCTCTTTAACTGGCTCTTTGCCCGGTCGCAAAAGGGCGTCTTCATTCTGAGGATAGAAGACACCGACAGGCAGCGCTCGGAGAAAAAATACCTGGACGATATCCTTGACTCACTCAGGTGGCTGGGCCTTGAGTGGGACGAGGGCCCCTATTTTCAGAGCGAACGCGAGGGCATGCACAAGGAATACGCCCGGAGGCTGCTTGAAAGCGGCCTTGCCTACTATGACCAGCCAGGCGAGACAGAGGCGCTCAGGTTCAGGATACCGAAGGAGGAAAAGGTTACCTTTAAAGATCTGATACGGGGCGAGATTAGTATAGACACGGAGCAGTTCGACGACCTGGTTATCGTAAAATCAGACGGTTCGACAACTTACAACTTTGCCTGCGTGGTCGACGATCTTACCATGGGCATTACCCATATTGTTCGCGGCGAGGACCATATCACCAATACGCCGAAGCAGGTACTGCTTTACCGGGCGCTGGGTTGTGAGGTGCCGCAGTTTGCGCACCTGCCGCTTATTCTTGCGCCCGACCGGTCCCGTCTTTCAAAAAGGCACGGGGCGGTTTCGGTAACCGAATACCGCCAAAAGGGAATATTATCTGGTGCGCTCTTTAACTATCTGGCACTTTTAGGATGGTCGCCCAAGGACGACAGCGAGGTTTTATCGAAAGAGGAAATCGTCGCGAGGTTTCAGATCAAGGACATTAATAAGACCGGTGCCACCTTTGACCTCACGAAACTCGAGTGGATGAACGGACAGTATATCATGAAGTTATCCGATGAGGAACTTTTGCAGCGTGCACTGCCTTTTCTTGAGGAGGCGGGACTTGCTTCGGAAGGGGCGTTGAAGAGAGAGTGGCTGTTACGGGTCGTGGCGGCGTTCAAGCAACGGATGCGGTCACTGAATGATTTTGTCACCGAGGCGGACTTTGTTTTTTTTGACGAATTCAAGAAAGACAAGTATAATACGGAGGCTGTCGAGAAACACCTGAAGAGCGAAGGCGCCAGGGAGTATCTTTTGGAGATAGCGGCCAGGCTCGAGGGTCTGGAGACGTTTGATGAAGCGGGCCTCGAAGGTTGCATACGCGGCTATGCCGATGAGAGGGGCATCAAGGCAAAGGTTGTGATGCAGCCTATACGCGTGGCCCTCACGGGAAAGACCGCAAGCCCCGGACTTTTTGATGTAATCATTCTGTTAGGGAAAAGAAAAGTGCTTGAGCGATTGCGGTACGCAGCAGACCATTTATGTATGTGAATAAACTCTAAACACTAAACCCGAAACTCTAAACAAGCACAAAACCCAAATATCAAAACTCAAAATAACAAAATTCGTAACTAAAAAAATAAGCAGTTCAATTACTAAGTACCAGTTACTAATTACGAGAATAGGGTAGAGTTTATGATTTAGGGTTTTGGATTTAGAGTTTTTAAAAACCGCTGCCCCGTAGTGTAATTGGCAACACGACTGACTCTGGATCAGTTATTCTTGGTTCGAGTCCAAGCGGGGCAGCCATCTTGATATGCGGGGGCTTCACTCTTTTGAGTAGAGCCCCCGTATCTATATACGGTTGAGCCACAGCGAAGGACAAGAAGTGAGGCCGCGCCGAAGGAAAAGGGCGTATGTCAGGAATGACCGCCCGTCAGCGGCCGAGTGGCCGACCGGAGCCTGAGCACCTGCGAAGGCGGAGGCGCCGAGTCCAAGCGGGGCAGCCACTAAAAAAGCCCGTTAGAGATAACGGGCTTTTTAATTTCCAATAACCAAATTACAAATTCCAAACGGTTGCCTATCTCGCCACACGTCAAAGCCTTAGGCGCTTTTGGCGTAAGCTCACCGCATAAAGCCAACCTCTCTCTTTCTTTTAGCTGCAATTCTCTGCTTCAAATGCATGTACACAACCTCTCGATATCTCTAAATGGCGCCTAATTTAATGGACCCTATGTAACGCCAAAATGAGGCTGATTTTGCCAAAGATGGCTGTTATAATAAAGCTTGATATTACGTACTGCCAACGGAGGAGAATAGACGTGAAGAAAAAGAGTTATCCTTTATCAAAGGTCTATGGTTTACTTGAAACCGGTCCGGTGGTACTGGTTTCAACGGCATATAAAAAGCGGTCCAACATTATGACCATGTCGTGGCATACTATGCTTGAGTTTGAACCGCCTCTTGTAGGCTGTGTGATAAGCAATCGTAACCGCACATTTGATATTCTACGCAAAACCGGAGAGTGTGTTATCAATATACCAACTGTTGAACTTACCGAAAAAGTCGTTGCCTGCGGCAACACACACGGAGACAAAGTTGACAAATTTAAGACGTATACACTCACCCCGCGGTCTGCCCGGATGGTTGCCTCCCCGCTTATTGATGAGTGTTATGCGAACCTTGAGTGCCGGGTAGCGGACCGGAGAATGATCAGGGCATACAATCTCTTTATCCTTGAGGTGCTGAAGGCATGGATAAAACCCACCGGAAATATTCCGAAGACAATTCATCATCACGGCAGAGGCAATTTCAGTGTGGCAGGGAAGATTATTGCTTTTCCTTCAAAGATGAAGTGAGCGAAAATGACAATGCCTGTTTGCTAAAAAAGACCTCGGCGAATAATATAAAGCCGCCCAAAATAAATAGTGTTAATTCCCCATCACTAGTATAATGCCAACGGATTAAATACGAATAGCACTATATAATATAAAGGTGCTGGCATGAAGGCGGTACGATCTCAATCAAAGGCGAGCTTCTCGAAAACAGGGGCCGCTTTTTTTCTTATAAGGAAGCCTGATGACAGGAAAGATAGATCCTTATAATATAATCCTCGCCCCAAAACAGAGGTTTTCCGCACCGGCGTATTTCTTGTTCTATGGCATTTGCGCGACGGCGCCTCCTTTAGTGTTAGGAGGTCTTGCGCTTTGTTATCTGGATAGACTAGTTGAAGATTTCGGGATCCGACAAAAGCCGCACAGCAGAACGATGATTAATCCTCATGTAATCACAATGATAGGGGGCATTACCATTATCTTTGCCTTGGGTATGACGGTGCGCCTTGTGTATCTGCCGCTCGCCAAGGCTATTAAGGGAACTGTGCAGATAGACATTAGCTCAACGATGGATCTGCGGCAGAACCTGTCGATAAAGGCCAGGCTCATTTCCCAAAAGGTGGATTATGGATTCAGGGATACCGAGTTTGCGGGTGACGAGCTGATTTTGAAAGAGGGCCAGACGTATGAGATGAGGTGTATCTTTGTCGGTCCTGACGGAAGGGAATTGACAGGTTCTTTTCCTCATTGGAGACCGGACGGTGCCGCCGGCATTGTACATATAGACCCGCCTGCCGGAGACAACGTGAATATTACAGCGCTGAAGGAGGGGTATGCCCGCATTGTCGTAGAAGAGGCCGGGCTGAAGGCTATTGTGGAGTGCAGGGTCGCACAATAAAAACCATCTGTGTATTGTGGTCTCATGTAAAAGGAGGGGATATGTCTCAAGGCGACGTGAAGGCTGTAAGAGCAGGCAGTCTTATTTTGTTTATTGTACTATGGGGGTGTGCAGGCACGGCCATTGCGCAAGAAACTGCCCGGACCCCTTCCACTCAATACGCCTCTTTTTCAAGAGGGGGGATGGAGTTCGAATATCCCGGTGAGTGGCAGGAACATCCTCGGGAGAGACTTGACCTGATGAAAAAAAACGTGCAGGAACAACTAAATCCCTTTGGAATAACGATATTGGAGTTTTCTATGATAGTGGCTCCCCGCGGGACGGCGTGTTTTATGATTACCAGATCAACCCGCCGGGATACGGTCAGTGTCCAGGATTTACTGAAAGAGCGTCAGGGGGTGTATAGAGATGCAGAGGCGGGCGGTGACGTTACCAGGGTGCATCAGCTGGAAATAACCACGGTTGACAATAAACCAGGCCTCATTGAGGACGTAGAAAGAAGTAATGGCGGACGCGGCCGCACCGTAAAAGTAATTGAGGGACAGAATATCTTTGAGCTGTCCCTGATAGTTAATGATGCCCGCGACTTTCTCACCTATCAGCCGGCATTTGAACATCTAATTGACACCTTGATTATTAAAGAAAGCGGGGCTTAAAGAGGGAGGAGATGTGCCATGGGCCTGTCAGTAAGACAGAGGTTTATCATAGGGGTGGCGCTCGATATATTTTTTGGCATTATTGCATTAGGTGTAGGCCTGTTGATTTGTCTTGTCTCTTGGGATGCCTGGCGGGAAGGGCCGACCGGTTTTGATATTATAGTCTGGGTTATCTGGTCTTTGTTTGGCCTTTTCTTAGTAATTGGGGGACTGTGCGGGCTGATTGTCGGACTCTGGAGAAGATTTTTAGTAGATATGGCGAAGGAACAGCACACAATTATGGAAAACAGGGGAGACGGCGACCGTTTAGTTCTCAAGGACCATAATCGGCAACCTTAAGAGGCAGTCACCCGAGTCATAAAGAGCGCCTGAAAACCTGACCCCTATTTTGCATCGGAGTACGAGGTGGGTTTTCGCAAAGAGAAAGGGTGGACCGGATGTGAGGGTCGGTGAGTTTGCTCATTCAAAAAGAAGAAATCCCCGTATCAGGCCAAGAGTGCCCGCATTTTTTAAAAGCCTATACACCCCGTCTGAAAACTGCTACAATTTACCCCGTGAGACTTGCTCCTGCAGCACTGAGCATGGGTATCTTTGATGCCGGCGATGTCTATTGTCATAGTTTCCTAAACAGCAAGCAAGCCCCGGCCGAGAGATCGAGGTCTAACGGGGTAAACCTGATTGTAAAAGGTAATGCAAGGCAGTACCGATAGTATTCTCATGGTAAAGGGCATGCTCTGTCCGTTTTTCTTTTGTCATGCACACACACTATTCAGTCGTTATCCCGGCATATAACGAGGAGGAAGCCATAGGCGGGCTGTACCGCAGCCTGAAAGAGGTGATGGACGGGGCTGCCCGCCCGTACGAGATTATCTTCGTTGACGATGCCTCCACGGACAGTACCCGGCAGCTGCTGGAAGACATATCGGCCAGCGATGACGCGGTACGCCCTGTATGCTTTCCGGAAAACAGGGGGCAGTCCGAGGCGTTTGCGGAAGGATTTCGCCGGGCGCAGGGGGAGATAGTCATAAGCCTGGACGCGGACCTGCAGAACGATCCCCGCGATATCCCGCGGCTTCTTGAGAAACTGGAAGAAGGGTACGATGTGGTCTGCGGCTGGAGGAGAGAGAGAAAGGATTCCGCTGGGGTAAGGCTGCTCTCCAAGGTCGCCAATATCTCACGCAGGATAATCCTCGGTGAGAAAATCCACGATGTCTGCTGCGCACTCCGTGTCTACAGGAGCACCGTCCTGAAAAACCTGAATCTGTCAGACGGTATGTATTTTATGCTGACCGGAATTTTGCTGGCACGCGGGTGCCGGATAGGTGAAGTAGTAGTAAACCACAGGCCCAGAGAGACAGGGGAATCGAAATTTAACCTCTCTGTTCGCCTTCCGATGGCAGCGCTGCTTTTTCGTTATCTCCTTCACAAAGGCAGATATGTCAAAACCGGTTAATCTCCTTTCTGTCAGGGCCCTGGCGCGCAGCATTGCTTCGCATGCGGCGGTACAGGCGCTTCTTTTTTTTCTCGGTGTCCTCCTTTTTAAACTGCCCATCATCAACCAGCCTTATTACCTCGACGCAATCAGTTTCAATATACCGGGTGCTTTATTCATATATTGCAACAGATGCATTCCTCTCTTGGGGCCGTTCGACGCCGGACACCCGCCGTTCGTTCATGAAACCCTGGCGTTTGTCTGGGCGGTCTTTAGTTATTCACGGTGGATATCCCATCTGGTTATCATCATCTTCTCTTTTCTGGGGGTGTATTTTACCTATCTTGTGGGAGTTTTGCTGATGGATAGAAAGACCGGTGTGATAGCGGCTCTGTTTTTGTTTTTCTCGCCGCTCTATTTCGCGCAATCGGGCATCGTTAATCTTTCTATCCCTCTCACCGCCCTTGCGGTTATGACGGTGTATTTCGCCCTGGAGAAAAAGACACCGTGGTATCTCTTTTGCGGATCCTGTCTGGTGCTGACAAAGGCGCCTGGGCTTGTAGTAATCTTTAGCATCCTGCTGTATGTGCTCTCTACCGGTTATCGCCTGCCCAAAAAGGTACTGGTTGAGAAACTCCTTATTTACGCCATCCCCATCGCTGTCTTCGCGGTCTGGCTGACATATCATCAATGGGCAACCGGGTGGCTGTTTGTTCCCAGGAGGTATGCTTACCGCATAGGGGATATTATGCCACTCCTGCAGAACAGGATGAAGATACTTTTTGTCGGGAACTACCGTTTTTTCTTATCCGGCATGACGCTTACGCTGCTTTTTCTTAATAGATTGCGCGACAAAGAGATACACGCGGTGTACCCGTTCCTCTATAGCCTGTTTTTCTCGCTTGCGGTGCTGGTACTCGGGATTGGGGGTGGCAACCTTTTCGCTCTTTTTCTTATACCCTACCTGATAACAGTGGTACACCTGGTGTCAAAAAAGAAGCAGTTCCTGCTGCCTTTTACAGTTATATTTTTAAGTCTCTTCTCGCTGTCTTTTCATATCGAGCTTCTACCCAGATATGTACTTATTGCGTATCCCTTTTACTACCTCGTCGGCGCCTACTCGCTGGTGGTGCTGTTTGAAAAGAGGAAATATGTTATTCCGGTTGCGACGGCACTTTTTACGGCGCTGCTCATAACCAACTGGTACGGTCTTTATAACACGCCCCATATGCTGGAGACCCCCAACAGCGGGCCTGTCTTGGAATCAAATATGGAGTATCTCGATGTGGTAAAGACACACGCCGCGGCCTGCAACTTTATCGAAAAATACTATCCACAGAGCACCGTCTATACAAACTGGCCGCAGGCATACGAGCTGACCCGTCCGGAGATGGGTTATGTTACCCGGCCGCTTCATGTTGTTGATGCCGATACTATCGGGGAGGATTATAAGAAGAAAATCGACCTGATCTATTTTTCCTATCAATCAAGTTATCATTCGCTGCGTATGCGGAAACTGATAACCGAAGAGCTGAATACAAGATTAGTGCGGTCTTTCCGGTCAAACGGCAAGAGCGCCGAGGTCTACGAGGTGATGAAGCGCTGAAAAAGCCTGTGCCCCGCGTGCCCGGCGCAGGATTGTTCAGTGTTTTTGCAGGGAAAACGGCAGTGGCTAACACACAAGAAAAGGAGGAGGCGCCGATGAACTGGTTCTGGTGGGCTTTTCTGACGGCATGTATCTGGGGGGTGGTGCCGCTTCTTGAAAAAACCGGCCTGTCGCACGTTGACGCGATTGTCGGGCTGTTTTACCGATGCACGGGGGTTATTCTCGGATTTGTGCTATTAAGTACCGTGATGCTCAGGCCGCAGCAGATAAAATCGGTCGATATCCGTTCGGCGGCATGGCTGATTCTCGGGGGATTTCTCGCGAGTTTCGTAGGACAGCTGGCGTTTTATCAGGCACTCAAGACCGGCGAGATATCGCGGGTGGTCCCGGTTTCCGGGTCATACCCCTTGATTGCGTTTCTCCTTGGCGTCTTGTGTATCGGCGAGACGATGACCCCGGTGAAGGGCGCCGGTATTGTCCTGGTGGTATTGGGGATCTGGATCCTTAAGATAGGCTGAGTGCTACGGCGATTTTTAGTTGCAAAGAGGGCGGACGAGGAGTATTCTATATTACAGGTTGTATGTACTATAACCGACGGAAGAGACTATGGTTCAAAGAATTTTTAAGATACTCTTTATAGGTGTTTTTGCCATTCACACAGCCGGGTGCGCGGCAGCGGTGGTTGGGACAGCGGCAGCGGCAGCCGGTACCGGGGTATGGGCGTACGGGAGATTGCATAAGGATATAGACGCCTCCCTGACCCAGGTATACGAGGCGACACTTAAGGCACTGGCAGAGCTTGAGCTCGAGCCTACCGAAGACAGAAAGGACAGGCTGACCGCCCGTATCAGGACAGAGTTTGCCGATGGGGCAAACGTGTGGATCGATCTGGATGCTATTACCGCCAACGCCACCAAGATGGTGATACGGGTCGGCGTTATGGGGGACAGGGGCAGGTCGCAGCAGATACTCGAAAAAACCGAGGACAATCTCAAAAAATGACGCATTAACCGGCGTCGGTGGTCTATGCTCGGAGTGCTTCAGTTTCTTTTCTGGATTGGCATTATATGGTTGCTGAGTGATATGTATAATGCGGTAACCTCGGGGAAAAATATGCATCTTCCGGGTCCGGTGCGCAGGGCAAAGCAGAAACTGGAAGAGGCGGTGTGTGCGTTTATAGACAACGACGGCCGGAAGACGGGAACGGGCTGAAAGTGTTTCGATAGAATACCACAGATATAAACCCGGTTTACGCTATTCTCTAACGAAAGGATCCTGTTATGGTGGAGCAGAAAAAGTTTAAACGGAGAGTTTTCGTAGTTGATAAGACCTTTCAGTTTAAGTATATACGGATGGTGTTAATCCTCTGTATGTACGTTATCTCGGTGGGAAATCTGATCGGTTTCATTGTGCTGAGGATGAGCATGGAACAGGCCGGGGTTGCAACGGGCGATACGCTGGATATTATTTATAAGACAATCGGCTTTATGAGTAGTTTTCAACTGGCGGTAGCGGTGCCGCTGATTTTATTCTGCGGCATTATCTTGACGCACCGGGTGATCGGCCCTTTTGTGCGGCTTGAGCGGTTTCTGGCAGATCTTGGAAAGGGTGATGTGGGCAAGCAGTTTCATCTCAGGGAAAAGGACGAGCTGAAACAGCTCGTTGACTGGATTAATAAGATGTCCATGGAACTGGCCGAGCTCAAAGGGCAAGGCAAACTCTCATAGGTGCCTGTTATGAAAAGCATAAGAAGATTACAACAGGGAAAAAGTTTGATGGAAGTGGTCATTGTCATGATTCTTGTCAGCATCTTGAGTGTCTATGCCATCATTAAATTGCAGGATCTGATTATGAGCGCCCGGGCAGCGATGGTGAAGAGCAGCCTCGGGGTTATGAGGCAAGGCGTGTGGGATTTTTATGCGGCCCAGGCCGCCAATGGCAGCGCTCGTTTTCCGACCCTTGAGGAATTTTCAGAAGAGGGGGGCGGGAGTCACATTACGATGGACGGTCTCCTGCCGGTCAATCCCTTTGATTATGACGGCAATGCCCAGAACGTTGTTTTAGCCACGACAGAGCCACAGGGAACGGTGATCGGTTCATCAGGGGGCTGGGCCTATAGGCCGCAGGCCTCGGGCCCCGGCAAGGCAGATGCCGGTCAGGTCTGGGCTAATACCTCTACCGGAGAGATAGAGGAGAACCGTTTTTAACACCTTCCCGCCGACACTCTACCCGCGTATTGCAGTGGTTGACACACCTACCATTTCTCTATACAATAGCCCCTAACCTGGAGGAACCAGAACGACCAATTTCAAATCTCAAATGCCACACTACAACACTCATGTTTACCCCACTAGAGAAGTTTTCCAATAATAATCCGGAATCGTCATCATATAGAGTCTCTTTAACGGGGTTAACCCTTGGCAATGTACGCCTTTCTTCTCGCTGTATACTTGCCCCCATGGCAGGCATCACCTCTCTTCCGTTCCGGGTGATCAACCGCTCCTATGGCTGTGGATGCGCTTTTCTGGAGATGATAAACGCACGCTCGCTCAGCTACCTGAGCAGACAGACGAGGGAGATGCTCCGCACCGACGACAGGGACCGCCCGCTCGGCATACAGCTGTTGGGGAGCGAGCCCCGCTTTCTCCTTAAGGCGCTGGAACGGCTTAAGGAGTACCCGTTCGATATGCTTGACTTTAACGCCGGCTGTCCTAAAAAAAAGGTGCTTGCCCGCGGCGAGGGGGCCGATTTGTTAAAGGAACCCGGGAGGCTACGGGAGTTATTGAGACTTTTGGTGCGGCACTCGCACGTTCCGGTGACGGTCAAAATCCGCTCAGGCTGGGATTCGCCCGAGGGCCTCGGCGACCTTGTCCGCTCTCTGGAGGATACCGGGATAAGCGCCATAACGGTGCATGGCAGGACAGCGGTTCAGGGGTTCCGGGGAAGGGTTGATTACCGGGCTATTAAGACGGTAAAGGGCGCGGTGGCGGTCCCGGTTATCGCCAGCGGCGATATCTTTAGTGCGCAGATGGCGAAGAAAATGTTTGATGAGACCGGCTGTGACGCGGTGATGGTTGCCCGGGGTGCCTGGGGCAATCCCTGGATTTTTACCCAGATACACGCTGTCTTGGAGGGCAGTGCCGAACCGGCTCTTCCGGATATAGAAGAAGTCGTTGGCGTACTCAAGGAACATTTCCGCTCTTGTCTTGCATTTTATGGAGCGGCAAGAGGCGTAGTGCGTTTCCGCAAATTTTATATATGGTATACCCGCGGGTTTTCGCATGTCCGTTCGCTCAGGTCAGCGGTAAAGTATGCGAAAAATGAGAGTGAGATGATGGATCTGATCGAACAATTTCGCCTTACCGGGTGCCGGCAGACGTGCTGCAAAAAGATGGAATAGTTTCCTCAAATATACTATAATATTTTTTCCCTGCGCAGAAGGGCTTTCATTCTATTACAGGAGACGGTTTTTACTCAATAACAGGGAGACGGATCATGATGGAACAGATTGCAACACAGATGATCTGGGGTAACCGCATCGTCGATTATCTGATAGCGGCGGGAATCCTGATAGCCGGTTTTATCCTGCTTAAAATCATTGAGTTTGTCGTCTTGCGCCGCCTAAAGGAATGGGCGAGCAGGACCGCGACGAGTCTGGACGACTTCCTTGCCGACCTTATACAGCGCATCGTGTTTCCTCTCGCCTTTATCGGGCTTTTTTATTTCAGTGTCTCGGTGCTTACCCTTGGGCCGCAGATAAAAAAGGCCGTCGACATTACCGGCATGGCGCTCCTGACCATCTTTACCGCGCGGTTTGTGACTATTTTTCTGACCTATGGTTTTAGCCTCTATTGGAAGAGACAGGGGAGTGACCTTGTGCTTGAGAAGAGCCTCAACGGTATCCTGCGGGTACTGAAGGCTCTGATTTGGGCGCTTGCCGTTATCTTTTTTCTTGATAACCTGGGATTCCAGATCTCGGCGGTTATTGCCGGTCTGGGCATCGGCGGCGTCGCGGTCGCGCTGGCCGCCCAGGCAATTCTGGGGGATCTCTTCAGTTATTTCGCCATTCTCTTCGACCGCCCCTTTGAGATCGGCGACTTCATCATTATCGGTGATTATCTCGGTGCCGTAGAGCACATCGGCATCAAGACTACCCGGATACGTTCACTGGGAGGCGAGCAGCTTGTCTTTTCCAATACCGACCTTACCAATTCGCGCATTCGGAATTATAAGCGAATGGAACAACGCCGCGTTCTGTTCCGCCTCGGTGTTGTGTATCAAACCCCGCTCGAAAAGATAAAGGAGATCCCCGGCATCATCAAGGAGATTATCAGGGGCGTGGACAATACGGTCTTTGACCGGGCCCACTTCTTTTCATACGGTGATTTCAGTCTTATTTTTGAGGTGGTCTATTACGTTATCGGGCCGGACTATAATACCTATATGGATATTCAGGAAAAGATCAATCTCGGTATTTTTGAGGCGTTTCGCGAACATGGCATAGAGTTTGCCTATCCGACACAGACGTTATATATGAACCCCGTTACCCCCCCGGCCTAATAAAGACCGGAGTTTTCTTGTTTGATTGCCATGTAACAACGCATTCATTTCCCCACCCTGAAAAGCGGGGCTTTCTAGGTCTAACGGGGTAAATAAGGCTGCTTAAAAGAAAGAGGCGCCTATGGGCCGGCGACAGATATACCTCGATTATAATGCGACAACCCCGCTCCATCCCGAGGTAAAAAAGACCCTAACAGAGGCGATGGAGCTCTTCGGGAACCCCTCGAGCCTGCACGGGTTCGGCAGGGAGGCGCGGAGGCGTGTGGAGGAGGCCCGGGAGGAGGTCGCCGCTTTTCTCAATGCTACCGCCGATGAGATTATCTTTGTGGGGAGCGGTTCAGAGGCCAATAACACGGTACTCTCCATCTTTGCCTGTCCATCCGGTCACTGTATGTGTCACCGTCAGGGGGCGAAGGATATTCTCACGACTGCCATTGAACACCCGTGTATTTTAGAGACTGCCAGGTGCCTCGGCGACAGAGGGGTTAACGTTTCCTATCTCGGTGTCGATAGGTATGGAAAAATCGATCTGGAGGACCTTGCAGCGAAGATAACGGATACGACCGGGCTCGTCTCGGTGATGACCGCCAATAATGAAATCGGGACCATTCAGGACATTAAAGAAGCGGCCCGGATTACCCACCGGCTCGGTGCGCTTTTTCACACCGACGCGGTTCAGGCCGTCGGCAGAATTCCGGTTGACGTCAGGAAGCTTGACGTGGATTTTTTGACACTCTCCGGCCACAAGATGTACGGTCCGAAGGGAATCGGCGCGCTCTATGTGAAGAAGGGCATCTCGTTCTGTCCCCTTATTCGCGGCGGACACCAGGAGAGGGGCAGGCGTGCTGGCACAGAGAATACGCTCGGCATCATCGGCCTGGGCAAGGCCGTCGAGATG
Organism: Candidatus Omnitrophota bacterium; assembly: GCA_016930485.1. Lineage (GTDB taxonomy): Bacteria > Omnitrophota > Gorgyraeia > JAFGGP01 > JAFGGP01 > JAFGGP01. The sequence continues at coordinate 42,090 of JAFGGP010000017.1, read as the reverse complement.
CGTCTGAGAGAGATGGATGAAGAAAGGAAGCGGCTTAAGGCGTTGCGGGCGACCCTGATAAAGGGGATCGAAGAACGCATCCCCGATATTACCTTTAACGGACATCCGACCGACTGTCTTCCCAATACGGTCAATGTCTCGTGTGACGGGGCCGAGGGTGAGGCGATTTTATTATATCTGGACCTGGAGGGTATTGCCGTTTCAACCGGTTCTGCCTGTGCCTCTGGTTCGCTGGACCCCTCGCACGTACTTCTGGCGACAGGCGTCTCTGCCGAGGCCGCACATGGTTCGGTGCGACTGAGCCTGGGGCGCGACACCACGATGAAGGATATCGAATATGTCATCGACGTGATGCCCGGAGTGATACAAAAGATCAGGGATATGTCAACCGGCTATACAAAAAAGGAAGCGGCATGAACGAACAGCCCGGATGGGCATATACGGACAGGGTGAAGGATCATTTTATGAATCCCCGCAATATCCTGCGGGATGAGGATGCCTTTCAGGCTGACGGAAGGGGCACGGTAGGTAATATAAAGTGCGGCGATCAGATGGAGTTTTTTATCAAGGTAGACAGGCAAAAGGAGACCATTCTTGAGAGCAGGTGGCGCACCTACGGCTGCGCCAGCGCCATCGCCAGTACCTCAATTCTCTCCGAGATGGTCAAGGGTATGCCGCTTACAGAGGCGTACCGGCTTTCACCGAAGGATATTGCCGGCCGGCTGGGCGGACTGCCAGAGCATAAAATACACTGCTCTGTGTTGGGGGATAAGGCGCTGAGGGCGGCTATCGATGACTACTATGTAAAGAACGGTATGGCCGAACGGGTAAAGACCAAAAAGGCGCGCCTGGTATGTCAGTGCATGAACGTGACCGATCTCGAGATAGAGCAGGCGGTGCTCGAGGGGGCGAGGACATACTATGAGCTCCAGGAAAGGACAAAGCTGGGCACGGTGTGTGGCCAGTGCAGGGACGAGGCAACAGGAGTTCTCAATGAATATATTACAAAACACTTTAGTGGCTCTTAAGTCACGGCGACTGTGGTATGCGGGTCTCAGTGTTGTGTGTGCACTATCCCTCGATGCCTGCGCAACGGCACCGATCTACACCACCGGTCCGCCGCCGTTAGAGGTCCCTTCCCAGACGGCTGAGGTTCAGGTGTCAGAGCCCCCGGTTCTGGACCAGCAGCCGCTCCTGATTTCCCCCGAGATTACCTACGGCGCGCGCCATGACGTCTACCATATCGTTGCCCCGGGTGAGACGCTGTGGCGTTTAAGCAAGATGTATGATGTACCGATGGATACTATTACGTGCGCCAACCGGCTGGGCAACCCCGATGAACTGACAATGGGCCAGCGCCTGCGTATCCCCAATGCGGCGCCGATGACACCCGTGATTCCGCTCTATCCCTCCAGGAAGTGGAAGTATATTATTATTCATCACAGCGCGACCGACGAGGGCAGCGCTCTCGGTTTTCATTTTGCGCACTTCAAGCGCGGTTTTAACCAGGGGCTGGGATATCATTTTGTGATCGACAACGGGACAAAGGGCAAACCGGCCGGCAATATCGAGGTTTCTCCCCGCTGGCTCAAGCAGCAGGACGGGGCTCACTGCAAGGCAGGGGGCATGAATTATAATGGTATCGGCATCTGTCTGGTGGGAAATTTCAGCAAGGAACGGCTCTCGGAAAAACAGATGCATGCCCTGCTCTATCTCGTGGATAAACTGAGAAAGTATTACGGTATTCCCCTGAGTAATATTATGGGTCACGGTCAGGTGAACGGTGCCCACACAGAGTGTCCCGGCACAAACTTTCCCTGGAAAGAATTTAAGCGCCGCCTGCAGGCCCTGTAACAGAACCTTATGACAAGGAACAGGATATGTTAGAAGAACACATTTACCAAGATTACGTCAATGCCCTGAAGCAGAAAGACCGGCCAAAGGCCGATTTCCTGAGTTTTATCCGTGGCGCCCTCAAAAACCGGGCTATCGAGCTTAAGACACAGAGGTTGGACGACGCGGAGACCCTGGGCGTCCTTGCCAAACAAAAAAGGCAGCTTCAGGATGCCCGCCAGAGCATCGTCCCCTCCGGGAGGACCGATATGCTGGAGAAGACCGACAGGGAACTGGCTATCCTTGAGGGGTATCTGCCCCGGCTTCTTGAGGAACAGGAACTGGTTGCCGTTATCGAGGAGGCGATCGCCCAGCTCGGTGCCTCCTCCATGAAGGATATGGGCAGGGTCATGAAGGAGGTGCTTGGCCGCGTCGGCGTCAGTGCGGAGGCACAGACCGTGAGCGCCCTGGTCAAAAAAAGGCTTTCGTAGCCCCCTCAGGCCACCGGTGTACGCCGGCAGTAAAAGGAGTGAATATTTCGTGCATGTCATTCTTACCTAAAAACCCCATATTTGTTGTCCAGAGACACCAGGCATCCCACCTGCACTATGACTTCCGTATCGAAAAAGACGCTGTTTTAAAAAGCTGGGCCATTCCCAAGGAGCCGCCGCGCGTCCCGGGTATTAAGAGGTTGGCCATTCAGGTGGCGGATCACGAGTTGTCGTACGCGCAGTTTGAAGGCACGATCCCCGAGGGTTCGTACGGTGCCGGGACAGTCACCATCTGGGACAGCGGGACGTATCTTCCGATTGCCGATTCACCCGGCGAACTGGTGATTGATCTGGAGGGGAAAAGGCTAAAAGGCGTGTACTGCCTTATTAAAATGAAGCCCAAAAAAAGCGAGGACGCAAACTGGCTTTTTTTTAAAAAGAGTCACGTGTCAAAAAGATGAAGAGGCCCTTTATAGTCCGTATCGTCATTGTTACCTTTATGTTTTGCGTGCTTGTCGGTCTTATAGTTTCGGTCAGGCCCGTTATGCTTGCAACTGCCCGCGACAGGATCGAAGGTTTATTTCCGGGGAGCGTCACGCAGATAGGGGGCCTGCGGATTGCACCGAGGCGATATCTCCTCTTCTCCGATATTTATATTACGAAGACGTCATTCTATACCATCGAGGTGAAGGAGATAAGGATAGAGTATAACCTTTTCTCGTTATTGAAAAAAAGGATATCCGGAATCATCCTTGGGGATACTGTGATTCGTGTTCAGGCAGCGAACCGGCCCTCTCAGGAACTGCTCGCCCAGTTTCCCTTCGTGGGACCGGCAGAGGGTGTCCGACAGAGTGCGGCGTCGTCCGGTGGCGTGTCAATCCAGGCCGTCGTATGCAGCAGGGTCTCTGTGCTCCTTAAGACAAAGGATCTTACCTGTAGCGGGGAGGTCTCATGTGAGCTGCGGCCTGAGACAACAGGCCTTCGTTCTCTACAGGCAACGATTACGAGCTTAAAAAACGCCCCCTTTACGTACACGGATATATACCTTGAGGTGAATCCGGGGGAGGAGGTGAACAGGTTTTCCGTTAGACAGATTGGTTATCAGAAGGCTACAATAGATACGGTTGCAGGTTCTTTCGCCTTTTCAGAGGGCGAACTTACAGCGGATATCACCCGGGGAGTCCTTTTTGGAGGCAACTTGAGCGGGCGGGCGGTTATCGCACTGACAGGCGAGAAGGCCTTTACCCTCAGAGGTTTCTTTACAGACCTGAATCTCGAGAACGCCGTCCGGGAATTAGAGCTTGAAAAACGGTTGTGGATGGATGGTCTTGTCTCGGGTGTGCTGGTGGCAGAGGGGAGGATCCCTGCCGTGGAGGATGTGAAAGGGCACTGCACTGTTCAGGCGCCTGGCGGGGTGCTTGATGTGACCGATGAACAGTTTTTAGAACGCATTGCCCGCGGCACGGGCCAATCGGTTGATCTGGTGCGGGCGGCATTTACCGATTACTCTTTTACTGCCGGGGCCATGGATGTATCGTTAGAGAAGGACGCGTTAGTTGCGACGATCGGCCTCGACGGGGAAAAGGGAAAAAGGGATGTACAGTTAACGTTCCACAATATCTTTAAGAAGGAGGGATTATGAAGCGGTTTCTTGTGATAGTAGTCTGTGCCGTACTGTTTTATTTTGGGTGTGCCCGTGTTCAGGTAGAGGCCCCGAAAGAGCCTATCAAGGTCGATATCTCCATGCGGCTCGATATTTATCAACACGTTATACAGGATATTGATGCGATAGAAAACCTGGTTTCGGGAGACCCCGCCAAGACGGGGCCGGGCGATGACAGCAGTTTTCTTCCTTTGTTCGTAAAGAGCGCATACGCCCAGGACGAGCTGAGCCAGGAGGTGGAACAGGCGGCCCTCAGACGCAGGGAGCGCTATAACCAGATCACTGCCTGGGGGGCACAGGGGATCATAGGGGAAAATCATCGCGGCCTCCTTGAGATAAGGGACCGGGCCAAGGGCGGTACCGCGGTACAAAATGTGGTGCAGGAGGAAAACCAGGACAGGATGAGCATCTATGGTTCCATAGCCGAAAAAAACGGCATTACGGTACAGGAGGTGCAGTCGATTTACAGTCAGAAACTGCAGGAGAAGGTGCCGGGAGGGACCCCTATCGAGGTTTACAACAAGACAACCGGAGGGTATGAGTGGCGCGTAAGGTAGGGGAGAAAAATGAGAGGGCCGTTATTGAGGCCATACAGAACAGACGGTCGGTGCGCCGGTTCCGGAAGGCGCGCCTCCGCCCCGGTGTGATAGAGGATATTCTGGAGGCGGGCAGGTGGGCACCGTCCGGTTTAAATAACCAGCCGTGGAAATTTCTGGTACTGGCAGGCGAGAAAAAGGATGCCATTGGCGTCTTTACGCACTATGCATCGGTTGTTAAGGGTGCCGATGCGGTTATCGCGGTATTTCTAGACCACAACCTCGGCTATAACCGCGATAGGGATTGCATGGCGATCGGGGCCGCCATTCAGAATATGCTGCTTGTGATCCATGCCAAGGGATTGGGCGGGTGCTGGCTGGGCGAGATTGTGAACCGGAAAAACAAGGTGAGTGCGTTCCTTCATATGCCGAAGAACCTTGAGCTGGCCGCTGTGGTTGCCGTTGGCGTTGCGCGTACCTATCCAAGGCGGGGGAGGCGGCGGGCATTAAAAAAGTGCATACTGTGAGCGGAGACGTCACACAAGACCGGCGGGTCGCGCTTACCGAGAGACAGTGGAGGTATATACGTCACTGGGTCATTCTGGTGGTACTGTGCGAAGTTGTCATGATGGTTTACAGTGCGTCTCTTGATGTGATATACGGAATTATCGCCCTTCTTTTTTCAGGAAGGCTTTTCCTGCGGACAGTGCGCTGTTATCCGGGCGCCAACGAACCGCTTTATCTGGATGGATCAGCCGTAGCGATTTCTCTGTTTTATTTGTTTCTTGCCCGCCTGGCAGGTGAGTCGTGGATACGCTTTACGTTACTTTTTACCTCTTCGGTTATTATTCTCCCGCATCTTATCTATATTGTTTCTCACCGCGATATCTGAGAAAGGAGGGGCGGTTATGAAAAAACTGCTTACCAAGTGGCACCGGATTCTGGCACCCCGTGCGACCATTCTGGTTTCAACGGTCAATCGAGAAGGGGTATCTAACGCGGCCCCCTTCAGTTTCGTTATGCCTGTCTCGATAGATCCGCCGCTTATCGCCTTTGCCTCTGTGGAGGCACGGCACACCCTTAAGAATATCCGGGCGACAGGGGAGTTTGTGGTCAATATCCCTTCGGTTGACCTGCTCAGGGAGACGTGGATATGCGGGAAGTCATTTCCCGAAGGGGTGAGCGAGATCGAACAGGCCGGACTGACCGCGGTTCCCTCTGAGAAGGTGCGTTCCCCGCGCATTAAAGAGTGCCTTGCCAACCTTGAGTGCCTGCTCGAGGCGGAATATCAGGCAGGGGATCACTGGATTGTAGTAGGGAGGATCGCGGCCATCGGCGTACGCGAAGGACTCTTTGACGGCGAAGCGTTCGATCTTGTGACAGCGCAACCCCTTATGCATGTTTCTTCAAAGGACTTCGCCTCTCTGGGGGAGGTTATGACATATACGGAGTAGCGACGGCTTTCTGTGTGAGCCGGTAGCCATCCGCAGGAGAGGTCTATTGTGAGATGAGCTGATTTAACAGCATGCGTTACAATATGTTAGCACCCTTCCTTTTTTCCTGTTAAAAATACTGCAATCTCTGCGCAATTCCAGTATAATACTATTTCCACGTTGGGCCCCTTTGCCCCCGTTTATGTAAGCTCAAAGAGGAGGAGGATATGACCAAGATTTCCCGGAGACTCTCCTGCGAGATGCTAAAGAAGACCCTTTTGCCGCTTTCCATTTTTGCCGTTATTATAGCACTTTACATAGGTTACAGCATTCATGTACGGTCAACTCTTACTCTCGAAGTGCAGCGCCGCATAAAAATTCATTTTACCGCGGTCCTCATTATCAGCGTGACGTTTATTCTCCACCGGATGGTGCAGGCCTTTACCCTGTGGTATCAGGAACACATCGCATCTCACACCCTCTCCCGTCTGGACGACGATTTCATCCCTTTGATCAGGCGGTTTTTAAAGATTACCCTGTGGATAATCGCATTTCACACTATTCTCCCGCTTTACGGGGTCAATATAAGCGCGTTAATCACAACGCTGGGTGTCGCCTCTCTGGCGATTGCCTTGGCGGCACAGGATACCATCGCGAATATTATCGCCGGGTTTCTGATTATGGTGGACAAACCCTTTCGCATCAATGACCGGATAAAGCTTCCTTCGGGAGAGATGGTTAGTGTCCTTGATATCGGGATACGGCGTTCCCGGTTTTTAGCCGATGATGGGTCGATCATTATCGCCCCGAATCTCGATCTCAGTAAGAGCGAAATAGTGAATTATACCTATGGCGAGGAGCGCAACATCAACCGGTAAGAGAGTGCGCGGATTATGATTGAACGATATGCGGATTGGTTAGAGGACGATCTCTGGCTGATTAAACAGGCGCAGTATGAAAAAGAACTGCAGAATATCCGGGAATCTCAGTTTGCCCTGGGGAATGGCTATATCGGGACGCGGGCGGTGCTGGAAGAGATTCCTCATGGTGCTATGCCGGGGACGTACCTGTCGGGGGTGTACGACAGGATGACCTCACAGGTGGCGGAGCTGGTGAATCTGCCCAACCCGTTTCATTTTAGCGTAACGGTGAACGGGGAAAAGGTTGATGTCTCCACTATGGACGTCCTCAACCATAGACGTATTCTTAATATGCGCAGGGCAGTACTGGTGCGGCACACACAGTACCAGGACAGCAAAAGGCGCGCCCATGATTATCAATCTCTGCGTTTTCTCTCTCTGGATAACAGGAATGTGGGGGTTATGCAGGTCCAGTTTACACCGTGTGCCGCTGCATGCAGCATCGACATCAACACGGGCATTGATACATCTGTCTACAATACCGGGACGTTGACCGAGGGCAATAAAAAACACTTTAGAATCAAGGAGCTGGGGCAGTTTGAACATGCGGGTTATCTGGTAGTGGAGACCTTTGAAAAACGCCATATTATTTTATATCGGAGCGGGTTCTACTATGAGTTGGGGAAGAAAAGGATTTTTGCAAAAGACAATATCTTTACCCTGCGGCTGAAACGGGGCGAGGCTGTTACCTTCACCAAGATTTTTTACATCACCCACTTTAATTCAGAACGGGAGTTTTCAAGACATAAGACAAAAGCACTCAAAAAATTTAAGAAAATTTTTCATACCCCATTTGACACCCTCCTGCGCAGACATACCCAGGCCTGGCGCAGGGTGTGGGATAAGGCGGATGTGGTCATCGAAGGCACCGCCAATATCCAGACCAATCTCCGCTTCAACCTCTATCACCTTTTAATCTGTGCCCACCACGACACGGGGTTTTCCAGTATCGGTGCCCGGACACTGTCCGGCGAAGGCTACCGGGGACATATTTTCTGGGACGGTGAGATTTTTGTATTTCCTTTCTATCTTTTTACACTACCTGAAGTTGCAAAAAATATGCTGCTTTATCGATATCAGAGACTCGATGAGGCGAGGCGCATTGCCACAGAGCGCGGTTATGAGGGGGCCATGTTTCCCTGGGAATCGGCAGGGACCGGGGAGGAGGAGACCCCGACGTGGGCCAAGGACCTTGACGGAAGCATTGTCAAGATACACACCCACACCTTTGAGCATCACATCACCGCTGATATTGCCTACGCGGTATACCAGTATTTTCTGATAACCGGTGATCTGCAGTTTATGAAGGAGTGCGGATACGAGATGCTTTTTGAGAGTGCGCGGTTCTGGGCATCGCGGGTGGCGTACAACAGGAGAAGGGATGTCTACGAGATCAGGAATGTGATCGGCCCCGATGAATTTCATGTCAATGTCAATAATAACGCGTTTACCAATATCATGGCCAGATGGAATATGTTAATAGCGGCCCAGGAGTGTTCGCGGCTGAAAAAGACCTGCCCGCGGCAGTATTATATACTTAAGAAAAAAATAGGCCTTCAGCTAAAAGAAACAAAAGACTGGAGACAGAAGGCCCTCAAGATGCACCTTATCCATAAGAGGCGATCGGGGGTTATCGAGCAGTTTGACGGATTTTTTAAACTGAGAGACGTTACCCTCACAGAGGTTGACGAAAACGGCATCCCTTTTTTTCCGAGTCACTTAAAGACAAAAGATGTGAATAAAACCCAGTTGATAAAGCAGGCTGATACAGTTATGCTTTTCTATCTTTTCCCGGAGCTCTTTAGCCGGCTTATGCAAAAAAATAATTACGATTTTTATATCAGGCGAACGGTGCATAAATCGTCGTTAAGTGCCCCCCTTAATGCCGTTGTTGCCTGTACCTGCGGAGATTTGCCCCGGGCGTACAGCCTTTTTAACGTTGCCTTGAGGGCCGATATCAGCAATCTGTATGGCAATACAAAAGAGGGGATGCATGCCGCGTCGCTGGGGGGCACCTGGCTGGCGGTGCTTTTCGGTTTTGCCGGTGTGCGTGTTATCAAGGGCAGGCTCTGTATTCATCCTCAGATACCGCGTAGCTGGCGCAGGGTGATCTTCTCGTTGAATTGGAGGGGGAACGTACTACGCGTCGCATTAACCAATGACACGGCGAGGATTGCCATCGTACACAAAAAGGAGAAGCAGGTCGTTATCTCTCTATTTGGCAGGCTGTATTCCTTTACCACAGAAGGCAGAGAATACGTCTGCACCAAAAGGCCTGTGTCACGCAGGCACCCGTTTCAAGCGCGTTGATATAAGGAGAGGACGAAACCAATGAGCAAAAAGAGATTGAATATCGCCCACCTCCACTGGGGATTTCCCCCCATTATCGGCGGCGTTGAAACGCACCTTACTATTGTGCTGCCTCAGATGGTGAAATCAGGGCATTCGGTAAGTCTTTTGACCGGTGCTGTCGAGGGTGTTCAAGGGCGATATGACTGGGAAGGCGTGCAGATCTACCGTACCCCTATTATGGATCTGAACTGGTTATATAAGAGGGGGTTAACAGGGTTGCAGGAGGAGATATTCAAGACGTTTTACGACTTTTTGCATACGGTCGAACCCGATGTCATCCATGCCCATAATATGCATTATTTCAGCGAAACACACGCCCGTATTCTTGAGGAGTTGGCCAGTGGCAGAGGAGTACCTCTGGTCCTGAGTGCCCACAATGTCTGGGATGAGCTGGAATTTCTCGAGCTGGTGACGCACAAGGTGAATTGGACGCATATCGTTGCGGTGAGCCATTTTATTAAACGGGAGCTAATCGGCGTGGGGGTTGACGATAAGAAGATCACCGTCATTCATCACGGGGTCGATGAGGATAAATTTCGTCCCAACGTAGATACGCAGGCCATTTTGCGGAAGTATCCCCGCCTTAAGGGAAAACACGTTATCTTTCACCCGGCGCGTATCGGGTTGGCAAAGGGATGCGATGTGAGCATCAAGGCGATCAATCTGGTCAGGAGGAAACATCCGGATGTCATGCTGGTTTTGGCCGGGGCAAAGAATATTATCGATTGGGGCGGGACACAACAGAAGGATATTGCCTATATGGTGCATTTAATCAATCATTTTGGACTACGCGACCATATTCTGATTGATGTCTATAGCTTGGATGAGGTGAAAGAGATATACGGCCTTTCCAAGGTATGTCTGTATCCTTCCTCTTCGAACGAACCGTTTGGGCTGACGATGCTTGAAGCCATGGCAAGCGCCCGGCCGATGGTAGTGACTAATATGGGCGGGATGCCGGAGGTCATACAGGACGGTATCAACGGTTTTGTTGTGCCGGTCAGGGACTTCGAAAGCCTGGCGCTGCGTGTCAGTGAACTATTGACCGATGACGCACTCAGAGAGCGGCTCGGCTATACCGGAAGGCAGATGGTAGAATCCCAGTACACAAAGGAACGGGTAACAAAAGATATTTTGTCCCTCTACAAGAAATTATTGTAAGAAAAGGCGTTCAAGGCCTTCTCCCGGAACAACCATGAAATATTTATTCGAAGAGGATTTTAATACACTTTTTAAAACCGCGAAGCGGCTTTTTTTATTTCTGGATTATGACGGTACTCTGACAGACTTTATTGAGAGTCCCGCCCTTGCCTTTCTTGATAAATATACCAGGAGTTTGCTCAGGAGGTTGTCTAAAAATAGACGTTTTATCTTAGGCATTATTAGCGGAAGAGGCTTGCATGACCTCCAGAGAAAGGTCGGGCTTAAGGGGGTATTGTATTCAGGCAGCCATGGCCTTGAGTTCTATGCGCGCGGCAAAGACCACAGACGGGAGTCTCAGATAACAAAACGGTATCTTATCGCCTTGGAGGATATAAAAAAAACGCTGGGGGAACAACTGAAGGGGATCGATCACGTTGTACTTGAAGACAAAGAGATACTATTTGCGATCCATTATCGGTTGGCATCGGTACAGAATATTATTCGTTTGAAGAAGATATGTCAACGGGTCGTCTCTCCGTATGTGCGGGCGAAGATTGTCAGGATAGGTACCGGTAGACGAATGCTCGAGGTCAGGCCGCGCAGACAGTTTTCTAAATTTGACGCGGTACATTTTTTTGAGAAGATATACAAAAAGAAAAAAGACGATCTGACGATATATATCGGCGACGATGTGACCGATGAGGATATATTTCGGAGAATGCACAAGCGGGATATATCGGTGCGTGTCGAAAAAACACAGAAGTCAAAGGCGCGTTATTTTGTACACAACCAGTTCGAGGTGCAGCAGTTTCTCTCCGCACTGTCGGTCCTAAGGCCTTTTTCATCCAGTTAAGGAGGGAGTAGTGTTTGTCAGGGGCGGGAGGACGAAAATATCTTGTCTTTCCAGGGAAAATAGTGTATAGTAGCTTCACTTTTTGAGACAGAGAGATGTTCATGCAGCAGACAGTGCTGGAGGTAGTAAGCGGTTTACTCGAACGAGATGGCAGGCATCTGATAGCACAGCGGCTTGAAAACGACCGCTACGGCCTTTACTGGGAGTTTCCCGGCGGTGTTGTCGAGGATGGCGAGACGCATCAGGAGGCCCTGCGACGGGAACTGCAGGAAGAACTCGGCATAGACGTTGCCGTGGGCCCGTTACTGCATGTCTATGAAGACGAAATCCCTGATTTAAAGATTGTTGTCTCCATCTATCGTTGCGAGATACGTCACGGTGAACCCAGACCTTATGAGTGCAAGGATACTGCATGGGTCAATCTGAAAGCTCTTGATAGCACGATACTATTGGCTCCTGCAGATAAAAAATTCCTCGATTGGTTTCTTACCCAAGAACACAGCTAAATTATGCCCGGGTGGTGGAATTGGCAGACACGCTAGCTTGAGGGGCTAGTGGGCGTTAGCTCGTGGGAGTTCAAGTCTCCCCCCGGGCACCACTCACTCTCTTTCTTCACCCTATCTTGGTATATGGCCCTGCAGGAATATGTATATGGGAGCGCACTTGCTAGACAGGCTATTTCGAAACATAAGGCAAAGAGTCTTGCAAGGACAAAGTGCTTTCCATTATCCTTTCCCTCATTCGAATCTCACCTTTCTCTATTAATGATTTTTGTGACATAGTTTATTTATTTAGGTAAAAAATGTGAGTTTTTATAAAGAACGCAAAAGATTCAATTTTAACTAATGATATGAATGAAATTCTCACAAAAGCTCTTTTTTTTATTTAGTAGGGAAAATTTCTGGTTAGAAAAGAAATGTGAGTTTTTTATGAGGGGATAAATATTTTATTAAGGCTCAAATGTGTATTAAAATCTCACAAAGTACCTTTTTCTTGTGCTAAGAAAAAGGTACTTTTTCTTTGAATAAAAAAGTGACACCGGTACCAATATTTATCAGTTTTTGTGATTTTTATTATAGATAGAACCGATTAAGCTATTTCTGGCGTTTCTTCTGAGTCTGTTTTTTTGCTTCTACGCTCTTTCACATAAGAGCTGCCCATTATTGTCTTTGCAAATGCCTTTAACTCAGCCCCGATAGCGCCGATTTCAGCCGGATGCTTCAGTTCAAACGCCTCATTTGAGACAATACCTATCGATATCGAGATGAGAGGGAATTCCTGCGTTTCCCCCTTTCTGTCCTTTGAGACAATAAAACCCCTTTTCAGGTCTTCTTCATTGTAAAATTCACCGATATTAAGGTCAAAAGAACTGATAATCTTCTGACACAGCCCCTCCGCCTGATCCGGATTGGTAATATAGACAAAATCATCGCCGCCGATATGGCCTAGAAAATCATCGCGATTTCCGCAGTTTTGCATGACGTCAAGGAGGGTGCGTGCGGCGTAACGAATGATCTCATCCCCCTTTTTAAAACCGTAGGTATCGTTATAGGCCTTGAAATTATCCAGGTCGAGATAACAGACAGCAAATCTGCCTCCTTCCCCAATGCGTTTTTCGAGTTCTTTGGTTATAGTGACATTCCCCGGCAGTTTGCTTAAGGGGTTGGCGTCGAGATCTGCCTCGCTACGCCGTATAATAGTATTGATGCGCGCCAGTAACTCTTCAGGCTCAAAGGGTTTGACAATATAATCGTCAGCCCCTGCCCCCAATCCGGTTACCTTATCCCTGAGTTCCCCCTTCCCTGTTAACATGACTACTGGCATATGGCGTAACAAAATATCACTCTTAAGGCGCCTGCAGACCTCGAGCCCGTTGAGCTTAGGCATGATGTAATCAAGCAATACCAAATCGGGTGATTGCTTATAGACCTCTTCAATCGCCTCTTCACCATTATGAGCTATAACGACGTTATATTCATCTTCAAGCGCAAGTTTAATAATATCAAGAATATCCGGGTCATCATCGGCTGCGAGAATTTTCTTTTTTGGCATCTAACTCCTCCTGGCCCTAGTATGCGGGTAAGGTAAAATGAAATACAGCGCCCTTGCCTACTTCACTGGTTACCCATATAGTTCCTTTGTGTGCCTCCACGATGCGTTTTACCAGGGACAGGCCCAGCCCTGTCCCCTTAATACCCTTGTCGATCGCATCCTGGGTTCTGAAAAATTCAGTAAAGAGCTTTTCTTGATCTTGTCGAGAGATGCCAATTCCCGAATCGGCGATATCAAACTGTAGATAACCCTCTTTTTTTGAGGCAGTTATCTTAATATGTCCTTTATCGGGCGTGAATTTGACCGCATTCGACAAGAGATTAATAAATACACGAGACAGCTGTTCTTTGTCCGCGCCGACCTCTTCGATCGACGACGGGATTTCTACCTTTAATTCTATCATTTTTTCTTTTACCTGGGGGGCAATCATATCGGCAATTTCATCAAGAAGCGTTTTTACTAAAACCGGTTTAATATTCATCTCCACCTTGCCTGATTCGATCCTCGATATGTCAAGGAGATTGTTGACGAGGCTTACCAGCTTATTGGAGTGTATGTTAATTTTTTGCAGCCGCTCTTTTTGCTCTTCGGTGACATCACCGAGTTTGCCACTTGTTAAAATACTGGCGTACCCTTTGATTGAGGTAAGGGGTGTTCGCAGCTCATGGGAAACCGCAGAGACAAATTCTTTTTTCTTCTCATCGAGTTTTTTAAGATCTTCATAGGCCTGTTGCAGCTCTTTTGTGCGCTCCTGAACCTTTAATTCGAGTTCCCTTTGCGAATTCCAGAGTTCTTCGTAGAGGTAGATGTTTTCTATGGATGCCGACAGCTGCTGAGCCAGTATTTGAATCAATTCGTTATCCTCTTTTTGGATAACCCCTTTTTTCTCGCTGCCCATAAGGATAAGACCAGAACACCGCTCTTTGATGGATAGCGGTACAATAACGGCCGACCTCAGCTTAAGCAATCCATTCAGGAACGGTTTATCCTGTGACAGCGCCTGTACCTGTTGCTCATTTTTGAGCATCTCGATGGCTTGTGCCGAAGAGAGCGTTTCTTTTATATGGCGGATTTCTTCAGAGGTGTATCCCGCTGCTGAACTGAAGCGTATCTTTGTCTGTTCCGGATCCAAAAGTAATACGATGCTTTTGTCAAACCCAAGGCTAAAAACCAGCTCCTCATCTACCAGCTCTAGCAATTCCTTTAAATTAAAGACCTTACCGATAATTTTGCCCAATTCATGCAGTCCGTATAACCCCTCTATGCGTTTATCAAGCTCTTCCTGAGCCATATTCAATTTTAAGTCAGTTTGAAGGATCATTTTTGCCTGTTCGTCCAATTTCTCATAGGCTTTTTCTGCTTCTTTAAGGGCATGTGTGATGTTTTGGCGTCGCCCCTGCTCTTTTATGGCGATTACCGCCAGAGCTACAATAATAATAAATAACAGGACAGTATATATCATTTTTGCATAGGCGCTGTTAGTAAAAAAGAGTCCGGCCAGAACCGAGAGCCCCAATACCAGCAACAACTTTGATATATTGCCCATACCGCCCCTTTCGTTACGATCCGACTGCCAGGATGACTATGCTCTCATTATGGAAATAGGAAGTGCCCGCATGGAGCTCTGATTTTAACGGCGCAAACTCGCCATAGGTGCAGAAACCAACAAAAGGGATGTCGTTAAATACAGAACGAATAGCCTCTATTTCCTTGGGTGCTTCTCTGCCCAAAAGTCTTCGTCGGGAAGCCGAATCAAAGACGATAAGAAACCGCGGCTCTGCTCCTGCCAGGTTATTTTTTGCTTCTAAGGCCGCTAATTTTGCTGATTCAAGGGCTGATTCACGGGAACCCATCATCAGTCTGACAGCGCTTCCTTCTGGCACCTCTCCTGCAAAGACCATTGCCCCATTTTGTTTAATATTCATCGGGTGCCTTATCAGAAATTCCTCCTCCCCCGGTATTGACATGCCAACCGGATATAAAATAGCAAGCTTCGTAAGAGGCTCTTTCCCGATAAGACGGACTTCGTTTTCAAAGTAATGCTCGTAAATTTTGGCGGCTGGTCTGCCGTCGATTTCCATCACAATATTGTCCATAGACTGACTTACGGTCATTGTCTTGCCAAGTGGACGCCACCCGTGCCGGGCCCCAATACCGATTGACAGCTCCCCGCCAAAAAGGACCCCTGCTACTGAATCGGTATATACCGCACTGTCGTAGAACTGTTTTGTCTCATTAAAGTAAAAATCATCGGCCGCTGCACCACCAACGATAGGAAAGCTTGTTCCGAGGGCCTCCTGAATACCCCGTATAATATTTGAACCATTCCCGCGCAGCCCGTCGAATAAGGCGATAAAACAGAGTCTTTCTCTGCCAGAGACCGAGTATTTCTTAATTTGCTCAAGAAGCGCCTTATTGGCTGCATGGGCACAATGATGTCCTGCTGCCCTGCTGTTACGCCCGCATTCTTCTCCCAATCCAATGCTAATATTTAAGTTATCGCTAAACAGGCACATGACGATGCATGTATCAGAATCAACCCCTTTTGGGCTCAATTCTCCCGCGGTAGTTGCGCCGATAACCGGTACCGCCCCTAATACAGTTTTAATCCCTCGCAGAAGATCCTCAGGGGCGTATCGGGAGGAAGCAAAGGTAAATGCGATTCCCTGATGCGGCAAGGGACGCCGCATAGCACTAATTGCCTCACGCGCTGCTTGCCTGCCGATATTAAAAGGCGACTGCCCTTTTCCTGAACCAATACCTATTTGTAAGCCCATTAGTTATATCAGCTTTTTCCTATATTATCTAGGGTAAGGTATTTCGTGTCAATGGATTTTAGCAGTCCTTAATTCTATACAAGAAGTTTCACATTTTTTCTCCAGAACCCCCTAACTTTTATTTAACTATTGACTTATAAGGTTTAATTTATATAATAGTTTCAAATGTATTGCGCAGAACGCACGGCGCTATCGTCTAGCCCGGCCTAGGATATCGGACTCTCATTCCGAAGACACGGGTTCGAATCCCGTTAGCGCTACCAGGGTTATATAATAGCAAACCTGCAGAGAAAGGAGGGAGGGACATGGAAAAGAACGTTAAATTTTTAGCGCTGGCCGCCAAGATTTTTAAGGTCTTAGCATGGGTTGTCGGTGCGGTAGTCGGCATTATTGTTCCGATTGCCATCCTAATTACCGGAGGTACACCGGATGTGCCGAGAATAGCAGCCATTGGCTGGGTAATCATCGGCCTGTTTCAGTTTTTGTGGCTTATGACTATTTCTTGTCTGATTACGGTTATCTTAAGCCTGGCTGAGAAGGGAAAAGGCATCAGCTCTCTCTAGAGCGTTTTTTATAGGTTTTACCAACAGAAGGTAGGGGCGCCTTTAGGTAAAAAAGGCGCCCTTTTTTTCTCTCTCTAGGAACACAGTATAGTTAAAAGAGATGCCATATTGATAAATAATCAATTTTTTTATCAAAAAAGCGTATCAGAAACCGTATCATTTTTTTGCATATATTTCTTGACGTCAATCTATATTTGTGATACACTTCTTTTTGTCAATTTCGAACAGGTTTAAGCAAATTTAATATTATGAGAAGACTTTATAGCATTTTAACAACCTGTTTTTTTCTTGTAACTACCTATTTTTATCCTGCTTATGGAGAAGGGGTGGTCAGGATATACGGAGTTCACGTCAAGAGGGTAGACAGTGGGGTTCAATTAATCATTCCATCGAGCCACCCGTTAGAGTTTATTGATTTCAAACTTGAAAACCCTCAACGCCTGGTAATAGATCTTATCGGGGATAATATCTATACTGACCTTGACAGACGTGCTATCCCGGTTAACATCGCAGGAGTCAAAGAGGTTATTCCTTCGTTCTACGCCAATGGCATTCCGTCTGCCGGCAGCAAGATAGACCAGTTAACAGTAATCTTTGACGGCAATCCCCAGTACACAGTCAATTCCTCAACTTACCAGATAGTAGTCGATGTTACCGCATCTTCGCAATTAACCAAGAAACTAGCAAAGAATGAACCGTATCATAAACCGTATCAAAATTTAACCTGTTCAATTTCAGATAGTTATAGAAGTACATCATCAGGAAACACCTGTCAAAGCGGTCCCCTTCCCCAGCAAAAACAAACCCCAGAGGCCTACCCCAGGAAATCTATGGCGAGTGAGCTCCCGTCATATCGTTTACCTCAGGCACCCCAGGGAATGGTCAGCCCAAAACGCCCCCCGGAAGCCTATAGACAACACACCAGACCGCCTGAGCCTCCCAAGGCTCCATACATGCCTTCTCATGCGAACAGGCCATCCGCAGTGAAGAGGGCCCAGATTCCTCAGACAACCGAGGATCTTGCCGGCCGGACGCTTACCCTCGAAGAGTGTATTACCATAGGTCTTGAAAACCATGCTCCATGCCGCATCGCCCTTAAAGAGGTTGAATTGGCCCAGCTAAAGGTAGATCAGGCAAAGCGCGCAAAGTACCCCACGGCTACCCTAAAGTGGCAGGAATCGGTAAGCGAGGTGAGCGGGGGGATGGTCGATTCTCTTGGTACGCGTTATATGTTCGAATTTCAACAGCCTCTATACAGGGGCGGCGAAATCAGGAACTCCTACCGGCAGTCTGTTGTCAATGTAGAAGTGGCGGCGGCCAAGTATGAAAAGATTAAACAAGACCTTACCTTTGAGGTGGAGAAGGCCTTCTATACACTGGCGGGCAGCGTGAAAAAAGAGGACCTTTATGAGGAGTTGGTTGATGAATCTGCCCGAATCTCGGAGATTGTGGAGAAGCGGTATGAGGCAGGCCTGAGCAGGAGGCTCGAATTGCTTACAACCCAGTCAATGGTGAATCAGCTTGAGTTTAAGCGCGAACAGAACAAGAACGAGCTTACCCTGGCCCAGCTTACCCTGCAGAATAATTTGAATATTAAGGGTGATGAAGCACTTATCGCTATCGATCCAACGCCCGTAGAGGATGAGATAGAGATCGGTAAAACGGTAGATGAGTGCCTTGAGCTTGCCCGGAACAACAGGCCGGATCTTGCTATTAATGAACTGTTACTTAAGTTTAACGCATACGGGATACGGATAGCCAAGTCCCGCGGCAGGCCTCAGGTCAGTCTCAGCGGTCTTGCCGGCTGGGGTGCAGAGGCCTATGAAACCGAACCCAAGGAGTTTACCGAAGAGTGGTTTGTGGGGCTTGAGGTAAAGTATCCATGGTCAAAGCACACATTTAAAGACTCGATGCTTGCCCAGGACAGGGTGCCTCAGGCAGGGCAGACCGACAGCACCGTATTCCAGACGAATACGCTCGAGATGTCTCTGTATGACCCGGAGGCAATGAAGATCGACAGCGATAAAAAAGCGGCTGTTATTGAATATGATAAGGCGCTCGAGCAGCTCAACAAGACCGAACTCACCATTAACTTCGAGGTAAAGGACAGTTACTTTAAATACAAGAAATCGCTCCTGACGTTAAAGGACGAAAAAAATAAGCTGGAGCTAAGCAAAGAACAGGTCAAGGTAAACCAGGCAATGACGGAGCTAAACGAAGTCGCCATTACCGAACTCCTCAAGGCAGAGCTGGAGCTTGCGGACAATAACGCAAGTTATTATCAGGCGTTGGCAGATCACCATACGGCGATTTCGGAACTGAACAAGGTGGTAGGTATTACCGGGTACTTTGACAGAGGCGAAAAATAGATAAGGGGCGTTGACAGGGCTCAACGACTCCATTGCCCCCCCTGCGCGAGTCCATCGGTGCGGTTTCGAGGGCGGGAAATTGTTATCTACAACGAGACTTTTTCTGGAGAGACACCATGAAGATCCGTTGGTCAAGATTTGGAAAGAGAATATTCAGTATTTCACTTTTACTTTTTATCGCGATGGTAATCATCTATGTAGGGAGAGAGGCTATTTTAGATAAGATTCCTTTGGAACAGCTGCCGGGCGGCGCCAAGATCAGCGCGCTGTTACGGACCGGGACAAAACAAGAGACCATGGTAGAGGAAGAAGAGGCCCAGCAGGAAGAGAAGCCGGCACCGGTTAAGGTATTCCGGGTGGCAAGGACCTATTTCGAGGATAATCTGCCTGTTATGGGCACTATCGAAGGCATATCTACCATTCCGCTGAAGTTCGAGATCTCCGGCGTCTTGACGCAGCTCTATGTGCGAGAGGGCGATTTGGTAAGTAAAGGGGATCTTGTCGGAGAGCTGGATGATAAGGATGCTCGGCTGAAAGTCAAATACGCTGCTTCCAAGGTTGCATCCGCAGAGGTATCTCATCAGGGGGCCCTGCAGAAGCTGGCGATACACAGACAACTGTACGAAATGGGGGCGATCGTCGAGGCCAAGGTGAAGGAGGTAGAGATAGAGGCCCAGGTTGCCGAAAAACAGCTTGCTGCTACCCAGGTAGAACTGGAGAGCGCCGAATCCGACCTTACCAAGACAAAACTGCATGCCCCATCCGCTGGTGTTATCACCTCTAAAAAAATTGAGCCCGGGGAGTTTGTCACACCTCAGAATGATACCGTTGAGTTGACCGAGATATTTGAGGTCTACGCCGTGCTGGGGGTGATCGAGAAGGATATCGAGAAGATCGCCTTTGATCAGGAGGTTGAGGTTGAGGTTGATGCCTATCCAGGAAAGAAATTTACCGGCCTTGTTGATAATATTACCCCTGCCCTGGAAGGAAAAACCAGGACGCTGACGGTCAAGGTAAAAATAGAAAATCCCGATAATCAACTGCTTCCCGGCATGTTTGCCAGGTGTATGGTGCGTATCTTCGAGATGGAAGACGCACTGGTTATGCCGAGCATGGCACTCGAAAAGACCGAGGAAGGATACAGCGTTTTTGTTGTGGAGGACGAGAAGGTGGCAAAACAGCGGCAGATACAGATCGGTTACGTAACCACCGATTACGCGCAGATTGAGTCAGGGTTAGAGGAAGGCGAGCTTGTTGTTGTGGAGACCCACGAGACACTCAAAGACGGACGCGAGGTTGAGATTACCGAGATCAAAGAAAGTGATATTTAACCTATAAACGTGAGTGTACCTTGGTAAAGAGACACATAGTGTTGTGGTATAAGGGGGTGAAGTATTTAACGTATGAGTTTGCCAAGTCTAGCGGTACAGCGGCCTGTTACCATCACCATGGTTTTTATAGGGATAATGCTGCTGGGTATTATTTCCCTCGGTAAATTACCTCAAGAATTATTTCCTGCCCTCAACTATCCCCAACTTTCCATCGTCACCAATTACGAAAACGCGGCCCCAGAAGAAGTGGAAACCCTCATTACCAAGGTTATCGAGGAAGGTGTCGGCACCGTCAGCAAGGTGAAGCGGGTAAGTTCAACGTCACGCGAGGGGACCTCATTGGTGGTTGCCGAGTTTGGCTGGGGCACCAATATGGATTTTGCCGCGCTTGCGGTCCGTGAAAAGATCGATCTGGTAAAAGAGCGCCTGCCGAATGAGGCGAGCGACCCCATCGTGATGAAGTTTAATCCCTTTGAGCTGCCGATCATGGTGTTAAGTATTACCGGTGAGAGACACCCGGCGGATTTGAAAGAGTTTGTCCGTAAGCGCATTAAGGATGAATTGGAGAAGGTGGAGGGCGTTGCCTCGGCAAGTCTGAGCGGCGGCGTCGACCGCGAGATCCTGATCGAACTCGATCAGGCCAGGCTTCAGGCACATAACGTGCCGATTTCGCGGATTAATGAAGCAGTCGGCAAGTCAAACTTAAATTATCCTGCCGGGACCATTGAGGAGAGTTTTTATGAATATCTCATCAGGACGATGGGCGAGTTTAAAACAGTGGGCGATCTGAAAAAAATGGTGGTTCGGGTAGAAGAACTGAGCCGGAAGACCGGGGAGGCGGAGGACGAAAGGAAAAGCATGCTTAGGGGCAAAAAAGAGGAGTCTGAGACCACCTCACGATTTATTGCCCTTGGCGACCTCGGCGATGTAAAAGAAACATACCGGGAAAAAACGAGTGTATCACGCTATAACGGGATTGAAAATATCTCACTTTCGGTGTTAAAGCAGGCCGGCGCCAATACCATCAGCGTTTCGAATGCTGTTCAAAAACGGCTCGAGCAGCTTAGGATAGATCTTCCGCAGGATGTGGACATAGCCATTGTCTACGACCAGTCAGCGTTCATCAAAAAATCAATCAATGAGGTAAGGGATTCCGCTCTGATCGGAGGCGTCCTTGTATTTTTGGTCCTGCTTTTTTTTCTCCGCGACATAAAAAATTCGCTTATTGTTGCCACTTCGATACCGATCTCGATTCTGGCTACGTTCAGCCTGATGTACTTTATCGGTATCACGATAAATATGATGAGCCTGATGGGGCTTGCGCTTGGCATAGGAATGCTGGTTGATAACAGCATTGTGGTCATGGAGAATATCTTCCGGTTGCAGGAAGAAGGGAAAGGGATTGTCGATGCCGCCCGCGACGGAGCGAACGAAATGAATAACGCGGTGTGGGCGTCCACGCTTACTACAATATGTGTGTTTGCACCGATGATACTGTATTCTATCGGGGTAGCGGGCCAGTTATTTAAAGAGCTTGCCTGGACCGTTATTTTCTCCCTGTCTGCCTCTGTGTTCGTTGCCCTTTCCCTGATACCGCGTCTTGTGGCAGGCGATGCGGCCCGGACACTCGGCCAGAAGGACGGAGCTCCCATTGCAGTAGAGGCGACACAGAAAAAAAAGGAAGAGAAACCGCACCCCTTCATCAAGATAGAAAAAATGTATGCCGATGTTATTGGCAGCCTCCTTAATAAGCGCTTTCTCATACTGTCGTCAGTGTCTATCCTCTTTGTGGTCAGCATGATGTTGTTCACCGTTATTAATAAGGAATTTATGCCGAAGGTCGATGAAGGGCAGTTTGTTATAAAAGTAAATATGCCGACCGGCACCCGCCTTGAGGTGACAGACCGTGTCTCTCAGGCAATCGAGCGGCTTTTAAGCGAGTACGATCCAGTAGAGTCCGTCACCGTTAATATCGGTTCTTCCAAGAGCCGTGACTCGGGTGATGTTATCGAAACGCTCGGTGTGCATCAGGCCCAGATTATCGTTAATCTGAAAGGAAAAAGGGCAATATCGACCAATCAGTTAATACAGATGGTCAAGGCCAAAACCGACAAGATGGCCCTTGAGGGGGCGGAGGTAGAGTATGTTGCTCAGGAGAGTTTATTCGCATCCGCCTTTCAGGGGGGCAGCCCGATCGTTGTTGAATTGAAGGGGAAAGAGCTTGATAAGCTGAAACGCGGGGCAGAGGAGGTCCAGCGGGGCCTTTTGAGGATTCAGGGGATCTACGGTGTCAAGACCTCCCTATCGCTTCCGCATCCGGAAATCAAGGTTAACGTTATCAAGGATAAGGCCTCATTTTATCAGCTCGCGGTCAATGAGATTGCCCTCACGACGCACATCGCGGTGAAAGGGGCGATAGCAAGCAAGTTTAAAGAGGGCGGAAAAGAAACGGATATCCGGGTCAGGCTTCAGGAAAGAGACAGAAAGGATCTGGTGCAGTTGCGGGGGTTATTGGTGCATTCGCCCTTGGATCTTGAGGTGCCACTCAAGGAGGTGGCGTACATTACCAAGGATGTAGGCCCCAGCGAGATCAAGAGAATTGACCAGCAACGCGTTGTCTTCATCAGTGCCAACGTGACGCAGCGGCCGTTAAGCCAGATTCTGGAGGATGTTGATGTATTCCTTGCCTCCTTTCAGGAGGAATGGCTCGCAGGAGAACGGCAGGGAGACTATGTTGTTTCCCTCACGGGCGAGAGACAACAGATGGAGGAGTCCTTCGGCAGCCTGCGTTTTGCCCTGATCTTTGCGATCGTGCTGGTCTATATGATTATGGCGTCACTGTTTGAAAGTCTATGGCAACCTTTTGTTATTATGTTTACCGTACCCCTTTCCCTGATAGGCATAGCCTGGACTTTGCTATTGACCGGTACCCCGATGAGCGCCGTGGTGCTTTTGGGAATTATTATTCTGGGTGGAATCGTGGTCAATAACGGTATCGTATTGATAGATACCATTAATCTCCTGCGACTTGAGGGACAGACGCTTTTTGATGCCGTGCGGGAGGCAGCCCAGAGCCGGTTACGCCCTATTTTGATGACTACCCTGACGACAGTGCTTGGATGGATTCCTATGGCAGTAAGCGGCGGACTTATGGCCCCAATGGCATTGACGGTTATGGGCGGTCTTATCGTGTCCACCTTTTTGACGCTCGTAGTCATTCCGGTTATTTTCTTCGGCATTGCCTCCAAGAAAGAAGACCGGGAGTGCGCGGCTGAGTATGTCAGGGGAGGCGCGGGGGAGAGAATGGGCGTTAGGGCAGGCGACCTCGCATTTCAGCCGGCCGGGACACCGGGAGGGATGCTGTCAGCCGTCGGCCAGCTTTCGTCCTTTTCCGAGATGATAGGGCTTTTTTTAAAGGGCATGCGGGATATTCTTTCCCCTTCAGATGATGATATAGAAGAGTCGCTGCCGCGAGAAAGACCCTGGTTTCAGCGGGTTACAAAAAAAGAAGACACGATAGAGAGGCAGGAAGAGACGCATCAAGACGAAATGGTTCAGCAGAAGGAGGATATCCCGTCAGAACCGACAAGAAAGGGCCCTGCCGATCTCTCCTGGCTTGATCGACTCGACTATCCGATAGCACGCAAGAAGAAGAGACCGCGGGAAGAAAAAGAAGAAAAGGTGCAAGAAGAACCTGACACAGAGAAAGAAGAGAAGGGGGCTTTTTCGCCAGAGCCAACCGAGGTTTCTCGCGAGATAGAAGAGAAAGAGACATCGCAGGAGATACCGTTTGAGTCCTTCCAGGAAGAAAGAGAGATAGAACCGGTGGAAGAAAAAGGACCCGAAGAAGAACGGAGAAAATCACCGGAGGAAGAGAGGCTTGAAGACAAAAAGCCTGAAGAAGGACAGGCAGAGTCACCGGAAGAAGAGAAGCCTGAAGAAAAGCCGCACCTGGAACGCACCGAGGAAGAAGATCGTCTGCCTCCAATAGAAGGGCCGCAGTCATCTGAGAAGGAGCAGGAAGAGGGCATTCAGAGAGAAGAAGGAGCGGTGGGGGAACAGCCTGCGGAAGAGAAGACTGAGGCACTGGAGCCGCCGCAGCCTGATATCGGCCAGCTTCCGGTACCGCCCCCCGATTTTATTATTCCAGGGTCTGAAGAGAGGCTGCTTAATGAGAGGCAGGAGAAGGCATTGGAATTCCTGAAGGTGTATAAACGCCTTACCAGAAAGCAGTATTCAGTGATATTTAAGGTATCGGTACCTACTGCTGCACGGGACCTTAAAGACCTTGTAGATCGTAAT
This sequence comes from Candidatus Omnitrophota bacterium, assembly GCA_016930485.1. Taxonomy (GTDB): domain Bacteria; phylum Omnitrophota; class Gorgyraeia; order JAFGGP01; family JAFGGP01; genus JAFGGP01. The sequence continues at coordinate 17,472 of JAFGGP010000017.1, read as the reverse complement.
CTGGTGCACGGGAAGGGGCCCCTTGGTCCCGGCAGGTGGTATGAATTAGCAGAATAAGCTATAGCGTTTAGCGACTAGCGGATAGCGATTAGAAGAACGGACGAAAAAAATAACTCGCGAACTCGTAGAATCCGAGTAGCCCGCGAACCAATCATGGGAGTTGAAAATGAAAAAAATGTTCATTTTTTGTGTATGTGTATACCTATTAACGGGCATTGTTGGAGAAAGCATTGCGCAGGACAACAGACAGCGGACCCCGTCAACCGTGGTTGTACCTCAGACGCCGGCCGAGATACGGCAGCCTTCATCTCCACCGTTACCCCAGCAGTATATGCAGCCTCGTACGACCCCGAATATCCCCACAACGATGGGATCGGTACCTATGATGCCGACACAGACCATTCTTCCTGCCCCGGTGCTTATGTCTCAGATGATTGGGAAGGTTACTGCTATCCGGCATAAGGATGACGGGACATATGCGATTACGGTCCGCAGCGGTCTTTTCAAGGAGGAGATAACAGCGATTTTTAATCTTGAGAAGAGCCAGATTCTGATACAAGGGGCACCGTCCGATATAACAAAACTTAACATAGGTGATCCGGTTAATGTTGTGTATAGCGAAACCCTTGTTACGGGAATCACAGGCTCCGGTATTTCTGAGATATATTTTATCAGTGTTATTCCTGAAGAGGCGCTCAAGGAGACCGAGACATCACTCAAAGAGGCCTATGACATAGAGACTGCCGAGGAGGCCGGTGAGTTGCAAGAGGGGACTGAACAAGATGCGGAAGAAGAGAACGTCAAAGAGGTAGACAAACAAGAACCGGAGAAACTTGAAGAGGCGCTCAAGGAGACCGAGACATCACTCAAAGAAGCGTATGAAATAGAGAGTGCCGGAGAAGAAGCGGGCGAGTTACAGCAAGAGCCTCGACAGGATAAAAAAGAGGAGGATGAGAAGAGCATAGAAGGGCTGGATCAAAGAGTGCCTGAGGAACTTGCGCCGACCAAAGGGAAAAAGCATAACATATTTGAAAAAAAGGAGTTATGATTCGTGAAACATAACCTATTGTTTATCTTCGTTTTTTGTGGCGTGTTTATCCTTTGCGTGCCTTTTTTTGGTTATGCCGCGGAGATTGCGCAGGAACTAGACCGGGATAAAGACGGCACACCCGATATGAAGATTTTTTATAGTGAAGACGGCATGCCTCAGCACTTCGAGGTTGATAGAAACCAAGACGGCAAAAAGGATGTCTGGGGCACATTTCGCAAAGGACTGCTATATGAAGTAGAGGTTGATAGTGACAACAACGGCACACCAGAGATATGGGTTTCCTATAATCCGGACGGGACAACCAAATATCAGTCAGCAGATAAAAACGGCGACGGCACCCCTGATGTATGGGCCTATTTTAAGGACAATAACCTTGTCCGCCAAGAGCTTGACAAAAACTATGACGGCAATGTTGATCTCAGGTGTTTTTATCAGCAGGGACAGATGGTGGCATTGGAGCAAGATACGGATTTGGACGGGGCGTTTGATAGAAGAGTTAATACACCAGATACAATACAGCAAGATGTATCGATAGAGAAGTGATGCATCGATAGGGAAATGAACACATGGCCCTTCCCGATTTTTCGGTAAAAAAGCCGGTTACCATTACGATGGTTTTTCTCGCGGTCATCATTTTGGGCACAAATTCCCTCTTGCGCCTTCCGGTGGAGCTCATGCCCAATGTGAGTCTCGGCACAATAAGTATTATCATTCACGTCAGGGGCGGCATGCCTCCGGAAGAGGTAGAGGCCCTGGTGACCCGACCGGTCGAAGAGGCGGTCAGTACGGTTACCCATCTCGATAATCTGAGCTCAAGTTCCAAGAAAGGCGAGTCCCGGGTGGTGCTGGAATTCGAGCCAGGGGTCAATATGGATTTTGCCGCACTGGAGGTCAGAGAGAAGTTTTCCACGGTAAAGGAAAAACTGCCCAAAGAGATAGAAAAACCGGTTATCGCCCAGTATAAACAGTCGGACTATCCCGTTATCCTCCTGGCTACTACTGGTACCTATCACTCACCGGAGGTATTGCGCCAGATCGTTGATGCCGATGTAAAAGAACGGTTGTTACGTGTTGAAGGGGTGGCAAACGTTGATGTATTCGGTGGTCAGCAGCGTAAGATTCTGGTAGAGGTTGACCAAAAAAAGCTCCAGGCCTACAACATCCCGATCGAACGCGTGATCAGCGTTCTGGGCAGAAGCAATATGAATCTTGTAGCCGGTGAGGTCAAACAGACGAAAAACAAACTGCTCATCAGGACCATCGGGGTATTCGAGTCACTCGAGGATGTACGGAATATCGGCGTTGCCACTACCCCGCAGGGTTCGGTGATTCGATTGAAGGAGCTGGCACGGGTGGATGATTCGTTTCTTGAGCCGGAGAGCTATGCCCGTGTGGATATCCAGCCGGTTGTGTCGCTCTATATCTACAAAGAAAGCACCGCCAATACAATAGGAGTCTGTGAGGGCATCCTGGATGAATTGAAGCATATAGAACTTCCTGAAGGGGTTAAAATCAAAACAATATTCAATCAGTCAACCTCCATTAAGGACGCCATTCACACGGTGCAGGAATCACTGCTGCAGGGGGCTTTACTGGCAGTCATTATCCTCTTTCTTTTTCTGCGAGAGATCCCCTCAACGTTTATTATTGCCACTACCATCCCCATTTCGGTTATGGCAACCTTCTTTTTTATGTATCTGTCCCGGACACTCTTTAAACAGGAGATCACACTTAATATTATGACACTGAGCGGGTTGGCACTGGGAATTGGTATGCTTGTGGATAACTCGATCGTCGTGCTGGAAAATATCTTCAAGCTCAGGTCAGACGGCCTTTCGACAAGAAAGGCGGTTGTCGAGGGAACCGAAGAGGTTATGCTTGCGGTCGTCGCCTCAACCGTAACGACGATAGTCGTCTTTTTGCCCTTTATCTTTGTCAATAAAGAGATTCAAATTCTGTGGATGGGACTCGCCATGACCGTGACCTACTCGCTGGTTTCCTCTCTCTTTGTGGCAATGAGCCTTGTTCCTATGCTAGCCTCGCGCATATTGCCGCCGCTAAAAGAAAAGATAAAAAAGGTGCGGGGACGTTTTTTAACCTTTCTGCTCCGCCTCCTTGACATAACCTGGATATACAAAAAAGTCCTGATTTTTGTATTGCGGTATAAATTTCTGATCATATTTGACATTGTTCTCGCCTTTTTGCTGTCCGTCTACTTTCTGACCAATAAGGTGGATAAGCAGTTTACCACCAGTTCCGGAGAGGGAAGATTCACCATATTTGTCGATCTTGATCCAGGGGCAAAGCTGGATATCTCGGATCATATGGCCAAGGAGATCGAGCAGTTTCTTGAAGAGATCCCCGAGATTAAAAATTTCTCTTCCCATGTTGAAGCTGGTTCTTCCAAGGTATACGTTAATTTGATTCCCCGGGCCCAGAGGCAGCGCGAAACCCAGGAACTCATCGACTACATCCGCTCAAAGGCGGCCGCCGTTGAGAAGAAGTACAAAGGGGGATTTATCTATTTTTCAGAAATTAAGGAATCCGGCATGGAAGAGGTTATTGTGGACCTCTACGGGTTCGACTACAAAATACTCAAGGAACTGGCAGGGTCGATCTCCGAACGGCTGTCTACTATCCAGGGCCTGCAGGATGTCCGTATGTCCAGGATACAGGGTAGGCCTGAATGGGGCGTGGAGATAGTAAAGGATAGGGCGGCGCTCTATGGGGTGACCGTCAAGGAGGTCGCCGAAACCTTACATGCCCAGATGCGCGGACTCAGGGCCACCCGGTATCATACCGAGGGTACCGAGGTTGAAACGGTGGTGCGCCTCCAGGGGGAATATCGGGATACGATCGATGAAATACGAAAATTAACCCTCGGTACCCCGGAAGGGGAGCAGGTGTATCTTGAGGAGATTGCCCAGTTTGTCCCCTCGCTGGTACCAGGCGAAATTATCCGCCAGAATAAGAACAGGATTATCCACATCAGCGCCAACTGCGCAGGCATTTCTCTGCATGGTGCGGTTGAACAGATCCGGGAGGTCTTGAAGGACCTGCCTTTTCCGAAGGATTATTATTACCGGATAGGCGGTGATTACTATAAGAACCTCGAGCGCTACAAGCAACTTATCTTTGTATTTGTGATTACCGTCCTTTTGGTGTATTTGGTGCTTGCCTCGCTTTTTGAGTCGTATGTTCAACCATTTCTCATTATGCTCACTGTACCCCTTGCCGCCATCGGGGTTACCATAGCCCTTATAAAAACCCACACCTCCATTACCCAGGGGGTTATGATCGGCTCTATTATGCTTGCCGGGATTGTAGTAAATAACGCCATCGTCATGGTTGACCATATCAATCTCCTCAGGAGAAAGGGGTATCGGCTACATCGGGCAATAGTAGTAGGATCTCAGGACAGGCTTAGGCCCATTATGATGACTACCCTAACCACGGTTTTAGGACTTGTGCCTATGGCTATTGGCAAGAGTGAGTCATCATCTCTGTGGTCCCCGTTGGCGATCACCGTCATAGGGGGACTTATTAGCTCAACATGCCTCACGCTTTTCATTATCCCGGGGATGTATCTTCTCTTTGAACAGTTTGGAAGGTTGCTCAGTAACATAGTGGCGTTCTTATTCTTTCGGAAAAGACTGAAACAGGCTGCAGAAACCGTATCATAACCGTATCATTTTTATAAGACGTTTATTTAAAAATAGTTACGTTTAACAGTTCATCGCATAAAATATAATGCGCGTTTGCTTTTCCGCCTGTTTCATCACCTCTCAATCCCCCATTGTCACCTTATTTCATTGGTAGCATTCTTAAGCATGATTATGCAAAACTAAAGAGAAATACTATTGTTTTAGAGAACCTATGAAAAAATAATAAAAGCCTAGGACACAGGATAAGGAGAGCCAAAAAAAGCAAAAAAACCCATATCAATTAAAAAAAAGTCCTCTACATAGAAAAATGTTTTAAAAAAAGTTAAAAAATTTTTATTTTCCACCTTTTTCCCTCTTGACACTATATATACAATATGGCATACTTAAGGTGATCTTTGAAAAGACAGACTTCCCGACAAAGGCAAACCACACGGAAGTGCGGGGCGCAAAGCCGCGGATCCAAATGAGTTAGGAAAGCCGGGCTGCCGAAAGAAGAGTAAAGCAGTCCGGTTTTTTTGTTATTTTTTTAGGCACTAAATAAAATCTTTTAAAAACCTTCATTTTAAGTATGAAAAAGTTTAACAAAAATGCATAAAAAAGAACTCTTTAGATCAATACTACCAGATAATAGGCAATTAATAAATGGATTATATTGTGAGATAAAGTGGTGGTGGAGGGACAGTGATCGAGGCACAAGAACCGCATAGTAGACCCTGGATACGCATTATTGCGATTATCCTGATTCAGACGTTCCTGTGGTCCAACGTAGCCTGGGCTGCCGGGAACGACCTGTCCAGTCTATTTAGAACCCGAGGAGACCGCAGAGGAACCTCGGGTTTTTTAACACCCCAAGAAATAAGAGAGATTATTAGACGCCAAAATGACGTAATCCAGAAACGCGCCGAGATTGAGCAGCTCCGCGGTCAGAAGATTGAGGAAGGCAAGGTCAAGCTCGACCAGGAGGTCGTCCAGGAAGCGGTCGAACTGAAACAAATTGACGCGGCCCTCAAAAAGAAGGCCGAGGAGTTGGAACAGAAGATAGCCGGCCAGAAGGGGCTGCGCTACAGCTTGAGTGAAGACGGACAGGTTACCTGGATGCGGGACGGTTTTGTTATTGAGATCGAAAATCAGAAAATCGAGAACCCTCAGGGCCCCACCAAAATACGCCACATGTACAACATGGAATACGACGCCCGCCGCCTCTTGATCCATTATGAATACGATGATACGGATCCCTTCGGCAATGTCTGGCACGGCGTGTGGACCGGCGCGGTCTACACCCCTGATTCTGTGTTTTATGGCACCGTCAATACGGTCGCTAATAAGCATATGACCCAGTACACCGAGACCGTGATAGACCCCAATGGCAACGTGACGAAAACCGAGTTTTTCGACGCCACCTACCGTGGCAAGAATATGCAGACATACACCAAGCGCACGACCGATGTCCTTGGCCTGGTTACCACCACCTATTTCTCAAACGCGACATACAATGGCACCCGTCAGTTAACCAGTTTTCATGAAGACATCATCGACCCACACGGCAATCACCTGATGCGCGACTGGTCCGAGGGAACATATGATCATCTGGGTCGCATGACCGGGTATAAAGAGATTTTGACCGATGGCCTCGGCAATGCCACTACCAAAACCTGGACAGATGCGGTATACGACAGCAAACACCGCCTGCTGAGCTATAACGAGTCGGTCACCGATCACTTCGGCGTTACCACCACCACCCAGTTTTCAAACGACGGTTATGATGAACACAACCGCATGGTGTCATTTGTCAAGAACGTTCATACCTTTGGCCAGGGGGAAGACGGCAGCCTGCTTGATTTTACTACCCTGACCACCCGGGTCAACACCACTTATGACACGCTTTCCCAGGCCCTGACTTATGAGGAGGAAACGGTGGGCGCGATGGGCGATACCCAGAGGAAGAGCTGGGAGGCCCACGAGTACAACAAGGTCTATCAGCTCCTCAGTTATAGCGAGATCGGCTGGAACGAGGGCGAAGGAAACTATAGCCTGAGCTGGAGCGGGGCGGTGTACGATGAGTTCGGCAGGGTTATAAGCTATCATGAAGAGGTTGACAAGGAGCGCCTCTCTGATTCGATCAGGGACTGGACAGAGGCAGAGTATGACCGGTATGACCGGCTCATGCAGTACCGCGAGATCGGCTGGACGCAGGACCAGGGCCACTACTATCGTCTTTTTAACGAGGTGCTCTACAACGATCAGAAACAGATGCTCGGCTATACCGAGGCAGGGGAGAGTGAGGTCTTCGGCGACTACTATCTCTGGAGGAAGGACATTCTCTACAATGATATCGGCCAGCTTATCGGGTATCATGAGGATGGGGAGCACAGCGGTATGCCTTATGTCACAGACCGCAAAGAAACCCTGTACGGTAGGCGGGGCGAGATCCTGAGCTACCACGAAGAGGGCATGAGTGAGCTCTTTATGTCAGAGCACAGCACCGACGTAGTCAACCGCTACGAGATTATCAACGGACATCTCTACACCCTTATCCAGACCGATACCACCTCATACAATAACGAGATCGACGGCACCTTCGGCACCACACATACGATCATCGACTACACCTATGACGGGAACGGCTACCTCGTCGGTGCCTCGGGGACAGAGGAGACGAACAGCGAAGATATGTTCGGCAGCACCGTACATACCTTCGGCGATGTACAGTATGCAATTATCCTCGGCCAGCCCAAGAAACTGCGCTACGACTATGAGTCAGAGGCCTTCAAGATCGACGGGAGCGACACCTTCGGCACCGGCTGGGTCACCTATGAGTATGATGATGACGGCAGGCTGATCGACGCAAACGGAGAAAAAGACCAGCATGGCTACGATATCTTCGGCAATGAGTTCGGCTCCCATTCGGTAGAAGAGTACCGGATTATCCTGGGTCAGGCAAAGCTCGTCCGCTCGGTGAGCGGCGTGTCCGGCGATACGGAGCCGTATGATGTCCAACCGCAGCAACCCTCGGAAGAGTTAGTGAGAACCAGGGTATTTGAGTTTTTCCAGGATATCCTCGGGAGGGACCCGACGACCCAGGAATTTGATCAGTATCGGGAGGCAATCCTCTCGGGCGATAAGACACTCGAAGATGTCCGCCGCGAACTTCTGGCATCCGATGAATATGCCCGGATGCAGGAGGCACGCGAGACCATTATTGACCGGGTGAGGGAGGTGCTCGAGCGCTTTATCACCCTTTCTCCTGAGGAGCAGCGGGCCATGCTTGCCGCACTCGGCCTGACTATGGATATCGCGGTCTCGCTTACTGCCCTGGGTGTGCGGGCTATCATCGACTGGCTCGAGCACCAGGACGCGCACTTCGGGTCAAGCGCCTTTGTGGCGATCCAGCGGCTCTTGATGCAACTGGGCGTTGCCGGTACCGACTACGCGGATATCGCGATCAAGACCATCCTTACCGATATCTTTACCGGGGTCATTACCCCGCTTACCAGCGGCAGGCTGATTCTTTCGGCGTCATCGCTCAGGGAGGTAGGAAAACTCTATGGCGTGGAACTGTACGGCCTCGAACTTACCTATGACGAACTGGTCAATCTTACTCAGCCGGTCATCGCGCATTTCAGCCCGACCCACTATGTCATTGTCCTTGGCGCGACCGACAACCTGGTCAAGGTCCTTGAGACAAACGGCGAGGTGATTATCTATACAAAAGAGGAATTTCTGGAGAAGTGGCAGGGTGTGGTGTTGAGCAGCGAAAAACCCGCTGGTGCCAGGGAAATCCCCGATGAGGTCATGAAACAGATACGCGGTGCCGATGATGATGATGATGATTACACGCCGCCACCTGAGCCACCCCTCCCCCCCTGGGCACCCCCTAACAGCCATTGGGACCCACGCATCAATCCGGCAAATGGCCGCATTATCGCCTGGGATTTGTATGATGGCGACGGCAATAGGATAGGTCAATCGACTAATGGCAGAACCTGGTATGACTATGGAAACGGCGCGCGGTACGGGTACTTCCAGTTTGGGGATTACACTATAGAGTTTTACCGGAACGGCGACACCACCCCGACAGGCCGCTACGTCTGGGTTGATGAGTCAGGCCCTGACGGCAGCTCGTTCACACTTGCTGATGGGCTTGATGTGTATATGTCAAAAACTGGCGGTCAGGGCAGGTGCGTGATAGTCGCCAGGGATAATGTGGGGGGAGGTGGTGAGGCCATACCGGGTATTGAGTATGCGGATTATTATTCCTGGAGCAATCAGCAGGGCCAATCAGCGTTTGTGGCAAGGATCGAGGCCTATTCAGCAGTAGGCGACGGCAATACTGGTGCCTATACCGGTACTACGGGCGGCGGGAGCCTGGCATATAATATCGATGCCATGTGTGTCAAGGCGTGCGGCCTGGGCATGATGTATGCCTCGGTGAAGAGGGTAGTAGGAGATGACATTGACCCCAGTGACCGTCAGCTGTGGATTGCCTCAAACTCCCTTGGCAAGCAGTGGGGCAATGTCTCGACTCTGTCTGCGCCCAATTATCTTGGAGACCATTGGGGACCTAGTTCGACTTTTATGGACAACACCGTTAACAAAGCCAATACGACATATTCTGCCTGGACCACCGACCCGTACGGGTTCGGTTTTATACAGCTTCTGGCCTTCGGCGTGCTGGATACCTCTGCAAAGCTTGCAAATGGCACCAACCCGACCGTGGCCTCACCTCCTATCAATCTCCTGGAGTGGAATCCGCCACTCGGTGAGTTTGATGAGGGTCAGATGGGTACGGCCTTGGCAGTCAAGCCGGTTGAAAACGGCTATGAGTGGACAAAAACCGTGGAGGTCGACCTTGCCGGACAGAGCTGGGGCACCGGCACCCGCTATGAAAACCCTGATACAGGCCACACAGCTTACCCGTCCAGCGACTTCCGCATTTATAGGAATCAGGTACACACGGTAACGTACACTTTTACCATGACTATTACCTACGGGGAGAACGAGGCAGGCGAGCCTGACCCGACCAAGGACGCGGTCATTACGGTCAAGGTGGAGAGGGGGCAGTACGACGTTAACAGAGAGGTTGTCCGTGATCAATATGGCAACCCGGTTACCAGACTGGTTACGCACCAGGCTGGTGAATGGGACTATGTCGCCTTGGATGGGAGCAATGCCGGGAAAGGCTCTAATGTTAACCCGATGAATTACACGTATGCCGTAACGGTTGACGACCCGGCCAATCCCGGGACCACCATTGATATTATTGTTGACCCCAGCAATCAAGCTTCCTATATCGATTACATCGATCCCCAGGGTCTTGACCCCAATATACCTGACACTTGGTATCAACTTGTCGGGTATTACAATGGCAACGTAAATGGCTCAGTCGGAGACTTCACAGAGGTGACAGGCACAAACAAGACAACCGGTGTATCGGTGACGATTCAACAGTTCTGGGAAGATCTTTCCTGGGAGGAAGAGCTGACACAATACCAGTATGGTGAAAAAATTACCAAGGTCCAGGTGGCCGATTTTGCCTTTCATGTCAATATGAACCCGTCAGGAGACACCTCATCGGCCATATCGGCCGCTGCGGTAAAGGCGTGGGTGCGGGCGATGGAGGCGGCCTATATCGCAGAGAACAGCGACAGCGGCCTTACCCCGAATGAGGCCTTGGCAGCCGCACTACTGCTGGACGACTTTACTCAGACTGCCAAACTTATTGACCTGGTAGCACCGGCCGGTGCCCCGGAATTTGACCCGGATGACCCGGGTGGCAATAACCCTCCGGATGACGACGATGACGACGATGATGCCGATGACGACGATGACGAAGCTGGCGGCGCTGACGACGATGAGGATGAACCAGGGGAGAAATGGTACTCGGTCGAGGTATACAGAAAGTATGGTTTGGGCGGGGGCGGCTCCGCCTATAGCGGCTCTGCATCGCACACCTTCTCAGGGTTTTCAGTACATCAGTTTAATCCCACGACGGTTAATATCCCGCAGGATGATGACCCATGGGACGATGTACCCCCTGATGACCCGACAGAGGACCCGATTGATGACCCGGGTGGTGGCATTATTCACGGCTCCCTTTATATCTTGCCGGATACCATGGTAGGCGCCACTATCAAAGCTACAACTGCAAAAGGCACTGCTCGCATGAATGCCCAGTTTTATTATGATAAGGGGAACATTGGCACGTCGTTCCCCGGCGGTCCGGAAGGAGAAAACCGCGAAGGCAGCGATTCTCATCCTCAGGTAGGTGGTGTTGCTACCGGGACGTTTCTCAGCGCCGGCTATCATACCCCGATTCTCATCGGTTTGTCGGCAGACGGGTCGTCTTCCTATATATTAAAAGAGGAGGACGGCGAGATGAAATTATTCCTTCCTGCCCTGGGTGCTGATGGGCTCTCGGCAGATACCTATGGGACGTGGAGGGATTCGGACGGCAACCTGCATATCAGGACCACAGACAGAGACGGCAACCCTCTTGACATCACCGTCTATGGCGATGGCACTGCCTCGGTTATAAGGGACGGTCTTGAATCGCGGGTGGTGCTTGAGTCCCGCGTGGATTCAGAAGGCAATGTGACGCTACTTCTCAGTTTTCACAAGACTGCCGAGGGGCTTCTTGACCAGGCGGCCGAGGTAGTCCATGAGGTTGAAAAGACACTCCTTGACATTGCCGCCGAGAAGGCGCACCAGTTTAAGGAAGGCATCCTTGATCTGGCAGTCATCAAGAATGTGGTTGACTGGCTCTCAAAGATGGGTCAGTTTGTGATAAGCTGCGGCGCCAAGGCCCTGCAGCGGTTACTCGAGATGTTCGGTATCAAGGTCTCTACCACACAGATAGCGGCACAGACCATCGTGAGCGACATCATTAACGGCATCCTCAGGCCGGCACAATTTGATATTGTCTATACCTCGGACATCGCGATTAGGGAAGTTGCCGAGCAGTTCGGCCTTGATATGGTTACGGTCCGCACCAGCTTTGAAGCACTGAGACAGGCGGATATGCCGGTGATTGCCCATGTGGGCGGAGACCACTGGGTGGTGATTGAAGGGATTAAAGAGGACGGTACTGTGCTGGTTAGGGAAATCGACGGCAATCTCTATGAGGTGTCACAGAGCGATTTCCTGGGCCAGTGGCAGGGGATTGTGATTACCCTTCGTGCGCCTCCGGTACCCAAAATTACACCTGACGAGTTTATCCCAGTTCTTATTTCCATATCACCCTCTCTTTTCCCGATTGCCCTGAGCGAACCACTGCGCCCTCATGATACGGTTGAGGATTTAGTTGCTAAGTTAGTTCCATCATTTAAGATAAGTGTTATTGATACGGTTAAAAAGCTGCAGGAGAGTTCTCTGTTGCAGGATGCTGCAGGTGCAGTGCTCTTGCTTAAGCTGCCGTCGTATCCAGAAACCACCCCGGTCCAGTTTATCCCGCGGTTGATCCTGATTCGCGATATCCCAAAGGAGGACAGGGAGGCCGATTTTACAATAATTCCCTATCATGAGATTTCTCAATATCTTACGAAGGAACTTCCCGAGTATCAGCTGGTGACGTTTATGATTGCTGCCCCGGAAATGGACATAACAACGGGCGAGTCATTCACACCGGAAGGCTTGACTCCTGATGAAGTTACAAAAGAAACGCCTCTGGGCGAGGCCCCTCTTGGCCTCTATTTGCTTACCCCGCAGGATGCTTCAAAACCCCTTCCTGAGTTTGTGCTAGAGCCGCTTGAACGCATAGACGCAGAAGAATTTGCCAGGCTTACCGAGGCGGTGCTGGGTTCACTCAAGGCAGAATTTCCTGAACTAACTTCATCCCTGATAGTGATTCCGGAGGTGACAACTGTTGCTCCTGAGAGACTTGAGGCGTGGTTCGACGCTGTAACTACGGCAGGTCTATCCACCATTCTATCTCAGAAAGGAACGCCAGAGTATGATGCGGCGCTCGAGAGGGCCTTCAGGGCGTATGTGCCGGATGATACGGTTGGTGGTATGCCTGTTACCGGGGCGATTACAACTCCGATATTCGGGGCGGCTGTTGGCGGGGTCTTTGTAGAAGATCACCGAGGTAACCGGGTATATGTAGGAACAGTTGAGGCAACGGATCTTGATAACATCTATGCAGCCATTGAAGCAGAAAACGCCGAAGTTGAGTATCTTTACTATGAAGGCGACAATCTCGTTCTCCATCTTGAGCCCTACGATGGTCACAGTGAAGATCTGTTTGCCCGTTTAAGTGCTGAGGAACCGGAAGAGACTATGGGAGGTGAAGAGCCTCCGGTCGAGGAACCGCCTGCAGTTGAACCGCCGGCAGAGGAACCGCCTGCAGTTGAACCTCCGGCCGAAGAGCCGGAACAGCCTCTGGCCCAGGAAGCAGAAGAGGCCGAGGAGCCGGATATATCGACCTCAAGCGACTGGCAGGGCTATACCGAGGGTGACAGCAAGGCCCTGAGCGTTATAGAAACAGGCGATGATGAGCTGAGACTGTACGGCAGCTATGGTCCGGTAGATGGTTATCGGAAAGGTGAGGTCTATCTCACTATTGCCCCGACCGATTACACCGACAAGCAGTTCACTATAGAGATTATGGTCGAGGATCCGGGATTCGGCTCTGAAGAAGCGCCTTCAGGGGTCCAGCTTTTTGCCAAGACCTCTGACGGGACCGTATGGGTATCACGCTACAGCGAGTGGGTCAATCTTGAGACAGGGACGTGGGTCAAAGTGACATTCGACTTTTCAGAGGGTGACACCTATCCCGAGGGTGCCGAGTTTGATGAGAACCAGATACTGCAACTGGGCATCAAGGTGGCTTCGAATGACAGCTGGGACGGCAACTGGGAAGGTGAGATACGGGTCAGAAATATTGGCATCGAACCGGTTAGCGAGGAGCCCCCCATTCCCGAACCTCCGGCTCCGCCTGAACCACCTGCCCCGCCCGATACGCCGGATGAGGAAACAGGCTATGAAAGCGGCGAAGACGACTTTGGCAACACAAACGAGACCTACTATACCAAGTACCTCAATTCCGACGGTAACACTAACCGGTATGATACGGATACCTACCGCTGGAATGCCGACGGCTCTACCAGCCATACGGTGAGCTGGGTGGAGTACTTCTATGATGAAAACGGCATCTTGATCGGGGCCGAGGGCGGAAGCGTTACGAACGGCCTCGACATATTTGGTAATACTTACACCACGGTTACCACCGATATATACGAGATTATGTATGGTCAGGCAAAGGTGGTACGGGTTAACAGCGTGACTGACATTCAGAATATGGATGGCTCTACACAGCACAAGATAGGCTGGCAGACGTTTGATTATGATCCCAATACGCTTCTTCTGATAGGCTCGGACGGTGGCGACGAATACACGGGTTCCGATATCTTCGGAAATAAACACGAGGGTGAGACGGATTTCGACTACGTGATTATTATCAACGAGGCGCAGGTGGCAGAGGCACACATGTCCCAGGCAAGCGGGACCAGTACTATGTTCAGCCTCGACGGATCAGTGACCGACACTACCTCGGTGACGCACTATGAGTATGACAGCGTCGGCCATCTGACCGGGGCCGACGGCTACAGCGATTCAATCACCACGGATCTCTTCGGCAATGAACAGCATTCCCACACCGACAATGTCTACGCCATTGTCAACGGCCAGGCAAAGGTTATTGAGGCGACTACGACGACGACCGGAACCAGCCTGGACGGGTCGACATCAATCACGATTACCCGTGTCGGCTATGAGTATACCGATGGTACCGAGGACCCCTTTGACCTGCCTGATTCGAGATACGTCAACCCCGAAGACCTTTCTGTCTATATCGGCCTCTTAAAGAATGCCTACGATATGGAAGTAAGCCTTGACGACCCTGAGACCGGCAACACCATTACCGGGATCGGTGGCCTGACCCTGCGGAGCGATGTCTTCGGCAGCTCCTCCATAGTAAGAACCAGTACCACGTATGCCATTGTTGACGGGCAGGCAAAACCTGGGATTGTGGCGACTGATACGGTTGGCGCGGACATCTTCGGAAGTGTCTATTTCAGCAGAAACATTCTTGAATACGGGTATACAACCGGGGCGGAGGACCCGGCTATCTTTTCAGACGTTTATCTGATGATAAGCGACCTGACCGATTACTATATCGACCAGGTGCTCAGCGGGCAATATGTGATCATCGACGGTGAGGCTATCCTCTGGGACAGCATGACCGACGCCCAGAAGGCGGCTGTGCTCGAGCTCCTCAAGTCAGGCGGGTCGGTCGAAATCCAGACTACCGGCGGTACAACGGTGATCTCGCTTCCTGAAAACTGGCCTCACATGACCTTCGCGGATCGCATAGAGTTTTTGAAGGGGGCGTTGGGGATCTCTCTGGATAATCTCCCTGAGGAAAAAGAGTGGCACGAGATGATCCTGTCAGAGCAGCTGGCATACCTCATGCGCGAGGTCGGTCTTGATCCGCTGGCGCACCTCAATCCGATCTATCTGATGCCTAGCGGGGAGCTATGGCACGGTCTGCTCATGAGTGCCAGGGATCTTGACGCCAATATCCAGATTCCGGGAACTGATATAGTGCTTCCGGATGATCTGAGCGAGCTCCTGGATGTCGATCCCCTCCTTATCGAGCAGTTTCTTGAGAGGGTGGGTGGTACCATTACGATAAGCAGCGATATCTTCGGCAATCTGAGCGCCGTCACCACCCAGACCTACTACCTAGCCATCAACAATCAGTCAAAACCCCTGGAGACCGTGACTACGACCCTGGGGATTGATATGTACGGGACCGCTTTTATGACCCGTACCGCAATGCGTTACGAATATACAAACGGGACCGAAGATCCTGAGACGGTTCCGGATCCGCTCTATGTGAACGAAGAAGGAAAGGTCTGGCAGGGTCTCCTTAAGAAGGCCGAGGACCTTTCTGTCAGTTTGATTAGTCCCTGGACAGAAGAGGTGGTAACTGCTGTTGGCGGTGTGACGCTGTCCCAAGACTTATTTGGGAACTTAACAACAACCACTACCTCCACCACCTACACCATAGTGAAAGGCAGAGCGCTTGCCGATGTGGTTACTTCCGATTCTGTCCAGGTTGATATTTTTGGCTCTGATACGTACTCGCAGACGGTCAGCGAATACCACTACAAGACGGTTGAGTATGACGGTAGGACCCTCTTCGGTGTTCAGGATTATATCGAAATTACCAGCTCAAACAGAGGCCTTGATATATTCGGCAGGACGTGGGAGACGCTGCAGCCGTCGGTGGTAAGGCACCAGTTCGGGGAACTGACAACGGAAGAAGGCAAGACCACAATTGCCGGATTGATCGCGGTTGAAGAAATCGAACCAATGATCACCGAAAGCGTCAATATCTTCGGTGATCCGGTTACCACCACCACCTCAACCACCTATATACTTATTAACGGAAAACCGTTCAGCGATGTGGTTGTGAGCACAACCGTTGCCATGGATGTCTTCGGTTCCCTGAATACCAGCGTTTCAACCAGCCAGTATCACTATAAAGAGGTAGAGAGGCCCGAGTGGAATGAGATTGCCCAGTTTGACGAAGCCCTATACGGCGAGATTCTGGACAGGGCCGGGACGATTTTGGGGGTAATGGATTATCTCGATATTATAACCGAGAGCGTGGGAGAGGACATATTTGGCAAAACATGGGCGAGCTCCCAGCCGTCGATTGTCAGGCACACCTATGGTGAATACGAAACAGAAGACGGGAAGAAATCAATAGCGGCCCTCGTGAATGTTGAAGAACTTCAGCCCCTTATTACCACGACGGTGGATATATTCGGTGCTACTGTAACGACGACCACAGTGACGGAATATACCATTGTTAAGGGACGCGCCTTTGCCACAAGAACTCTCACTACGACCGAATCTCAAAATATCTTTGGCGACGTCAATACTACCACCGCGGAGAGTAAAACAACCTATACAACCTTTGAGGCCGAAGGCAGGGTATTACCTACTATCTACGGGGCGATAGATACCGTTGAGACCGTTACCACCTCTTCGGGGTATGATATGTTTGGAGGTTATTGGGAACAGGTGTCGACCGTTGTCTATCAATACGGGTTTATCGATCCTAATGGTCAGCTTAAACGGAGCGATAACAGTGAGAATCCTATATATCACGAAGAGCCGATACTGGATTCTGAAACAGGCCTGCCCACTACCAGGCTTTACTGGGGATTAATGAGTGCTACAGGCTCTTTCGAGGGTTTTTCAACCAATATCTTTGGTGATACCACGTTCAATTCAGGCACTCAAGAGTACATGATTGTTCATGGTCAGGCAATCCTTGTCAGTCAGACAACTGTATCATCAGGCATTGATATCTTCGGCGGCGCATGGAATCAGACGACCACGGTAACATATGAATATGGGCCTATAGAGGTTGGGGATCAGAGAGTGCCGGGGGCAACGGCAGGCGGGGCCATAAGGTCAGGATGGGGGATGGTTGCTGCTCATGGTGTCATCGAGGGCTCATCCACCAATATCTTCGGAGATACTTCCTATACGACAGGTGAGCAGATATATACGATTATGCATGGCCAGGCCGTGATGACCTCGCAGACCACGACCTCCTCAGGCGTGGATATCTTTGGCGGAAACTATTCACAGACTACCACGGTGAGCTACGATTACCAGCTCAAGGATGCCGGTGAATCAGTCACCGATGACTGGGGTAATACAGGACAGATGCCGTCAGAG
>JAFGGP010000016.1 GCA_016930485.1 Candidatus Omnitrophota bacterium | reverse complement strand
GTCCGCCCCGCGCTTAAGCCCGGCGACAACCTCGCGCAGGTAGTGTACGGGGGTGGAAAAATCCGCGTCGGAAAAACAGATGTACTCCCCCTGCGCCACCAGAATCCCCTTCCGCACCGCCTCGGCCTTACCGAGATTCCTTTCGTGCTTGATATAGGTTAAAAAGGGAATGGTATTTTTAAACTCATCGGCCACGCGTTCGGTGCCGTCGCATGAGCCGTCATCGACGACAATAATCTCGTACGAAAAATCACAGCCCCTGAAAAAGGAAAAGACCCCCTCTAATGCACGTCCGAGCCGCCTCTCTTCATTATAGGCCGGTATCACCAGACTGACCTCAAAAGAAGGCCGGTGTTCCATCACGAATCCTTTGGTTCGTATATACGGTACAGAAGCACCCCTTCGTATGCCTCTATCGGCATCTTCGTTGCCACACGGTAATGGTCCTCAATAATCTCCATGAGCGCCGACGGGACAAAGTATCCGCTGATAACGATAGAGCGGAATCGTTTGGCCTCGATATCCTTTCGCAGCGCAGATAAATCGATAAAGATGCCTGCCCGGTCCATCACCAGCCAGTACGGAGGTCCGAAAAAGTGCACCTGCTTCCCGTTTTTGATGGCAAGGTTGATGTTGGTATCGATCAGGATTTCGCCGTCGAGGTTACGGATATAGGCATCAAGATGTCTGCCGATCGCCAGTTCCCTGGCCACGCGAGGAAGGCGCAGCCGGGGCAAAAGGGTTGTCGTCGGTGTTACAAATAACAGGAGCTGCGCCGTTACCAGGCAAGAGACCACGACGCGGGCGGTAGAGGGCGTAAACCCCGTTAGAGATAAGAATGGTTTCATATAATAAGATAACCGCTGTCGTAGACCACACTGGGTATCACCTGACGTCAGGCTTTCTTGTTTCTCTAACGGGATAAAACGTCCCGACAGTTTTTTCTGCGCGTAAAAAAGCCATTGTGAACAGGAAATGCACGCGGCGGAAAAAAGCGGAAGAAAATGATTCGTCCCTGCCCCGGGAGAACCGATAGACAGTGAAGAAAGGAAAGCGGCTATGAAATAAAAATCCCATACCGTCATACTCCTTTCCCTGACGGCACAGGAGAGCCTCAGAAAGGAGCCGGCGAGAAGCACAATAGTAATCATCATAAACTGATTATAGACATCCAGGAAAAACTTCAGATCAAAACCGTGGGCGTTAAAACCGATGATATTCGTATAAAAGGCACCGCCTGTTGCGCCGTTGATTATACAAAAGAGTGCCGCGACAGCCGCAACAAACGAAAGGGCAAACTCTATCGCATAGCGGCGGTTGGCGTATACAAGATAGAGAAATGCCGCCAGTGCCGCATAGAGTGCTGTCTGCTTTGTGTAAAACGCCGCCACCAGAACAATAAGGGAGCAGTACAGACGCCTTCTGGTGGGTCTCCCGGAATAACCGATGATAAAGACACCGAAAAGCGACAGAAGAAGCATCAGTGTATCCACGCGGAAAAGCGGCAGCCACCAGTCAAGACGGTTGTGTGCACAAAAGAGAAGCATGCCGCAGTATGCCAAAAACCTGTCACCGGTCTGCTGCCTGATGGCCGCATATATCAGAAACGCCACAAGGCAGGCGGCGATAAAGGAAAGCAGCCTGCCGGCACATAACGATACACCGCACAGATGCATCACGAGTGAGGCCGCAAACGGGTAAACCGGAGGATAAATCGTCGCTACCATAGGATACGTCGTCACGTCTTTGTAGAGGGGGTTGCCTTCGTATACCTGTTTGGCATAAAAAAGAACCATGCCCTCGGTATGATCCCACTCATAGGGATAGCGGATAAGTGTCGCACAGTAATACAGAAATTGCAGTGTAAGAAAACAAAGCAGCACAACAACAACAGCGCTCGCTATCCTGCCTGACATAAGATATCCCCCCTCTTTTGTGCTTTAAGCGTGAAGTGTGCATTCAGGAGACGCCGGCATTCCAGTATATCATACCCCCGCCCCTCTAAAATAGCCTTAAGGTACCTACAGGTGTAGCGGGTGGTCTGTATATCGGTGTATCGGTCGGCGTTGATAAGACCGTGCAATAACCTTAATACCCGCCGCATCAGAGTGCCGGAGTCCGCTGTGCTGAGAATCAGTATACCGCCCGGCCGCAACACCCGGCCGACCTCATCCAAGAGATCCGCCTCCCGCGTATGCGCTATGACCTCGGTGCATATCACGCAGTCAAAACTTCCGGCATAAAAAGGCAGTGCCTCGCCGCGCGCCTGCACCAGCAGCCGGTGTGTCCGCTTCAGATAACGGAGCTTATAAAAATTGATGTCCAGGGCGTATGCCGCCGGCATATCCATGATAATCCTGCCGGTGCCGCACCCGACATCAAGCACCTTTGTCACCCTGCGCGCATTATCTAACAAATGAAACACGGTGTTATGTCTTCTCCTGTACCAGTACCGCCGCTGAGGCATCCTGCTCGCACAGGCCCTTTCATCATAATCGGCGCCAGAGACAGAGTTGCGCAGCCGCCACATCCGGACAAAGGTAACAATATACCTCCATCCAAATCTGAGGAGCCGGGCGTGTGACAGCCCCCTGCCGCGGGCCCGGTAATGAAAAGGGACCTCTAAGACCCGCCACCCCCTCGCGATAGCCTTTATCAATAACTCCTGCTGCACCTCAAAGTCACGGGCCTCAATATCGATCTCCGCGAATATCTTCCGGTTATACATGCGGTAGCCGCTCGAGATGTCCTTGACCGCAATGGAAAGCCCGACTGCAAAAAATGCGTTCAGGATAATGCTGAGGATATACCGGTGAAGAGGCATCTGGGCGCTTCCCTCGGGGATGTACCGTGAACCGATGATGAGTCCGGCCCGGTGACGTGCCTCCCACATACGGGCAACAAAGGCGGGCCTGTGGGACAAGTCCCCGTCCATCGTAATAATAAAATCGCCCCTGGCGGCCCCGATGCCCTCCCTTACCGCAACGCCGTACCCCTTCTCCCTCTGAGATATAACCGTCGCCCCGCAGGAGGCGGCAACCTGGCGGGTCGTATCTGTTGAACCGCCGTCAATAACAAGTATCTCAAACGAGCACCCCAACCCCGAAAGCACATCCTCCAGTTCGGGCAACAGCGAGCGCATATTATCCGCCTCGTTCAACACCGGTATCACTACTGAAATATCCATAATGCTATTGCCTCTTTAAAAGTCACATGTCATAAAGTCATCAGTAATTTTATTTTTTTTGATCAGGCCCGACTCTTTATAAGAAGTTTCGTGAAGTTATGTCAGGTTGCGTGATGTTACGTAATGTTGCTAATAGTGTTACGCACCCTATCGAAACCTTACGTACCATGACGTAACATTACGTAACCTCTTTCAGAATAGTCCAGCCCTCTTCTTTTTTTGAACTCGCGAACCCGAAGAACTCGAGTAACCCGCGAACTAGTTACTTACGTCCTGTGTTATATCAGTTTGTATGCTGCGCAGCCACTCTTCGCGGACCGACGCCGGCAGTTTCTTCTCGCCAAACAGTACGGTAGCCGATATGTAGGCCTGCAAAAAGCGGGGATCTATCTCGATGCACCGTCTCGCATACCGCAGCGCAATCGCGTTCCTGCCCAACCACATATAATCAAGCGCGATATCATGGCAGAGTTCGACATTGCCCGGGTCGCTCTCTAAGGCAATCTTCTTTTTCAACAACTCCTCGTAACGCAATTCATCATCGATGGGGAGCTGCTGTATGACAAAACTGTCGTTACACATAATTACCTCGTCATCATAGAAAACGCGGGGCTCCTGGAAAGAATCGGCCGCATTAAGAAGCGCGATATACGCCCGCCGCACCTCAAGTGCCTTATCGAGATCTCCCCTCTCTTCAAGCAGATAACTCAGATTGGCGTATGCGTCGATATAGCGTGGATTGATCGCGATGGCCCTGTCGAACAACTGAGTCGCCTCTTCACACCTGTCGTTTGCCCATAACAAAAATCCGAGATTGTTGCAGGCCTTAAAATCAGCATCGTTCAGTGAAATGCGCCGCTCGTAGTAAGCGGGGTTGGAGGGCATCTCTCTCGCGTGAGAGCGTTTGGCCCTGCCGAACAACATCTCTTTTGTGGCCCGGTCGGCACCCGCCCTATCCCCCTCAACCTCAATGAGAAAGGCGAGATGCTCATCCGCCTCCGCCAACTCTGTGTCGCACAAAACCGCCTTTCTAAACTCCTCTTTCGCCCTCTCCGTCTGTCCGAGCCTCATTGCCAATAGGCCTGATGCAACATATATATCAGGATATGAATCGTCGAGTCTTTTGGCATCCTCGATTGCCCGCCCTGCCTCCTCCAATCTATCCTCCTCCATCGCGATAACGGCAAGCGCATAGTAGAGGTCGAGATTGTGCGGGTTTTCCTTCAACCGAAGTCGCACGGTATCCGGATCGATATCAAATACCAGCCAGGTATAGCCGATCTTCCCGACAGGCTCAAGGCCCCTGAGCCATCCATAACGGGGCCGCGGCGACATATAGTCATTGAGCCTGGTGGCACTTATCACAATCCTGCCGGTGGTGGGAAACGGGGGGGCAACGACAACCTTCCCCTCCGAGTTTACGACCACATCCTCCGCCGCGGCGGCGTCCTGGCCCCATTCAAAATTGGAATCGATAACACACCGGTATCCGTTTTCAGGTCCCCCGGCAAACGCGTTGACAAAGGCAAGATAGTGGGGGTAGATCAGCACCGAATCGGCCGCATACCAGAGAAAGAACGCCAGGATACTCACCCGGGAAGGCGCGCCGCTCCTGATAAGGCGGCCGGCCATCTCGGCTACGAGAATAAAGAGAAGTGGATAGACAATGAGTATATGCCTGAGGCCGGCGTCGCAGTTATTGAGCAGGCAGGCATAGACGACATAGCACGCACACACCGCCCCGGGGACCCAGCTGTTGCGCCCGGCGATGAAACTGCGCGGACGCCATAACCGGAGCAGAATAGAGAGTGCCGTCAGCACAAGCAGCGGGATAGGGGTTTTTATGAGGAAAAGCAGCGGGAAAAAGTACCAGCGCCCGCTGATAGAATAACCCCCCAGCAAAAACGCCGGGAATCCGTATGCGGAAAAATACCTCCTGAAATCAAGCCCTACGAGATACGGCTCGGGAAACGGGAAAAGAAGTGCTCTGCCAAAGGTATTCCTGGACAGGGTGACAAAAAACGGGCTCATCCAGATATTGGTGCGTTCAAGCCGGAACGAGCCGTTAAAGAGATAAGCGGCATTGAGGATGACCAGGGCGATTGCCGCCGTCATCCCGAAGTAGAGAATGCACCGTACAGCCGTCTTGAGAAAAAAAGTGCCGTATCCGGCCGCCGCAGGGCCGGATCTCTGCCCTAGGCAAGAAAGGAAAAACAGAAAAAAAAGAACGGCGTATATCGCCAGAAGGATAATGGCCCCGAGATGCGCCGCCAGGGCGAGGCCGCATAATACAGCGGACAACACCAGCTGCCGCTTTGATCGTCGCACGGTAAACCGCCAGAAGCAATAGAACGAGGTTACGGCCAGCGCCGAGAAGGCGACGTCATGGGTGATAAACCGTGCATACGCCAGTACGGTCGGGCTTAACACATAGAGTGTCAACGCAAACAAGGACGCAACATCGCCGAAGAGTTCCCGCGTCCACCTGAGTACCACCAGCCCCAGAAACAGCCCAAAGATAAGCATAATAAGCCGCGCCCAGAAAAGCTTCATCGTATCATCCTGAAACTCAAAAGGGCGCAATAGAAATCCGTAGATATAATAGGTCAGGGGCGCATGAATGGTATCGGGCCATGTGCTCCAGTGCGAGCCTTCGATCAGCTGCCGGCTTGAGGAAAGATAAAATGCCTCATCGCCGGCGGCCGATTTCAGTGCCATGCTGCTGATTGACTGCAGCAGAAACAGTGAAAAAAGCAGTACCGCGATGATATAGTAATCTCTTTTCGGCATGTGCCTTACTCCCCGGGGCGTCTCTCTCTTCAAAGCCCCCTGAGCCTCTCAAGATTAGAGCGGGCAAGGAGCGCCCCTTCGTCCTCCCCGCCCACCGCTATCGCCTCAAGGAACAACTCCTCGGCCCTTCTCATATCCCCTTTCACCCCGCCGTACAATGACCCCAGATTGTTATAGGCAAGAGAAAAGTCGTCCTTCAGAGCGATTGCCTGTTTAAAGGATGCAACGGCCTTCTCATAATCGCCATGCATCTTATACAACTGGCCCAGCAGATTATAGGCCTCGGGGTATGTACGGTCAAAAAACAGCGCCTTCTTGCAAAAACGCATCGCCTCCCCAACCTCACCTTTCTTTTGGAGGGCGAGAGCGGTATTAAAAAGAAGCCCTGCATTAAAAGGACTGAAGAGGCGCGCGCGGTGAAGTCGCGAAAGGGCTTCGTCGTACCTCCCCTGCATGATATATATGGTAGCTATGTTATTGGCCGCTCTCCGGTCAAAGGGATAAAGCCGAGCGAGGCGCCCATAGCATTCGAGGGCCTCCGCATAGCGGCCGGCATGAAGGTACTGGTATCCCAGCCGGCTGAGCGCCACCCTGCTAGACCCGTCGAGGGAGAGGGCCTTCCGGTAACAATACTCTGCATTCTCCCGCTGTCCGAGCACCTCGCATAGATGAGCCCAGTTGAGATAGGCAAAAAAACATCTTCGTTTCATTCCGCTTTTACGAATAGGATTGTTGATGTCTCTAAGCCCGGTCTCCCCATCCCCACAGGCCTTAACCAGTGACATGAGATCATCCTGTGAAATAACGGCCTGCGGCGACTGAGGCGTTCGGACAAAAATGCAGCTCCATGCATCCAGATAGGTGCACACCCATCTCCCTTCTTTAAATAAATACCCGAGGAGAAGATCGTTGACGCCGGCTGCATGCCTGATAAGAACAGTACGTATTCCGTATTTCTCCGCCACGCGCTCGATTCCCGCGGGGTCATTTAAGACAGCGATATACTCTTCAAAAAGACCGGTCAGATACAGCAGGTTTCTCCCGTCGATAAAAACCCGGTATTCGGGATAGAGTCCGAAAATGCACAGGCCGCCGAGGGCGTGTTCATTAAAAAGCTGCTTCTGGAGGCCCTGTGACCTGATGTATGAGACTGCCCCCGACGGCAGGGTATCCGAGATGCCAAAGCCATAGGCACGCAATCCATGGTCGTACGACGGGACGCGTCCCACCATCACCAAGCCGGCATGACCCAGCAATACTGCACTGAGAACTACCTGTACCCCCTTTTTTCTGAGTATGGTCATCATCCGGCCTACGGAAAACCGGCCATCTCCTGCCGCAGACGACATGTGAGAGATGGCGATGAAACAGCAGCTGACAGCAAAAAAATCCATGTGCCGGCGCGAGGAAAGACTCATGATGAAAAGGGTCGCCACGATGATACAGTCCCCGGCACAGTGGCGCGGCGAGAGGAAAAAGCCGGCGAGCACAAAAACCGTCAGCGCAAGAAAGGCGAGGAACTGGCTGGATATACCGTCCGCACAGAATGAGGGCGGCCGCCACTCGGCAATATTCTCGGCAAAGAGCGGTATGAGCGCCCGGTGCATATGCTCAAACGGCCACAACAGCATCCGCGGCCCATACGGGTTGATGGTGCCGGCTATGAGCATTGCGGCCAGGATAAAAAGGAGTCTGCGGTCGCAGGCCGCACGCAACGAGAATACATGGAGGCCACGGGTCCTGACCGCCGTCTCTATGAACTCACCGATAAGAAATGCCGCTATCAAAAACAGCCCTGCCACATGACCGGGGTGCACATTCACCCACACGACATAAAGGAGTGGCAGAAGATAAACAGCGCCTGTGCCGTTATGTCTATAACAGACAAGGAGCGCGAAAAAAAGACCGAACAATAAAAGCCCGAAGAGCGCCGGCTTCATCAGAAAACGCTCATAGGCCGCAAGCAGGGCGAGATACCCGATGATAACACCGTATGCGGCACCCAACCGCATTTTCCGTGAGGTGTACACCAGAAGACCGAAGAGTAAAAGAATAATACACGCGCGCATTACAATCAGAGCACCTGTGCCGCCGAACGCATAGGTGAGGTATAACATAATCTGGCCAAACCATTCGTCCATGACCCATTCACCGCGCGCGGTATACGAAAACGTCTCCGCCACGGGAAACTGCCCTGTCTCGACCATGCACTGCCCTGTCTTTATATGCCACCACACATCAAGGTCCTCGAGGGGGAAAAGACCCGATATGAAAACCAGGATTAAAAATGATATGACGAGTATCGCCTCACGCATGTCCGTTTCCGTTACTCCGCAACACAGCGTGATATATTCGCTAACGCCGTCTCCTGATGCGGATTTATTCGTAACGACTCCTGCCAGTGAAAAATCGCCCTTTCTCTATTACCCTTTTTATGATAGGCAATGCCCAGGTTATTATGCACCTTCGCGTCGCGCCAGTTGATCGCCAGGATTGCCTGATACACCGCTATCGCCTCATCCAGACGCCCCTCCTGATCATATAACGTGCCTAAATCCAGATAATAATCGGTCATTCCGGGATATATCGCAAGCGCGCGCTTGAACGCCTCCTCTGCCTCCGGCAACTCCTTTCGTGCCAGATATACACGCCCGAGCGA
The DNA here is from genome assembly GCA_016930485.1 of Candidatus Omnitrophota bacterium. Taxonomy (GTDB): domain Bacteria; phylum Omnitrophota; class Gorgyraeia; order JAFGGP01; family JAFGGP01; genus JAFGGP01. Next base: position 9,958 of record JAFGGP010000016.1, on the reverse strand, counting down.
CCAGTATGCATCCGCAGAGTTCGGATCGATTTCGACGGAACGGCGGGCTTGTTGCAATGCCTCATCCATACGCCCTGTCTTTAGCGCAATATCGGCGAGCCCGATACGTGCCATAACATCATCCGGCTTGATTGCTATAGCCTTACGGTAAAACTCAAACGCTTCCTTTAATTTACCCTCCCTGTGATACACTCCGCCGACCGCGCCCAGAGCCTTTACGTTATCAGGGTTGTAGACGAGTTCGTTCATCCACACATCTTTGCGCGTCCGCCATACGAGAGAATGCAACCTGACAAGCACCGCGTAGAGTGCGAGAAGAACGGCGCATCCTGCGATAATGCCCCCGGTAACGTACCTTTTCGAGGAAAAACGCAGCATGAGGGCCATAACCGCATCGGCGATAATCAATGCCCATCCGATAGAAGACAGATATATATGATGCTCGGCAATAATCGCCGTATCTCCGTTAAAAAAATTAAGAGCGGGGATCAAAAAAATCAAAAACCATGCGGCACCAAAAGGTATCGTCTTTAATCGTCTTGCGCTCCTCACAAGAACAATCGCAATCACCGCGATAGTCAAATAGGACACAAAAAAAGCTGCATCGGTAACCGAATGCACAACAGGGATCGCATAGAATAAACGCAACTGAAGAGGAATAAAAAGGATGCGCATATGATTCAACAGCAGACGCATTATAGTGAGCGGCAGCGTCACTGACGACGTCCCCCAATATTGACCTGCTGTTATTAAACCGACGACATGTTTACGGAAAATGACATGCAGAAAAAGAACAACGAAAAAAGGGAAAAGAAAGAAAAGGAGCTCTCTTTTCTTCGATAGCGTATCCGTGCGCGCTACGGTACCGAGAAAAACGATCAAGAGAAGAGGAAATACCATCGCCGTTTCCTTGCTTAGGAGCCCACCGATAAAACAGACCAAGCTAAGTGTATAGAACGTCTTATCAAAATAACCTCCGGATACTGTATAGTACGCACACAGAAAGCCGAGCAAAATCCAGAATGAAAAAAGCAGATCACCGCGGCACGATATCCAACAGACAGTTTCTGTGTGCACCGGATGAAGACCCCAGAGAGCCGCGCTGAGGAGCGCGAACGCGTTCTGCGCGGATACCCATCCTCTTTTTGCGACGGTAGACGGATAACAGGAGCGGTAAAGCAGGCGGGCTATCCAGAAAACCAACAGGATATTAAGACAATGAAGTATAATATTGGTCAGATGAAACAGGAACGGTTTTCCGCCGCCCAGGCAATAGTCCACGGCAAAACTGAGAGTCCTTAAGGGTCTCCACAGGTAATGGCCGGTGGCAGAAACGGTAAATTTGTTTACAAAAAACTCTCCGATATTATGCAGGTTTTCGATATAGGCGTTTCCCTCGACAAAGAAATTATCATCGTAGACAAACTCTCCGTTAACGGCAGTGCTGTATATGGCTACCGTTATTCCTAATAATACAAGAAGTATGCATGCTGTGATACTGTTTGCCTTCATGTCCTGCTTCCTTTTCCCATGCTCTGCGCCGTTACTTCTTCTGATGTGCGGCAAAATGTGATAAATTCCTCGATGCCGATTCCGATCGGGGGTCTATTGTAACCGCCTGTTGCCAATGAAAAACCGCTTTTGCCAGATCTCCTTTTTTGTGATACACAATACCAAGATTGTTGTGAACTTTTGCCTCGTTCCAATTAATTTTTAGGATTTTTGCATATACGGCAATTGCCTCATCAAGATGGCCGTGTTTATCATAGAGCATGCCCAAATCAAGATAATAGTCAACCCGGCCGGGATACAAACGAATTGCCTCTTGCAATTCTTTCTCCGCGGCCTCAAAGGCCCCCCGAGCCGCATACACCTTACCGAGCGCCCAATGCGCATTGGGTGATGTACCATCAATTGCGATTGCCTGTTCGGCGTAACGCAGTGCGCCTCTCAGATCGCCTGCCCTGACCGCAACGTCCGCAAGAACAACACAAGCGCCAACATCCCCGGAATCGCGTTCCAGTGCCTTTTCATAGCAGTACCGTGCCTTTTCATATGCACCGCGAAGGTAATACACCTCACCCATCCCACCGAGTGCCTTGGCAGTCTGAACCCCGCCGTGGGCCTCCCTTTCCCAGAATGCAAGAGGGCTCCTCCAGAGGACACAGTAAGAGGCGCTTAAAAAAATATATGAAATAAGAATTACACTGATACACGCAATACCGCCGGTTTTGAATAACACCGGATGTGAAGATAAAAATCGCCGGTTCCAATAGCGCACAAAACAATCGGACAAGACAAACGCCCATCCGAGTATACTGACATAGAGAAAATGTTCGGTCAGAACAAAACCTTCTTGAATCTTCATATTGAGCGCAGGCAGTAACGGAATGGCGATCAAACTCATGCCCAAGGGGATCATCTTGAGGCGCCGCCGATATATGATGCAGCATATAATAATACCAACGAGTACTATCGCCGAAACAATAAACCGTGGATCAGACATCGCCTCAACAGGTCTCAGTGCATAGAGGATCTGGTGGCCTACCGGCACAAACAGCAATCGCCCGTATACAATACACAGCAACGGCAATGTCAGCAAAAACGCCTGCAGTGATGTTCCCCAAAAGGCACCGTGAACAACTGACTGCACTATGTACGCACGAACTGCGATATAAAGAATAGCCATAATAAAAAACGGAGCAAAAAACGCGGCAAGATGAAATGCTTTCCTGCGCCAGATGTTGCGAATCGTCAATGAGACAAAAAGAATGAGCAAAATTGGAAATATAACAGCTGTTTCCTTGCTAAGCAGTGCTCCTCCAAAGGTAAGTTGTGATACAAAATACGCCTTTTTATCAAAGACATTTCCCTCGAGCGCTCTATAAGAACAGAGCAATCCGATGAATATAAAAAATGTGTACAAAAGATCACCTCGGCACGATATCCAACAGACAGTCTCTGTCTGCATCGGATGGAACCCCCACAGAGCGGCACTGAGAAGAGCAAATATATCTGACGAAGGCATCGCATCGGTTCCGCTACCATCTGCTTCATAGTTTGCGCGGTATACGATCTGAGCTATGAAAAATACCAGTAGCGCATTCAGGCAGTGGAGCAGAATATTGGTGAGATGAAAAAAAACCGGGTTCCCCTTTCCTAAGGCATACTCCATAGCAAAACTGAGCGTCCTCAGAGGCCTCCACAGATAATGGCCGGTAGCAGAAACGCTGAATCTGTTGACAAAAAACTCTTTGACATTGCCCAGGTTTTTAACGTAGGCGTTCTCGAGAATAAAGGCATTGTCGTCATAGACAAATTCCCCGTTCGCACAGATTCCGTACAGTCCTCCTATAATCCCCAAAAGCGCGAATAACGCGATAACCGTAATGAGCTTTCCCTTCACGCCATCCCCCTTCTTGCCTTCCTTCGGCAACGCCATCGGGTTATTCATCTACCGCCTCAAAATATTCCCTGGCGCTCTCGGGTACCTGAAAACCGGACTCTTTCGCCCGTTCCAGATGAAACCGAACCGCAGCCGGATCCGCCCCCGGCATCCCCTGAAGCGTCACCGCGAGATTATAATGCGCTGCGGCATAGTCAGGATCGCATTCAAGCGCCCTTTTAAACTCTTCAACCGCCTTCTCAAATTCGCTGATACTGCCGTAGGCAATCCCAAGATTATAGTGCCCAGATGCCGATTCGGGCTCAAACTGTAACATATGGTGATATTCGACAATAGCTTTTTCAAGTTCTCCGACACGTTGATAACAGCCGGCAAGACGCCAATGCACCTGAATCATGTACTCTTTTTTTGTCAGAGAGGTTTCGTATGCCTGTATCGCCCGGCGCAGCTGGCCATGTGCCTCATAGGCATTACCGAGTAAAAAATAAGAAGCCCCGTCGGCAGGCAACACCCTCGTAGCAGCCTTCCAGAGCCGTATATCACTCAACCAGTCGCTACTCCTCAGGATGGTCAGCCCGCTGTAGAACAATACAAGCACCCCGATATAAAAAGTAACGTTTTTCCTCGCAGAAAGCGAGCTAAGAGAATCGGCAACAAAAAGGCAAAACCCCATACTGGGAAGATATAAAAACCGTTCCACGACCAACTGGTGTATCACCACGATATTAAGCCCTGGTAAGAGGGTAATAAAAAGCCATAAAAATGCGAACAGGCGAACAGTCATTCTTTTTCGGTACAGCAGGTATCCGCTTACAGCTACCAAGCAAAGACAGAAAATGGATACAAAAGTCGCCGGTTCAAAAATCGAATGGGCGACCTCCGTGCTGTGTCTCACGGTTAATGGCCACGGCAAAATCAGAAGCCTGAGATAAGCGCATACTACCCTCGGTACCGTCAATATACTTGAGTACGGCGACCCGCCCCACCACTCTTCAAAAATAATTTTGCCGACTACCACGTGACGCAGACCCAGGTAGACTGCCGTAATAACAAAAAAAGGGGTAAGCCGTCTCAGGCGCTTTGCAAGACCGCCGTCTTTGACGAATAACCATTCGTATACAACCAATACCAACGGGAGTGTAATAGTGGTTTCTTTTGAAAGAAGCCCCAAAAAGTAGGCAGCGCAGGAAAAAACATACAAAGAAAAAACCCGCCGGGCGGGTTGCGTCTGTCCCGTACTGCAATGATACAAAAGAATCGTCAGTAGATACAGAACGCTGAACATCATCTCTGCGCGATGGGATATGCAGTTCACCGCTTCTGTCTGGACAGGATGCAGGATAAAGAAAAGCGTGGTTAAAAAGGCCGTGTATTCTTTCCGCGTCAAGTGTCTTACAAAAAAATAAACGGTCACCCCAGCCCCCGCATGTAATATGATATTAACCAGATGATACCACCAGGGTTGCAGACCCCAGAGGCGGTAATCAATGGCGAATGACAGCGTCCTGAGAGGCCTGTAGATATTGGCATGTTCGACCGAGGCGATCGTTTCCGCAGGCGATAAAAAGAAACGACACACATTCCCCAAAGTGAGGCTTTGCACCGAAGGGTTTTCGGTAATAAACATATCGTCATCGTACGTAAAATCAGCCAGCAACGTGAGCGAATATATGGCTATCCCCAAAACGATACACGTCGTTACATGCAAGAAATCCCGGTGTTTTGTGTGTGTATCCATCTGATACTTTTAAGCCGGTTGCCTTATCTACTGCCTCATTATGTTGTCTTTAAAATACCTCTGTTTTTTGGCCGGCGGCTCATACCCCAATTCCTGCGCCCGGCGAAGGTGATACTGTATTGCGACGGTATTCGGTTCTGGCAACGCCGCCAGAGTAACGGCAAGGTTATAGTGACACTGTGCATCTTCGGGATTGAGCGACAACGCCTTTCTAAATGAGGCGATTGCCTTCTTATAGTGCCCCATTGCCCCGTATACGTTCCCCAGATTGTAGTAGGCCACGGATGAACGCGGGTTAAACTGAAGAATGTTTTTAAATTCCCGGATTGCCATTTTAAACCGCCCCAGCCGGTAATAGACATTCCCCAGATTGTTGTAGGCGGGAAGATAGTCAGGCCTTAACGCCAATGACCTGATATATTCTTCCTCTGCATGAAGCAATTTATCAGACCGGGCATATGCGACACCAAGTGAATAGTGGGCCTGATAATGATTCGGGGAGACGGCCACGGCAGAACGCCACAACCGCTCTTCGTTCTGCCAGTCTATATTACGCAGAATCGTCAACGTACCGTACAAAAAAAGTAAAACGGCAAAAAAGTACCGGGATAGTCTTTTTTTCTCTTCGAACGCTGTTGTAAGAGCCCCGATACAGACGGCAAAACCAACCACGGGAAGGTACAGAAACCGCTCTGACACCAGCGTATTGATAGGAATAAGGTTGCTGGCCGGAAGAAACGTTACAAAAAACCAGAGTATGCCGAAGGCGGCCGTCATTCTGTTTCGCCTCCATAAGAATGCGACGGCCCCTGCCGCAACAAAAAGACCGGCAACGCTGAATATGGTCATCGGCTCCCAGACCGCATGCGCCACCGGGATATCGTGAATCAGGGACTGCCCGACCGGAAACAGCAAAAGACGCAGGTATGTGACAAAGGCGCGGGGAATCGTCGCGCAGTGAAGGACTATGTCCTGGCCCCACCAGCCCCGCTGGCCCACCCGCTCAAGCAGGAACCAGCGGAGAATGACATAGGCAAACGATGCGGCATAAAAAGAAGCTCCCCGCCTGAGAATCCCCGCCAGACCGCCGCGGCGCCTCCACTGCGTAAACATGACCTCGTATAAAAATAAAACAAGCGGAAGCGTAAGCGCCATCTCTTTGGAAAGGAGTGACCCAATGTACACTCCTGTCGAGGCTAGGCAGAGAGGGCCCCTGACCCTCCCGCTTGTTTTATCGTCCAGAAACCGGAGATACAATAAAAGACTGCCCATATAGAACGACACAAAAAGCACGTCGGCCCTGCTCGAGATCCAGCTCACCGCCTCTGTCTGCAGCGGGTGAAGCAGAAAAATCAGCGAACTGAGAAAGGCGACCTCACCTGAGGCAAACAGGCGTCTGAAAAAAAATCCGATAAGCAGCGTGTTGAGTATATGAAACACTATATTCACCAGATGATAGCCCGCCGGATTATTTCCCCAGAGGGCATAATCACAGGCGAACGAGAGTGTGCGCACCGGCCGGTAGATATCGTCCCACCTTACCGATGCCACCGTCTCTGCGGGGCTGTCAAAAAAACGCCAGACTGTCTGAAAAGAAAGCGCGCGTATATGGGGATTGTCCCTGACAAAAAAAGTGTCGTCATAGACAAACGGTCCTGAAAGCACTCCCCAGTAGACAAGACATCCCAGCGCTACCGTTACAATGAGATACCGTGCGTTACTGTCTGTCATGAGACGCCTCATACTGCCTAAGGTATTCCATAAATGCGAGACACCGCTGATCCGTCGGGTAACCGAGTTGTATAGCTTTGACAAGGTGCTTCTTAACCCTGCCCATGTCGGGCAGGGTTTCACCCGCACAGGAAACGGCCAGATTGTAGTGCGCAATCCCGTGCTCCGGGTTCAGCTCCAGGGCCCTTTCAAGATGACCGATCGACTCGGCAATCCTGCCCCGCTTCCCCAGCTCTATCCCGTAGCCTGTATGCGCTATGTAACTTTCACGGGAGGCCTGCCTGAGTTCGGACTCCCAGAGGGTAAAGTCGTTCCTCCAGTGCGGCGTCCGCTCGCTAATACCGAAACTATACCATCCGAAAAGGAGTGCCATTGCCAGGAGCGATACTTCGCGATGCCGGCTCTCGTACAAGGCGCCCAGCCCCAGGGCTGCCACAAGACAAAACGAGAGGAGGGGCAGATAGAGAAAGTGCTCGGTAAAAAGCCCTATATTTGAGGTCGGAAGGAAATGAATCACGAACCAAGCGAAGGCAAAGACCGCAATCTTCTCTCTCCTGAAAAAGACGACCGCCGCAATGACCAGGGCTATCACACCGAGGGCCATCAGTACCTGTACGTCAAAGATCGTCCGCGGGATATCGATTTTATAAAATATATGGAGTCTGGCCGGAAAAAGCATCTTTCGAATATTGGGCATCACTACGATAATCATCGTAAGGAACGTATCAAACGAGCCCCTTCTCCAGTACGGGAGCTGGGCGAGAAAACCGAGAACAATGAGACGGGTAAGGAGATAGACGCCGCTGATTATCACAAACGGGATATAGCGTTTGAGGCGCGAACGATTCCAGCGCCACACCGGCTCACCTCTCAGCCATTCGAGAAGCACAAGGGCGGCCGGCAGCGTGATAGCCGGCTCCTTCGAAAGAAGCGCGCATATATAGAGCACGGTTGCCCCGAGAAAACAAACGGCCTGCACCGAAAAGCGCCTCGTCTCAAGAGAGCGCAGATAACAGAGGAGCGCCCCGATATAAAAGGCGGCAAAAAGAAGGTCTCCCCGGCACGATAGCCAGTTCACCGTCTCTGACTGGGCCGGATGAAGGGCAAAGAGAAAGGTGGCGATAAGAGAGAGGGTCCGTATCCGACCGGCGGGGCCTGTGAAGGCGTATGAAAAAATCCGTATGCACAGCCTATAGACAAGAAACGTACTTACGATATGAAGCAAGAGATTGACCAGGTGATACCCCCGGGGCTCCAGTCCCCACCGTCGATAATCAAGGGCGTAGGAGAGTGTCCGCAGAGGCCGGTAGACCCCGTGGTCCTGAAAAGAGGTCGCCTCGGCCCGGGTGAAATAGGTACCCCACTGTGAGAGGTCCTGAATATAGGTGTTCGTGACAATAAAAAAAATATCGTCGTACGCAAATTCATTATCAAGGCTATCCCAGTAAACGATAACGACGATGGCGCACAGAACAACAAGCAGTATAGTCGTTGTCTTCATGGATCGAGAGCTACTCCCTCTTTGTCCGGTGTCCGCCGGGGGCCCCTGAATACCATACGGGCCAGTGAACAGGCGCTCTGTATCAGGCGCCACAGGTGGCGCGGACTGCGGATCATCTTTGCATATGAAAGGACTGTCCGCGGACGAAAATACTGCGTTCTGTAGGCACGCTTATAGTAGTATTCGAGTTCCCCGGGCGTTACTGTGTAGGGAACAAAAGACGGTCTCCAGTAATTGAGCGTCTTGGTGTTTCTGTCAAAACGACCGAACTCCTCGGCGCGCTCGTAAATCTCAGAGCCCGGTAACGGGGTAAAGTAGGTAAGCTGGAAATCATCGATGCCCGCGTCCTTCACGAATGCGATAGTCTGCTTCATGGTCTGGACCGTCTCTCCCGGAGACCCGAACATGAAGTAGCCCCGCACCCGGATGCCGTGTCTGCGGGTAAGCCGGATCGTCTCTTTTGCCTTCTTCAGGTCCATCCCCTTCCGGATATTTCGCAGGATCTCCTCCGAGGCGCTCTCGATGCCGTAGGCAATCTGCCAGCACCCACTCTGCCTCATCGCCACAAGCATCTCCTCGGTCACAAAATCGGCCCGCGCATTGCATGACCAGCTGACCTTCATTCCGCTCTCGCGGATTAACCGGCACAACTCGAATACCCTCTCTTTAAACATCACAAAAAGATCGTCGGCTATGGCAAACTCCCGGATGCCGTAGGTATCGTGCAGATCCCGCATCATCGCCAACACACTCTGCGCGCTGTGCCACCGGCACTTACTGCCAAAAACGGCCTTATCACAAAAAATACACGTACCGTAGCAGCCCCGCGAGGTCACCAGGGAAAACGAGGGGGTCTGTTTTGTGGTAAAGACCGCCGGTTCGTAGTAATTGCCCAGGGGCTGGGGCAGGAGGTCCCATGCCGGCATCGGCAGCGCGTCGAGATTTTTTATATACTCCCGGGCACCGGTAAGGATAATATCCCCGTCCTGGCGCAGTATCAGCCCCGGTACCGCACTGAGTTCTCTCCGGTGCCTGAGGGCCCCCAGCAACTCAATCAACGTCTCTTCGCCCTCACCAAATACCCCTATATCAATGCCGGGATATCCCTCGAGGACCCCGCGTGGGTCGGCCGTCACCTGCGGGCCCCCGAGTATAACCGGAACACCGGGCATCCGCCCTTTTAAGGCACCGGCCAGAGATCCGGCGCGGTCTATGGCAATCACCGTGGCGGTAATACCGACATACCGGGGTGAGGCGGCAAGAACAGCGGTGATAGTCTCATCAAGAGAAAACCCCAGGGCAGGCGCATCGAGGATTGAGACACTGTATCCGCCCCTCCGGGCCATGGCGGCAAGATAGCACAGACCGAGCGGCGCGGTATCGGTACCGGCCGCGCCCAAATCCCCGTAGCGCTCTTCGAGGGTAAGCGGGGGGTTAATGAGTATCAGGTCTCTTTTCTTCATAAATAAATCAGAATGACACATTCCGAATGTCAAATGAGCCCGCTCCCCGGGCTAAAGCCCGGGGTTTCAGGCCTTCGCCTAATTTGGCCGGGCGCGGCTAACTTTGCTCATCGATATAT
>JAFGGP010000015.1 GCA_016930485.1 Candidatus Omnitrophota bacterium | reverse complement strand
GTATCGGCAGGGCCGGCCTCTTAGCCAAGGCAGCACCCCTGCAGTATGACCGCATCTCATCCTTCCACGAACTGGCCCACGCCTCAGGATTAACCGCAGACGACCTTATACCCCGTATAGAAGGTGGCGAGACAGTGCTCAATGACTACATAAATCAGGAAGGCAAAGAGTATCGCAGGGATCCTGAAATGAGAATGCATTATGCCCTGAGGCTCTTTCAAGGCCAGCGGTTCCCGGAGGAGGACGCAACCCTGCACGCGGCGATTAAGAAGGGCTTAAAGGCGAGTGACGAGAAACCGCAAGAGGGCAGCAGGCTTTCTTATGGTGCCCGCAAGGCTATGTGGCAGGCGATTGCCGACGGGTCTGAAGAAATCAACCCTGAATACATAATCAACACGATTACAGCCATTGCTCAAGAGCGCGGCATCGATCTTTCAGTGAATGAAATACTCCAGGAGCTGGGGCATGTGGAACTGGTAGCAGCGGATTATGATGATACACTGGTTTTGCAAAAAGAAATGGGCACCTCTATTATTGAGCAGCCGGTGACTCTTAAAGAGATTCAATTATTATCAGCTAATACACATGTTGGAGTAGTGACGGCCAAACTGTATAAGGATGTCGATGTGCTCTTTTGGCAGTATTTAGGAGACCCGGTAAGGCAGTCAGGACGTGTACATGTAGCCAGTGAGTTTGGCGGTGTAATGTGCAGAAATGTTAGTGGAAAACTGGAGGTTGATGACGAAAAGAGTGTAACGCTTGCTTCAAAAACGGTTCAAGCGTTATCAAGGGCAGTCGACTCTGTTTTGGAAGAAACAAGATTTACCAAGTATGTTGGGGAGAAAAAGATTATTGTCGATAAAAAGATATCCTGTTGGGCAGTTGTATTTCTGGATCCAGCGCTAAACGAAGAGGGAAGGGCGAAGATAGCAAAGGCATTACAGCCATACATACAAAGGATTAATCAATCATTGCCAGAGGAGCAACATCTGCGGTTGGCTATTGCTGCCAAGGCAGTAGAGATCTATTCGGTAGACAAGTATCAGGGGGTCGGGGCCCTGGTTAATGAGATCAACCCGGACATGTCCAGAGAACGCCTGATGATTTTCCTTGATAGCGGGGGCGATATGCCTATGGCCTTATACGCGAAGGAAGGCGCGCTTGTCTTTTGCGCGCGTAAAGAGGGATTTCCAGAGCTCGATACGTATCCCGATATTAAAGAGAAGACAATCTTTATTGATAGACCCGATGCGGTTGGAAGGGTTTTGAGTGGCCTGCGTCATATTAAAGAGATGCTGAAAGTAGTACAGGGCGAGGAGGCGATGAAGACCCTCGGTGCGGCGGTAAAGGTGAACTTGATGCCGGAGTTTCAGGCGCGGCAGGAGAGGGTTAACCCGGCGGATCTGTCAGACACGACAGAGGAGGAGATTATAGAGCGCCTTAACGAGCTGGCATATGAGGTTGCCCTGCGCGATGATGGTATAGCACTCATCAAGGCCGCGGCCGCGCGGGCGGGTGTGGATATAGCAACGTTGGAAGATGAAGATGTGGAATGGATGGATTTTATCTTCGCGATACAGGCGGGGGTACAGGAGTATGAAAAGTTGACTACCCTGCAGAAGGAGATGACGCAGGTTCGGCCGGCAGAGGATGGCGGGTATCAGCTAGTAATCGATCTGGAGGACGTTGACGGATATCACGGTGCTGTTAAGAGAGTTATTCTTGATTTAGCAAAAGAGCTTGAGGAACAAGGCATAATACTTTCTGTGGCACGCGAAGAGGGTAAAGAATGGTTTGACCCGAGTGACGAAATGCTTAATCCAAGTATAGTGCCTATGCCTAAGGAACGAACAGGCTACGGTATTAAGAAGATTATGGTAAAGGCTATAACGACCGGTGATGCCCAAGACGCTATTAAGGCCGTGGCCCTGCTCTCCATAATAATGGATTTTGACAAGGCGATGCATTATATAGAGGATTTCCTGCGTCCACTGAATAGCAATATTACAAATGAGGATCTGCTGAAGAGGGCCAGGGAGCAGAATATACTGCCTGCTCTTGCTTCTTTGGGAGTATCGCAGAATAGATATCCGGTGTTGATGCTCCATATGCAGCGCTTTCTTGAAAGGGATAGAAATGGATCACATGCGATACTTTTTACACGGCTGATTACGATGCATGATGGGATGTATAAAAAAGAAGATAGCAGACATCTTATTGCTATTTTTGCTGCCAATAAAATATTTTATGCTATACCTCAGGATGAGGAGTTAGTTTGGCAGGATGAAATTCCAGAGACAGTATTAGTGGCTGCAGGTGAATCTCAGCATATCTTTCTAGGACAGGCGCCGCAGCCAATAGAGAGTTATTTTACCTACATACTGCAGGCACATCACAATCATGAAACAGTGAGGGGCGAATGGCTTTCGCAGCATTGGGATGACGTTGTAAAGCTAGTCAGTTATCCTGATGCAAGATTTGCAATGAGCGTTGCCGTAACAGCCGGTTTGCCTCAAGTCTTTGACGGCAGGATGCATGATTATCCTGATCCGAATGCTGTTGGCAGAAAAACACCACCACCCGCCGTGACGGCGGTGAAACCGGAGGACATAGACCCGAACAGGATGCAAACCCCCGCCTCGCCGCATGTGCAGACAGGGCGGGCGGTGGGTGACAGTACAGTTCCGTCTGCTATTTCTGAACAGCCTCTTTCTGCAGCGATCAGGCCTGTGGCACAGATAAAGGATACCGCGTCAAATACGGCCTATTATATTTACCAGCAAGCAGGAGATGGATTTGTTATATTTACTACGCAATGGGGCCCATTTAACCTGGATGAGGTTAAGGAGATGATCGAACGTTTTGTGAATCGGCGGGATACAGAGCTTTTCAACGGTGAGGTAGATATTTTTGAACTTCCCCCGGAGATTTTGCTCCAGAAAGAATTTAGAAAGGCGCTCAAGGATGCGGATATAAATGGATCAAAGTCCTACTCAGTAGAGGAAATTTTCTCTATTTTTCAAGACCCGGACATATCCGACAGACTAAAGACAGCCCTGTTTATCGCCATTTTGAACGTTGTCGCAGAAAACCTCGCGGCAGATACCGAAGATAGCACTGCTTTGAGGACCAGGCCGATAGCCCGAATCATGGATAGGGAAACAGGGCAAACGTATCACATCCGCCGGCAGGAGGAGGATGGTTTTACCGTATTAACTACTCAGACGAGAGAACTCAGTCAAGAGTACATTGAAGATGTGGTCAACGATTTTGTAGATCGGTTCGATACAATAATTGGTGACGGTGAGGTACAATTTTTTGAACTTCCGGAAGAAATCTGGCAGGACCCACAATTGAGGTCTCTATTGCAAGAGGCCGACGTCGATGAATCGGGTGGTTACTCAGCTTATGAGTTTATGTTGCTTTTTCGAGATCCAGAAGTGCCTCGTGAACTTAAGGCCCGTTTATTTAAAGCTATGTTGCGTGCAATCGCAGAAAAGCCCGTAAAAGAGGATGTGCAGCATGTGGTTTCAGTTGGCAGTATGGATGATCAAACAGCGGATATCTATACGTATAGAGTAGCCAACAGAAAAACTACATTCAACAAAAAGCTACTCTCAGAGACTTTAGATAGCTTGGATACATTGCTGGAAGACATTAAGGTATTCAGTTTATTTAACTTAGGGGAGCCTCTGTCAGCCAGGGAAGAAGAAAAAGATACAGACGTAAGCTTTCAGAGAAGAAAGGATGGCGCATTTATTATCAAGTATGAAACGCCATTGCGGATTGTCAGCATTCAACTTTCCGACACCGAAGAAACAATTACTATCGCGGTTCAGATAAACTGGGGCTATTTACGGCAATTTATCAAAGAAGAAAAAACGCTTCTAGCATTTGACAATATATCTCAGAGAAAATGCGAATCATCGTATCTGACGTGGCGGGCCGCGGTTTCCTGTGCCGACGCATTGGCCCGCTTTTTAGAGGGCGAGTTCAAGAACGAAGGTAATCTTATTACGACGCAAGTCCCGCAGGTTGCCTTTACTGAATCGGAGCGCACCATCACAACGGATAGTTCTATAGCACATGTCACGATACCGCGCTCTATGCTGGAGAGCCCGGCCAGCTATGAATACTCTAGGAAGAATCCCGTATATGTGATAATTGAAAATGACAGACGCTCTTTGGGACCGGTATATGAACTGCTTCCCGCGCTCTGGGATGACGAAGGCCTTCACTTTATTGTTTCCGGCGTACACAGCCAGGCAGATATTAAAGATATTTTCAGTTTCAATGACAAAACTCCCGTATCTTGGCAGTGCGATCAGTTACAGATTATATCTCGCGGAGACCGTGAAGACCTATTTCTAGGGCTCTATACCGAGATGGGAAAAAACATATACGGCCGTGATGATTTAAGCAATGTTGTTGTGGGGCCGATGGTGAGAGGTACATCTCTGGGTGACCGGGGATACTTGTTTAATAACTTCGGTTTTCAAGCAATTTATACAGAGATGATCGGCATCGGCGATCTGCATATCTCTGAGGACATGGACGAAATGACGTTTTTCATGAGCCCTGAATTTTTACGCGGGTTTGACCGCTTTAAACGCATGAAAAACGGCAACGATATTTTGCAGCTTGCCGGTCCTCATCCGGTCAAAGATAAGGATATGTTTGAATATCAGTTCAGGACTGATGAAGACATTGTGCGTACCTATGTGCGTGCTGCCTGGATTGCGAAAAAGATGGGAGTGGGGGATGACGATGACGGTGTAATTAACCTTAATGCATGCTGCCCGGCGGCTAGATTTATCGAGGCGGGAGGCGGCGCGGGAATGGATCCGGTTTTAATAGCGAAAATCGCGCAGGCGATTAAAGATGAGGTGGGCCTGGGAATTACCGTCAAGATTTTGTTGGCGCCATATACTGACGGAACGCCCCATTTAGACAATACACTATCCTTTGTTAAGAAGTTGGAACAGGCTGGTGTCCGCAGGGTAATTATCCAGGCTCAGGTAGCAGGTAATGAGAATGTATGCCCTGAAATTGTTGAGATATTATCCAGGGAAGTTTCTATCCCTATTACATACAATGGGCGGATTTCTGGGTTAGCTCCTGTGGTTACTTTGCGTCCGGATGTAACCTCTGCCGGCTTTCGCAACGTTGGTCAACTGGTTGATTATTTTAACGAGGCTCCAAACGTTGACCAGTATATGCTTGGCAGGATTGTGCTGGGACCGAAGGCGTTTTTGGGCGCGGGAGATCTTTCGGATAAAAGTATTTTGAATCAAGCGGCCGCGCATATGAAGTACACCATAAACGCGAATGATATCCATACGGTTTCGTCCCTGATCTATGTAAAAATACGCATGTTGTATTACCTTCGGTATCTGACGCCCGCACTCAGGGATCAACTTACCCCCTCTATTCGGAATGCGCAATCCATAGAGGAAGTAAGCAATATACTGTATGGTGCGTTATTTACTATGCAGAAGACAGCGGATACCACGGCAGGTACCGGTTTTTCACTACACATGCCCTTTGCTGCCCCTGCTGTTACGGGACATCGTGCCGGCCGTCATTCCAAAACTGCCGCAGGAAATGCCGAGACGCCGGCTGCCCCCCCAACCGGCGGCTGGACTTTTTATGAACCAGACCCGAACAGGATGCAAACCCCCGCCTCACCGCATGTGCAGACAGGGCGGGTGGTGGGTGACGGGAGCGCCGCAACTTCAACGAAAAATATCCCTGAGATAAGGAAACTATTTACAGATGTTAAAGACGGCGCAATTGATTCAGGTGCTTTTGTAGAGACATTAATAACTTTATACACAACAACATTGGCTGGGGAACAGGAGGTCTTGACAGATGAGCTTGTTGTGTGTTTTAACGAGGCAACTTTCACGGTGTATACAGATATCATGGAAACTATGCGTTCTCGTGGCGGCGAAGCTGAGAGTTTAATCCCTCTATTAAAAGGATTGATTTGTGATGCGCAAGAGAGAGCCAAACAACTAACAGAAAAAGAAGTCAATAATTTGTTAGCTGTTGAAATGCACAGGACGGTTGATGTTTTGGATGCCATCGGTTCAGAATCGTGTATACCTGCACTGATTGAAGCGCTTCGTTTACATGTCGGGCCTATAACTGGTGATATTGCTGAGGCTGTTATTGCTGCACTTTATGAGTTACAAGGATTTAAGCATAGAGAAATACTGACATCCTTACTTTCAGAAGATTTGGATTCTCATGCCTGGGGGAGGATTTTTAACGAATTAGATAATCCAGGTTTATCAGCGATATTAGAGCGCCATAAAAAGGAAGAAGAGATGCCAGGTGCATTGGGCCAGGAATTACAAAATTGTATCAGAGAATTTAACCCGATCCTTCAGGAGGCGCTCTTTTCCGCATTAGGGTATTGTTATCCATTCTGCTGCGATATTGCCTGTGAGGTAGCTCGAGATGAACTCAACAGTAGGTTTAGTGACCGCATCTCTGTTGAGATTTATGGAGGGCAGTTTGTGACACAGGCTTCTGGTGAGACACATACCTGGCTTATTATTACAGATATATCTACAGGCGATACATTTTATTTGAGTTTTGTCGACGGTCAATTTGTTAGTTGTCCCGGTATGCAGAAGCAGTTGCATCCTCAAGGCTTACCTATGGGCATAGAGATGGAGCCTGCCGTGAATCCAGCATATCAAGAGTGGTATTGGCAAACAAAACTTGCTTTTCCAAATCTGAAATTAATCCCGTCAGAGAAAACAGAGAAATTTCTCAGGGAACAGCTTGGAATGCTAACTTTTTCTCATAAGCCGAGACTTTTACCTAATCCAGAGCGTTTCAGAGAAGAAGTTAATGCTGTAGTTGAGGAAGTTGCTAGGCTAAAATCTATTCGGATCACAACAGCAGGACTTCCTCAAGTTTTTGACGGCAGGACATTTTATGAGCCTGACCCGAATACCACAGGCATGACAACCCCCGCCTCACCGCATGTGCAGACAGGGCGGGTGGCCGCGGATGGGAGTATCGCGAGCGATATAACGATATCACACACTTTAACAGCATCCAGCCAGGCCTCTTTTTCCACCGGTGCCCCGGAGGAAGGGCCTGGCGTGGGTGGTGTTGCTGATATAACCCCTGGTTCGAATCAGGACATTTCTGCAGATGGTGCCCCGGCAGGGAGACCCGATTCGGACCAGGGGGCGGTAGTGGTGGCTGCGGCGGATATTACACATGCCGATAGTGTTGTGGCAGGGGGAAGTACTGTTATTGAGCCGCGGCAAAAAGGTGCAACAACATCCAGCCGGACTCTTTCTTCTCTAGAAGGTGCCCCGGAGGGGAAGGAGTTCGGCTGGGCTGACTGGGCCGGTGATTTTATGAACGAGGCCGAGGCCGCTATAATCGCGGTGTATGCCCAGGATGTCGGCGAGGCAGGGTTACGCGTTTTTGTTGAGGGCTCTACGGTGAGGGGTGAGCCGTTTGACGACTCAGCAGGGCACCCGGATTTGTGGGAGGACATACTCCTGATGCTCGATCCCGAGTTTCTTAACCGCTTGAGAGAACTGCTTGCTGCCCACGGGATAAACGAGCTGGCTATACACCCGGTGGGAGACAAGCTTGCCGAGCCTGTGCTCAGAGGGCTTTTCCAGGGGCTGCTCGATCCACAGGCCGGCTCAGGGGCGAACTTCCGGCTGCCTGAGATCGGGGGGGTTGAGACAGAGTTTCTGAACGGTGTGCTGACCGTGCGGGTGCGGGAGAGCGGGGTGTAAAACACATGTCATCCGCCTCGTCATCTTTGATGACGGGCGAGACCTCGCCGAAGGCGGGCCTTCGGCGGGCAGACACCCCATACGATAAGCGTACGGGACGCGCATGACACAAGTTAAAGATAGCAATAGTGTTCGCGTAAAGCCCTTAGGAGTAGCCAAAGGCGAGTCTAACGGGAAAAGAGAGGGTCAGGCAATCGGGAACCGGAGATTGGAACACAAGGAGACTTGGGACACATAACAATTCCAATACCCCAATTTCCTAGTACCCAGCCCCCAATCACCTGCTTACCTGATTCCCTTTGTTACACGTTAAAAATTGATGCATTCAGGGCCTCATAGACGGCTGTTCATAGGTTAAATAATGCTTGCAAGGCCGGACCGAATGTAGTAGCATAAATAACAGTTTGGAGGGAGGTTTTTGATGGCAAAGACGGTCATGATCGTTGATGACGAAGAGATTATCATACGGGCCCTCCTTCGGGTTTTCCGGGATGAGGGATATAATATCCTGACCGCGACCAACCCGAAAGAGGCACTCGACACCGTTTCATCCAATCATATCGACCTTATTATCTCTGATAAGCGGATGCCTGATATGGACGGGGTGGAGCTTTTGCAGAAGGTGGCGGAGGTCTATCCTGACTCAATCAGGCTGATCTTGAGCGGCTCGCTGGGTTTTGAAGGCAGGACGTCTCTTCACTGGGCCATCAAGGAAGGCATTGTGCATGAGGTCATCCACAAGCCGTGGGAGAACGAAGACCTCAAGGTGCGCATTCGCGACTACCTGGAACCGCCCGCCAACCCATAATCTCTCTTTCCTTATATATGTTTTACCCGCACTCTTCCCCCACGAGGAGGAAGCAGTATGTCGAAGACCATCTGTATCGTCGATGATGAAGAGTCCGTTATCCGCTCCCTTATCCGTGTGCTTAAAGATGAGGGTTATACCATTATAACGGCAACGAGTCCGCACGAGGCGCTGGAGAAGATGGCTGCGGGTCCGGTAGACCTGATTATCTCGGATAAGCAGATGCCCGGCATGGATGGGATGGACCTTTTGCGCAGGGTAGCCGGAATATGGCCGGATTCTGTCAGGATGCTTTTAAGCGGTTCGCTCGGCGGTGAAGTCGAAGGGATGCTCGCGCTGGCAATGCAGGAAGGCGTCATCCACGAATACATCCACAAGCCGTGGGAGAATGAGGAATTGAGGCTGCGGATAAGAAAACATCTTGTAGGGCCGGCGGCGTAACAAGTGTATTTTCATAGGTTCTAAAGGTAGCGAAGGTGTAGCACACTTTTCTCACTCTTAAGCCCCAGACGCCGTATTTCTTTTTAAAGAGATGCGGTGTTTTTTTGTGCCCAGTCAACTCCCGGAGTTGAAGGAGTTGGTTGATGAGCAAGATTGATTAAGGCTGTTATTAATTAAAGAAAGGGGGCAATAAATAAAGTTGAAGGCGGAATTTTTAAAGTCGCCCCCTTTTTTTGTGTTTCTTATAACTGTAAATAATTATTTAAGTTATGAATACAATTTTTTTATTCATCTCCTTGACTGCTATAAGAGCATTGTGTTATACTTGGGTTGTGGAAACGTTTCCAAAATAAGAAGGAGATAAGGAGGGGATTATGGGCATTACTATTAAACAAATAGCCAAGAAGAGCGGCTTCGGTGTTGGAACCGTTTCCCGCGCCCTGAGCGACGATGATGTCTCAGTAAAGGCTGAGACCCGACAAAAAATCCTGGCCATTGCCCAGAAATACGGATATGTAAAAAATGCCAGCGCCCAGGCCCTTGCCTCGAAAAAATCAAGGGATATAGGGCTGGTGATCCCGGCGTATTTTAAATCGCCTTTCTACAGCGACTTTTATATTAAGACGATAGCAGGGGGCATTGAACAGCTTTCCGGTTTTGAAAAAGTCAAAGGGTATAAACTGCGCATACTGTTCCTTCGGGATAAAAACTCCTTCTCAGAACTCTTGCAGGAAAGCCAGGCATTAAAGCTCGGCGGGCTTATTCTGACCCCGTACTGCCGCGACTTTTTTATCCAGGAAAGTGATATAAAAAAACTGGAAATTCCTGTAGTGGTATTAAGCCAGGAGATCGATGGCCCCAATATCCGATCGGTAGTGCTGGACGATTTTAAAGGAGGGTATGACGGGACAAAGTTTCTCATCGCGCTCGGACACAGGCGCATTGGTGTTATCAGGGGATTTTATGAGGATATTGAGGAGCGTTTCGGTGGCTACAAACAGGCACTGAACGATTATGGAATATCACTCAGAGAAGAGTATATTATGAAAGGCAACGCACTACAGGATTCCGGATATGACCGCACTATAAAGCTGTTACGGCTCAAAGACAAACCGACCGCCATTTTTGCCCTTGACGATGAAATGGCATACGGTGCTTTAGAGGCAATTCGTACACTGGGATTGCGATGTCCTGATGATATATCGGTGATGGGATTTGACGGTATCGAAATCAGCAGGTTTACTACCCCGGCCTTAACGACGGTAGTGAGGCCGGTTGAAAAGATGGGAAAAGTGGCAGTGCGATTGCTTGTCGACTCTGATATGTGGAAGAAAGAAAAAGTGATAAAAGTAGAAGGAGAGGTAGTAGCACGTAAATCGTGCATGGCAATCGGCTAATTTTTTTTGGATTCTATTGGAACCGATTCCAAATAACCCGGTGTTAACGAAAGGGAGGGATGTCATGAAACAAGAACTGTTTATTCGAACGGATAATTTTGAGAAAAGGACATACGGCATTTTTAAAAGGCAGGCAGTAAGTGAGTGCTGTGGCTGCGAGATGTCTATATTCGAGCGCTTGGTGCAGGGTGGAT
>JAFGGP010000014.1 GCA_016930485.1 Candidatus Omnitrophota bacterium | reverse complement strand
TGGCTGAGCGTAGGAGTATATGGCATAGCCAAAGGCTATGCGAAGGCCTGAAACCCCGGGCTTTAGCCCGGGGAGCGGGCTCATTTGGATTTTAGGATTATATTATGTTACCCTACATTATCCGCAGAGTCATTGCACTGATCCCGTTATTTTTCCTGATCACGGTTATCTCCTTTGCCGTGATTCATCTTGCCCCCGGCAAGCCCACGGATCTGCAGGACGGGCTCAACCCGAGGATTTCCCTCGAAGCCCGCGAACGCCTCGCCGAGCTCTACGGGCTGAATGACCCGCTGTACACCCAGTACAAGAACTGGCTCGTCAATATTCTCAGACTGGATTTTGGCCGATCGATGCTTGATAGCCGGCCGGTTATCGAAAAAATCGCCGAGCGGATACCGATCACCCTTACCATAAACATTCTTTCGCTATTCCTCATCTTTCTCATTGCCATTCCTATCGGGGTAACCTCGGCGCTCCATCGTTATTCCGCTTACGACAGGATTATGACCGTGTTTGTGTTTATCGGCTTTGCCACGCCGACCTTCTGGCTGGCGCTTGTGCTTCTGTCGTTTTTTGGGGTCCATCTGCGGTGGCTTCCGGTCAGCGGCATCCAATCTCTGGAATTTGAGATGCTCGGTATGTGGGGTAAGTGCCTCGATTATGCACGGCATTTGGCGCTTCCGGTACTGATCTCCGCCTTCGGCGGCCTTGCCGGGATTTCCCGGTATATGCGCGGCAACATGCTGGAGGTCCTGCGGCAGGACTACATTACCTTTGCCCGCGCCAAGGGACTTTCCGAATCACGGGTGCTGTACAAACACGCCCTCAGAAACGCCGTTTTGCCGATCGTGACCATACTGGGCCTTTCGATTCCCGCGCTTTTAGGCGGGAGTGTCATCTTTGAGACGATTTTTTCCATACCCGGCATGGGGCGTCTTTTTTATGAGGCGGTTATGGCACGGGACCTTCTGGTGGTGATGGGCGGCCTGGTGATAAGCACCATACTGACTTTGCTGGGAAATCTGATTGCGGATATTGCCTATGCGTATGTTGACCCGCGGATCCGTTATCAGACGAACAAGGATATTCAGGGGTAATAACCATGCGTTTCTTGCACAACAGGATGTTTGTCTCAGGGGCCTTAATCGTCGGCACCCTTGCGGTAACGGCGCTTGCGGCCCCGCTTATTGCCCCGCACGATCCCAATGCGATACATATGAACGATGCCCTGTTGGGGCCCTCGCGGGAATATATACTGGGGACCGATCAGCTTGGCCGCGATCTATTGAGCCGCATTATCTTCGGTACGCGCATCTCTCTTTCCATCGGTTTTATTGCGGTAGGCATTTCTGTTATC
Organism: Candidatus Omnitrophota bacterium; assembly: GCA_016930485.1. GTDB lineage: Bacteria > Omnitrophota > Gorgyraeia > JAFGGP01 > JAFGGP01 > JAFGGP01. The sequence continues at coordinate 14,742 of JAFGGP010000014.1, read as the reverse complement.
ATCGGCGGCGTCCTGGGTGCGGTGGCAGGTTATTACGGCGGCAGGATAGACGGCCTGATTATGCGGTTTGTCGACGCGATGTTCTGCTTTCCGACCATTTTCCTGATGCTTGCTATTATAGCCATACTGGAACCGAATATCTTTACTATCATGGTCGTAATCGGTCTGACGAGCTGGATGGGAATGGCGCGCCTTATCCGGGCAGAGGTGCTATCACTCAAAGAGAGGGAGTTTGTACAGGCGGCACGCGCGCTGGGCGCGGGCGACCTGCGTATTATTTTCAGACATATCGTGCCGAACGCCATTAACCCTGTCTTGGTGAATGCGACACTGGGGGTAGGGGGCGCTATCCTTGTTGAGGCGGGCCTGAGTTTTCTGGGGCTGGGGGTTCAGCCGCCTACCCCCAGCTGGGGAAATATTCTTATCGAGGCAAAGGTGACGCTGGGCAGCGCCTGGTGGATTACGCTCTTTCCCGGCCTCTTGATTTTAATCACCGTGCTCGGATATAATCTGCTCGGCGAGGGATTACGGGATGTGCTGAGTGAATAACGATTAGTTCGCGAGTTCACCAGTTCTACCCTTCGACCTTGCTCAGGGCAGGCGAGTTCACGAGTTGAAAATGGTTAGCGAGTTCACCAGTTCGCGAGTTCACGGGTTGAAAAATAATTTGATAACAAAAAAGAACCCGTGTAACCCGCGCAACCCGAGTAACCCGAAGAACTATTTTCGAACCCGAGCAACTCGAAGAACCAATGAACTACTTTCGAACCCGTTGAACCCGAGTAACCCGCGAACTAACATATGTCAGACAAACTGCTTGAAGTAAAAAATCTCCATGTAGAATTTCAGACAGAGGGCGGCGTCATTCATGCCGTAAACGGGGTTGATCTTTTTCTTAAGCCGAGCGAGATCGTCGGTCTGGTCGGTGAATCGGGGTGCGGAAAGAGCGTGACCGCATTCTCGTTCGCCCGGCTGCTCCCGGAGACCGCCCGGATTACCCGGGGGGAGATACTGCTCGGAGAAAATGATGTGCTGCATCTTCATAGGGCCGGGCTTGCCGAAATCAGGGGAAAGAAAATCGCCTATATCTTTCAGGAGCCGGCAACGAGCCTCAATCCTATTTTCACCATCGGCAACCAGCTGTTCGAGAGTATCCGGACGAACCGTTTGCCGGCGGGCCGGCAGGAGGAACGCGACCTGGCATTGCGCGCGCTCAAAAAAGTGGGACTCCCTGCCCCGGAGGAGCTGATGAATGTCTATCCCCACCAGCTCTCAGGCGGCATGAAGCAGCGGGCCATGATCGCGATGGCCCTGGCATCCGGCGCATCGCTCCTTATCGCCGATGAACCGACAACCGCCCTTGATGTGACGATTCAGGCACAGATTCTCTCACTTCTGTCGGAGCTCAAGGACACCGGTGGCCTGACTATATTGTTTATTACCCATGATATCTCGCTCCTGAGCGCACTTTCCGACAGGTTGTATGTGATGTATGCAGGCAGGATTGTTGAGGACGGACCGACGAGGGAGGTCATAGAGAATCCCCGGCATCCCTATACGCAGGGACTCTTGGCGTGTGTCCCGACCTTGGAGGGTAAAAAGAGGAAATTCCCGGTGATTCCGGGTGAGCTCCCGGCCGGTTCGCGGTTACCGAACGGCTGCCTGTTTTATCCAAGGTGTTCTTATGCCGAGGAAGGCTGTGCCGTGACAGAGCCCGGAATGATACACATTACCGAAATCCATCAGGCCCGCTGCCCGGTCATTAACAGATGACGGTTAGCGAGTTCGCCAGTTCGCGAGTTCCTTTTTAGCGTGTAGCGATTAGCGGCTAGCATACAGTAAAACCAAAAATCAAAGTTCAAAAATCAAAATGACATATCAAAATGTAAATAGTTTTTAAACTTTAAAGATTATATTACTGGATTCCCGCTCCCCACTTTCGTGAGGACAGGTTTCGCGGGAATGGCACGCGCTATTTCATTTTTGAATTTTACATTGTCATTTTGATATTTGATTTTTGATATTTGCATTTCTTGTGTGTCTTATCTAATCGCTTGCCCTGAGTGCTTGTGGTGAGCACCGTCGAACCATGTCGAAAGGCTAAACGCTATCCGCTAGACGCCATAACGAACCCGAATAACCCGGAAACTGTTATTTGAACCCGCGAACCCGTTGAACCCGAGTAACCCGCGAACTAACATATGTCTGCTCCAATTATACGCCTTGAACATATAAAAAAATACTTTCCGGTCGAGAGGGGAATATTCCGTCGCGTCACGGGAGCGATCAGGGCCGTTGATGACGTCGGTTTCTCTGTTATGAGCGGGCATACGCTCGGGATTGTGGGTGAGTCTGGTTGCGGCAAAACGACCCTGGCAAAGATTATCGCCTGTCTCGTGCCTCCCGATGCCGGGTCGCTTTTTTTCGAAGAAAACAATATCCTGAAGGGAGACGCCGGCCGGCTAAGGCAGTTTCGGCGCAGGGTTCAGATAATTTTTCAGGACCCCTTCAGTTCTCTCAATCCGAAGCTGAAAATCTTTGACAGCATCGCCGAACCGATGCACATTCATGCATTGTATCCGAAACAAGAAATCCCGGATCGTGTGCGTGAGTTACTGGTATCGGTGGGGCTGGGGGGTGTCGATCCATACCGATATCCCCGCGCCCTGAGCGGTGGCCAGCGCCAGCGGATCGTTATTGCCCGTGCCCTGGCGGCGAACCCCTCTCTTTTGCTGCTCGATGAACCAGTAGCATCGCTCGATGTCTCGATGCAGGCGCAGATTCTGAACCTGTTTACCGAATTGCAGGAACAGTTCCGACTTTCCTACATTCTCATCTCTCATGACTTACGGATTATTGCGTCCCTCTCCGACGAGATTGCCGTCATGTATATGGGTAAGATTATAGAACAGGGCCCTAAAGAGAACATAGTGCATACACCGCTTCACCCCTACACGAGGGGGCTTCTTGATTCGGGTATTTTTTCGCTTGCGGGTACCCGCAGGATAACCCCTGCCATAAAAGGGGATATTCCTTCTCACATCCGCCTGCCCGAAGGGTGCCGATTTCATACGCGGTGCCCCCGGGCCCGATTTCCTGCCTGCCGTACAGCGCCGGCGCTTGCCGAGAAAAAACAAGGCCATTATGTTGCCTGCCACTTTGCATAATCACTGGACAAAAAATGAACCCGCGAACTCGAGGAACCCGCGAACCCGCTGACTAGTATAAGTTTTTCTTGCCTTGTGCTATCCTGAAGTGCTACAATACATTCGAAAAAAATGGGGCCTCACGGTTACATTCGTGACGCAGTGTATAATTTCATTTTCGGCGGTTACCTATCTTATGCTGCGACATCCGCCGAAGCTTACAAGTTTTTTAGGATATGGGATTTTTTGCGTGCGCCTACATGCACATCCGTAGGTCTGTTGCGTAGGCGGAGTAAGGAGATTTCCAATGCGGCCTTTCAGTCCAGAGGTGACGGTACAGGTTGTGCAGACAGCCGTTACAATCGGCATTATTTATATTTTTCTTTTCTTGATTATCCGGATTATCAACCGGGCAGTCAGCGATGTTAAATCCCGGTACAAGGCGCGGCAGGCAACATTTTATACGGCGCATTTCATTATCCTCCTTATTCTTGCCGCTATCTGGATGGAAAATGTGAGAAATCTTGGCGTAGTAATCGGCGCCGTCGGTGCCGGTCTCACACTTGCCCTGCAGGAAGTCATTCTTTCATTCGCCGGCTGGCTATTAATCGTGTTCAGAAAACCGTTCGATACCGGTGACCGTATCGAATTCGGCAAGGTCAAAGGGGACGTCATCGATATACGGATATTTCAGACGTCGCTCCTTGAGATAGGCAACTGGGTCAAGGCGGATCAGTCAACCGGGCGTATTGTCCATCTGCCTAACAGCACTATTTTCCGGGAGCCGGTATTTAACTATAGCCGTGGATTTGAGTTTATCTGGAATGAAATCTCGGTTGTGGTAACGTTTGAAAGCAACTGGGAAAGGGCGAGGGAAATTATGCTCGAACAGGCCCAGGAGGAATCGGAAAAGATCAAGGATCGCGTTAATGCCCTCATCCGGAAGATGTCCATGCGATATCTTATCTATTATCAGAAATTGACCCCCATTGTCTATACCAAGATCATTGATAGCGGTGTTGAACTCACGCTACGCTATCTTATCGATGTTAAAAAACGCCGTACGACCGAGGATGCCATTGCACGCGGCATTCTGCAGGCCTTTCATAAAGAACCGGGCATAGACTTTGCCTATACGACCTACCGTATTGTCAGAATACCGCCTGAGACGTGTCGGGCGGAGACAGGTGAGGCCGGCCCATAGTGAGGAAGCCGGTAGAGAGGACGCATGGATAATAATTTGGAACACAAGACAATTAAGTCATTCATGACAACCGACCTTATCACGGTAGGTCCCGCCGCCCATATCAAGGAGGTGATCCGTCTCTTTACCGAAAAGGCGGTAAGCGGTATCCCCGTTGTTGACGCGGCGAACAAACTCCTGGGCGTGGTTACCAAGAAGGACCTTATCGACGCGCTCCTGCCGACGTACCTTGATTTGATGGAGCATGTTGATTTTATCGAGGATTTTGGCCATATGGAGCTGGATATTTTCGAAGAGTTTGATAACCCGCTTTTCATTGCCGCGGACATGATGAACGCCCACCCGGTAACTGTGACACAGGACTGCACGCTGCTTAAAGCGGCCGCCTTAATGAATAAGAACAATGTTGAGGCGCTCCTGGTGGTAATCGGCGGCAAGCTGACGGGCGTATTTGCCCTTACCGACCTCTGTAAGGCACTTTTTACATTGACACAATAAAGCCCCTGTCTGAGCGGCGTCAATCCCTGTCAAGGCCGCGGGCGCACTATTTACTCCGTTAGACCTAGAAAGTCCCGCTTGTCAAAGCGAGGATGAATGCACTGTTGAATGGAAACAAAAAAGCCTTGGCCGAAAGATCGGGGTCTAACGGGGTGTACTCCATAAACTGTTGAGGCGCGAGAAGACCTTTCGCGCCGCATTTTCATAAACCCTCTATGAATGCCCACGTATTTTTTATCTTTTCGGGTTTTATTATCTGCTACGCGCTTATCGTAACGGATAGGTTTCCGCGGGCCTCCGTTGCCCTTGCAACCGCCTCATTTTTTATTATTGCCGGCTTCACGAACCTTGAGACGGCCTGGCGCGACTATATCGATTTTCGCACCCTTGCGCTTTTGACCGGTATGATGATTGTGGTGGCCATTCTCAAACGGACGGGCATTTTTCAGTATATCGCTTTGAAAATGGCGAAGCTCGCCGGGGGTGAACCGCGTCGCCTCTTCATTTATTTTGCGGTTATTACCGCACTTCTGAGCGCCTTCCTCGATAATGTCACCACCGTTTTAATTGTTGCCCCGATCACGCTGCTTGTCTGTGAGACCCTGAGAAAAAACCCTTTTCCTTTTCTTTTTATGGAGATTATCGCATCGAATATCGGCGGCACCGCTACCTTAATCGGCGATCCGCCCAATATCCTGATCGGCAGTGCCGCGCGTTTTTCCTTCAACGCATTTATCGCCAACCTTACGCCCATTGTTATTATTGTATTTTGTTTGAGCCTTGCTATAGTATGGCTGATTTTTAAGAAAGAGATGGAGGTAAGCCCTCTGGATAAACGGCGTCTTTTTGCATTCGATGAGCGGAAGGCACTTAAAGACCCGCGTTTTTTAAAGAGATCTTCCATCGTTCTGGTTTTTATCCTGATGGGATTTTTTGCCCATCGTATGCTGCATATTGAGCCGGCATCCGTTGCCTTTGCCGGCGGGGCATTTCTTCTTTTGGCAACCGGCCTGAATCCGAACGAGGTTTTTAAGGAACTTGAATGGGGGACCCTCTTTTTCTTTATCGGCCTTTTCATTGTCGTAGGGACGCTTGATTCGATAGGGGCCATACGGTGTGTAGCGGCATTTCTGACTGTCTGGACCCAGGCACCCGCTGTTTTAATTATGATCGTCTTGTGGGTTGCCGCGTTTCTGTCCACCATTTTCGGTTCGATACCGGTCACTGTTGCCTTGATTCCCCTGGTGCGGGAAGTTGCCACCCAGGTCCGCTTTGCGCCGGTTGAGATGCAGGCAGCATGGTGGGCCCTTGCACTCGGCGCCTGTTTTGGGGGAAACGGCAGTATTATTGCATCGGCCGCGAATGTGGTAGTGGCTGATATCGCGGATAAAGCGGGGCATCATATCACATTTAAAAGGTATATTTCTTACGCCATCCCACTTACCTTGGGGTCGATTATTCTTTCCTCTGTCTATATATGGATACGGTACTTATTGTAAAGAGACGCCGCACATTATCCTCCGAGGGTGTGGCCCGGGTAGACCGGGCCGCCCGGGAGATATTCGGTATCCCCGAGATCGTGCTGATGGAGAATGCCGGCAGGGCCGTCGCTGAGGCCGCGTGTGAGATGCTCGGAAAGAAGAAAAGGGCGTGCATTCTCTGCGGCAGAGGTAAAAACGGGGGAGACGGTTTTGTCGCGGCACGGCATCTCTTAAATGCGGCGAAGAATGTCCGGATATATCTTTTCGGCGCCGTCGATAAAGTAACCGGCATTTCACGGGACAATCTGAACGTGTTGCTCGCGATGGGCGCCGAGGTTATCGAACACGAAGGGGAGATTGATTTATTCTCTCCCCGGCTTGATATGTCAAAGACCGATCTTATCATCGATGCGCTTTTGGGCTCAGGCACTACCGGTGAGGTAAGAGAACCCTATCGGAGTCTTATCGCCCTGGTTAATGTATGCGGAAAGCCGGTCCTCAGCATCGACATCCCCTCGGGCATCCATCCCGACACCGGTGAGGTGCTCGGCATTGCGGTAAAGGCGGTCCTAACCGTGACGTTTGTCCTTCCCAAGACCGGCCTCCTTATCAAGAAAGGCCCTTCCCATGCAGGAAGGATCATCATTGACCCCATCGGCATCCCGCAATCAGTCTTTACCCATCTGAAATAATCAATTTTAATCATTTTTAATCATTCATAATCAAAATTTTTCTGTCATTGGGGGCAAAAATAAGCAAGATACTTGCCAATTTTGTTATATAAGGTATACTATTTTTTAGAAGGATGGTAAATAATGTTGCAATATTTTATTCTGACCTAATACAACTAATCTGGATATACCCCGTTTAAGGGGATGCCTATGAAATTTTCCCTTCAGCAAAAGCAAAAGCTTATCCAAAAACTTGCCCTGACTCCTCAGATGAAGCAGGCCCTTCACCTGTTGCAGCTGCCGGTTATGGAACTTAAGACGCTTATTGCTCAGGAACTTACCGAAAATCCGCTTCTTTCCACCGAAGAAGAGATGATGACCGAAGGGGACGATGATTCGCAGGCCAATGCCGATACCCAGGAAGACGAAAAATCTCAAGATATGGAATTCGATGCCCTGGATGAGAATGTCGATGAATACCTCTCCGCACACGAACAGCATTCCACGGCCGCCAAAGAGCAGAAAAAATATGATTTTATTACCAATATTATCAGCAGACCACCCACCCTTCAGGAGCATCTCTTAAAACAGCTGGGCATGCTCCTTATTGCCTCAGAGGAGCGCCTTATCGGAGAGTTTATGATCGGAAACATCGACGAAAGGGGATACCTGGCTATTTCACTCGAGGAGATATGTCAGACACTCAATGTCGGTCTGGAGCTGGTCAAGAAGGTACTGCGCATCATACAACAATTTGACCCGGCAGGGGTAGGCGCCCGGGACCTTAGGGAGTGTCTTTTAATCCAGCTTAAGAGGCACCGGGTCGAAGAAGACTCGCTGGCAGTAAAGATTGTTGAGGGCGATCTCGACAATCTCGCCAAACACCGGTTTGAGGTGATTACAAAAAAATATAGGGTCTCTCTTGATGAGATTAAAGGGGCTATTCAGCGGATAGGTGCGCTCGATCCGAGACCCGGCGCTAAATATGAAACAGAGCCGGTGACCTACGCCACCCCCGATGTCTATATGGTCCAGACGAAAGAGGGTCTCCAGGTCTCATTGAATAATGAAGAGTTGCCCGAACTCCGAGTGAACAAGGCATATCTGAAACTGATGAAATCCAAAAAGACCGGGGAGGATGTAAAAGAATATCTCAAGGAGCGCCTCAACTCCGCCCAATGGATTATTAAGGCGATCGGCCAGCGTCAGCAGACCCTGACAAAAATAGCTAACTATGTTGCTATCACGCAGCAGGAAGCCCTTGAAAAAGGGCTTGCCTACCTCAAACCCCTTACCATCCGGGATATTGCCAGGGGCATTGAAATGCACGAGTCTACGGTAAGTCGCGCTATCACAAATAAATACGTCCAGGCGCCCATTGGGCTGGTATCGTTCAAGGATCTTTTGAGCAGAAAAGTGGAGACAGTGGATGCTGACGGGAGCGCCTCATCAGATGAGGTCCGGGCCGAGATACTCGAGATAATCAATAAAGAAGACCCGGTAAAGCCGATCAGTGACTCAAAACTCGCCTCCTATCTTACTATTAAGGGATACAATGTAGCCCGTCGGACAGTCGCCAAATACAGGGAAGAATTGAATATAGCCCCCTCGCACCTCAGGAAACGCAAACACCTAATGTCCTGATATCGACCGATTGCGTCCCACTCGACCCCTGAATTAAACAGTGCGCTCCATACTGTAATAGCATAGAGCGCTTATCGGTTGCCAGTACCACCTCACAATTCCCGGGCGTCAACCCCGAGCACCAATTCCCGGAATTCAATTCCGGGAATTAAACATCGAAGAACCGACAACATTAAGCAATACTGCTCATGAACCAACTTTTTTAATTCCGGGAATTGTGATTTTCTAACACCCGGTGTTCAACACCGGGTGTTGAATGGGGGTGTGCGCCACCCCATCGCCGGACAGCATTGTTATGGTGTACAGGAAATTAAACATCTATCTAACCACCCCATTTAAAAGGCGTTATTCCGATTTTCAGATTTTAAAATATGATGTGTTTAATTTTTTAAACACTTTTTTCAAGCCCCCGGATTTCAAAATTCTGCTATACCATAAACCAGCCTCATTCTCAAACATCACAACCTGTTATAAATAAAGCAGTTAAAAAAGAAAACAAAAATCTACTCTCTAAAACCGGCATCTGGCATAAAAGATGCTACATGGAGAAAGATACCAGATTGTGTCTTTTTTTTTAATCATTTCAATGTCCTAGACAGTCATAGACTCAAACCGGATGAACCAAGACATCAGATACGCCACACTCAAGACACTAACCTCAGATAGGGAAACAGGGGGTCTTACCGTGAACGGAAAAATGACAATAACAGAGGTCGCGCAGATTATGGGCGTTACCCCGAAGACCATCCTCAGATGGGAGAAGGCCGGCAAGGTCTCCCGCGCCAAACGGGACTGGCGCGGCTGGAGGGTATACACCGTTGATGACGTCAAGAAAATCAGGAAGTTTTATGAAACCTTATATTAACAAGGAAAGGAGCAGGATTATGGAAAAACGGACTATGTTACAGTATGCGGTGTTGGTGGCGCTGATCACGCTTATCGTGACAGGCGTTTCTCTTTCAGGGGTTTGCATCCGTCCGGTCAATGCGCAGACCGCACAGGACGCGAAGACCTCCGAAGAGATCAAGCAGGCGATCGAGGAGGTAGAGGCAAAGAAGCAGCAGGAGGCCGAATACCGCCGCGCCATCAGAAATCTCGATGAAATGACAACAACCGCCGTCCCCGATTCACATTACCCCCTGGTGGGCGAAACAGGCTACACCCTCGGCAAAAATGACATTGTCGAGATACTGGTCCGCGGCCAGGGTGATTTCAGCGGCCAGTTTATCATCGGCCCCGACGGGATGATTCAGTATAACTACGTCGGTGACGTACCCGCCGAGGGACTGACCAAGTATGAGTTAAGAGAGGTGCTCACCGAGGAACTGAAAAGGTTTGTCAAGGTTCCCGACGTGAGCGTTTCCATCGTCGGTTACAACAGTAAGACCTTTTACGTGCTCGGCGATGTCGGCCACCCCGGCAAGTTCGCCATGCGCGGTGACACCATCAAGCTGCGCGACGCGCTGGTTGTTGCCGGTCTCCCGAATAGGACCGCCGCCCTGAAACGCGCCGTTGTCATCACGCCGGACGAGACCAATCCTAAAATCGTCAAGGTCAATCTGAAGGATCTCTTATATAAAGGAATACTGAGGGACGATGTCGACCTCAAGACCGGAGACCTCATTGTAGTTCCGTCTTCACGCTTAAGCAGCATCAACTGGCATCTTGATCAAATACTTGGCCCGCTCTACAAGGCAGCGTATCTTGCCGACTTTGGCGGCGTCGATCTGAAAGATTAATCATATTGGGGGCTGGGGGCGGTCTCCTTGATGTGTCTCGCGAGGCCTTAAGGAGACTGCCTCCAACGTTTTCCTCACGCAGCGCGTCCTGTACACAGACGCCACGGGCGACGCACTAACACATAACGACACATAAACACACAGGAGGTACACACAATGTTGCCGCAGAATGTCGAAATAGGATGGCAGGATTATCTTCAGATTTTTATGAGGAGAAAATGGTTTTTTATCATGCCTGTTATTCTGGTGGTGGTCGCTGCCATTGTAATCAGCGGGACGCTTCCCAAGATATACAGCGCCCAGACTATCATGATGGTAGTAGAAGAAAAAACAGAAAACCCCATGATGCAGGGACTCTCTGCCTCCACCACGATCGGTCAGCGCATGAATAATATTAAGGAAGAACTGTTAAGCTGGCGCAGCATGGTCCAGCTGGTCAAACAGGTGAAGCTGCTTCCCGAGGACGTCAACCCGCTCACCCTCGAGAACTACATTAATAGAGAACTCAGGAAAAATCTCGAAATAAGATCACGCGGCGGAAACGTTGTCACGGTTTCCTTCGAAGGTAAGGACCCCGCCAAGACGCAGGAGATCGTCAACAGCATTACTGATATCTTTATCCAGCAGAACCAGACCACCCAGATCGAAGAGTCTGAGGATGCCATCGTCTTTATCGAACAGGAGCTCGGTGTCTACAAACAAAATCTCGAAAATGCCGAGGACAAGCTCAGGAAATTCAAAGAGGTCTATTCACTGGATATGCCGAAGATGAACGCCATCAATAAAGAGCTCGAATCTCTCGAACTACGGCTAACTGCACTCCTTATCGATAACACCGAGGAGCATCCCGCGGTGATCCAGACACGCAAGCAGATCGAATCATTGAAGGAAAAGCGGAATCATGAGATCGCACTTGCGGCCGAGATGGCCAATCTGGATATCAACCCCGAGATGTACGAACAGATAGCCGAGTCCATTCCGCGCCAGGAACAGGAACTGGCCCGTCTGACCCGTGATTACCAGGTCAACGAGGGTCTCTATACAAGCCTGCTGGGCCGTCTGGAAAAGGCGCGCATCACCCAGCGCCTCGAGAAATCAGACAAGGGCACCGAGTACAAACTGCTCGAGCCGGCACGTCTGCCACTCAAACCCATTAAACCGAACCGCGCCAAGCTCGCGCTCTACGGCCTGGCACTGGGTATCTTTCTGGGCATTGGCTGTGTTATCAGCGCTGAGTATCTGGATCACTCATTCAGGGACGCGGAGGAGGCCAAGTATTTTCTGGAACTGCCGATCCTGGGTGTCGTCTCGTCGATTCTGGTTCCCGAGGATTACGAGTCCAGAAGAAAGAAGGTCAGAAAACTGATGGTCCAGGTAGGCGTTTTTGTCATCTGCCTGATTGTCGGCGGTATCGTCAGTCTCGGATTGACGGTATTTATGAGATAACAAAGTCACAGGTGACTTTTCAATGACAAATGACAAAATCCAAAATCCAAATGAAATCCACAATCCAAATGATCCAAACAAAACAATATGTCATTTCGGGTTTGACCCGGAATCCATTGTATTCCTGGATCCCGTGTCGCAGCACGGGATGACAAACACGTTTGTCATTTGGAATTAAGTGATTCATTTGAAATTTGACATTTGGAATTTGAGATTGGTTTCCCGGTGACCTTAAATAAAAGGCACGCTCACTATGTACAAGCAATTCTTCGGACTTTCCGAAAATCCCTTCAATATGACCCCGGATTCACGCTTCTTTTTTGCCTCAGAGAAGCATCGTTCGGCGCTGGACAGCGTATTTTACTCCATCACGGAACGCAAAGGGTTCACGGTCATCACCGGCGAAGTCGGCTCCGGCAAAACTACCGTCTGCCGGACTCTTCTTAACAGGCTTGACTCAAAGACCAAGTTCGCTATTATCAGGAATACCCTCATTACGCCCAAAGAGTTGATTGTACTCACCCTGGAGGATCTCGAAGTCCCCTATACGCCGGGCAGCAAGGCAAAGCTCATCTCCCAGCTCAACGAGTATCTCGCCGAACAACTCGCGCTCGACTACAACGTTGTCTTAATGATCGACGAGGCACAGAATCTTTCGTTCCGCGCACTGGAGGAGGTCCGGATGCTTTCCAATCTTGAAACCGAACGCGAAAAGCTGATTCAGATTGTACTGTTCGGGCAGCCGCAGCTCAGGGAGAGACTGCGTACCGACGACCTTGAACAGCTCAGACAGCGCATCGCCTTATATTACCATCTCGAGCCGCTCGATATGGCCGATACTGCTCAGTATATGCGCCACCGTATCGGTGTAGCCGGAGGCACCCTTGAGGAGATTTTCACCGATGAGGCGGTTAACGTGGTATACCGTTATTCCCAGGGTATCCCCAGGCTTATCAACCTGATCTGCGAAAACGCCCTGATCGGCGGGTATGCCGATAATGTGAAACCGATACCTGAGGGGCTTGTCAGAGAAATTGCCCACTCGACTATTTTAAAAGAAGACCTGCTTTTTGATTCTGGCAATGGAGGCGGCAACGGTGGCATTAAGGTAAGGCTCTTTTCCCTGGATCTGCCGAATGCGCAAAACGTGAGTATCGCCGGCGACTTTACCGGCTGGAAGGCGCTGCCTCTGGCCCGGAATAAAGAGGGCATATGGCAGCGGAAGATCAAGTTGGAACCCGGCAGGTACCAGTACCGGTTTCTGGTGGACGGGGAATGGTTTGACGAGACCCAGATCCGCCAGTTTATACCGAATGAATACGGGACAAAGAATACGGTAATTACGGTAACATAGTAGTTCGCGGGTTCTTCTTTAGCGTTTAGCGGATAGCGTCTAGCGTATAGTAAAAACAAAACTTCTAACCGCTAATCGCTACACGCTAGTCGCTACAATGAACTCGTTAACTCGAGAACAGATTTCAAGAAACAAAAAGGAGGAAGTGCAATGAGCAAAATTACCAAGGCGTTAGAGCGTTCGGCCGTCGAACGGGCCTCCCGCAAAACCGGGGACCCGGTGGTGCCGAAAGAGCGGACCGGCGAAGTGGACATTGCCCAGCAGTCACAGGAGCTCGATAAGACGAAAGAGGAGAGAAAGGTGATTATTTCGAGGATCGATCCTCACGTCGTCTCTTATTATCAGCCCCGTTCGCCTATCTCAGAACAGTACCGCATCTTAAGAACCAACATCCAGTCGATCAGTCCTAAGGCGCCGCCGCGGACAATTCTCTTTACCTCATCGACCCAGCGGGAAGGCAAGACAATGACTGCGGTTAATCTGGCGGTCTCCATGAGCCATAATCCGGCAAAGCGGATTCTGCTGGTTGACGCGGACCTCAGACGGGGTTCGGTGGCGCGGTATATCGGTGTCCAGATAAAGAGCGGGCTGTCGCAGTATCTCTCCAACGGCACAGGCCTCGAAGAAATCGTCCTCAAGACCGAGATAGAAAATCTCGACGTTATTCCGGCCGGCAGAACGCCGCGCAATCCCTCCGAGCTCCTTGATTCGGAGAAGTGCCGGGAACTGATGAGAACGTTGAAGTCACGGTATGACTATGTCATCGTTGACTCTCCCCCGGCAATGCCGCTGGCCGATGCCGCCGTGTTAAGTTCTCAGGTGGACGGCGTGGTCCTGGTTATCCAGTCAGGCAGGACGCAGCGGAATGTTGTCAGGGAAACCCAGGCGCTTTTGAGTCAGATACAGGCGCGGATCCTCGGATTTGTGTTAACGCACGCCGAATACTACATTCCGAGATACGGGTATTATAAGTATTAATACAGTTCGCGGGTTATTCGGGTTCTCCGGGTTCGCGGGTTCAAAAATGGTTCGCGAACTCGTTAACTCGAGAACTGCATTCTTAACCAGAAAATGTAACCCACATTTCAATGTGGGGAAAAGATGCCTATGAAACAACGTTCCCTCTTTCAGAGTTTTTCCTATGCCCTGGCCGGTTTCGTATATGCGCTCAGGGCCGAACGGAATATGAAGATACATATCATCGCCGCCGCAGCCGCGGCACTTCTGGGGATATGGGTCAGGCTTTCGATGATTGAGTATATCTTTCTTGCCCTGACGATTGCCATGGTATTGATCGCCGAACTCTTAAATACCTGTATTGAGGTGGCTATTGACCATACCACCAACGGAGAAAAACACCCGACCGTCAAGATTATCAAGGATATCGGGGCGGCGGCGGTGCTGACTGCGTCTATAGCAGCCTCTATCATCGCTCTTTTACTGTTTGTACCGAAGCTGTTCGTGTAATTAAAATGACAAATAATAACAAATTTCTAAATTCGAATATCGAAATTCTAAACAATATCAAATGACCAAAATCCAAAATTCAAAACAAAAGC
>JAFGGP010000013.1 GCA_016930485.1 Candidatus Omnitrophota bacterium | reverse complement strand
TCGGGCCCAAGAGTTCACATCGACGGCCCGGTTTGGCACCTCGATGTCGGCTCATCGCATCCTGGGGCTGGATAAGGTCCCAAGGGTCCGGCTGTTCGCCGGTTAAAGCGGTACGTGAGCTGGGTTTAGAACGTCGCGAGACAGTTCGGTCCCTATCTCCCGTGGGCGTAGGATACTTGAAGGGTGCTGTCCGTAGTACGAGAGGACCCGGACAGACGAACCTATGGTGTTCCAGTTGTCGCGCCAGCGGCATTGCTGGGTAGCTATGTTCGGCAGGGATAAGTGCTGAAGGCATCTAAGCGCCAAGCCCTCCCTAAGATAAGGTATCCCAACCGCGCAAGCGGAGGAGGCACCTTGGAGATTACAAGGTCGATAGGCCGGAGGTGTAAGAGCTGTGAAGCTTTGAGCTTACCGGTACTAATCAGCCGACCGGCTTGACCACTTTCAATATATAAACGCTACTGGCTACAGGTGGCGTGTGTTTCAGAAGAACGTATGTGAAAGATACTTTCCAGCGGCTTTGCCGAGGGGGAAACACCCGTTCCCATTCCGAATACGGAAGTTAAGCTCCTCAGGGCCGATGGTACTGCACGGGCAACTGTGTGGGAGAGTAGGTCGTCGCTGGGATTATTTGAGGCCCGGTCTTTATAAAAAGGCCGGGCCTTTTTTGTATGCAAATGATCAAAGTTGCTATATTTTGATTGTTTGTATTTGGGTATTTCGTGTGGTACACTTAAATTAACGAAGGGCGCAACAACAGACAATAGCGCGCGAAAAGGGCAAACCATCTGAAAGGATGGGACGCAAAGTTTCAGTCCGCTTAAAGGTGAGGCGGAGGCTGAGCTGCCGCGCATATCCCACCAAAAAGATGGTGGGATTTTTTATAAATGATGCACTCATCGAAGGAGGTGTATATGCGGTATCTTGTTATCCTGCTTTGTGTTATGTTTCTTCTAGCGGGATGCACGACTACCCAGAAGGCCACAGCAATTGGTACGGCTGTAGGAGCCGGTGCGGGAGCCATTATTGGGTATCAGTCAGGCCATGGTGGTGAAGGCGCTGCCATTGGTGCGGCTGCTGGTGCTGCCGGCGGGTATCTGATTGACAAATATGTTTTGCATCCCGAGAAAGAGTGATTTTGTTTCTCAGTGATTCAGCATCTTTCCCCCTTTTTCGTAAGGAGGCGTGAAAACGCCTCCTTTTTTGTCAATCTCCTCTTTACTTTCCTGTAGACCTTTGTGGGATTTTTTGTTATATTATGTACTCCGCCTTCTGGCCCCCATTTACTTACAAGGCAAATATATTATGCATAATGGAACACTATCCATATGGTGTGCTGCCGTCCTTTTCTTGTATTTGATGTCTTTTGGCGTTGTCTACGGTGAAATCGTTGCTCATGCAGACCCGAGTGAGATGGTTGTTTTTATGCGATCGGTCGAGTTTCAGGATGCGGAGAGCGGCGAGTGGGTAGCTGCGGTCGAAGAGGCGGTGCCGCTTGTACTTGCAGGAGAAAATCTCAAGGATATCGGTAGTTATCGCTTGACCGGATTGCTTCCCTCAGGAAGGTATACAAAGGTACGATTGACTTTGTCACGTTGGGCCTGTGTTAAAGGGAAGGCTTTCTATCGCGGCCGCTGGTTTTTCAGCTCAGGGCATGCTGCGGCGAGCGATGACCCCAGGGCCTTTACTACAGCGATTACGCGATTGAGTGGTTGTAGCAATGTGCCTGAAGATGCGGGCATTTCCTTCGTAGGTGATATACGGTTTACCCCATTAGACCAGGAAGACCCTGCTTTTCAAAGCGGGGATGAATGCACTGTTGAATTGGAACAAAAAAGAAAGCCCCCGTCTTTAGGGCGGGGTCTAACGGGGTTTACCGCGTACGGGGAGAAGGCCTTTAGCATGAATGTGGAGTACGACGTTACCCATATTCTAAAATTGGTGCGACTGAGCGAGGATCTCTACCGGTTTTCCCTGGATTTGTCCACTTGCACCATTTCATGTCAGGCACACGACTGCTAATGCATATCCTGCTTGAATAAGACAGGCTGATCCGGCGCATGTTCGCCGGTGTATAGGCAACGGGAATGAGTAAAGGTATTGCAACGTTAGTGAGGGAGGTAACAGATGGCAGAAGCAACCAAGACCCGCTGTTTTAATATTGTTGGACATGCAGGTTGTGGTAAGACCTCGCTTGCCGAGGCCCTTCTTTTTTATGCGAAGGCAACGACAAGGCAGGGAAGGGTTGAAGAGGGCAACACAGCGAGCGATTTTACCCCCGAGGAAATCGAGCGGAAAATATCTATTTCATCAGGCATACTCAATTATCAATGGCAGGGCTATACCTGCTATCTTGTTGATGTCCCCGGCTATGCGGATTTCGTCGGAGAGGCCATTTCTTCATTGCGTGCTGTTGACGGGTCGATCGTTATTGTTGATGCCTCCGGCGGCGTGGAAGTGGGCACGGA
This sequence comes from Candidatus Omnitrophota bacterium, assembly GCA_016930485.1. GTDB lineage: Bacteria > Omnitrophota > Gorgyraeia > JAFGGP01 > JAFGGP01 > JAFGGP01. The sequence goes on along the minus strand of JAFGGP010000013.1, from coordinate 301,077 downwards.
GCGGGTCTGGAGGCTTATCGAAAAAGAGGGTCTGCCGGCAATGATTTTTGTCAATAAACTCGACCGTGAGAATACCGATTTTGAAAAGGTCGTCACTGATATACGGGAAAAACTCGGCAAGAAATGCGCCCCCATTCATTTTCCGGTTGGGAAGGAACACGACTTCAAAGGTACTGTGAACATACTGAACCCCGATGAGTTATCGCAGCTGTCCGGGGACGACAGGACAAAGGCAGAGTCAATGGGAGAGGCGTTGGTTGAGTCTGTTGCAGAGAGCTCTGACGCACTCCTGGAAAAGTTCTTAGAACAGGGGGAATTGGGTCTGGATGAGGTACGGGAAGGGTTGCGAACGGGGGTTATTGCCAGAAGCGTTGTTCCGATTTTGTGCGGTTCCGCGACGCATGCCATCGGCATCGAACAGCTACTTGATGCTATTGTCAACTTTTTTCCTACCACCCAAGAACGGCCTCCGCTTAAGGCGAGTGAGGTTAACGGTACCGAAGAGGTGATGGTCAAGCCGGGAGAAAAAGGGAGTTTTTTAGCACAGGTATTTAAGACGATCTCTGACCCGTATGTCGGCCAGCTGACGATTTTTAAGGTCTTTGACGGCACGCTGAAAAGCGATACAGGATTTTTTAATGTAACAACCTCTGCCAAGGAGCGGATCGGTCAGATTCTGGTGCTGCAGGGCAAAGAACAGCGCCAGGCGAGCAGCGTATCGGCAGGGGAGATTGCGGCTGTAGCCAAACTGAAGGAAACAAACAGCGGTGATACCATTGCCTCTGACGATCGCAAGATTCTCTTGGCGCGGCCGGTTTTTCCTGAGCCGGCAATCTCTGCTTCGGTAACACCGAAGGCGCGCGGTGACGAGGAGAAGATATCTACATCTCTGCAGAAATTAGCCATAGAAGACCCCACCTTTCGGGTGTCCCGGGACAGGCAGACGAACGAGTTGCTCATTTCCGGCGTCGGGGATTTGCATCTTGAGATTATGGTGCAGCGCCTGAAACAGCGTTTTGGCGTCGAGGTAGAACTCGGCACGCCCAAGGTTGCCTATAAAGAAACAATCACCAAAAAGATTCAGGTGCAGTATAGACACAAAAAGCAGTCGGGCGGAAGAGGTCAGTATGGAGAGGTGTATTTGGAGCTGGAGCCGCTTGAGCGCGGCGGTGACTTTGAGTTTGTTGATAAGATTGTCGGCGGCGCCATCCCGAGAAACTATATACCTGCGGTTGAAAAAGGTGTCAAGAACGCCATGATGGAAGGGGTTGTCTCCGGCAATCCGATTGTTGATATCCGGGTGACGCTCTTCGACGGTTCCTTTCACACCGTTGATTCTTCTGATATGGCGTTTCAGATCGCCGGTTCTATGGCATTAAGAAAAGGCACACTTGAGGCGGGGCCGGTGCTTTTGGAGCCGATTATGGACGTGGAGATTATGGTCCCCGAGGACTATATGGGGTCAATTACCGGTGATGTCAATTCCCGCAGAGGGAGGATTATGGGGATGGATGCCTCAGGGACGATGCAGATTGTCAAGGCACAGATCCCCCTGGCCGAGATTTTAAAATATGCGACGGACCTCAGATCCATGACTCAGGGAAGAGGGTCCTATGCGATGAGATTTTCGCATTATGAGATAGTCCCTCAGAGGATCGCCCAGGGGATTATTGCCCAGGTTAAAGCAGCTAAAGAAGAGTCGTAACTCTTTGTCCGCCTGTGCAGTTACTGAAGACGGTCAATCTTCGGCGAAGATGCGAAAAGAAACAAGGATTGCAAAAAGGAGGCAGTTTTCTGCCTTCGCCAAGGTTTACCCTTCGCAGTTTTAACAAAGAAGGGCTATGGCGGAGAGGCGGCGGATTTCGCAGCGGCTCAAAGCAAAGCGCCGAAAAGAGAGACACTATACTACCGCGTGCATACACGTGAAGCCCCATTTTTCAGAGAGGAGAAGGCGCTTTACAAGGTCTTTTGTCTATAGTATAATCACTTCTTACTATGAGTGATTTTTGGTTATAATTAATTGTATAACAAGGAGATAGGCATGTCAGGTCACTCAAAATGGCATTCTATTAAACATAAGAAGGCAGCAGAAGATGCCAAACGAGGCAAAATCTTTACCAAGGTAATAAAAGAGCTGACTATTGCGGCCAGGGTTGGTGGAGGGAGCCCTGAGACTAATCCTCGGTTGCGCACCGCAATACTCAAGGCCAAGGCCAGTAACATGCCTCAGGACAACATCGAGCGAGCCATTAAGAAGGGCACAGGCGAGTTACCCGGCGTCAGTTATGAAGAGGTAACCTATGAAGGGTATGCGCAGGGCGGTGTGGCCATTATGGTTGAGGTGACCACGGACAATAAGAACCGTACCACCGCAGAGCTCCGCAATCTCTTTTCCAAGCGAGGGGGCAATATGGCCGGCGCAGGGAGCGTGGCCTGGCAGTTTCAAAAGAAGGGATACATCTTAATTAGTAAAGATGCGGCCAGCGAAGAGACGATAATGAATATCGCCATCGATGCCGGTGCAGAGGATGTCAAGGGGGAAGGTGACGAATTTGAGATTATTACCGAGATGAATGACTTTGAAACGGTCAAAAAGGCCTTTGAAGATAAAAATGTGGAGATCAAGACTGCGGATCTGACGATGATACCAAATACGACAATCAAAATAGATGATCTCGCGCAGGCAAAAAGTATCTTGGCCATGGTGGAGTCTTTTGAAGAGCATGACGATGTCCAGAACGTCTACGCAAATTTTGACATTCCTGACGATATTTTAACCAAGCTTTCCGAATCCTAACCCGGTCCAGAACGGTGTGGCGCTCCGATACGCACATTCTAGAGGGAGCACAGAAGAGGTTATGAAGATATTGGGCATCGATCCAGGTCTTGATAGCACCGGATACGGTATTATCGAGATGGAGCGTGACCGGGTGAGGATGCAGGACTGTGGCGTTATTACGAGTTCGCATAAGGTTTCGCTTCCCGATCGGCTGCTTACGCTCTTTCGCCAGATGGAGGATGTTATCAGGCACGCAACGCCGGATGTGGCCGTTATCGAGGAATTATATGCACACTATCGCCACCCCTCGACCGCGATTTTAATGGGGCATGGCCGGGCGGCGGCATGTCTTGCCTGCCGTCTTAATAATGTAGCTATCAGGGGGTACAAGCCGACACGGGTAAAGAAGGCCGTTGTCGGCAAAGGAAATGCCACCAAAGAACAGGTTGCACAGATGGTTGCCGCTCATTTGGGTCTGCCGGAATTTTCAGGCCCCAACGACATCACCGATGCACTTGCCTTGGCATTGACCTATGTATTTGTCGAGGGCAAAAAACAGGTGATTGCAAGACTATGATTTCCCGCATTTACGGCAGGCTGCTTGAAAAGAAAAAAGAAGGCGTGATCATCGATGTTCACGGCATCTGTTATGAGGTGCTGGTTCCTGCCGCGATTATGCAGAACATAGATGCGGCGGTCGATGAAGACGGCATGATACAGCTGGTTACCTATCACTACTATCAGGTGGACCCGTCCCGCAGTTTCCCTGTTCTGATCGGTTTTTTGCATGAAATAGAGAAGGATTTTTTCGAACGCTTTATAACGGTTTCAGGGGTGGGGCCCAAGGCAGCGGTCAGGGCACTTTCGCTGCCGATCTCCGCGATTGCCAAGGCCATCTACGAGGGTGACGAGCATACACTCAGGTCACTTTCCGGTATTGGACCGCAAAAGGCAAAGGAGATTATCGCGAAACTGCAGGAGCGAATCGGGAAGTACGGGCTCTTGCAGGAGTCGGAGGAACGGCGGCCTGCGGTCAAAGAGGATGTGTTTGAGGAGGCGATCGCGGTTTTACTGCAGCTGGAGTACACCAAGTCAGAGGCAAGCAGCATGGTTAAGACGGCCCTTGCCAAGAACGCGGCGCTCAGGACCGCCGAGGACATCCTGAACGAGGTGTACAAACAGCGGGTTGGTCTGCGGGATGCAGAGAAAGAGGTAAGGAAATGAGCAAGGAAAACGTGGGCGCGCACAACCAGGGTGAGACGCGACTTGTCGATGCCCGCGAGATGGAGCTGGACCAGGTGGTCAATATATCACTCCGGCCTCATCGCCTGGGTGATTTTGTGGGGCAGAGAGAGGTCATCGAGAGCCTGCGCATCGCTATTCAGGCTGCTCAGCAGCGGTCAGAGCCCCTCGAACATATTTTGCTGTCAGGTCCGCCCGGACTCGGAAAGACCACACTGGCCCATATTATTGCCCATGAAATGGGTTCAAAAATTACCGCTTCTTCTGGTCCTGCGATTGAACGGGCCGGCGATCTCATAGGGATTCTGACCAATCTTGAGGAAGGGGATGTACTGTTCATTGATGAAATACACCGGCTGAGCAAGGTTGTTGAGGAGTTTCTGTATCCGGCGATGGAAAATTTTCAGATCGATTTTATCATTGATAAGGGGCCATACGCAAAAACGATAAAGTTTAATCTCAAGCGTTTTACCCTAATCGGTGCCACCACCAGGTCAGGACTTCTGAGCACCCCTTTACGCAGCCGCTTCGGCATGTTCTATCACTTTCTCTTTTATGAACCCGAGGATCTGGTGAAGGTTATTGAACGCTCGGCAGGGCTCCTCTCGATCGAACTGGACCGGGACGGCGGCTATGAGATTGCCCGCCGCTCGCGGGGTACGCCGCGTGTCGCCAACAGGTTGCTCAGGCGGGTGAGAGATTATGCACAGGTAAAGGGTGAAGGGGTTATTGCCAAGGACATCGCGACCGTTGCCCTGGGGGCCGAGGGTATCGACGGTATGGGACTGGATGAATCAGATCGCAGGGTGCTCAAAACCATCATCGATTTTTACAAAGGCGGTCCGGTAGGAATTAGTTCCTTAGCCGCTACACTGAATGAAGAGGTTGACACTATCGTTGATGTCATCGAGCCGTTTTTGTTAAAAAGCGGTTTTTTGAAGCGCACCCCGCGGGGGAGGCAGGTCCTGCCCGTTGCCTATAAACATCTGGGGATAGAGGGTGGCGAAGGGCAGGGTAGGCTGTTTTAAATAAAAAACAAGCCTTCAGACATCGGCTGTCAGCTTTCAGCTGCTGATAGCTGGTAGCTGAAAGCTGACAGCTTAGAAAGAAAGTGAGGAAAAAATGGATAAGATTGATCTCATCGAGGCTTCTCAGCTGCGAGACGATATTCCTGAATTTGCAGTCGGGGACACCGTCAAGACATACGTCAGGATTATGGAAGGAGATAAGACGCGCCTGCAGGCCTTTGAGGGCATTGTCATTAAGCGGCGCGGCCGGGGTCTCCGGGCCACCTATACGGTGCGGCGCATATCGTATGGTGAAGGCGTAGAGAGGACATTTCCGGTTCATTCGCCCACGATCGAAAAGATTAAGGTCGTGAAAAAAGGGAAGGTAAAAAGGGCAAGGCTGTATTATCTGAGGAAGCGGATCGGCAAACGGGCAACACTGGTTAAAGAGGCAGACCGATAGCGTCCCCGCCCGGATTATGCACCGTGAAGATACACGAACGCGTTATTGCCGGTGTTGATGAGGCAGGCAGAGGGCCGTGGGCAGGGCCTGTTGTTGCCGCTGCCGTTGCCCTTCATGCGCTTTATTTTTCAGAAAAAATCGACGACTCGAAAAGGCTGACCGCCTCTCAACGAGAGCGCGCATTTAATGAGATTATACAGAAGGCATCGGTAGGTGTCGGCGTTGTCTCCGCGGCCCTGATAGACAGAATCAATATTTTAAATGCGACCCGCGCCGCCATGGAGCAGGCCCTTTACAATCTTAGTCGGAAGACACGTTTTGCCTTCATCGACGGCACCGTATCACTCAATCTCTCATTTCCGTATTGCTCTGTAAAAAAAGGCGATCAGAGGCTGCTGTCCGTAAGCTGTGCCTCTATTATTGCCAAGGTGACGCGTGATCGCATGATGCAGATATACGACACGTTTTATCCGGGATACGGCTTTGCCTCGCATAAGGGATACGGGACGAAGGAGCATCTGGATGCCCTGAGGCGATTAGGTCCGTGCCCCCTTCATCGAAAAAGCTTTAAGCCCCTGCAGTGTGTGGTATAACTATATTGTTTCGCAGTGTCTTACTGCTATAGCACGTAGTTTGCCGTTAGGTCTCAGGACGGCCATTCCTTTCCCCCGGGAACTGTATGTCCGGTATGCCTGGTTTCCCGGGTGCAGGGTCGGTGCGTTGGGAGAAGAGCTTGCCGGTAGATACCTGCGATTACGAGGCTATGCCATTATCGAACAGAACTACCGGCTCAAATTGGGTGAGGTCGATTTCATTGCGCGCGAGAAGACAGAGCTTGTCTTTATCGAGGTCAAAACCCGCAGCGCAACCGCCTTTGGCGCCCCGGACGAGGCTATTACCGACGCAAAACGGCTTCATATCAGCCGGGTTGCCCTGGCCTATTTAAAACAGCGGGGGCTTCTGAGGGAGAAGGCCCGATTCGATGTTGTTTCTATTATCCTGGAACGAAAGAGGCCTCTGGCCCGGATACGCCTTATACAAAATGCGTTTTCTCTTAGCCGACCATATTCGTATTAATCATAGTATAACAACGAGGTATCTATGCCCTCAAATGTGGAAATAGCCTCCCGCGCACGACTGCTGCAAATCAGGGAAATAGCCAGGAAGATCGGTATCAGGGAGGACGAACTCACTTTTTACGGGGACCACGTTGCAAAGGTCTCTCTCGACATCCTGAAGCGGATAGGCGGCCGGCCAAACGGCAAGCTTATCAACATAACCTCTATCACCCCGACACAGGCAGGAGAAGGAAAGACCTGCACTGCCATTGGGCTCACCCAGGGATTGGGCAGGCTTAAGAGAAAGGTCATGCTCTGTCTCCGCGAACCATCGCTGGGCCCGCTTTTCGGCATCAAAGGGGGCGGTACCGGTGGCGGTTATGCGCAGGTTATGCCGATGGAAGAAATTAACATGCACTTTACCGGTGACATCCACGCGGTAAGCGCAAGCCATAATCTGCTGGCGGCCATGATGGATAACCATATTTTTAACGGGAATACTCTGGGTATTGATCCGACGCGCATTCTCTGGTCGCGGGCGATTGACATGAATGACAGACAACTCAGACATATCATTCTCGGGGCCGGCAAGGGGAGCGGCTTTGAGCGGCGCGACCGGTTTGTCATTACCGCGGCCAGCGAGGTCATGGCGATACTTGCCCTTGCTTCGGATATTTCCGATCTCAAGGAGCGACTTGGCAATATCGTTGTTGGATACAACAAGAAAGGCGAATATGTAACGGCACGCCAGCTCAAAGCGGTTGGCGCGATGGCCGCACTTCTTAAGCACGCCATCAGGCCCAACCTGGTTCAGACCATCGAGGGGCAACCGGTTTTTGTTCACACCGGTCCGTTTGCGAATATCTCCCACGGGAATCCCAGCATTATTTCGATGAAGATCGCGCTCAAGCTCGCGGATTACGTTATTGTCGAAAGTGGGTTTGGGTCGGATCTGGGTGCCGAGAAGTTTTGTAATATTGTTTCGCGGGAAGGGGGTTTTACGCCTCATCTGGTGGTACTGGTTGTTTCGACCCGCGCGCTGAAGTTGCATGGAGGGGCGACACTCGATGACATGGAGAGGCCAAACCGGGAGTTTCTGCGCAAAGGATTTCCAAATCTGGAAAGACATCTTGCCAATATAGAAAAATTCGGATTAGAGTGCGTTGTTGCGATTAACAGATTTCCTCACGATACGGAAGAGGAGATAACCGCGATTGCCAGGCACTGTAAGGACCTGAATAAGGCAGTGGCCGTTTCTGATGTGGTGGCAAAGGGCGGACTCGGTGCGCGGGAACTTGCCGAGATGGTCCTCAAGAGATCGGTCGAGGAACAGGGGGCGTTCCGGCCATTGTACGATCTGGGGATCCCCCTCAAGGAAAAAATCCTGACTATCGCCAGCCAGATGTACGGGGCCCGTGATGTGGTCTATACGCCGCAGGCAGAGGCGGATATTAAAGGACTGACCAAGTTTGGACTGGCAGGGCTGCCGGTTAATATAGCAAAGACGCAGCTCTCTTTTACCGACGACCCGCAGCAAAAAGGGGCCCCCACCGACTGGACGTTAACGATACGTGAGCTCCACCTGTCACGCGGCGCTCATTTTATCGTAGCGATAGCAGGCAATATGCGGCTCATGCCCGGGCTTTCCAAGCGGCCTGTTGCAGAGAGTGTTGATATCAGCGAACAGGGGGTCATTTCAGGGCTTTTCTAGAATTCTTATGTAAGAATTCTAGAAAAATGACGAATGTCAAAACCCAAATGACAAATAAATCAGTAAAATCCAAATGCCCAGTCTGTTAACAAAATCTTAATCATGGATGTTGAGACGTTACGTTATTTATTTAGTGCCATAGCGCAGTCAGCAGCAGCATTTGTTGCTTTAGTTGCAGTTTTTGCGGTATTTAGATTGCAGGCAGCCCATAGTGAAATAAATGAAAAATATAAAGAATTGGAACAGTTTTTGTATGATTATTTTGATAAAACTGAGAAAAATACAAAATATATGAGTAAAAAGTCAATGAAAAATGAATTAAAGGAATGCATTAAAATTGAGAAATATAAAGAAGAGGGAAAGAAGCGCCAAGATGAAATTAACACAGCGGAAAAAAAATATTAAAAAAATTGCTTATGATACGTCAGTGCCAATGAAAAAGTGGGCGATAATATTTTTTGTGTCACTTGTTACATTGTATTTTTGCAATATTCAGTTTTTGGGAAATATTGTTGCTTTAGCAGGTTTTATTTATATATGTTATACGCTGCGAGATACAAAAACTTTCATACAAGAGTGCCTTCGACTTAATAATGCCGAGTGAATTTTAGAGATGAAGTGATATATTTTTTGTGATTTGAAAATTTGGAATTAATTTGGATTTTGTCATTTGGCATTTGGAATTTTACAAAGGAGTTCCGTAATGCATGATTTTACCTTTAAGAAAGAGGAGCTCTATTGCGAAGATGTCCCTGTTTCACGCATTGTCGAGGCGTGCGGCACCCCCGCGTATATCTACAGCCACAGCACGATTCTGAGTCACTTCAAGAAGATCGAGGCTGCCTTTAAACCTGTCAATCCGCTCATCTGTTTTTCTATGAAGGCGAACTCCAGTCTGGCGGTATGCCGGCTCCTTGCCAAGGCGGGCAGCGGTTTTGACATTGTTTCCGGGGGGGAGCTTTACAGGGCGCTCAAGGTCAAGGTGAGTCCGAAGAAAATCGTCTACGCCAGTGTCGGCAAGACCCCGGAAGAGATAAAAGAGGCGATCAGGGCTGGCATTCTCTGCTTCAATGTTGAGTCTATCCCCGAGCTTGAGACGATCGAGGCGGTTGCCAGAAAGGTAAAAAAACGTGCCCGTATCGCGCTCAGACTCAATCCCGACGTTGATGCACATACACACCGGTTTATTACGACGGGCACCAAAGAGAATAAATTCGGGATGGGGCCGGAGGATGTGTTCCAGACCTTTTTGCATGCGGGTGATTACCCCCATCTCGATTTTGTCGGGATTCACCTTCATATCGGTTCACAGATTCTGGAGACCGGGCCATACGTACAGGCGATCGAATGCGCGCTTCAGGTGGTCGAACGGATAAAGGCGGCGAAGATCCCCCGGTTAACGGTTGAGTATCTGAATATCGGAGGCGGATTCGGCATCATCTATAAAGACGAAGAGGCACAGACGGCGGATGATTTTGCCAGGGCGGTTATCCCGCTTCTCGCCTCGTCGGGACTGAAGATTATTCTTGAACCGGGACGGTTTATTGTGGGTAATGCGGGGATCATGGTTACCCGGGTCCTCTACGTCAAGAAGGCAGCCACCAAGACATTTGTTATCGTTGATGCCGGCATGAACGATCTCATACGCCCTGCGCTCTACGGCGCGTATCACGAAATTCTGCCGCTCAAGCAGCGTTCTGCTTCATCCACTGCCATGGATGCGGTGATGGTGGCCGATATTGTGGGACCGGTATGCGAGAGCGGGGATTTTCTCGCAAAGGATCGCCGCTTGCCCCGTGTCGAGGCAGGGGAGTATCTCGCTGTTATGGGGGCGGGTGCCTACGGGTTTGTCATGGCGAGTAATTACAACTCACGGCTCAAGCCCTGCGAGGTGATGGTGTTTAAAGGCCGTTATGCGGTAGTGAGGAAAAGAGAACGGTATCAGGAACTTATTAAGAACGAGGTTATACCGTCGAAGCTGCAATGAAAAAAATCCCCTTTTTTAAATATGAAGCGGCTGGCAATGATTTTATCCTGATCGACAGGCGCGACAGGAAACTCCCGCCCAACCTTGCTGGATGCGCCCGTTCTGTCTGTGATAGAACGCGTGGGATAGGGGCAGACGGTCTCCTGGCAGTCGAGCGTTCGCGTAAAGCGGACATCCGGATGCGGATTTTTAATGCCGACGGCTCTGAGGCAGAGATGTGTGGCAACGGGATCCGGTGCGTAGGAGTATGGGCAGCCGGACCTGGCAAGACAGCAAAACGCAGTACAGTGGCGGTTGAGACACTGGCAGGTGTGCTGGTGTTGACGGTCGCACAGGACACCGTCAAGGTGCGCATGTCCGACCCGGTTGATATACGGGAACATATTGTTATCCCTGTTGACGGAAAGAGACAGCCGGCATGCTTTATCAATATCGGCGTGCCGCACACGGTCCTTTTTACCAAAAAACTGGCCGCAGAAGATATAGATGGAGGAGGACGGGCGATACGCTATCATACGTTGTTTCAGCCACAAGGCACCAACGTCAATTTTGTGCAGGTGGACAGTAAAAACACTATTCGGATTCGCACCTATGAGCGGGGTGTCGAGGCAGAGACCTGTGCCTGCGGTACCGGGGCGGTGGCCTCGGCAATTATGGCGGCATTGACGAACCGGCTTAACAGGAAGAAATCGTACGCGGTCTCTGTAAAGACGCGGGGCGGGGATTCTCTGAAGGTGCTCTTTCGTCGCAATGGCAATAGTATTTCCCAGGTATATTTAGCCGGTGCCGCACGGCTTATCTGTAAAGGCACTTTTTTTCTTGGCGTATAGTAACAAAGGAGGAGAGCTATGTTTGAAGGTGCTTACGTTGCATTGGTTACTCCATTTAAGGATGGCAAGGTAGACGGAAAGAAGATAGAGGAACTCGTCGAATTTCAGATCGCCAGCGGTATCGATGGCATCCTGCCGTGCGGGACAACGGGGGAATCCGCAACGCTGTCTCACGAGGAGCATGACGAGGTTATCGAAACAGTCATACAGAGTGTGCGGGGACGTGTACCGGTATTGGCGGGTACCGGATCGAACAGCACAAGAGAGGCTATTCGGTTAACCAGGCATGCGAGAGAGGCGGGGGCTGATGGCGCGCTCATGATCGCCCCGTATTACAACAAACCGACTCAGGAGGGGATTTATCATCATTATAAGGCCGTTGCCGACGAGGTAGATATCCCGATCGTTCTGTACAATATTCAGTCGAGGACCGGTATTAATATGTTGCCTGAGACAACGGCGCGGTTATATCGTGACTGCCAGAACATTGTTGGCATTAAGGAGGCGAGCGGCAATCTTGATCAGATGAGCGAGATTATCCGCCTCTGTGGGGATGATTTCAACCTTACCTCCGGAGACGATGCATTGACACTCCCGGTGCTTGCCATAGGTGGCAAGGGGGTCGTATCGGTAGTGGCAAACATTGTACCGAATGAGGTGAAGCAGATGATCGAGCTATTTAATGTCGGCGATATAACCGGTGCTCGCGCAGTGCACTTTAAACTGCTGCCGCTTATTAAGGCAATGTTTTTTGAAACGAACCCGGGACCAGTTAAGACGGCTATGTCTCTGTTAGGCATGATGGATAGCGAGGTGCGTCTGCCGCTCTATAGGATGAGTGCTGAAAATACGACCAGACTCAAAAAGGCGCTTGATGCGTATGGTATCAAGCAGGTGGCATTAAGCAAATAACTATTTTTTGGGCCTTCAGCTCTCAGCTTTCAGCTGCTGAGGGCTGAAGGCTGATGGCTGAAAGCTTAAGTTAAGAGGTGATATAATGATAACACTCTGTATTCCTGGATGTTGTGGAAAAATGGGCTCTTTAATCGGCCAGCTGGCACTCGGTGATTCTGCGTATCAGCTCGTGGGCGCTGTTGAGAGAAAGGGGCATCCTGCCGTGGGCAGGCCGGTTTCTTCTTTTCTCAAGACCGATTTGTCAGTGACAGTCACCGATGATTTTCAGGAGGCAGCGGCATCTGCCGATGTGATTATTGATTTTACCAATCCCGCCGCTACCTTGGGGCATCTGACCGTTGCCCAGAAGCTGGGGGTTCCTATGGTGGTCGGCGCCACCGGTTTTTCGGATGATGAAAAGAAAGAGATAGGCCGGGTTGCTTCTCGGATCCCCGTTGTCTATTCACCGAATATGAGTCTTGGTGCCAATTTGCTCTTTCAGCTGGTGCGCCAGGTCTCTTCGCGGCTTGAGGGATACGAGGCAGAGATCGTGGAACTGCACCATCGCCTCAAAAAGGATGCGCCGAGCGGGACGGCCCTGAGACTCGCCGAGCTCATTGCCGGTGAGCGCGGCCGCTCCCTTAAAGACGTAGGGGTATTTGAGAGAGAGGGTGTCGTTGGTCCGCGCACGGCCGATGAAATCGGGGTGTTGGCGCTCCGGGGCGGCGATATCGTCGGGGAGCACACGGTTTATTTTCTCGCGGACGGCGAACGGATCGAATTAACCCATAAAGTAACTTCCAGAGAGGCGTTTGCCCGGGGGGCCCTGAGGGCTGCCCGGTTTATCGTTGGCAAGAAACCCGGTCTCTATAGCATGGAAGACGTGCTTCTTTCTAATCAATAATCATTGAGCCTTCAGCTATCAGCTCTCAGCTTTCAGCAGCTGAGGGCTGAAGGCTGGCGGCTGAAGGCTAAAGAGGTGTTATGGACATCGAGATATCTGAAAGACTTAACAAGTTGCCGCCGTATCTTTTTGTAAAGATAGACCAGCTTAAGCAAAAGGCGCTCTCGGAAGGTCGCGACATCATTGATCTGGGTATCGGCGACCCTGACCTGCCGACGCCCCTGCCTATTGTTGAGAGAATGCAGGAGGCGGTCGACAAACCAGCTTTTCATAGATACCCCTCGAACAAAGGCAGGATTGAACTGCGTTCGGCAATCAGCCGGTGGTACGAGAGGCGGTTTAAGGTTTCATTGAATCCCGAGACAGAGATATTACCGCTTATCGGCTCAAAAGAGGGTATAGCCCATATGCCGTTTGCCTTTTTAAACGAGGGAGACGCGGCGCTTATCCCCGATCCCTCATATCCGCCGTATCGCAATAGCTGCATCCTGGCCGGGGGGGTACCGTATATCGTTCCTCTTCTGGAAGAGAATGATTTTCTGCCGGATCTTACGGCGATACCGGGACCGGTGGCGCGCAAGGCGCGTCTTTTTTTTCTGAACTACCCCAATAATCCTACGAGTGCGGTAGCCCAGAGGGGTTTTTTTGAAGAGGTAATCGAGTTTGCCAAAATTAATAATGTTATTGTCTGTCATGACGCGGCCTATTCCGAGCTGGCGTTTGATGGAATCCGGCCCATAAGTTTTCTGGAATTGGCGGGCGCGCGTGAATGCGGGGTAGAGTTTCATTCGTTTTCAAAGACATATAACATGACCGGCTGGAGAATCGGCTGGGTCAGCGGTAACGCCGATGTCATCAGGGCGCTGGCGACCGTAAAGTCTAATATTGATTCCGGTATTTTCGAGGCTGTACAGGATGCCGGAATTGCCGCACTTGGTCTGCCTGAAGAATATCAGGACCAGCAGATCGCTACCTTTCGAAGAAGGCGCGATATTCTGGTTGACGGTTTGAATGCACTTGGTTGGACAATCGAAAGACCAAAGGCAACTTTTTATGTCTGGACCAAAATACCGAAAGGATTTGACAGCTCAGGCAGTTTCAGTCAACATGCGCTTGCGGCGGGAAATATGGTTATAACACCGGGAGCTGGTTTCGGCAAATACGGCGAGGGATATGTACGTATGGCTCTTACTGTTTCCGAAGAACGGCTCACCGAGGCAGTCGAACGTTTCAGAAAAATTTTATAGCTATCAGCCTTCAGCTATCAGCCCTCAGCAGCTGAAAGCTGAGGGCTAAGGCTGAAGGCTACAGTATGGCACGCGCTTGTATCGGCATCGGCTCGAGTCTTGGTGAGAGAGAAGAGGCGGTCAAAAGAGCCCTCTCATTGCTTAATATGTACCGGGAAATTAGTGTTATCGCTTGTTCGCAGGTATACGAGACCGAGCCTGAAGGAGGCATTGCAAGCAGGCGTTTTCTCAATGCAGCGGCTCTAGTTGATACGACGCTTGAGGCGGCGGTGTTGCTTGAGGCGCTCTTGGCAATAGAAAGGCACATAGGCAGAGACAGGCGGAGTGAGGTACGCTGGGGCGATCGCGTTATTGATCTGGACCTTCTTTTGTACGATGAGCTGATTACTACATCACCAACCCTTACGATTCCTCATCCGCGGATGCACCAGCGCTCTTTTGTGTTAAGGCCCCTCCGGGAGATAGCGCCCGAGATTATTCATCCGCAGCTTCATAAGACTATTGCCCAGTTATGGTTCGAGCTTTCAGAAAAATGAAGGTCATACGAAGTATAACACAGATAAGGCGGTTTACACAGGGACAGGACCGTCGAAGGAAAAAGATCGGACTTGTGCCGACAATGGGATTTTTGCACGAAGGCCACCTCTCGCTTATGCGCAGGGCGCGTGCTGAGTGCGATATTGTCATCAGCAGCATCTTTGTCAATCCGACCCAGTTCGGTCCAAGGGAAGATTTTAAAAAGTACCCCCGTGATTTCCGGCGCGATAGACAGCTGGCTCAGGCGTGCGGGGTTGATGTGCTTTTTTCGCCGCGCCCCGAGGATATGTACCCGGCAGGAAGTGCTACTTCTGTGTGTGTAGAGGGGCTGAGCAGCCGGCTCTGTGGCTCCTTTCGCCCGGGTCATTTCCGGGGTGTGGCAACGGTTGTGATGAAGTTTTTTCATATCATCGAACCTGATAGGGCCTATTTTGGATGGAAGGACGCCCAGCAGGTGCTGGTGATCAAACGAATGGTGCAGGATCTCAATATGCCGATTACTATAAGGGCGTTGCCGACGGTGAGAGAGGTCGATGGGCTGGCGCTCAGTTCACGAAATACGTATCTCTCCCGGCGCCAACGAGACGAGGCCCCGGTGCTCTACGCTTCTTTACAACGCGCGAAGGGTATGATACAATCCGGGACAAAAGAAAGCCGCTCTATTGTGGGGGCTATGAAGCGATTCATCGGCGAACATTCATCAGCCAGGATACAATACATCGAACTTGTTGATATGAAAGAGCTTAAACCGGTATCCCGAATCAAAAAAGGCATGATCCTTATCGCCCTTGCTGCCTTTTTTGGTCAAACCCGTCTTATAGATAATATCAGAATCCGTTGTTCGTAGTGACTGGATAATAACTATGAAAAGAACAATTTTGAAGTCGAAGATTCACAATGCTGTAGTGACAGATGCGAAGCTCGAGTACGAAGGGAGCATCTCGATCGATAAGACCCTGTTAACGAGTGCCGACATTCTGCCGTATGAAAAGGTGCATGTTCTTAATCTCAATAACGGAAGCCGGGTAGAGACGTATGCGATCGAGGCCCCCGCTCATTCAGGGACTATTTGCATGAATGGGGCAGCCGCCCGTTTGGCCTGTCCGGGAGACCGCATTATTATCCTCTCCTATGTCCTTGTCGACGAAAAGCAGGCCCGTGCATACAAACCTACTTTGCTGCATCTCGATGAAGCAAACAAAATCAACAAAAAACTATAACGCATTACGGCTGGGCATTGTTGGGTGCGGGGCAATAGGCAGCAGCGTGGGTGTGCGCCTGGAGGCAGAGTGCAGGAATACCGTACTTGTCAGCGCTGTATGTGATAGACAAAAGCAAAAGGCCAGCGCGCTAGCGAGTCGTCTTAAGGGAAAACCGCCAGTATGCCCCCTTACCGCATTAATCGCGCATTCCGATGTGGTGCTCGAGACAGCATCGGTTAAGGATGCCTATTCTATTGCGCATTCGGCGCTTGCTGCAGGGAAGGATGTCGTAAGTCTTTCGGCAGGGGGGCTGCTTGCCGGTTGGAAGACATTGCTTGCGCTCGCCCGGAAGAACGAATGCCGCTTGTCTGTTCCGAGCGGTGCCCTCAGCGGACTCGACGGTGTTAAGGCCGCGCGATTAGGAGACATAAAGGAGGTTTGTCTTATTACCCGGAAACCGCTCACCGGCATCAAGGGTGCCCCCTTTTTAAAGGAGCAGGGGATCGACCTCCGCGGTGCTACATCAGAGTTGCTGCTTTTTGAGGGTTCTCCAGAAGAGGGGATAGAACGTTTTCCGCAGAATATCAATGTCTCGGCGACACTCAGCCTTGCCCTTCAGGATACCCGTCATGTTACTGTCAGGTTGTACACCTCTCCGCACTATACAAGAAATTCCCACGAGTTGATCATCACGGGTGACTTTGGGATGATTCGGACCTATACCGAGAGCGTGCCTTCGGAAGACAATCCCAAGACAAGCAAAATGGCGATTTTTTCCACCGTAGCCGCCATCGCCCAGCTTGTATCATTTCACAGGGTTGGCACCTGAGCCCTGTTTTCCGTTTTCCTTACCGTTATACACGGTGCACTTCACCAGCAGAGTTATGTCCCGGAGACATGCCTTTAAGACGCGGGCCTGAAGAAAAAAAGAAGGGACGGGTTCCCGCAAGAAGAGGACATGTGGCGGGGTGTCACAACGTATTATGATAAAAGGGAAAGCAAACAAGGCATCTTGTAGTAAGGGGATCTTTTTGATATAATTTTCCTATTCTTTTCGGCCGCAAGCAGGATCCTTTGCGCCGAAATGACACGGGAGATACTGTATGACATCAGAAGACAAAATATATATAAGAGGTGCCCGGGTTCATAATCTCAAAAACATCAATCTCGAGATTCCCCGTAACAAATTAGTGGTCGTTACCGGACTGAGCGGTTCGGGCAAGTCATCGTTGGCGTTTGACACCCTCTATGCGGAAGGCCAGAGGCGGTATGTCGAGAGCCTTTCCGCGTATGCCCGCCAGTTTCTGGAACAGCTGCAAAAACCCGACGTGGATCACATCGAAGGCATCTCGCCTGCCATATCCATCGAACAGCGCAGCGCCAGCGCCAATCCCCGTTCTACCGTTGCCACGACCACCGAGATTTACGATTATCTCCGGCTTCTTTTTGCCCGGATCGGTCATCCTCGCTGTCATGAGTGCGGTCGCGATATCCGCGGGCAGAGCGCCGAGGAGATTATCGAGGCAATTATGAAACACGCCGATGGACGTTCTGTGGCGATTCTGGCCCCTGTGGTAAGAGGGCGCAAGGGCGAGTATCATACGTTGTTGCAGGAGATCAAACGCTCCGGATTTGTGCGGGTCCGGATTAACGGTTCATTGATGGAGTTGTCCAAGGAGATCGTGCTGGACAAAAAACTTAGGCATACCATCGAAGTAGTGATTGACAGGGTACAGCTGATGCCGGAGAACAAGGAGAGGATTGCCGATTCGGTGGAAACCGCCCTCAAGGTCGGCTCTGGTCTGGTTATTGTTGCGCCATACGAAAAAGAAAAAGGAGAGCCAGGCGGGTCTCGGGAGATGTCTCAGGAACTTCTTTTTAGCGAGATCTATGCCTGTCCTGAATGCGGCATCAGCCTGGAAGAGCTGGAGCCGAGGATGTTTTCATTCAACAGCCCTTATGGAGCCTGTGTCGTATGCGGGGGACTGGGGAATAAGATGGAGATCGACCCGGAACTTTTAGTGTCCGACCCCTCTAAGTCGATCAGGGAAGGAGCGATTCAGGCGTGGCGTCGCGGAGGGAAGCGCATTATTCTTTATTACCGTCGGCTGCTGCGCGAGGTTGCCCGTGAATACGATTTTGATCTCGAGACCCCGTTTAAAAAACTGCCAAAGAAGATAAAGAATATTATTCTCTATGGTGACGGCGAGTGGTTCGAGGGGGTGATCCCGAATCTTGAAAGGAGATTTAATCAAACAGACAGTGACTTTGTGAAGAGCGAGATCAATAAATATATGAGTGTGTTGCCTTGTCCCACATGCGGCGGCAGGCGCCTGCGGAAGGAGAGCCTTTCTGTTTTTATTAACGATCTGTCGATAGCGGATATCGCTGCCCTTTCGGTAAAACGAGCGCTTGCGTTCTTTGGGGAACTCCGGCTGGAAAAGTCAGAGCTTGCCATAGCCAGACAGATCATCAAAGAAATTAAATCAAGACTTACTTTTATGGCCAATATCGGTCTTGATTACCTGACTCTGGATAGAATCAGCGCTACGCTTTCGGGCGGTGAGGCGCAGCGAATCCGCCTCGCCACCCAGATAGGGGCGGGATTGGTTGGCGTTCTGTATATTTTGGACGAACCGAGCATCGGACTCCATCAGCGTGATAACAGCCGCCTTTTGGCCACGTTAAAAAAGCTCAGGGATTTAGGTAACACCCTCCTTGTGGTGGAGCACGACGAGGCAACCATTCGAAACGCGGATTATATTATTGATTTGGGTCCCGGTGCAGGAAAACATGGGGGCGAGGTGGTCGTAAGCGGCACCTTACACGACGTTGTAAAAACGAAGAACTCATTGACAGGCAGTTACTTACGGGGAGAGTTAGTAATCCCTGTTCCTCAAAAAAGACGGCCGTTTGCCAAAAGAAAACGCCTGTGTGTGCGCGGGGCTGAGGAACATAATTTGAAGAATATCGATGTCTGTTTTCCACTGGGTGTATTTATCTGCGTAACAGGGGTTTCCGGTTCAGGGAAGAGTACCTTGGTCGATGAGATACTCTATCGCTCGCTCGCTCATTCGCTCTACGGCTCACGGGTTAAGCCAGGGAAGCACAGAGGACTGGAAGGTGCGGGTCATGTGGATAAGGTGATCGTTATTGATCAGTCGCCTATAGGAAGAACCCCGCGCTCAAACCCTGCGACCTATACCGGCTTGTTTAGTTTTATCCGTGAGCTATTCAGCCGGCTTCCTGAGGCGCGAGTACGGGGATATCGTCCCGGCAGATTTAGTTTTAATGTGAAGGGCGGCAGGTGTGAGGCGTGCACGGGCGACGGCCTTAAACGGATCGAGATGCACTTCCTGCCCGATGTCTATGTTACCTGCGATGTCTGCAAGGGCAAACGCTTTAATACCCAGACCCTGCAGGTCTGCTATAAGGGGAAGTCAATCGCTGATGTGCTGCACATGACAGTTGAAGAGGCGCGCGACCTTTTTAGCGCGATACCGAAGATTAAGAAAAAACTGGATACTATGTTTGATGTTGGCCTCGGATATGTTGAATTGGGTCAGAGCGCTACGACTCTTTCCGGTGGTGAGGCACAGCGTGTTAAGTTAGCCGCAGAACTCAGCAAAAAGGGGACTGGCAATACCTTTTATATTCTTGACGAACCGACAACGGGGCTCCATTTCGCCGATATTGAAAAACTGCTCCAGGTGCTGCACAGTCTGGTTGATTTAGGCAATACGGTGCTGGTGATCGAGCACAATCTAGATGTAATTAAGACAGCCGATTATATTATTGACCTAGGGCCTGAAGGGGGAGAGGAAGGCGGATGTGTGGTTGCGGCCGGTGCCCCCGAGGATATTATAAAAGTTTCTAACTCGTATACTGCCAAATACTTAAAAGATGTTTTGTAGTATATAATCCCTCTGATGTCTGATTATCCGGTGCCAGAGGGAACATTAGAGGGCCGGAAGGGGATGTGGCTGAGGTTGTAATGCCACCGGGGGAAGGGTGTGGACTGTATTGCACGATCACTTTCTTAAAAAAGCATCAAGGAGTTGAAAATGTCGCGAGAAAATGCTATAGTATGCCCTATGAAATCTATCGCATCTATTATCATATTAGTCATAGTATGTGCCGTATGCCAGCCAAGTCTCGTAGAGGCGGCCAATGCCTCTGAGGAACTGTATCTTGCCAAAAGGGCCTTTAAAGACGGATTTTATGATATAGCCCTTAAACAATTAGATGAGTTTATCCGGAACTACCCGGACTCCTCCGAGCTTGTCGAGGCGCGTCTTTTAAAAGGAAGATGTTTGTTCCAATTAGGGAAACTGCATGAGGCGATCGATGAATTTGAACAAGGACTGAGCGAGGACGAGGCCGCAGGAAAAATCGACGAATTTCTCTATTGGACCGGAGAGGTGTATTTTAAAGGGAATGACGCGGCAGAGGCAAAAGAGTATTTTCAACGCGTTGTCAACGAGTTCCCGGATTCCGAATATTATGTCTATGCACTTCATTCTTTAGGATGGTGTTTTTTTAACGAGGGAAATTTTGAGAAGGCACTCCCGTTTTTTCATCAACTTATGCGGGACAAAACCGATCCCACTCTTGTTGCCGATGCCACGTTTAAGGCGGGCGAGGCCCTCTACAATCTCAAGAGACATGAAGACGCAATCGCCCTGATTCAATCATTGCTGGCCGAACAGCCTGATGCCGCCAGGGCAGGTGAGGCGCATTACTGGATTGCCGAGAATCTGTACGCTATGAGTCGGTATGGAGAAGCGATAGCCTCATATACAAAGATTCTCGCATTAGACGCAAAGGATCAGTGGCGTACCTACGCCTTGTTTGGTCTTGGATGGAGTTACTTTAAACTCGGCGATTTCCAGAATGCCCTGACATATTTTTCGGAGTTTGAAGAAAAAGGCACGGAGGATGCGCTGCTGGCTCCCTGTTATTTCGGAAAGGGACAGTCATACCAGCGATTACATAATTTTGCGAAGGCCATCAGCGAATATGATAAGGTGATAAAAGACTATCCGGAGAGCGAATGGGTTGATGATGCGTATCTCTGGAAAGGCGAGTGTCTCTACGAACTGGACAGGCTCGATGAGGCGGCTGCCTTGTACCAAGAGGCACTTCAACGGTTTTCTTCCGGACCCTTGATGTACGAGCTCAGATACAACCTCGGTTGGACATATTTTAAATTGCGGAGTTATGACGAGGCCCTTTCCGAATTTCAGATTGTCAAGGAAGCGACGGACGAATCGCTTAAAACAGGGGCTTTGAGCCGGATCGGGGATGTCTATTTTGAAAAGAAGGAATATAAACAGGCACTCGATGTATACGATTTCATCCTTAAGGAGTTTCCGAAAAGTTTTTATGCCGATTATGTACAGTATCAGATCGGTCTGATACTTTTTGAGATGGGCGACCTCAACGGGGCCATTCTCGCCTTCCAGAGCCTTATTAACAATTATCCGAATAGTACATTGCATGATAAGGCCCTCTACCAGATGGCGGTTTGCCATTTCAGGCTGGGGGAATTTAATAACGCGATTACACATTTTGATGCCCTTCTGGAGAGAAAGAAAGAACCCGATCTCATCAAGGAGGCGCTTTTTTATCGGGCCATCGCATTATACAACTCCAAACAATACACACAGGCACTCGACGGTCTAAAGGATTTAATCAAGCGCCACCCCACCTCGAATTACGCGGAAATGGCACTCTATCAGATAGGATGGTGCTATTATCAGTTGGGCAAAGAAAAAGACGCAGAAAAGGCATTCAAGGATTTTCTCGACCAATATCCTAATAGCAGCATGGCCTCTGACATTCTCTTTCTGCTCGGCGAACTGCATTACAACAGAAAGGAATACGTGAAGTCCCGGCAATATTTTAAACGACTGTTTGACGAGTTCGGCAACAACGACCTTGCCGACGATGCATTGTATTGGGTAGCGTGGACCTACTATCAGGAAGGAAAGGTGACGGAGGCTCTTGACACATTCAAGCAGACGATCAGAATATATCCGGACACCGAGTTGGGCGGTGATATCTGGTTAAGGTTGGGGGATCTCTTTATGGAAAAGGGAGACACTAAGGGTGCCCTTGCTCATTATGAAGAAGTGGTCACCCGATTCCCCGGGACGCAGTTTCAGCGGCTTGCCTTAATCCGCACCGGCGAACTATTAAAGCTGAAGGGCAGCGCACAGGATGCGGTGAAATCTTTCGAGAGCGTTCTTGACAAGACGGTCTCCGATGAATTGAATGCCCATGCACAGTTTCAGATAGCGGAGTGCTACGAAGATACTGGTGATCTTGATAGGGCCATTATGGAATACGTGAAGATCCCCTATCTGTATCCCGAATATACCTACTGGTCGATTAAGGCGCAGTTACGTGCGGCGAAACTATTCGAAGATATGGACCAATGGGATAAGGCTAAGGAGCTCTACGTGAAGCTGATCGACCAGGATGTCGAAGAGTCAAAGTATGCCCGTGAACGACTGCAGTGGATCAGAGAAAACGTCGACGCTCAATAAGAAAGAAGGGGGTTGTATGGCCGAAGCAAAGAAAAAGGGAAAAACTGCTTCACGCGTTCTATTTTTCTTTCTCGCAGTCATCTCGCTAATCTTTTTTATTTTTGTCTTAAGCAGGTTGGAGATTGTGCAGAAGGGCGGCCCTATCGTTTATATCATTGCCTTCTGTTCGGTGATTGCCCTGGCTGTGTTCGTGGAAAAATTAATACAGCTACATCATGCCCGAATAGATACGAAGGCATTTATTGAAAAGGTTTCAAGTCTCTTAGAACGGAATAAGGTGATGGACGCGATTACCCTGTGCGAAAACACGCCAGGGTCTGTAGCCCGTATCTTTAAGGCCGGTTTACTCAAACAGGGGAGCAGCCGTCTGGAGATTAAAGAAGCGATAGAGGATGCCGGAAGTCAGGAGATGAATTATCTCGAACGAAATCTTCCTGTTTTGGCGACCGTTGCACATATCGCGCCCCTATTAGGTTTGTTAGGAACAGTAACCGGTATGGTACGTGCGTTCAAGGTTATCGAAGAGAAGGCAACGGCCTTTACGCCGGTAAGTCCCGGGGAACTGGCCGGGGGTATCTGGGAGGCATTATTGACGACTATTGCAGGCCTTGCAGTTGCAATTCCGACATTTGTTGCGTACAATTTTCTGGTGAGCAAAGTCAATAACTTTATATTTGAGGTTGAGCGAAGCGCAACCGAGCTCATTAATATTTTAGAACAGTATGAATAAAAGAGGCAGCAAATGCGTTTTAAAACAAAACGAATAGAATTTGAAAAAGGGCAGCTCGATCTTGCGCCGCTCATCGACGTCCTTTTTTTGCTGCTCATTTTTTTTATGCTTACCTCATCTTTCGTGTATCAACCTGGCATTAAAATAGATCTTCCCAAGGCGGTGACCAGCGAGGTAATCAAAGAGAAAAATATTGTTATTATGCTGACCGGGGAAAATACGGTTTACCTTAATAATAAAATTGTTACGATGAAAGAGTTGCTTGAGACATTGAAGAGTTCGTCATATGCGCAACGGCCCGTCCTGATCAAGGCGGACAAAAAGGCATCTCTGGGCCGGGTTGTGCAGATATGGGATGCCTGCAGGGATGCGGGGATTACACAGATTAACCTTGCTACCAATCAGGATATTGCGCTATAACATGACGTTGATGCGATCTTTTCACTTTTTTGTTTTTAGCTCAATAGTTTTCCACACGCTCTGTGCATCGCTTTTTAACATAGTCATTGCACCGGGGGGTGCGGGGTTTCCACCGCATGCAACCGTCTCCTTTTTAGGCTATTTTACCGGAGAGGTAGAACCTGTCTTCGTCGCTACCAGCGTTTGGCACGGGCATTTTGGCGATCTTTACTCATTAAACCACGGCTTTGAAGGGGAGTTTTTAGAAACATTCGTTGAACCGCAAAAAATGCAGGGTGCCGAGGCGGTAAAGCCTACAGCGAAGATGGAAAAGCGGGTGCCGCCGGGTTCTGTACTGAACAATATCGTTCGTCCTGGCATCGCTCAGAGGTCTGCCGGGAAGTTCGTAGGCAATTCTGTCCTTGTGAACGGGCCCATCAGAGACCGCACCCTTCTTTCACGGCCGCCTTTTCCCGCATTAACTAACTGGGTTGAGGCAAACGAACAGGATGTGCGAGTGGTCTTTCGTGTCGAGGTTTCTTCTTCAGGGATGCTCTCTGCCGTTGTTCTTGAAAGGTCGAGCGGCTATCCGGCAATCGACATGGAACTGATGAGATATATAAAACAGTGGCTCTTTGTGCCCCTTAGCCCGGCGCAGGGAAAGCGGGAGCCGGTTCAAACAGGCGAGGTGGTTATAACAGCCCCTCTTTTATGAAACAGGTTTCTTGATGCTCAATATTACACTTGACGCGGCATTAACTCTTTATTTTTCTTTCTATATCGGCGGCATTTTTCTTGTATGGCTCTTGTTTTCTCAGCGCAGGCCGAAATGGCTTCATGCGCACGAAAATATCAAGATTTGGCAGTGCTCTATATGCGCCTTTATTTATTTGCACAGGGACACGCCGCTTTCACGATGTCCCCGATGCAGCAGTTATAACGAACTTGCTCGTAGCGAAAGGGGGTCGCAATGATAACAGAAATCGGTATTGTTGCCGGTGAAATCTGGCATTTTTTAGATCAGCACGGCGAAACCGAGCTCGCTCGACTGACAACAGGAATTGACCGCTCTCGAGAAATCGTGCTTATGAGTTTAGGGTGGCTTGCACGGGAAGGGCATGTTGTTGTAAAAAACGAGGCAGATACCTATCAGATATCGTTTCGAAAAACATAAAGACGTCGAACCTCATCTATAAACAAGGAGGTTTCTTATGAGCGATGAAGAGAAATTCAAGGATATCGGTAACCCTGAGACAGGGGAGGGCAATCAGGAAGAAGCGGTTCCGATAGCCCCACCGTTACATGTGGTTGATTACCGCACGATCAGCAAGGCTTTTGGTTGGTGGCAGGCTGTGGTGCTGACCGAATCATGGGGTAAGAGGACGATCAATTTATATCTGTGGCAGGAGAAGGACGGAAAATGGAGAAGGAAACAGAAGTTTACTATACACGATAGAGATAAGTGGGAATTGGTGGTTGAGGCCGTAGAATCATTTTTGGGTGAGCTGTAACATAGTTTTTAGGGTCGCGTTGCCGATTTTTGAGGAGCAGAAAAATTAAAATAGTCTATTCTGATCGGTATAACGTGGATATTGGTGATCACGTTTTTCCTACCGAGAAATACGCCCTCACACGCCAGTTATTAACCCGCGCACACCATATTTCGTCCGATTGCTTTATAAGACCGCAGAGCGCCTCCGATAAAGATATCCTGCGCATTCATGCCCCCGAGTATATCCATAAGCTAAAACAAGGGTCTCTGACGTTACAAGAAATAGCACGTCTTGAAGTGCCGTATTCTACAGATCTAATGGAGGCTGCATGGTTATGTGCCGGCGGAACGCTTATAAGTTGTCGTTACGCTCTGGATGATGGTATCTCTGCTCATATCGGCGGCGGCTTTCATCATGCCTTTCCGGATCACGGGGAGGGATTCTGCGTGCTGAACGATGTGGCCATCGCCCTTGCCGCGCTCTTGGACGAGTCTGCGATATCACGACCGGTTGTTATAGATTGTGATGTACATCAAGGAAACGGGACCGCTTTCATTTTTCAAGGCAACCCCGATGTCTTTACCTTTTCGATTCATCAGAGGGATAATTACCCTTTTGCAAAAATCCCGAGCGACCTGGATGTAGAACTGGATGACGGCACAGGCGATAGGGAATATATACGGCATCTGCATCGGGCCCTCGATATAATAACGACGGCCCACCAACCCGATTTTGCTTTGTATATAGCAGGGGCCGATCCTTTTTACGGCGATGTGCTGGGAGGGCTTGCGCTATCACTCGAAGGACTAGAAGAACGCGATGTATCTGTTTTCGCATACTGCAGGAAGCATAAAATTCCGTGCGCTGTTGTATTAGGGGGTGGCTACGCGGCAAGCGTTGAAACTACTGCACAGATTCACTGCAATACTATCAAAACAGCCTGCGAGGCATCAGGAGGAAAGCCGCAATGAATAAGGCCGGTAGTTATCTGGTAATCGTCAGTTGCGCTACTTTGGATGAGGCGCATTCCATCGCTGATACTCTTCTTGCCGAGAGGCTATGTGCCTGCGTGACCGTTCTGAAAGAGGCGGAATCACACTATCTGTGGAAGGGTGTGCGTGAGCGCTCAAGAGAAAACCTTCTTTTCATTAAGACCTCGCGGAACGCCCTGCCGCTCCTGATAGAACGCGTACAGTCTCTGCACAGTTATGAGGTGCCTGAGGTAATAGCGCTTAAGATTGCCGCAGGCCTTCCGAGTTACTTGGAGTGGATTGTTCAAGAAACCCAGCGCCATGAATGAGAGAACGTTACCACTACTATCTATTACCTCGATTGTTGTAGTGCTGTACTGTGTCGGCTGTGCCACAGTATATAACCCTGCTAGCGGCAGGTCTCAGTGGATATTGTTTGATACAGCCTCGGAGGTTGCAATGGGCCGAAACGTTGCCCAAAAGGTATTACAGGAGAGCCGCGTAATAACAGAAGGACATCTTTATAAGCGGGTCAACGACATTGGTCAACGCATTGTGCAACAGGTCGATCGCCGGGACGTACCGTATCATTTTTATGTTATAGATCAAAACGAAAAAAATGCCTTTGCTATTCCCGGCGGATATGTCTATTTATATACCGGTCTACTTCAAGAAATGGAGACAGACGATGAAATAGCGTGTGTCCTGGCGCATGAGATTGGACATGTTGTGTGCAGGCATAGCATGCAAAATCTTCAAAATGCCCTTGGTTTTCAGGTTGTTTCCTCGATTGTCTTTCGAAAGGCCGATGCCAGCGAGGTGCAGCGCGTTACAAATACCCTTTTTGACTTAACTATGCGCGGCTACAGCAGGCAACAGGAACGCGAGGCAGATCGCCTTACGGTTCGTTATGCATCTCGAGCAGGATACGATCCCCGGGCGATGATTACCGTACTGGAAAAGCTTTCCAAAGACAGTGGCCCTTATCCCCGACCTCTCGAATGGCTCAGCACACACCCATCTCATGAAGAACGGATTCTTCTGATCAAACAAGAAATAGAGAGGATAAACCACGGTAACTCTTATGGAAGGGACTTGCGCCAGTAGGCAAAAAAGGGATGTCATTAAGCAGAGGCTCCCGGAGCTGAAGGAGATATTGCGATGCTGTCGGCTCTGCCCGAGGGAGTGCGGCATTAATCGACTTATTGGTGAAACCGGTTTTTGTGCTACACCCAATGCAGTTCGAATAGCCTCGTGGCATCCTCATTTTGGAGAGGAAGATGTCTTGGTGGGAACAGGAGGCTCGGGAACGATTTTTTTCGCACACTGCAATCTAGGGTGTATTTTTTGCCAGAATTACAGTATTAGCCATAACGGCCTTGGGATGGAAATGACGGTCGATAAATTGGCTGAAGTTATGCTTTCTCTGCAAAAGAACGGTTGCTCCAATATTAATCTGGTAACACCCACCCATGTTGTTCCGGCTATTGTAGAGGCCTTGTCGATTGCCTTGGAACAGGGTTTAACCGTACCGGTTGTATATAACTGTGGCGGCTACGAATCGCCTTCAGTTCTTGCCCTCCTGGAAGGAGTTGTCGACATCTATATGCCAGATATCAAATTCTCCAAAGATTTTTTGTCAATCGAGTATGCCGGTATTTCCGACTATTGGGAACAAGCAAAGAGGTCGGTCGAAGAGATGTATAGACAAGTAGGGGGACTTGTAGTAAACTCAGATGGAGTGGCTGTCAAGGGGCTTCTAGTAAGACACCTTGTCTTACCCAACTGCCCTGAAAACACAAGACAAGTTCTTCAATTTATCGCACAGGAAATTTCCACTAATACCTACATTAATATAATGGATCAGTATAGACCCTGTTATCGCGCCCACTCAATTCCTCTGTTGGCAAGGCAAATTACCCCAGAGGAGTTTGCTCAGGCGTTATCATGGGCCCGCGAGTACGGTTTGACAAGGGGGGGGCATGAGCAGTAAAGGAGCTTCTTTGCGGGGAAGGGGTAGACATGGGACAGTACTGGTTGTTGTTATGAGTTTAGTGGTGCTGCTCTTGATCGCCGGTGGCGTTATCTTACAGCTTATGCTTAACCAGACACAAGCAACTAAGCATCTTATTGACAGGGCCAAGGCATTCTCTCTGTGTGAGGCGGGATTAAACTATGCGCTTTACAGGCTTGGCAGCGAGGACTCTGACACATGGACGTGGCTGCCCCATGCCTTTGACCCTCTCAAACAGGCAGTAACTGAGACTATTCAAGAAGACTGGGAATTTAACGGAAGACAAAAGGACATCCTGATCACCTATATACGTGACCTTGATCCCCCTGGCGATTCTGAGAATAAGATGATCAAAATTACCGTAAGCTATTAATTTTTTTTGCCCAAAAATATAGCAATATCTAAAATTGGATTAAATTTAATTAAAAACAAGTAAGTTTAAAATACAAAATAGTATAAAATATTACTAAAAGTTAATAAAAAGCTATAAAATTTATAAAAATAAAAATAAAAGTATTAAAAATAAGTTTAAATTATTATTTTATTTTTGATATACCTTTATATATGCAAAATCTGTTAAAATATTTTGAAATGAAGTTCAAATAAATTAAATACATTTTTTTCTTGACAATTATAATTAATTATACTAAACTATTCTCAAATTATTTTGGGGTTTACATGCGACATTTAATGGATATAAATGAATTGGCTGAATACCTAAAACTCGAGAAGCAGACCCTTTATAATTGGTTGCATCAGCACAGACTTCCTGCCATCAAGGTAGGGAGGCTGTGGCGTTTCGACCGAGAAAAGGTGGACAACTGGCTGCAGGCGAATTCTGTTGAACCGCTACACTGGAATGCCCAGGGGAAGAAACATGATATCTAAAAGTCATGTGGGGCTCTATGTAACTGAAAGCTATGTTGCGTGTGGTGAGGTGAGCGGTTTTTTAACCACCCCTAAGCTGACGCGCTTTTCAAGGGTTCTCTTTTCTGAGGTAGAAGTTGCAAAGAAGGGGGAGGGTGAACAGGAGGCGCAACTGGGGCAACAGCAAGCAACACCCGAGACTCAACTGGATATGAGGGCCGAGGCAATAAAGCAGGTTTTTGAAAATGCAGGGATCAGGAAGAGAGAGGTTGATGTTGCCCTGACAGCAGAAGAGGTTATGGTTCGGTACTTTGAGATGCCTCTTTTGCCACGTAAGGAATGGGATGCCGGGATACGGTTTGAGGCAAAGAAATATATCCCCTTTAAAATGGAGGAGGTTGTCTCTGATTATCTTGTATTTAAGGTTGACCGTAAACAGGCTAGGATGCACATCATTTTTGTTGCCGCCAAAAAGGATTCGGTACAGGAGTTAATCGGCATGTTGCAGGAACTCAATATAAAGGTAAAGTCAATCGAAATGGTTGCTTTTAGTCTGGCTAGGTCACTTCAGGAGCAATTATCGGTTGATGGAGCGACTCTCCTTATAGAAGTTGAAAGTGAATATGTAACTATTAGCATCATCAAACACGCTACACCGTTTTTTACCCGTGATATACCCTTTGCGCAGAAAGTACCGGGTCTAGATTATGGTTCGATGTTTGACTTCGGATCTCCTGATTCTGAGGCCAGAGAGGTTCCTTTGGCTATGGAACCGATGTATGAAAGCCTCTTTAGCGAGATTCGCCTTTCGTTCGATTACTACGTAAAACGCTTTGGTGTAGATGATATTCGCAAAATCATTCTGATAGGAATCGAAGGTGCCGATGAGTTTGAGAAATGGAAAAATATGCTGAAGCATGAATTCGATATTGCCGTTGAGCTTGCTGCTCTGTCAGTAAAAAAAGAGGGAAACGGAAAGATCGATGCGGAAAAAGAAGATTATTTTGCCTCTCCCGGGCTTTTGGTGGTCTGTGGCCTGGGCTTACGCAGTTTCAGGGGGTTCGGCAATCTTATTGATCTTTACGAATTTGAAGGAAAAACCCATAAGAAGATTGTCGATTTATTTCCGAGGATAGCAGTTGCTGAGGTTGCCGTTGCCTGTATATTGCTGATTGCCGTTCAGATGAAAGGCATGCAGACGGTTGGCACAGAACGCTCAACACTGGAGCGATTGCAGGCGCAGCAGACTTCTGACATGGAGACGTTTGGTATGCTGTCCATTCAGCAACTTACTGCCTACCAGGAGAAGATGACGAAAAGAAGAAATTTTCTTAAAACAATGCTAGTTGACAGGGATTATCTGACCAAAAAGATCAATTTCCTGAATCAGGTGCTAGCAAAGGAGATATGGATTAACTATCTTGAAACCGGCTACCATCCGGTGAACGGGTCTTTTTTGCGGCTGAAGGGTGCTGCGTTTTCAAAGGACAAGGAAAAAGAGATCGCGGCGGTTAATCAGCTGTTGACCGTCATCAAAGAACATAAAGGATTTCGCCAACTGTTTGACCGTGTTGAGCTCTCGGAGATAAAAAAAGGAAAAATAATGGAAGCCGATATTACCGAGGTTGAACTGGTGTTCTGGAAGAGGTAATGCTTATGGATGATCGGAGAGTGGTTTTTTTGACGGTAGGGGTAATTGTGGCGACGCTTGTCTTATCCATTGGTCTTATTCAGATTAACAAGATGCGGATAGAGCATCTGCAGAAACAGGTTGTAGAGGTAAAGAAGAAAAATGAGATTATCAGCGACATTTTGGTTATTTCGCGTCAGGCGGAGAATTTGAAAAGCCTGCTTCCGGAGTCAAAAGATCCCGCATGGATTCTGGATGAAATTAACAGGGTGGTTGCGGCCACAGAGATCGAGATGAAGTTTGTGGAACCTCAGAGAACCGAGGAAAAAGAGCTGTACACAAAAATACCGATCGCAATAGGCTGTGCGGCTCCCTTTGAGCAGATTGCAAAGTTTATCAGTTTAATAGAAGGTTTTCCTAAATACCTATTCATCGATGAAGTGAGAATAACGCAGTTTCCTGAGCCTCAGGGAAAGTATGACGAGGCCTTGTTTAAGGATCGTTTTTCCGGGAGTCTTGAGCGGGGGGCTTATTATCTGAAAAATCCCAGGGCTATTATTAAGGTTGCAACGGTACTGCCGAAGAATGAATAAGGGGTCGGGTGAGTAGTATATGTGCGCAGTTTAGCGAAGGCGGTGAGAGGACGTTGAATAAGCAGCAACAGGAGATAATAGTGATGGTTGTACTGGCGCTTATCGGGGGGTTTATGGTGTACAAGCAGGTGCTTCCGTACGTCATGCCCCGCAACCGGGAAACCCTTCCGCCTGTTTCCAAAAAGAAGACCTTGGACGCCCGTTTTAATGCGGTTGAAAAAAAACTCAAGGAAAAACCCATTTTTACTGTTAAATCTACAGAATACGAAATAGGGCGTGACCTTTTTATTCCAAACGATGATTTTCTGTCGCTTTTTCGGGAGGAGGCGGTTGTCGAAGACCAGAAGGTTTTAGTGGGGATTAAACCCGAGCAGTTACCGAAGCTTAGCATTCAGGGACTGATCGTCAGCGATGTGCGTCCTCAGGCTATCATTAATAATCAGATCGTCGGCATTGGAGACGAGGTGTCGGGGGCAACGGTGGTCAAGATTAAAAAAGATGGTGTTATGTTAGAGTATCGTGGAACATATTTTGAGGTGAAGCCATCTCTGATAGAGCATTGGCAGGAAGAGAAGCAATGAAAATGCCAGCAATTATAACCACGTGGCGGGTGTATCTGTGTGCGGTTATTCTGGGTCTTACCGTATGTCTGTCAGGGGCGTACGCCCAGTCGCCTAGAGGTGACGGCCGCCCGAGAGTTGTTGTTGACGCCGGGACCGAGGAGTATGCTGTTGAAAACGGTGACAACACCGACAGAGAGGTACCGCTAGAGGCACGGATTACGATGGATTTGAAGGATGCAAGCCTCAAGGATGTCTTAAAGATTTTCTCTCAGCAGTCCGGGTTGAATTTTATCGCCGCTGAGACGGTAGAGGATAAGCGGATTACCTTATATTTAGAGGATGTCTCGGTGCAGGACGCCTTGGATAACATTACACAGGCAAACGACCTCAGCTATACCAAAATAGAAGAAAGCAACATCTTTATCGTGAAACCGGTTTTTAAACCAAAGGTGGACACGGTCACACGTATTTACACCCTTAAGTACGCACGCGTTTCAACATCCTTACTGGAGAAATCGGCTTCATCTCTTGCCAGTACCGCGACAGGACAGGTGGGCTCTCTGACCGCAACCTCTGGTGGCGGCGGAGGCGGCGGGGGAACCTCGACAGGCATCGATAAAGTTGTGGAGAAGCTGCTTTCAGCAGACGGGAAGCTGATTGTTGACCAAAGGACCAACAGCCTTATTATCACTGATATTGAAGCCCGTTTTCAGGTCATTGAGCAGGTGATCTGTGAACTGGATGTGCCGACGCCGCAGATTATTATTGAGGCGGAGATTCTGGAGACCACCACCAATACTTTGGAAAAAATAGGGCTCAAATGGGGGCCTGATAGTGGACAGTTTTTTAGTGTGTCGGCGGCCAGCCGGAGCACCATTTATCCGTTCGGTGACTTTTTTATGGACCAGGGCATGACAAAGTACGGAGAGGAAGCAGGTCGGAAGTCTACAGCAGGGACAATTAGCCCCCTCGGCTTTTCGATGATCATGGAGTTTCTGGAGAATGATTCTGAAACCAAGATACTGGCCCGGCCTCGCCTGCTTACCTTAAACAACGAAAGTGCTATTATCAAACTGACGACCGACGCGGCTATCGGTACACAGGCAACAACGAGCACCGAGACGGCGGCTATTATTGCCACCACTGCGGAGCGGGCCGAGGTGGGGATTTCGCTGGTTGTGACCCCTCAGATTAATGACAGGGGTTTTATCACCATGGTGGTTGAGCCGGCCATCAGTGGGTCGGTTGCCGCTGATATCCCGGGATTTTATGATAAGACGGTCCGGGGCGCTTCTACTGTGGTTCGGGTGAAAGACGGGAACACAGCCGTTTTTGCCGGCCTCATCACCAAGGAGCAGACAACGACAGAAAGACGGGTGCCCGTACTCAGCAAGGTACCGGTAATCGGGAGGGCCTTTAGAAATAATTCCGATACGGTTGAAGATAAAGAGCTTGTCATTTTTATAACTCCTCATATTGTTGAGGAGCCAGAACTCGATTATTATCAGCCGGGCTCTTTTTCCGAATATTCCTTGGAAAACACCACTCAGCAGGGTACGGTTCAGAGTAACTATTATGAGATGCCGAGAGACTTGGCTATTGAAATGGCGTTAATAGATGCAGATAAGTAGGCAATGAAAAAATCAAAACTTAAAATCGGCGAGATACTTCTCCATGCCGGGATTATTACCGAAGAACAGCTCAAGGAGGCCCTCAACGCACAGAAAGAAGGGGGAGGGCGCCTCGGCGAGATACTGATAAAACTGGGGTTTGCCCAGGAGAAAGACATTGTTGAGGCCCTCGGTAAGCAGCTGGGAATCCCCTATACCTTTTTTTCCAAGGGGCTGCTGAAGCCCGCCCCGGAGCAGGATCTGAACAAAATTATTAGCGAAGATTTTGCAAGACAGTATCTTGTGCTCCCACTTTCCCGCAATCTTAATTCCCTTACTGTTGCTATGGCAGATCCATTAGACCTCATCACCATCGATAACCTGAGACGCATGACAGGATGTGAGATTAATCCCATCCTTACGACAAAGTCGGACGTGCTCCGCGCTGTTTCCGAGTACTACGGGGAGCGGAGTATGCTTGAAGAGGCGATCAAGGAGTCATATGAGCTTGAGGTCGAAGACGTAAGCGTTACTGATGTGAGCGATGAGGAGCGTCTGAGCCTTGATGAGTTGATCGCAAAGGCAGAGGAGGCCCCGGTAGTCAAGCTGGTCGATTTAATTTTGAAACAGGCGATCGAAGACCGGGCCAGCGATATTCATATTGAGCCCATGCACAACAGAATTAATATTCGCTACCGCATTGACGGCGTCTTATATGAAATCCCTCCGCCGGCACGACACCTGCTTCTGCCGCTTATTTCCCGAATCAAGATTCTTTCACGTCTTGATATCGCCGAAAAACGATTGCCCCAGGACGGTGGTTTTGTCGTAAAGGAGGAGGACCGTCTTATCGATCTGCGGGTCTCCAGCATACCGACGATATACGGGGAAAAGGTTGTTATCAGAATTCTCGATAAGGGGAGCGTTCCTCTTGATCTCAGGCAATTAGGCTTTGAAAAGGAATCCCTGGCCGATTTTGACAGGGCCATCCATCAACCTTTTGGACTTGTTCTTATGACAGGGCCGACTGGCAGCGGGAAGACAACCACACTGTACGCGGCCCTCAATACCATTAAGAGCGGGCATAAAAATATCATCACCATCGAAGACCCGGTTGAATATAAACTGGACGGGATTAACCAGGTGCAGGCGCGGCCGAATATCGGGTTGACATTTGCAGGAGGGTTACGGGCATTTTTGCGTCAGGATCCTGATATTCTTATGGTAGGAGAGGTGAGGGACCTTGAGACGGCGGAGATATGCATTAAGGCAGCGCTTACCGGCCATCTTGTATTTAGCACCCTTCATACAAACGATGCTGCCGGTGCTATCAGCCGTTTGCTGGATCTGGGCATAGAGCCTTTTTTGGTGACCTCGTCGCTGACACTCGTTGCGGCTCAAAGACTGGTTAGACGATTGTGCCTCGAGTGCAAAGAGGCGTACGAACCTACATCAGAGATGCTGAAGTATGTACAGTCAGCACCAGAGTTGATGTACCGGGCAAAAGGCTGTGATGCGTGCAATCAGACCGGATACAAGGGCAGAATCGCTATTTATGAGGTGCTTTATCTCAACAGCGATATTCGCGTTATGATAAGCAAGGGGGCGACTGACAGGGAGATTAAGCAGGCGGCCGTCCAAAAGGGATTAATCACCCTGCGTGACAGCGCTATCCGCAAGGCGGCCGAAGGGGTTACCAGTCTTGAAGAGGCGATGAGTGCTACGATTTCTGAGTTTTAGGAGAGGGGCAATATATGCCACGATATATATACACAACACGCGATAAGACCGGACAAACGCAAAAAGGCTCCCTCGATGCCATTAATAAAGACGAAGCCATTACCATGCTCCAGGCAAAAGGGCTTACGGTTACCTTTATCAAGGTAGATGAGGGAAAGAGCTGGAGTCTGAAGTTTTTGTTCATGCGGAGCCGGATGCACAAACGGATAAAGCTGGATGACCTGATACTGTTTGGCCGGCAATTGTCAACCCTGCTCGAGTCCGGCGTAACACTTCTCAGGTCTCTCGATATTATCGCCAAGCAGGTCGAGAGTCAACAGCTTTTGAAGGTATTGACGGATGTGCGTAAGGCGATTCAGGGCGGCGAACCGTTCTCACGGGCGCTCCGTTCCCATCCAAAGGTATTTAGCTCTTTCTGGGTTAATCTTGTTGAGACGGGCGAGGCGAGCGGACATCTTCCGTCAAGCCTTGATCAGCTGGTGAAGCATCTGGAATCGATTGCCTCGCTGAGGCGAAAGGTCATGGCGGCAATCTATTATCCGGCTATCTTAATCGGCGTGTCAGTGGCAGCGATCCTTGTTTTTTTGACACACGTTATCCCTGTTTTTTCGAAGATCTTTGAGGGGTTTAATATGGAACTGCCCCAACTCACCCAGATTGTTATCGCCATCAGTTACTGGCTTAAGCGGTATTTCTGGGTTCTCCTGATAGCACTGGCAGCCGGCGGGTACGGGGCATTTCTGTTTTTAAGAACAGCGCAGGGGCGCCGAATTAAGGATATTGCCCTTTTTAATGCCCCGGTCATCGGCACCATCGTTGTTCAGCTGCAGGCGTCCCGGTTTGCCAGCGGTCTGGGAACCTTGATCAAGAGCGGTGTGCCGATATTGCATGCCCTTGAAATTGTAGGCAAGACATCGAATAACGCCCTTGTAGAGGACGTACTCAATGCGGTTAAGGCCGACGTGCGCGATGGTAAAAACATGGCAACCCCGCTGGAAGAAAGCGGTGTATTTCCGGTTATGGTAACGCAGATGGTCGCGGTGGGAGAAGAAATCGGAGAACTGGGCAAGATGCTTGACAGGATCTCGGAGTTTTATGAGGAGCGCCTCAACGCCTCTGTCTCCAAGCTTACGACCTTGATCGAGCCAACCATTCTTATTCTGGTGGGCACGACAATCGGCGTATTGGTTGTCTCGATGTTCTTGCCGATATTTAAGATTTCGACAATCGGCTGATCTTTTACCGTGAGGACCGAAAAAAAGAGGCCTGGTTTTCTATTCCCGAGAGGGTAGATGCGCTTGGAGAAAAGGGCATTGAAATGATCATGCCTGATGAGAGAAATTCCCTTGACAGGGCTCGGATAGTTGGCTATACTTACTTTAACAGATGTATCTACAATAGGTAAGGCAAGGTATGCGAACGGGCAAACAGAAAAGGAGGTGGGGTGTGAAGAACAGGGGCTTTACTCTCATCGAGGTGCTCATCGTTGTGATTATTTTAGGCATTCTTGCAAGCATTGCGGTGCCTCAATACGCGAACTCCATTGAGAAGGCAAAAACAGGTGAGGCGAAGACCAACCTTGGAAGCATTCTGACCGGTGAAAAGCTCTACTATCTTGAATGGGAAAGTTATGTGAACGCGACCGATATGAGCGCTATTAATGCTATATTGGACGTCGACATTTCGGGCAGATACTTCGCTTATGAGGTATGCGGTGCGACCGACCTTGGTTTCACTGCTATTGCTACGCGAAACGGGGGACCCTGGCACGGCCAGACCATTACCATGGATCAGACCGGCGCGATCGGCGGTGAACACCAGTTTGCAGTCACCCGGTAATACTCCCTACCGCTACCGGAAGTTACGTAAAGAAGCCGTAGATGTATGTTTTTCACAGGCGCCATAATCGGCCAGAGATAAACTGTCTACGGTTTTTTTATTGATGTATTTTTCTAAGGAGATATAACGTGCACCCAAATCAGTGCGACAGGCCAAAAAGAGCTGGCTCAATGGAGCATGCTACAAGTGGCTTTTCACTCGCAGAGGTGCTCGTCGTTCTATTAATTATCTCTGTTCTCTTTATACTCGTTATGCCCCAGTATATTGATGTGGCGGAGAACGCCAGGACCAAGGAGGCGAGGGCGTTGCTTCGCCTGATCCGGGCCGGTCAAGAGGTGTATTTTTCTGAATACAGGGTTTTTAGCGACGACCTCAATCTCCTTAATATCGAAAACCCGAATGCCCGCGTTGAATCCCAGAGGGATTTTAGCTATTCTCTTGCCCCCCCACCGCCGCCGGACACGCTCCTGGAGGATTTTATTGCCGAGGCAACACGTCTGAGAGGGGCGCGCGAGGGTGACAGGTATAGGATTCAAAAGTCGGGAGATGTGCAAGGGCCCTTCAATCCATAGCAGGTATTTTCCTTTCGTGGGATATTCAGAAACCGCACAGCAATCGCATTGTCATGAACAGCGATACCAGAGGAGGGGATTATGAAAAAATGGCGGTTCGGCCTACTGATTTTTTTTCTGATTGTGCTCTCATATCACACGCTATCCGCCGAGGATATTACTCTTACCACCTATTATCCGGCCCCGTACGGTAAGTTTAAGATGGTCGAGGTGGTGGAGGTTGCGGGTGACGGAGGGGACCTGATCGTTGAGGATGATTTTACCGCAGGGGGCGGCACTATGCTGCAGGTGAATACTACGGCCAATAGCGTCGTGCTGCAGGCAAATACGATCGACCTGATGGATACGGGCGGCGGGGTGAGCGTAAGTCAGGATTTGAGTGTCGGCAATAACGCTACAGTTCTTGGCAATTTGATTGTCGGCTCTGCCACAGGGACTAGCACTATATCGCTTAATGGAGGTCAGATTCATCCTGATATTGCAGAGTATATTCGAGCCGATGGTTGCGAGGGGGGAGATGTTGTTGTGATAGATCCTGATAATGATGATGCTGTCATTAAAAGTTATGCACCTTATGACGCGACGGTTGCGGGGATAATATCGCAAAACCCTGTTTTTAAAATAGGGGACCCTGAATCGGGCAAACCGCTTGCCCTTGCAGGCAGAGTGATGTGCAATGCTACTACCGAGGGCGGCCCAATCAAACGCGGCGATATCTTAGTGACCAGCTCAAAAGCAGGCTATGCAATGAAGGCCGATCCAGCGAAGCTGCAGTACGGGATGGCGCTGGGCAAGGCACTGAGCGAGCTTTCAGAGGGAGAGGGGGCAGTGCTCATTCTCGTTAAGGTGAATTAGCGATGAAGGACCAGCAAGGACTTACGTTTATCGAAGTAATTACCTCGATGCTTCTTCTGACGGTGATTATGGCAGGGATGTTTCAGGTCTTTTCCCTTGCCGAGCGAGCGGTCGACCGGCAGAGCAGGCGTATGACGGCACTTAATTTTTCGCGCCAGCTTATGGAGTCCGTGAGATCACGAGGCCATTTTGAAACAGTCCTGCAAGATACGCTGGCACTGCCTGACGCAGACGCGGACGGTTTTATTGATCCTGCCACCGCCACCGGGTATTCCGGTGAGTTTCCGAGCGTGCCAAATGACCCTGGAAACAGCTTTGGTTATATCTTTAGCGGGACTTCCTACCTGCGCATCGAGGATATCGGCGATTATAAAAAGGTAACGACAAAAGTGACATGGAACGAGCCAAACGAATAATTCTGAGGAGCGACGTCTTCAGGAGCTGTAGCGGTGTCAATATTGTTGAGCTGATGCTGGCGGTGGTGCTCTCGAGCCTGGTGTTTATCGCGGTCATGATGATTGATGTCTCAAGCAGACGATTTTTCAAGTCGGCGAGCGCGCAATCCCGAATCGCCAGCGATGTCGCCTTTATTATGGAACACATGCAGAGTAACTTGAAAAAAGGAACCGCAATTAACCGCATCAGTGCCGAGCACCTTGAAATATGGGTGGACGAATTAAACACCCCCAGCGTTTTTAGCGATGACACAAAGTATGAGTATCAATTAAGCGGCAGCGATCTTGAGTGCATCCGCACACCCGACGGGGGAGGGGCACAGACGACCGTTTTGAGTTCGGATATCAGTTTTCTCGAGTTTAACGTGGTCCCGGATGCACATATGGTTAATATTACGATTACAGGCTGCCGTAAAGTGACAGGGGTCAAGATAGACGATGCATTCAAATACGAATATCTGACACTTATTTCCGGTGTGTGTCTTCGGTGCAAGGCCGGGCAGACATAATACATAACTTTTCAATGACAAATGACGCAATCCCTGTCTGTTCGGCAGGCAGACAAAATCCAAATGAAATCAGGAAAATAGTGCAGCCCCACATTTCAATGTGGGGATAAAATGGCAGGGTTTCGGATGTAGGGTTTAATCGGTAGTGAGGCGATTCATTTGTTATTTGGAATTTTTTAGTGTGGGGCTGTAGCGCAGTTGGGAGCGCGCTTGAATCGCACTCAAGAGGTCGGGGGTTCAAATCCCCCCAGCTCCACCAAACTATGTTGTAATACGTGTGTGGCGCTGTTTGATGCAATAGTTGTAGAAGGGGATTTGAAGTGAGGCCACGCCGACCGATAGGTGAGGAGAAGGGCGTAAGTCAGGAATGACCGCCCGTCAGTGGCCGAGTGACCGACCGGAGCCGGAGCCCCTGCGAAGGCGCAGGCGTCAAATCCCCCCAGCTCCACCATTCTACTTCGCCATGCTATTTTCATGCATGGCTTCGTAGAATTTGTTTTGCTGGTTACTGTTACTGACGTGATGCTTTTTGGCATTTCAAGAGATGCGCAGTAAACGACCCTGACAATGCAGAGTCGGCAAGACGATAGTCGCGATGTTTAACGAAATACAGAAAAGAACATTATTGACGGTTGCGAGGCAGGCAATCGGTGATTCCCTCAAAGGAAAAAAACCGGTACGACCGGTTGCCGTTGACCCTGTTTTTCTTGAAAAGTGCGGGGCCTTTGTCACACTCGAAAAAGAAGGTGAGTTGCGCGGCTGCATTGGTCACATTGCCGCTGACCGGGTGCTTATAGACGTCATCCGAGAAATGGCCCTGCAGGCGGCCTTCCATGACCCCCGTTTTCACCCGCTTCAAAGCGAAGAGGTTAATTCCATAACCATTGAGCTCTCGATACTCAGTGAATTTCAGAGAATTCAGGCGCCCAGCGAGATCCACATAGGCCTTCATGGGCTTTATATCCGAAAGGGTTTCTTTTCCGGCCTTCTCCTACCCCAGGTTGCAGCCCGATATGGATGGGATCGCGATACATTTTTGCGGCATATCTGCATCAAGGCCGGCCTGCCGGAAGATGCCTGGAGAGACGACGAGAGCGAGCTCTTTGTATTTTCGGCGGATGTCTTTTCAGAGACGTAGAGCACACCATGAACTATAGTGATGCGAGGGCGGTGCATGTCCAAAAAAGCGGCCTCCCTTTTTCTGTGGGCCCTTTTCATAGTAACGTTATGTTATTGCCACGTAACAGTCAGACAGTCAAGCGGTCCGCCGCTTCTTATCGACCGGGACCTGGCCGTAGGGCTTTTTCCCGGCGACTGTACCGTTACGCGGGTTGAGTACAGCGAAAAAAAAATTCCCCATTTCACCGTCTTTGGCCTCTACCGACGCCTTGCCTCCGAGGAGATTCTTGGCTACGCCGTTATAACGACCCAGCTTGTTCCCGGGGAACGGGGCTATGAAGGGCCCATTCAGGTGGCACTGGGAATAAACCGCGCCGGTTCCGTCACGGGCGCGCGGATTCTCAGGCACCGTGAAACTGCCTCATATGCGATGGCCATCGAATCCGACTGGTTCCTGGGGCAGTTTACCGGAAAGACCCCGGACGACCCACTGATACTCGGCGGGGATATCGACGGCATTACCGGAGCAACGGTATCGGCGGGTTGTGTTGCCCGATCGATCAAAAAAAGCATCGCACTGGTCAATCGTGAGCTCTTAGGGAAAACGGGAGAAACCTTCCCGGAAACAGTCAAGAAACCCCTTTCTTTTTTTGCGTACCTGTTGCATCCGCTTACGAAGCTGGCTGTATTGATATTGCTCATTTTTTTAGCACTGTACGACTATGTGTTACAGAGAAAACTGCGCTATGTTATCTTATGTATCAGTGTTGTCTATTTCGGTTTTCTTGCAGGTGAGTTCCTGTCGCTTAGTCACCTACGGACCCTTTTGACACTGGAGTTGCCTGTTTTTGCGTATACGTATTTTTGGTTCTTTTATACCGGCTTTATTATTATCCTTACCGGGTTCTATGGCAGGGTATACTGTGGGTATCTGTGTCCATTTGGCGCACTCCAGGAGATTGTGTATGCCGCAGTCCCCAATACAAAGCTGATCATTCCCCGACGAATCGATAGACGGCTCAAGTATATAAAATATTCCTTGCTTGCTGTTATCCTTTCTGCCTCATTTGTTATCCCCACGGTTGATCTGTCCCGGTATGAGCCGTTTGTGACGGGCTTTCGCCTTCGCGGAGGCATTCTTGACTGGGTCCTTGTTAGTAGTGTATTGGCCATAGGGGTATTTGTCATACGATTCTGGTGCCGTTATTTTTGTCCCACGGGCGCGGCGCTGGCCCTCCTTTCGCGTTTTTCGGTTTTTTCTTTGCGGATGGAACAGACGAACTGCTCGAGGTGCGGCGCATGCGGTCTGGCGTGCGAGACTGCGTGCATCGACGGTGAGGGCATTAAGAATAGCGAGTGCATCAGGTGTAATGAGTGCCGGCGTGTATGCCGGAAGGCCGGCATACATATCAGCCGGCGGAAGGAACGGGGCCGTACGCATGCGATATAGTACTTCGCCCAAGATCGGCTACATCGCGGTGATATATACATGTATGATAGTAGGCCTTCTTGCGGTCCATCTGCTGTATGATATTACCGGTGCTTTTTTTTCGGTACAGACGTCCCCGGATTTCTATGACAGGGCACAGTGGGAACGCAGGTTTCAGGATGCCTTACAGAAGGGGTTGATTCCGCGCGAGGCCCGGTGGTATCAGACTCTGGAGAGGTAGGCGATATAATGTCTCTGGTCCAGTGCACACTCTGTCCCCATGCATGCCGGATGCGCGACTATGAACGCGGCCGGTGCAGGGTTCGCGTCAATCAGGAAGGGAAGCTGTATACCCTTGTATATGGAAAGCCATGCGCCGTCCATGTGGACCCGATAGAGAAAAAACCGATGTTTCATATGTACCCCGGCAGCGGCAGTTTTTCCATAGCAACGGCAGGGTGCTGCCTGAGTTGCAAGTATTGTCAGAATTGGCAGATTTCCCAGGCCTACCCCGAGGAGACACGCAATGTCGATCTGGCGCCTGAGGAGGTGGTGGCACAGGCCATGAGTGAACGGTGCCGT
The DNA here is from genome assembly GCA_016930485.1 of Candidatus Omnitrophota bacterium. GTDB lineage: Bacteria > Omnitrophota > Gorgyraeia > JAFGGP01 > JAFGGP01 > JAFGGP01. The sequence continues at coordinate 258,695 of JAFGGP010000013.1, read as the reverse complement.
TCGATAGCCTATACCTACAGTGATCCGATTATTTTTTATGAGTATACCTACGACACCGCGGTACTGGCGCACCAGAAGGGGCTTGCGAACATACTGGTTACCTGCGGTTTCATAAATACCGAACCGCTTAAAGAAATTGCCCCCTATATCGACGGTGCGAATGTAGACCTTAAGGGGTTCTCCGAAGAGTTCTATGAGTCGGTTACCGGAGGCAGGCTGGGCCCGGTGCTGGATACCCTTGTGGCAATGAAGGACAGCGGGATTTTGGTCGAGATTACTAATTTGATCGTGCCGACGCTCAATGACGAACCAACGATGATACGGCAGATGTGTCGGTGGATTGCGCAGCATATGGGCCGTCAGACTCCACTCCATTTTTCCCGTTTTTACCCGCAGTATCAGTTGCAGAATCTTCCCCCGACGCCGCTTCATACGCTGCAGTCGGCCCGGGAGATTGCCATGGATGAAGGACTGCACTACGTCTACATCGGAAACATTGACGATGTACAGGCCCAGCAGACGTACTGCGAGAGTTGCGGCAGGGTTATCGTGGGAAGGTCCGGATATCGGGTGACTCAGTATAATCTGAAGGGCGATGCATGCCGCTTTTGTAATACCAAAATCCATGGCTTGTGGTATGATTGAGATGAGACCGAGATGCACGGGATGCACCGCCAAAAAGAGGCAGAATTTTTTGCGCAGATGGCCTGTGACCTCTGCGTTGTGTTTCCTGCGTTGGGTAAATGATCCGCTTATTCAGGAGGTATGCTATGGACAAGATGACACGGCGTGAGTTTCTCATCAAGGCTGCCGGTGCTTTCTACGTCACTGTGTGGTCTTTAGCGCTGGCGCGCGTGCGCGACTTACTGGGGCGGGACAGCACGCCTGTTCGCAATGAGGACCGCAAAGAGGCGCGTTATTACGATAACCTCGCCGGTTAAAAGAGGTCCTTATGAAAAGACACTTTCTTTTATTATTAGGCGCTATTTTGGCGCTTTGTTTTTTTACTGTTCAGTGTACGTCTGGGGCATCGGATGAGACGCGGACTATACGAAGGCCTGTGGTAAGCGGAACTTTTTATCCCGCCGATCCAAAAATCCTGCGGGATACCGTAGAGGGTTTTTTATCCCAGGCGCACGACACCCCTGTGGATGGTGAGCTTTTTGGTCTTGCCGTTCCCCATGCTGGGTATATCTATTCGGGTGGCATAGCGGCGCAGGGATACGCCCTGATCAGGAATATGGACTTCGACGCGGTAGTCATTATGGCCCCGTCCCATCACTATGATTTTCCGGGTGCGTCGATTTATAGCATCGGCGACTACCAGACGCCGCTGGGTATCGTGCGCGTTGACAGGGGGCTGAGCAGGAAACTCGAGTCTATGAGCAGTCGCTTCCACTTTGAGCCGCTGGCGCATAAAAAAGAGCACTCGCTTGAGGTGCAGCTGCCGTTTCTCCAGGTAGTGATGCCCGATACCCCGATTGTCCCGATTGTCATAGGCGATCAGTCGTTCCAGACGTGTACTGCCTTAAGCGATGCCTTGCTTGCCTTATCAAGGGAGAAGAAACTGCTCTTTCTGGTGAGTACAGATCTGTCGCATTATTATCCCTATGATACGGCGAATAAGATGGATCAGAGCACGCTCGAGTATATAAGGGGCATGCAGTGGAATGAGTTATACACAAGGTGTCTCCAGAGAAAAAACGAGATGTGCGGACTTTCCGGGATGATTACACTGATGTTGATGGCAGAGAAGATTGGCATCACCGAGGGCATCATACTGCAGCATGCCAATTCGGGCGATACGCAGGGGGACAAGACGCGGGTTGTCGGTTATGCCGCTATTGCATTTGTAAAGCGGCCCGACGGCAGGATAACTGGGGGACATGAGGAGGAGGGCGTTTTTACCAGGGCCCAAAAACAGAGGCTGCTAGAGATAGCCCGCGACTCCATCAGAGAGTATGTAACAACGGGTAAGAGGCTTGAGATCAGCATCGCGGATCCGGCGCTGACGGTGCACTCCGGTGCGTTTGTGACACTCAAGGAAAACGGGGTGCTCCGGGGCTGTATCGGCCAGTTTATCGCCGATCGCCCCCTCTATGAGGTGGTGCGGGAAATGGCCATTGCCGCCGCGGTACGGGATACGCGTTTTCGTCCGGTCAGGCCGGAAGAAATTGATGCTATCCATATACATATTTCCGTGCTTTCGCCGCTTAAACGGGTTGCCTCACCTGACGATGTGATATTGGGAACACACGGTATTTATATTAGACAGGGATTTCGTTCAGGGACGTTTCTTCCCGAGGTTGCGGCCGAGACAGGGTGGTCTAAAGAAGAGTTTATCGAGCACTGTTTGGTCGATAAGGCGGGCCTTTCCCGTGACGCCCTCACAAGGGGTGCCGAGTTATATATCTACACCACAGAGTCCTTTTCAGAGGACGAGATCCGCTAAGTTACTTCCCGAAGGCAGTGATACACATGAAAGAGAAGCCGGTTTCATACGTATCGTTTTGTGTGCTTAGTCTCTTGGCAGTTCTACTTTTTATTTTTGCGGCCCACGATATCTACGATTTAGATATCTGGCTTCACCTGAAAACAGGGGAACTGCTTCTTAAGAACAGGGCTTTCATTTATAACGACCCTTATGTCTATACCCTCAATGGCGTACGTTGGATAAATATGGAATGGCTGTCGCAGATACTCTTTTTCACTCTCTATCGCCTCGGCGGCGCTTTTGCCCTTATTATGCTGAAGTATATCACGCTATGCGGGGCATTTTTTCTAATAGTGGGTTTTGCCCGAAAAGAGCATCTGTTTGTGACGTGCGCCATGCTGAGTGCCGCCTTTGTTGCCTCAGAGCCGCGGTTTCTGGTACGGCCCCACATCTTCTCTTTATTGTTTACCAGTATTTTTCTGTACAGCCTGCTCCGGTTTTGCTATCGAAAAAAATCGCACGCGTTATATATACTGCCGGTCATCCAGATCCTGTGGGTAAATATGCACGGGTACTTTCTTATCGGTCCTGTCATGGTGAGTTGTTTTGTGCTCGGGGAGTCGCTATCACGGTGGATGTGTATACACAACAAACGTGGTACAACACCTTGTCTGGAGTTGTGCGATCTCAGACGGTTGGGCATGCTGGGTCTTGTGCTTGCCGGTTGCTGTTTGCTCAATCCCTATTTTCTCGAAGGGGCGCTCTATCCGTTTCGGGTCATTGCCAATACGTATTTCCATGCAAAGGACTCAATTCGGTATATTACCGAGCTTTCTCCGCTGGTGGAGGGTATGCTCAGCAAAAGACCAGTAACCTTTTTCTATTTTCACTGTCTTTTTATTCTAACCGCCGTCAGTTTTTTGGCAACCATACGCAGGTTTCGCCTCTCCCTTTTTTTGATCTTCAGCGCGAGTTTATATCTTGCGTTTTCGATGAGGCGACATATAGACCTTTTTGCTATCGTTGCCCTGTGGGCATATATCCAGAATTGGGAAGATGCGACCCAGTTTAGCGAAAGCAGCCGCAACCGCTGGTATCTGAGGTCTGTTCGTTGGGTGAAAGACCCCCTTATTTCACTGTGTTTGACGTTGCCTGCTTTTGTGTTTGGTGCGCACATCCTCGCTGATGGGTATTATTTTCCCAACCACCCGGCCCGTTTTGGATTTGGCGTCTCGCACATCATGTACCCCCTGCGGGCCGCGGCCTTCTTTAAGGAAAACTGTCGGCAGGGCAGGCTATTTAACACATCAGCATTTGGTTCTTATCTGATAGGGCAGCTGTATCCGCGGCAGGTGTTTATAGACGGTCGGACGGAGTATTATTCACCGGAATTCTTGGATGAGTATATACATCTCAATCGCGATGTGTGGCACAGATGGCAAGAGAAATACGATTTCGATCTCGCCTTTATTCATCATCACTTTGGAGTTTCGTGGTCTGCTTTGATTACGCTTTTTCAGGATGTCCACTGGGAACTGATTTATGTTGATGATACAGCGGCCATTTTTGTAAAGAAGGATCGCGGCCATGAAGCGCTTATACAAAAGTACAAAATAGATCCTGCACGGTTTTTTCCTGAGTATACGCCGGCAGAGATTGCAACATACTCGAGCGGTCTGAAGAAACGGCCCTGTCCGTGGCCGTACCTCCGCCTTGCCGATTTTTTTACCGCATTGGGTTTTCATGAAAATGCCCTTTACTGTTATAAAAAGGCCTTAGAGCTAGAGCCGCGACTTGTATCGGTTTACCACCACATGGCGGTTCTCTATGCCTCTTTGCTCGAGTATGATGCGGCCTTGGGGGCCCTGCAGACGGCCCTGGCGCTCAGACCGGGCGATCGGTGGCTTAAGCAGACAGACAGGATTATCCGCCGGCGGATGCAGTTTTTTAAAGAGAAAGAAGCGGTATTGCTAGAGGCCTATTACGGTGAGCGACCCCCTGGTTTTTTTATCCAGCTGGGAGACGCATTAGCAGCCGAAAAGATGCCGGATGAGGCCTTGCGTGTCTACCTCCAGGGTGTTGAGTGTGCGCCTCAGTCAGAGGTGATATTTCACAGGGCGGGAAAACTGTATTATGAAAACGGACGCCTGCGGGAGGCCCTGGCTGTCTATGAAAAAGGATTGAACTCTTTTCCGGATTCGGCACTGCTGGGAACGCACAGGGGGGTTATCCTTGCCGAGCTTAAGGAATATGTGCAGGCCCAGGAGCAGTTTGAACGGGTGTTACAAAGGGACGAGCGGTCCTTCCTCGCATTACGCAATCTGGGAACCCTTTATGCCGAGCAGGGGAGATACCGGGAGGCGCTTGCTGTATGGGATAAGGCGTTAGCGATAAAACCGGATAATGCCCTCCTTAGGGAGTTTAGAGACAAGGCCGAGGGACTCTTGCGAGAGGGGGGTGCAGAAAGGGACGATGATGTCTCAATACGGTGAAAGAGCGCTCGTTGTGGCAACGCTCTTTTTTGTTGCGCTGATCGCTGCACATACGATGCTTGATTTTGATATCTGGTTTCATCTGAGGGCAGGGAGCGATATTCTGCGATCAGGTGCTATCCAGCATCGTGATATATACAGCGAGACTGCCTCGGGAAGGGAATGGATAAATCACGAGTGGCTTTCCCAGGTATTATTTGCCGTCATCTATTCCTTGGGCGGGGTGGCGGGGCTTATTCTGTTCAAGGTGCTCCTTATTACCGCAAGTTACGGCATGATTTTTTATATAGCAAGGACGTCCACCGCGCGATTCCTGACGGTTTTATTCGCATTGTGTTCGATTATTCTCTCTGAAAAGAGGTTATTGATAAGACCGGAGGTGTTCACGCTCTTTTTCGTTGCACTGTATCTATTGCTTATGATGGAGTCACCGAAGAAAAAAGGCAGGCTCGTTTATTTTTTTCCGGTACTGCAGGCGGTATGGACGAATCTTCACGGTTATTCCCTGATTGGTATTGGGATGGTCACGCTTTTCCTGTTTGATCAGCTGTTTCGCAGACTTCGTGTAGTGATATTGTCGGTGTCTGCAGGGGATGATGTACCGGAGGGGGCGTGGTTAGGGCAACTTGTTATGGTGTGGCTTGCGACAGTCGCGGCGGGGTGCATTGGCCCGTATGGCTATCACCAGTTGCTCTATCCGCTTGGGCGGATATACCATGCGGCACGGCATACTGGCATGGTGGGGCGGCATATCTCTGAGCTCAAACCCTTTTATGAGGGACACCTGGTTCATGCGCATTATGTATACAAGCGGGAGCTTTTGCATTTTCTGGCGCTTGGCGCCGCGGCAAGTTTTATAGCCGATATAAGACGGATGCGTCTGGATCTACTTTTCTTTTTCTTGTTTGTCTTTTGGCTTTCGGTAAGCATGATGCGGCATATCGCCCTTTTTTCTCTCGTCGCTGTTATGGTGACGGGGCACAACCTTGAAGGTTATTTTCGACAGAATAGAGAGGTATGTGCAAGACGCAGTATGAGAATAGGGAGCGCCATATGCATAGGAATGTCCCTCTGTATTCTTGTAGCCGGCACGGGCTGGATAGTAGGCAATGGGTATCTCACGGATATTTTTTCCCACAATAAATTGGGATTGGGCCTCAGCCCTGTAACGTATCCGGAAGGAGCGCTTACCTTTCTGTTGGGAGAGAAGAAAGAGCGCGTTTTATTTAATAATCTTTCACTCGGAGGCTATATCCTTTGGCGGGGCTACCCCTCTTTCAGGCCGTTTATCGACGGGAGGACCGAACTATACGAGACCGACATTTTTCCGGAATATATCGAGGCGTGCAGCGATGATGAGGCATATGGGAGGTTGCTCAGCAGTTATCAGATCGATACGGTTCTCCTGCATCACGGCCTGGAGGATTCTCTTATTCCGCTCAGATATCTGTACCGGGAGGGATGGAATCTTGTGTATCTTGATGATACCGCCTGCATATTTGAAAAACCGACGCCAACCGCAACGCGCCAGGCAACGGAAGGTGCGCATAGAGACCTTTCGTTGCTAGATACATCGGCTATTACCGTGAAGTATTTTGGGATGCGCAAGAGGGCATTCCCGATTGGCTACTTAAGCCTCGGGCGATTTTTCACCATTATCAAACAGTATGACAACGCCATTTTTTTCTACGAGGAGGCACAGAAGATAGCACCGGGTCTGGCACTCATTTATCATGAATTGGGGACATTGTGGGTCTTGCAAGGAGATTATGCCGTAGCCGGCGCATACTTTCAGCAGGCAATAGGTCGCGATCCGGCAAATCCTGCCAGTCACTACAATCTGGCACGCTGTTACCTGATAGAAGGGCGGTATAATGATGCGAGGGACGAGCTTCTCAAGACCCTCCGGTTGGACGGTCATTTCGCCCAGGCGCGCGATGAATTGGCGGCCTTGAGTTTTCGCGGCGGAGGAGGCAAAGAAAACGATGAGTAGGAAAAAGACAAAACACAGGATCTGCTGCGCCGATTTTTCCCTCAGCGCGGTTGAAGTGGCCATTACTGACAGGAGGCTTTTTCACTACTGTCTGGATGTGTTACGGTTGCGTTGCCATGATAGAGTCACTCTTTTTGACGGGCATGGAAAAGAGGCGCTTGCAGAGATTGTGTCGGTTGCCGAGCGAGAAGGACACATTGTCTGCAAGGTGCTTGAGGTCAAAAGCCTGCCTCCGGAAAAAGGGAGAGTGACGATGACTGTTTGCCAGTCTATTCTCAAGGGGAGGAAGATGGATTTTGCGCTACAGAAGTGCACCGAGATCGGGGTTGACTTCTTTTTTCCGATGTTTTCCCAACGGTCTGTTACACAGGAGAAGGACGGGGTGCACGGGGGAAAACTTGCGAGGTGGCATACTATTATTCAGGAGGCCTCGCGGCAGTCTGGTCGCTCTTTCATTCCCACGCTCATGATGCCGGCCACATTTACCGAAATAGCACAAAGCAGCGATCAGTATGATTTGGCGCTTATACCGTGTCTCAAAGTGGGCGCACGTCCTTTGAAATCTGTTGTGCGGGGATGGAAAGGAAAGAACATACTCATTCTGGTAGGACCGGAAGGCGGGTTCGAGGACTGGGAAATTGACCGCGCCCGTCAGAATGGATGCATTCCGGTTAGCCTTGGGAGTATGATACTGCGCAGTGAGACAGCGGCCATGGCTATCATGGCTATGCTGCGTTACGAACTTGAATGAGGACAGGGTATGATAGAGCATGCATCAAAAGAAACGGGACAAGAGATTGTGAAGTTTGCCGTTAAACATTTTGGCTGCAAGGTCAATCAATACGAACTCCAGGCAATGCGGGAGCTGTTGATAAAAAAGGGGTATTTACCTGTTACTGCACTTTCTCAGGCAGATCTCCTGCTTGTCAATACGTGTACAGTTACGAGGGCGAGCGCGGCAAAAAACAGAAAATTTATAGAGTCTGTGTTAAAAAGATATCCCACCCTGCGCTTGGTGGTTACCGGTTGTTATATCGAGGAGCATTTTGCCGAGTATGCCTGCCGCGACCGTATTGTTCCTGTGCGTAACTGTTTAAAGGGCAGCATCCTGTCTGTTATCGGGGCGCACCATAGAGACGGTACTGCGACACAACCGAAAAGTCCGTCAGGGGAGAGCGCATATATCCCATTACAGGTGAGTGAATTTGCCGGCCGTACGAGGGGGTTCATCAAGATACAGGACGGGTGCAGTAAGTTCTGCTCATATTGCAAGATTCCTTTTGTACGGGGAGTTTCGCGTAGCAGACCATTTGACGAGATTGTCCCCGAGGCAGAAAGATTGGTGGCGCACGGCATAAAAGAAATTGTCCTTACCGGCATCTGCGTGGGGCTCTATGGCCGTGATCTTAAGGACAAGGTGACGCTTGTCGATGTGGTAAAATCGCTTGCCCGAATTCGGGGAATAGGGCGGATTCGCTTGAGTTCGATAGAACCGGAACAGGTAACGGGGGAGCTAATTGAGGCGATAGAGACAAGTAAGATTGTTTGTCCTCACCTGCATATTCCTCTTCAGAGCGGGGATGATACTATACTTTCGCTGATGCGTCGTCCATATAGCGCAGCCTATTACCTTTCGTTAGTTGATGTGTTGCGAAGGAAAATTCCCAAGGTCGCGATTTCTACGGATATTATGGTAGGTTTTCCCGGCGAGGGAGAAAATGAATTTTTCAATACAGTCAAACTGCTTGAGCACGTGAAGCCGATGCGGATGCATATCTTTCCCTTTAGTCCAAAAGAAGGAACGCGGGCGGCCGATCTACCAGACCGAATATCGGCCCAGGCGGTTAAAAAGCGGGCAGGGTTCCTAAAAGAAAAGGCCCAAGAGTACGCCCGTTTGTATGCAGAGGATTTTCTCGGGAAGAGGGCAGGGGTGCTTATCGAGGAAAGACAGGATGCAAAAACACAGCTTTTTTCCGGGTATACCGAGACGTATATACGGGTCCTTGTTAGCAACGCATGTCGAGACGATGTGGGAGGCATTAAAGAGGTTATTGTTAACAGGGTCTCTGGTCAAGAGGTCTTTGGAGGGATAGTAAAAAATAGCTAATAATTTTATCAGAAATAATCATTTTAATATTTCTAATTAAAATTTATCAATTCGTCGACATGCATTAGCACCGTGTTCGCAACCGCTTTTACCGCAAAAAATTATAACTTATTTATTATAAGGAAGTTATAAATTTGACAAAGCATCTCTCATATGATATACTTTCAAAAACCTCACATCTCTTCTTATAGTACTATAATATGATATCTTTTTTTGGGCGAATGGCCTGGATAGACATTATCCTCATGTTGATTCTGTTAAGGGCTGCTTATGTTGGTTTTCGAAAGGGCGCCTTTGTTGAATTATTTAAGATCGTCGGTCTTCTCATCGGCCTTATTCTGGCACTGTACTATTCGGAAGAGATCGGGACGGGGATGGCCTCATTTTTTTCACTTCCCTCCTCTCCTGTATTATTCATAATCTTTTTCTGTCTCCTTGGTTGCTGTATAGCAGCCTTTTCTTTTTTACGGACTATTATCTTCAGTATTATGAAGATAGAGCTTATAGGTATTTTTGAGAGGGTTACCGGTCTCATTCTAGGGGTGGTGCGAGGCTCGTTGATCTCAAGTCTTATTTTGCTTATTTTGGTAAGCGCGCCTTCCCCCTATTTTGCCCAGCTGGTGAATGAGCAGTCATGGCTTGGACCGCGTCTGCTTACTATTACCCCCCGGCTGTGCGAGAAGCTGATCGATAGTTTTCCGTGGGTTGGTCACTAAGCGAGGAGCATCGCCTGCCTGGCATTTTATTTGATACCGATGCGGGGATTGACGATGTTGTGGCGCTCCTGATCCTCCTTACCATGGCTCCGGAGAGGCTGCGCATACTCACGGCTGTACATGGCAATTTTACCGTCGAAGAGGTAGTTGATACTGTACGAGGTTTGTTATATATCGCACCAAGTGAGTGCGCCCCCCTTGTTGTCAAAGGTTCTTACTCGCCACCACAAGATGTACTACAGAGAAGAAGGTCGTTTCATGGGAAAAGAAGCCCGGGGAATTTTGTTTTCCCCAGGGTATCTAAAGACGCGTGTGTTGTGCGCTCTGGGACAGATGAGATGGTCAGGGCCGTTAAAACACACGGGGTCGACACCATTATCGCGTGCGGCCCGTTAACAAATATTGCTGCGTTTAAAAAGCAAAAGGCCGAGTTATCCGTAGGGCGCATCGTTATTTCAGGGGGCTGGTTTCATGAGGATGCAGTTGCGGGCGGATACCCCGATTTTAACATTAGCGCCGATCCCGAGGGTGCGGAGGCAGTTTTTTCTCTCCCGGCGGAGACCGTTCTTGTTCCTCTGAAAGTGAGTGCCCGGTGTTTTCTGAAGCCGGACGACATATCTTATCTTGGGTGGAATAATTCTCTTTTGAGCGGTTTTTTGAAACATATAGTGCAATTTGGGTGTGCGGCGTCGTATGAGCGCTTTGGCTGTGAGAGGTGTTTTATGCACGATGCCGTATGTGCGCTGGTAGCGCTCGAACCAGGGTTGGCTGAGTATGAAGAGGCCTGCGTCTCTGTGATGCTCTCGGGGCCCGAACGGGGAATGCTCAAGAGGGATTGCAATGGCAACCAGATTAACCTGTGCACAGATATTGATATAATACGATGTAAATCGTTGCTACTAGAGATCCTGAGGCGTCTTATATACTATGATCCCAGAGGAAATTCTCGACCAGATCCAAGACCGGACCGATATTGTTGAGGTTATTTCAGGGTACGTGCCTTTGAAACGGGCCGGAAGAAGCTATAAAGGGCTGTGTCCGTTTCATCACGAAAAGACTCCATCCTTTATCGTAAACCCTGACAAGGGAATTTTCCACTGCTTCGGTTGCGGGGTTGGAGGAAATGTCTTTTCTTTTTTAATGAAGTATGAAAATATCGATTTCCCTGAAGCGGCCAACCTGCTTGCTGAAAAGGCCGGGGTGACCATACCGCGTCCGGAACACCAGGAATCAGGGAGGGAGTCTTTTTATGCCGAGCTCTTTCGGATTAACCAGAAGGCAGCGGATTTTTTTCACGCCACCCTTTTAAAAAACACCGTTGCCTTGGCATATCTGGAGCAGAGAGGCGTTACCCGTCAGGCCATGAGTACCTTTCAGGTGGGATATGCGCCGTCCGGCTGGGAGGGGTTATTGCGGGTTGCAACATCTCAGGGATTCCAAAAGAAGGTGTTGGCGGCCAGCGGTTTGTTTATTGAGAAGGAAGACGGCCGTCTTTTGGATCGTTTTCGAAATCGCATTATGTTTCCGATACGGGATATACGGAACCGGGTTGTCGGTTTTGGTGCCAGGACGCTCTCAACGGACAAAAACGTCCCTAAATACATTAATTCTCCAGAGACCCCAATCTACACCAAAGGGAAAGTGCTGTACGGACTGGATCTTACGAAAGAGGATATCCGCGGCGCCGATACCGTTATTGTGGTTGAGGGATATCTGGACATGATTACCCCGTTTATGAACGGGATAAAGACAATCGTTGCGTCTCTGGGCACTGCGCTTACCGAGGATCAGGTTAAATTGATGGGCCGATTCACCCGAAATGCGGTTTTGATTTTTGACTCCGACAAGGCAGGTCAGCTCGCAACCATTCGCGGCATCGAGATACTCTGGTCGACGGCGCCCGATGTGCGGGTAGCGATGCTCCCCAAGGGCTATGATCCGGACAGCTTTGTGCGCACATACGGCGCCGACAGAATGAGAGAGCTTATCGCGGATGCAAAGGATTTTTTTGATTTTCTGGTGCAATTTGCCTTTGAGCAGTATAATCCGCGCCAGCCTGCGCACCTGACGAAGATATGCGATCTGATTCTGTCGGCCGTGGCAAAGGTGGACAACGCCATTTTACAGAATGTCTATATTAAAAAACTTTCCTCGCTGGTTGATGTCGAAGAGCATGCGTTGCGTCAGGAAATAGGAAAAATTACCGCTGTCCAGCGCAAAGAGACACAGGAAGGCGTTTCAGCGGGCAGACGAATGAATGCCGAAAACCAAACGGAAAAAATGCTTCTTTCCTTTGTGTTGAGTGATGCCAGGTATCTGGAAGAGACGAAAAAGAGGATCGTGCTCGATGATATTCGTAGTGCGCACACACGGGAGGTGTTAGAGTGCTGTTATAAGGCTTATGAATGTGGCGAAGCCATCAGTCCCCAGAGACTTATTAACCGACTTTCGAATGACGGTGCGCGCCGTCTGCTTACCGAGCTTGCTAGCGGGGAATATGTAGCTGATGACGAAACTGTAGATCGGGAGCGCGTCTTTCTGGACTGTCTTGCTGCACTTGAACGCAGCAGCCTTGAGAGGAGGATGAAAGGGCTGCAACACGATATTAAGCTTGCACAGGTCAATCATGATGAGGAGGGCATGGAACGCCTGCTTCTCGAGTTTCAAAGAGCAGTTAAGCAATTGCGGCATCTCAAGTGATATCAGCAGGTTGTGAGGATGCTCAGTCGGTAGGTGATGGATGATTCTTGTTGTTGAGCGCCCGCAGCACCGCAGGGCTTGTGAGCTATTTTTGTACGTTATATAAGAGTGCATGGGACAGGCAGAGTAGCCAGGGTTAGCGTGGCGCACCGTCAAAAAACAGGGTGCAAGTGGGCCAGACACTATATCTTTCAGCTATCCTGCCAGAGCGGGATGGCGAGAGGACACCCTCTATGCTGGTGGGCGTTTACGTTCTGTAACGTGTGGTCTCATTAAAAGGGGTGGGACAGTGAAAAAGACCGGACAGACAAAAAAGAAGCTCAGCACGAAGAGCAATATTCAGAAGCTGATCACGTTGGGGAAAGACAAGGGGTTTTTGACCTATGAAGAGGTCAACAATGTCCTGCCCGAAGGGTTGTTTTCCTCCGAGGAGATCGACGATATCCTGACACTGTTAGGGGATGAGAATATCGAGATTGTTGACAGCGAGGACATGAGTCTTGAATCTGTTAAGGAGGAAGACGATACCCTTGAGTATTCTCACGAAGATGACTCACAGCAGACAGTTGAACAGGTTCCGCAGCTGGACGATCCGGTGAAGATGTATCTCCGGCAGATGGGACAGATCCCGCTTTTAACGAGAGAGCAGGAAATCGAGCTGGCCAAACAGATTGAACGGGCCGAAGAACGTTTTACCGCCGCTGTTTTAGACTCCCGTTTTACGAAAAAGGCGGTTCAGAGAATCGCCAAGAGGATAATCAAGGGGGGCGTGAATCTGGATGAGGTCATTAACGAGAATATCAAGTCAAAGAAAGAGGCTACTCAGAAACGGATTGCCAAGCTTGCGAAACGTCTCGAGTCTGCCCGGAAGAAGAGTACCATCTTGGAGATTCTGCACGAATTTAAACTGACTACTTCATGCATCGAGGACGTTGTGCGCAAGATGCGACGCGCCCTCAAGGAGATAGAGGATATCAACAGGGAGATTGCCCGGTGCCGGACAAGGAGAATCAGGGGGAGTATCGGCAAATTGGAGAGGAGACGGAGACGCATCGAACTTGAATTCGCCGAGTCACACGGGCGCATCAAACAGCGATTAAAGCTTATTAAACGAAGGCATACAATGTATGCGAAGGCAAAGAAGGCCCTTGTTGAGGCAAACCTGCGCCTGGTAGTGAGTATCGCAAAAAAATATACCAATCGGGGTCTTTCATTTCTTGATCTTATTCAAGAAGGGAATATCGGTCTCATGAAGGCGGTAGAAAAGTTCGAGTATAAACGGGGCTATAAATTTTCCACGTATGCAACGTGGTGGATACGTCAGGCTATCACCCGGTCTATTGCAGACCAGTCAAGGACAATACGCATTCCGGTGCATATGACCGAAACGATCAATAAACTAATCAGGGTGTCACGCGCGCTTGTCCAGGAACATGGCCGGGAGCCCCTTCCCGAGGAGATTGCCAAGGAGATGGCGATGCCTGTTGATAAGGTGCGGGCCATCATCAAGATTACCCAGGAGCCGATTTCCCTGCAGACGCCGATCGGCGACGAAGGAGACACGCATTTCGGCGATTTTATCGAGGACAAAAAAGCGGTTTCCCCGGCCAGCGCAACCGCCTATACCATGCTTAAGGAACAGCTTGAGGATGTACTGGAGACACTCACCGAGCGCGAACAGAAGGTATTGCGGCTCCGCTTCGGCATCGGCGATGGTGTGCCGAGAACCCTCGAAGAGGTGGGTTCTGTGTTTAACGTCACCCGTGAACGTGTCAGGCAAATAGAGGCAAAGGCGCTCAGAAAACTGAGGCATCCGACCAGAAGCAGGAGGATAAAGAATTTTCTTGAACTCACCCTGAGTCAAGAAAGAGGGTTTGCCTGAGCTTGTATCGCATCAGAGACGTGTTATGATAGGAAGAAAAAGGCCAGGATCGATTGAGCGGATATACGCTTGGTAGACGGTCGTGGCCTTCCTTTCATTAAAGAGGGCATCTCTCAATCCGAAGAGGGGACCTTGACAGGGGTTTTTTGATAAGGTATTATTCAGGACATGATTCATCAGGACTGGGTACTCATTTTAGATTTCGGATCGCAATACAATCAACTTATTGCCCGTCGCGTGCGTGAGTTGTCAGTATACAGTCAAATCTCTCCTTTTTCTATCCCACTTCAGACAATAAAGAATAACCCCCCCAAAGGCATTATTTTCTCGGGAGGGCCGCGCAGCGTTTATGAGGAGGATGCGCCCTGTCCCGACCCCGGGATCTACGCGCTGGGGATTCCCATTCTCGGGATCTGTTACGGGGCCCAGGTGATGATGCAGCAGCTTGGCGGTCAGGTTGCGCATTCGAAAGAGCGGGAGTACGGCCGGACCCCGCTTACGGTTGTCGACGATGCCGATCTTTTTGCCGGGATTCCAAAGAAGTTCGTCAGCTGGATGAGTCACGGAGATCTTGCCAAGAAGCTGCCGGCAGGTTTTGAGGTTCTGGCGCGCACCGAGAACACACCCTATGCCGCCCTTGGCAATAGAGAGAAGGGGTTGTTCGGGGTGCAGTTTCATCCTGAGGTTGCTCATACAGAGAACGGCATCGAGATCATCAAAAATTTTCTTTTTACCATTTGCCGCTGCAGTGCAACTTGGACTATGGAGACGTTCATCGAAAATTCAGTGAGGCAGATTGCCGAGGAAGTCGGCACCGGCAATGTCGTCCTGGGTTTAAGCGGCGGGGTTGATTCTTCGGTGGCTGCAGCACTGCTTTCCAAGGCACTTGGGCCGCAGCTGCACGCTATCTTTGTGGATAATGGTCTTCTGCGCCAGGGGGAACGGGAAAAGATAACCTTGGTTTTTCAAGAGCAGTTTGACGTGGATGTGCATATCGTCGATGCACGCAGGCGTTTCTTATCTGCCTTATGCGGTGTCATTGATCCTGAAAAGAAAAGGAAGATTATCGGGCACGAGTTTATCCGGGTCTTTGAGGAAGAGGCAAAAAAAATAGGCAACGCTACCCATCTGGCTCAGGGGACGTTGTATCCGGATGTTATCGAGAGCGTCTCGGCCTTCGGAGGCCCGAGTGCCACGATAAAGTCACACCATAATGTCGGCGGACTGCCTGAAAAGATGCGTCTGAAGTTGCTCGAACCCCTCAGGGAGCTTTTTAAGGATGAGGTGCGTCAGATTGGTTTGAGGCTCGGTCTCTCAGAGGATATTGTCTGGCGCCACCCCTTTCCGGGACCGGGCCTGGCGGTTCGTATCGTGGGCGAGATTAGCGAAGAAAAGTGCACCATACTTCGCAATGCCGATGCGATTATCCTCGAAGAGATTAAGAAGGCAGGGTTCTATAAGGACATCTGGCAGGCCTTCGGTGTATTATTGCCTGTCAAGAGCGTCGGCGTTATGGGTGATGAACGCACCTATGAGTATGCGCTGATCCTCCGGGCCGTGACCAGTCTTGACGGGATGACCGCGGATTGGGTCCGCCTGCCTTACGAGCTTTTGGGGTGCATTTCCTCCCGGATTATCAATGAGGTCAGAGGGATAAACCGGGTAGCATACGATGTTAGCTCAAAACCACCCGCCACGATAGAATGGGAATAAGATCAGTAGTACATTTTTAATGACAAATGACAAAATTCAAAACCCAAATGAAATCCAAAAAAATGTAGCCCCACATTTCAATGTGGGGAAACAAGATTTAGGGTTTAATTGGCAACAACGCGATTCATTTGAAATTTGACATTTGGAATTTGGAATTGTCAGAAACGACCGAAGGTCGGGCCCGCTCAAAATGAATCACTCAAAATTTGTTCACCTTCACGTGCACTCTCAGTATAGCCTGTTGGATGGTGCCTGCCATATTTCTCGTCTCGTACAGGTGGCCAAACGCCTGAATATGCCAGCCATCGCTATCACCGATCATGGCAATATGTTCGGGGCAATCGAGTTTTATGACGAGGCAATGAAGAACGGCATCAAGCCTATTATAGGCTGCGAGGTGTATGTGGCCCCACGCAGCCGGTTTGACCGGGGTATGGAGGGCATGCGGGAAGGGTACTATCACCTGGTGCTTCTTGCCCGGGACGAAGCAGGATATCAGAATCTCGTTAAGATTGTCAGCACCGGCTACCTTGAAGGTTTTTATTATAAGCCGCGCATCGACAAGGAGTATCTCGCAGAGCATGCGGAGGGGCTTGTCTGTCTTTCTGCCTGTCTGAAAGGGGAGGTTGCCCGTCTGTTGAGCTCGGGTGATGTGAAAGGGGCGGAGGGCATCAGTGCCCGGTTTCGTGAGATATTCGGTAACGACAATTTCTATATCGAGATACAGGATCACGGCCTCGAGGAGCAAAAACGGCTGAATCCCGTCATTGTAAGGCTTGCGCACAAGATGGGGATTCCGCTTGTTGCTACGAACGACGCGCACTATCTTACGCAGGATATGGCAGAGGCACATGATGCCCTTCTGTGCATCGGGACGCAGACTACACTTGATAATCCAAACCGGCTCAGATATCAGACCGACCAGTTTTATCTGAAGAGCGAAGCAGAAATGCGGGAGCTTTTTAAGGAGATTCCCGAGGCGCTATCGAACACAATCGCCATTACAGAACGTTGCAATCTGGAGCTTGATTTTACGCAGGTGCACCTGCCGAAGTATCAAGCGCCCGACGGCATGGAGAGGGGGGAGTACCTGAGGCATCTGTGCGAGGAGGGGTTGCTCAGGCGATACCCGGATGCCACCCCTGAGATCCGGCAACGTCTGGACCACGAACTTTCAATTATTACGCAGCTGGGGTACACCAGCTACTTTTTGATTGCATGGGACTTTATTCATTTTGCCAAAGAGCATCAGGTGCCGGTAGGGCCGGGAAGGGGATCGGCAGCAGGATGCCTGGTCAGCTATCTCCTCGGTATTACCGACATCGACCCCCTCAGATACGGCCTGCTCTTTGAGCGGTTTCTCAATCCCGACAGGGTATCTTTGCCGGATATCGATATTGATTTTTGTTACGAGCGGCGCAACGAAGTCATTAATTACGTGATTGAAAAATATTCGAAGGAGAGAGTCGCCCAGATTATTACCTTTGGTACGATGATGGCAAAAGGCGTTATCAGGGATGTGGGGCGCGTTATGAATATGCCCTACATAGAGGTGGACAGGATTGCGAAACTTGTTCCACACGATCCCGCCATAACGATTGCAGAGGCCATGCGTATAGAACCCCGCCTGAAGGATATGTATGATACCGACCCGCAGATCAAAAAGCTGCTTGATATCTCCGGTGCCCTTGAGGGCTTGACGCGTCATGCATCAACCCATGCTGCCGGCGTCGTCATCAGTGAAAAACCGCTTTCCGAGATCGTGCCGCTTTTCAGAGGCTCCGATAATCAGGTGTCGACGGGGTTTTCCATGAAGTCTCTCGAGAAAATCGGGATGCTGAAGATTGATTTCTTGGGGTTGAGGACACTGACGGTGATCGATGAGGCAGTAAAAATCATCAAAAGAAGTAAGGGAATCGATCTCGATCTCAATCAGATTTCTCTCGATGACCAGGCAACCTATGAGCTTCTTTCAAAGGGCGAGGCGCTGGGGGTGTTTCAGTTGGAAAGTGCGGGGATGAGAGATCTGCTGAGAAAATTGCAACCCGAGCGCATTGAGGATCTTATCGCCCTTCTAGCACTTTACCGTCCCGGTCCGATAGGGAGCGGTATGGTTGAGGACTTTATTAAAAGAAAACATAATCCCTCTCAACAGATCAGATATGACCATCCACTGCTCGAGCCCATGCTCGCAGAGACATACGGAATTATTCTTTATCAGGAACAGGTGATGAAAATTACTAATGTATTGGCGGGGTATTCACTGAGCGAGGCGGATCTCCTGCGGCGCGCAATGAGCAAGAAGAACCCGGAGGTGTTTGAGGCGCAGCGCAAGGCATTTGTGGAGGGCTGCGCGGCAAACGACATCGAAAAGCGCACTTCAAACAGGGTGTTTGATCTCATAGAGTATTTTGCGGGATACGGCTTTAACAAGAGTCACTCAACGGCATACGCCTTGATATCATATCGGACCGCCTACCTCAAGGCAAATTATCCCACCGAGTTTATGACGGCACTGCTTTCGAGCGAGGCAGACAATACCGATAAAATCGTCGTGTATATTTCTGAGGCGGGCAGGATGGGTATTGAGGTGTTGTCCCCGTCTGTTAATGAAAGTTTTTCAAATTTTCGCATGGTAGACACCAACAAAATACGGTTTGGTCTTCAGGCGATTAAAAATGTGGGTCACACCGCCATTGAGTCGATAGTGCATGCACGGGAGGAGAAAGGCCCCTTTAAGACCCTCTTCGATTTTTGCGAGCGAGTCGACCTAAGGACTGTCAATAGAAAGGTTTCCGAAAGTTTGATAAAGTCTGGGGCCATGGACTGCTTTTCTCTTCACCGTTCACAGCTCATGGCGGCGCTTGATAAGGCGCTCGAGCTGGCCGGGGATCTTCAGAAAGATAGAATGAAGGGGCAGCTCTCATTTTTTGATCAGGAGGTATCGTCCGGTGATTTTAAGAGTTCTTTTTACGAAATCCCCTCCATTCCCGAGTGGCCGGAACATCAGATACTGCATTTTGAAAAACAGCTACTCGGATTTTATATTTCAGGTCATCCGCTTGCCCGCTACTCCAGTTTGTTTCAGAAATACGCGACCCATGATTATGCGGGCCTCTTTAACGCGAAGGATAATGAGGATGTTGCGGTTGCCGGAATCATCGTGAAGGCCAAACACACGGTGACTAAGGCAAAAAACGAAAAAATGGCGATCGTTGCACTTGAAGACCTTGAAGGGACGGTGGAAGTTCTGGTATTCCCAAAAACCTACCTGAAGTGTGCCAATCATATACGGCCGAATGCCGTCATCCTGGTTGTCGGGAGGGTTTCGTTAAAAGAGGAAGAGCCTAAGATCTTAGCAAACGATATTATCCCAATTGATGAGGTACCCAGACAGTGCACCTCCCGCGTGTGTCTCGATCTGATTACAACCGGCCTGGATGAAACAAGTTTCAATTCACTTAAGGAGATCCTGTCCCGCCACAAAGGGTCTATTCCGGTATTGCTTCAGCTGATGCGGCCTGACAAACGGCGTTTTATGATGCAGGTCGAGGAAAACTTCTTTATCGAACCGAGCGAAGAGGCATTTAAGGATCTGGAGCGCTTTGTCGGGGAGGAAAACATCCATATAGAGCCGATTGTTCTTAAGTCCAATAATTTTTAGAATTTACTTGACATGGCCTCCTCTGCTTGATATTATACCTTTGAGTTGTAACCCCTTTTAAAGAAAGGAGGATAGGCTAAAATGACAAAGAAAGACATTGTATTACAGGTTGCCAATGAAACCGGCATCAAACAGGTCGATGTCAAGAAGGTAGTGCAGCGCACCCTGGACCATATCGTCGATGCCTTGGCGAAGGGGGAGCGTGTAGAGCTCAGGAACTTCGGTGTGTTTAAGACCAAATCCAGGCGCGGCCGGACCGGAAGAAACCCCAGGACAGGGGATGAGGTGCCTGTTCCGCCGAAGAAAGTAGCTGTTTTTAAGCCCGGTTTAATTATGAAGGATAAAGTGAGTTAATAACACCGGTTTACAGCTACCGTATGCGTTTCTTGTGGCAGACTCGTCAGACGTGCGGCAATTCATAAGGTAAGATGCTATAAGCAGAACAGGTTTTCTGCATCACCCCGTTAGATTGTCTCTATCTAACGGGGTTTATTTGACCACAAGCCCGCCGTATGATAGCATAAGTACTCATCCTATGAAGAAGGGGTCCTACCCACTATTACCTAAAGGCGTCAGGGGCATGAAAGATATTTTGCCTGATGAGGTCTATCACTGGCAGAGGATCGAATGGCTCCTGCGCGCACACTTTGAGTCTTTTTGTTATCGGGAGATACGAACACCTCTCGTAGAGGAGGCAGGGCTTTTTTCCCGGGCGATCGGTGAGGCAACCGATATTGTCAATAAAGAAATGTATGAGTTTGCCGATCGCTCTGAGCGGCAACTTGCCCTGAGGCCTGAGGCAACCGCTTCCATAGCAAGGACCTATATTGAGCATGGCTTTGCCAAGACCCACGGTGTTGTAAAGTGGTATTACATAGGCCCTATGTTTCGGGCCGAGCGGCCTCAGCGCGGGCGGCAACGCCAGTTTCACCAGGCCGGTGTTGAGCTTA
Source organism: Candidatus Omnitrophota bacterium (assembly GCA_016930485.1). GTDB lineage: Bacteria > Omnitrophota > Gorgyraeia > JAFGGP01 > JAFGGP01 > JAFGGP01. The sequence continues at coordinate 238,044 of JAFGGP010000013.1, read as the reverse complement.
TTGGCTCAGATAGTCATTATTACGATGCCGAAGCAATACTATTGCTTTGTAACATAATGCATTCCCTAGGTATTGAGGCATGGAGGCTTGCCGTAAATAATATCGGCTGCCTTGATGACAGGCGCCTTATAACCGATCGGTTGCGCAGGATATTGACGAAAGAGCGCAGTGCATTATGCGACGATTGCACCCAGCGTCTCCAAGGGAATGTCTTAAGGATTCTGGACTGCAAGAAGCCGGAATGCAGGAAGGTTATCGATGCACTTCCCGAATGGGACCGGTGGATCTGCGATGGGTGCACGAAACATTTTAATAGGGTGATAGCCCTTCTTTCCTGCGCAGGGGTGACATATACAAAGGAGCCTCATTTAGTCAGGGGATTGGATTATTACACAAAGACCGTTTTTGAGATGACACTGCCTCAACTGGGTGCTCAAGATGCGGTTGCCGCCGGAGGCAGATATGACGCATTAATATCCCAACTGGGTGGCGAGCGGGTAGGGGCCGTTGGTTTTGCGATCGGTCTGGAAAGATTGTTATTGGCGAGTGCACACTTTCTGTCCGGGGAGACAAAAAAAACACCCGATGCCTTTCTGGTAACCACCTCGCTAGAAGCGTGTGACAGCGCCTTTATTCTTCTTTACCAACTTAGGACTAACGGGGTGATGTGTGATATGGACTTTGAGGGCAAGTCACTTAAGGCGCAGATGCGGCAGGCAGGGAAGGCGGCGGCTCGTTTTGTGATTATTCTCGGAGAAGACGAGATCAGAGGCGGTACGGTTACGGTCAAGGATATGGGGCAAGGGGTTCAGGAGAGCATTCAACAGGAGCGGCTGATTCCCTTTTTGAAAGAAAGGAGTGCCGGGGAGCATGGAGCATGTCAGGACACATAGTTGCGGGGGCCTGAGAGAGGCGGATATTGACAACCGCGTTACTCTTATTGGATGGGTGCATAAAAGAAGAGATCATGGAAAACTGATATTTATCGATTTGCGCGACCGCGAGGGGATAACACAGCTTGTTTTTTTTCCCAGAAAAGACAGTGATCTGATGGAACGGGCCGATACCCTGCGGAGCGAGTTTCTTATTGCGGTAGAGGGTACGGTCGCGCGTCGCCCGAAAGGGACGATAAACGATAAGATACCTACCGGCACCGTTGAGATTGCCGTGGAGGATGTCACGGTGCTCAATGCGTCCAAGGTGCCTCCTTTTGAGCTTGAAGAGGAGGCGACCGCCACCGAGGAAGTGCGCCTTGCTTACCGTGCTCTGGATTTACGGCGCCCGCTTATGTTTCGCAATTTGCTGATGAGGCACAAGGTCTCCTTTGTGACCAGGCGCTATCTTGACAGACTCGGGTTTCTAGAGGTGGAGACCCCCATCCTTACCAAGAGTACCCCCGAGGGGGCACGGGATTATCTGGTGCCGAGCCGGCTCAACCCGGGGAAGTTTTATGCGCTGCCCCAGTCGCCCCAGCTTTTTAAGCAGCTTTTAATGGTTGCCGGCATAGAGAGGTATTTTCAGATAGCCCGCTGTTTTCGTGACGAGGATCTTCGTGCCGATAGACAGCCGGAGTTTACCCAGATCGATATTGAGATGTCGTTTATTACCGAGGAGGATATTTATCGTCTGGTTGAAGGATTGATGGCAGAGATCTTCAAAGAGGTGCTCGGCAGCGATCTGGAGACCCCGTTTCCCCGTATGTCATATGCAGAGGCGATGGAGAAACACGGCAGCGACAAGCCCAATCTCAAAACCGATCAGGCGCCCTTTGCCTTTCTGTGGGTTACCGAATTCCCGCTTTTTGAGTTTTCCGAAGAAGAGAAACGATGGGTGAGTCTCCATCATCCGTTTACCGCCCCTCATCCGGCGGATATCCCGTTATTGGAGAACGACCCGGCGAAGGTCAGGTCGCGTGCCTACGATCTTGTGCTGAACGGCGTGGAGATCGGTTCGGGCAGCATCAGGATCCATGAGAGGGCTCTTCAGGAAAAAATCTTCTCGCTCATCGGTCTTGAGGACGAAGAGGCGCGCCAGCGGTTTGGATTCCTGCTGGATGCCTTTGACTACGGAGCCCCGCCCCATGGCGGCATAGCACCCGGTCTGGATAGGTTGCTTGCGTTGCTGTGCGGCTGTGAGAGCATCAGGGATGTTATCGCCTTTCCCAAGACGCAGAATGCAATCTGTCCTCTCAGTAAGGCGCCGTCCGATGTGGCGGCAAAACAGCTGAGGGAATTACATATCCGTCTTGCATGAGATATACGTGGTGAGAATGCACAGACAAGACCATTCAAAAAAGGCTGTGTTAGCAAAGGAGGTGGACTGTGTTGGGTATTCGAATATGTGCGGTGTGTAGTTTGTTAGTTATGTTAGCCGGGTGCGCTACGTCGGTGAGCTACGTTGAACTGGAGCGCTCTGATCAAGAGATCTCGGGAAATCGCGGTTACCTTATGGGGACACCGCCCCCCGAGTATGAGGTACGCCAGCAAAAACCGTGGCAGTTAATCGAGATAGAGGTTGATGTTGGACCGATGGAAAAGCCGTCTGACAAACAGATCCAATAGTGCCCTGTGCGCATGAGCGATAGAGCAGGAACCGGGGCGGCAGGGGGCTGGGGACAACGATATGGAAGAGATTATCGAACTAGGGACGGATGATGATTTGCGCTTGCTGGTTGGCCCCTACGATGAGAACATCCGGCTTATCCAGAGGGAACTTTCCGTTGATATTGTTGCCCGCGGTAGGATGCTGAAGATCAAGGCGGACAGCGAGTTACAACTTAAGAAGGCAAAGAACTTTATCGTGGAGTTGATCGAGATAGGAAGAAGAGGGCTACCGCTGCACAGACAGGATATCGAGTACGCCATTAAGACCATGGAACACATTGCGCACACCACATTACATGAGATATATTCGGATACCATTGAGGTGTGGTCAAAAAAACGGTATGTCGCCCCGAGGACCGAAGGACAAAAGCGCTATGTGGATCTCATGCGGCAGTATGACATTGTGTTTGCAATCGGTCCCGCAGGTACCGGCAAGACATACCTGGCTATGGCAATGGCCGTTTGCCATCTCAAACGGGGACAGGTAAGCCGTATTATCCTCACGCGCCCGGCGGTCGAGGCGGGAGAGAGCCTGGGTTTTTTGCCGGGTGATATGCACGATAAGGTAACCCCATATCTGCGTCCCTTATACGATGCACTCTACGATATGATGGAGATCAATAAGATCCAGCAGTGTCTCGAGCGTGGCATTATCGAGGTGGCGCCACTGGCCTATATGAGGGGGCGAACCCTGAACGATTCATTTATTATTTTGGACGAGGCCCAGAACAGCACCCCCGAGCAGATGAAGATGTTTTTGACGCGTCTCGGCTTTGATTCAAAGGCGGTTATCACGGGCGATATTACGCAAAGCGACCTCCCGGTGGGGAAGGAGTCAGGATTGATACAGGTGCAGCGGATTTTGAAGACCATTGACGGGATCGCATTTAGTTATTTTTCCGGAGAGGACGTTGTGCGCCATGAGTTGGTGCAGAGGATTATCCGGGCATACGCAGAACTGGATCAGGATAAAAATGATAAAAAATAAAAAGACGCAGCCAGCGAAAAAGGTCGGTGCCGTACCGCAGAAGGGAAAAGGGCAGTGGCAGATTTTTGTGCATGTCGTTGTCGGGGTATTTGTCTGCGGAGGCATTATTCTGGTGCTCTTTTTCGGAAAGCGCCTGCCGGGCTATGAGTTACATGAAGGAGATATCGCCTTAAGGAGCATTTACTCTCCGTATGATTTTCGGTATCTTTCGGGGATTGACGAGGAGCAGACCGAGGCGCTCAGGTTGAAGGCAACCCGAGAGGTGCTTCCCGTCTTTGATGTCGATCTGGCCTCTCTCGAGAGTGTTGTGGAGAAGGTGCGCCGGGAGTTTTCTCTTATTGCACAGATTATTGCGCAACCGAGTCAGGGGACGGTGCTCGAAGAGCAGCTCGATCCGGTCTTTCGTTCCTTTCTGAGACTGGAGAAGGCGGATGAGCTGGCGCCCAAGATCGTTCTTCTCCTTGAGGAGTTGTTCTCCACCCCTGTCACCTACGAAAAAGACAAGGTTGATTTGCTTTCGGATGGTGTCAAAGAATGCATAGTGCGCGATCCCCGGGGCAACGGAGAGAAGGTGGTTGCCGTGGCAGATATCTTCAGTGTCGCCGGTTTCCCGAAGAACATCAAGAACGACCTTATCAAGAAATATATCCCCGACAGCTGGCGTCTTCGGTCGATGATATCAGAGCTTATGGAGACGTTTATAAGACCGACCATCCGTTTTAATGACATGGAGACGCAGGCAAGGAAGCAAAATGTTGCCGATGGCGTCGCGCCGGTGTATCAGTATGTGCAGGTTAAGAAAAACGAGGTCATCGTACAAAAAGGGGAACGCATCACGAAAGAGCAGATTGAAAAATTGGATGTATTGAGCCTGGGACAGTCGAACGATAACCGCTATCTGCTTCTTCTGGGGATCTGTATTTTTGTCTCGCTCCTGAGTTTTTCATTTATGCTGTATCTCAAGATTTTTATGCCTGTTATCCTGAGAGACAACCGCTATATTTTATTGTTGGGCATTATCGGGCTTGTGGTTACGGTTATAGCCAGGATGCTTACCCTGTCTCCCTTCCCCAGCTATCTTATACCCACCTCTATCGGGTCGATGTTGACAACGTTGCTCATCAATAGTTCGGTCGGAATTATCTTTACGGTCATTCTGGCGTTGCTTAATAGTTTTATTGCGGGGGAGAGTTTTTCGGTTTTTGTAGTAGCCTTCCTGGGCGGGGTTGCTGCGGTGTACAGCATCCGCAAGGCCCGCATCAGATCCCATGTCTTGAGGAGCGGTCTCCTTGTGGGCGCGACACAGTTTCTTGCTATCGGGGCCTTGGGATTGGTGCATAATGCGGATATGTCATTTGTGGGTCTTGAAGGGGCATGGGGGTGTATCAGCGGGATTGTTGCCGCGATTATCGTGACGGGCATCCTGCCTGTTTTTGAACATGTATTTAAAGTTACCACCAACATCAGCCTTCTTGAGCTTGCCGATCTAAACCATCCTGTTCTCAAAGAGATGATTGTCAAGGCACCAGGCACCTATCATCACAGCCTTTTGGTCGGGAACCTTGTTGAGGCGGCCTGTGATGCCGTTGGCGCAAACTCGCTTTTGGCGCGGGTAGCGGCCTATTTTCACGATATCGGAAAAATTGACAAGGCAGAATATTTTTCCGAAAATCAACCCATCAATAAAGAGTCAAAACACGCGAAGCTGGCCCCTTCGATGAGCAGTCTGATTATCATTCAGCATGTCAAGGCAGGCCTGGAGATAGCACGCAAATTCCGTTTGCCCTACGCCATTACGGAGTTGATGGCACAGCATCACGGCACGAGCCTTGCGTCGTTTTTTTATCAGCGTGCCCTGCAGAAGGTAAAACCGGAGGATGAAGTGACGATTTCGGAGGAGAGCTTCCGGTATCCCGGACCAAAGCCGCAGACGCGCGAAGCAGCTATCGTGCTTCTGGCGGATTCGGTTGAGGCGGCATCCCGGGCACTTGATGACCCGACCCCGGCAAGCCTAAAGGGGCTGGTCCGCAAGATCATTAATAATAAATTTATCGACGGACAGCTCGACGAGTGCACCCTTACACTGAGGGATCTTCATAACATAGCCGACAGTTTTCTCCATGTGCTCGGTGGGATCTACCATTCCAGGATCGACTATCCCGAAATGAGAGGACAATCGCCGAAACAAAAAAAGACTGAGCCAACCAACGACGACAGTACTGCAGTGAAGCATACGAAAAATGGCCGTGGTGATAAGAAATACCCAGAGCCGCTATAAGGTACCCGCACGGCAGTTGCGACAGGTTGCCGCCTCGGTCCTTGCCGAGTACGGCAAATCAGAGACAGAGCTCTGCATTGTGCTTGTCGATAACAAGGAGATCGTCCGCTTAAACCGTGCCTATCTGCATGAGAGCAGTCCGACCGACGTCATCGCGTTTCCTCAGGGCGCTCCTCCGAGAGGTGCGGCGGTTGAGCTCTTGGGGGATGTGGTTATTTCGGTTGAGGAGGCTGCCGCACAGGCACAGATTCGCCAGATCCCCTTTTTTCGCGAGGTCGCGCTCTACGCCATTCACGGTATTTTGCATTTACTCGGCTTTGATGATACAACGCAGGCAGCCTCAAGGGAGATGAAAGCACTGCAACGTGTTCTTCTGGAGAAGTTCTATGATAGCAAAAATCAGAAATAGTTTTATTGCCGGGCTCTTGGTGATCTTGCCGATCATGGGGACGTATTTCGTGCTCAAGTTTCTGGTCGTCTCTCTCAATACCATCCTTCTCGAACCATTCGCGGTATTGATCAGTCCTTATTTAGGCGATGAGACGCTGATGCTTTTGGCGGCGCGCGCCATTATCTTTGTGTGTGTTATTACGGGCATTACGTTAATCGGGGCACTGGTCCGTATCTTGTTTGTGAAGAAGATCCTCGGCATCTTCGAACGCGCTTTTTTTAAGTTGCCGCTTATCGGTAAGGTCTATACTGCGATGAAGCAGCTGAGCAGCTCCCTTTTCGGGGGCAACAAGGAGTTTTTTAATGCGGCTGTTTTGATTGAATATCCTCGGAAAGAGAGTTATGCAATCGGGTTTGTTACCGGAGGTGCACCCCGGGAAGTCGATAAGCACATCCAGCGGGATATGATATCGATCTACATCCCCACAAGCCCCAATCCTACGAGCGGTATTTTTTTACTTGCACCAAAGGAAGAAATTATATATCTTGATATGACCGTAGAAGAGGCAATGAAGCTAATTATTTCCGGCGGCGCCGTAAGACCTGATGCGCTGACAGAGTAGCCCGGGGCAGGAGAATGAGGTGCCGATACAGTCCGTACAGGCGATTATATTACGTAAGGACGATTTTCGCGATACAAGTTTTTTGCTTAACTGCTATACCGACAGACTCGGCAAGATCAAAGGCATTATCAAGGGGGTTAAGGGATATCCGTTTAAGTACGGCAGCCCCCTTGAGATAATGACGCTCAATGCACTGGTAGTATACGAGCGTCACAGGAGTGATCTCGGGTTAATCGGCCAGGTTGACCTGATGGATGATTTTGGAGGAGTAAGGCGGGATCCGAAAAAGACGGCCTTTGGCGCTTATTTTGTCGAGATCGTTGATAGATTTACCGCATTCGGCGACCCTCACCCCGACATTTTTCATCTGCTCAGAAACGCATTGAGGGCCTTGCGGGAAACCCAACGATATGTATTCTTGACGCATGTTTTTGAGGTGAGACTCCTGAAGTCTCTCGGGATTTTACCCCATGTAAATCGGTGCGGAGGATGCATGGGGTATGACGTTGAGCCGGTGACGTTTGATGTGGCGAAAGGAAACGTATACTGTCACACGTGTTCTTCGCCGGTATATAACGGCATCGCGACAACCCGACATGCCTGCTCGGGCATTCAGGCCATAACAGATGGTGCGATGGAGGGTGATTTTTCGGTAGCTCTTCTCGAAAGGCTTTACGAAAGGTCGGGAGAGAATAGAGATGCCGTTCGCATGATACGCCGTTTTATCGATTATCACCTGGATTTCCCCCTGAAGAGTATCCCGGTTATTAGACAGTTTTATCGAGAAGGTGTGGAGACATGAATGTCCAGGATGTCATACAGGGACTGAACGATTTCTGGAAAAAGCAGGGCTGTGCTATTCTTCAGCCGCTTGCCATGGAAGTGGGCGCGGGCACATTCCATCCGGCAACGTTTTTCAGGTCATTGGACCAGGAGCCTTGGCGGTGCGGCTATGTGCAGCCCAGTTATCGCCCTGCTGATGGGAGGTATGCATCGAACCCTTTGCGCGCCCAGTTTTACTATCAATACCAGGTTATTCTCAAACCCGCTCCTCTCGATGTGCAACACCTCTATCTGGAGAGCCTAAAACACCTTGGCATAGCCCTGAAGGATCACGATATTCGCTTTGTTGAAGATGACTGGGAAGGACCGACCTTGGGGGCGTGGGGGGTAGGTTGGGAGGTATGGCTTGATAGTCTCGAAATCACACAATTTACTTATTTTCAACAGGTTGGCGGAATTAATCTTTCCGTGATTCCGGTGGAAATCACCTATGGTATAGAGCGTATCTCCATGTTTTTGCAAAAGGTGTATGACATCTATGCGCTCAGGTGGAATGACTGCCTGACATACGGGGATCTTCACCGCACCGCAGAGATTGAAGGATCACGGTTTAATTTTGAACTTGCGGATACGCAGTTTTATCTGTCGCTCTTTGACGAATATGAACGTCAGGCCCGGCGACTGCTCAAGGAAGAGGTTGTGTATCCCGCATACCACTATGTCTTGAGGATGTCGCACGCATTTAACATTCTTGATGCCCGTGGCGCAATCAGCGCGACGGAACGGCCAACCTTTATCGGCCGGGTAAGGGCCGTTGCGAAGAGATGTGCCGAATGTTACTCTAAGGATAAAGAGTCCTCAGAAGAGAAGGTAAGATGACCACAAAAAGGCGACCCCAGAAAAGGACATTGGATTTTCTTCTCGAGATAGGATGCGAGGAGGTGCCGTCCGGTTGCGTGGTTTCTATTACTCAGGAAATGCGCAGTTCCTTTGCGGCCGCACTTAGTGGTTATGACATTACGGCAAAGGAGGTTGTTGGTTACGGGACCCCACGGCGTTTCGTGCTTTATGCCAAAGGAGTTTCTGTCAAACAACCTGACAAGACGGTAACGGTGCTGGGCCCATCACGCGCAAAGGCCTTTGACTCTGCCGGCAGACCGACACAGCAGGCCTGCGGTTTTGCCACGGCGCATAACGTTGATGTGTCTGAGCTGGAGATCCACCAGACCCCGCGGGGGGAATACGTGGCGCTCAAACGGCTGGAACAAGGCAGGGATACAAGGGAGCTCCTTACAGAGCTTATTCCTCCGATGGTGACGGGGCTGCCTCTTCCCAAGAATATGAGGTGGGACGGTGGGACACGCGTCGCATTTATTCGTCCGATTCGATGGCTGCTTGCCCTTGTTGATGATACTGTATTGCGTTGCGAGATAGCAGGGGTGGTCTCACAGCGAGAGACATACCCGCGATCATTTGCTTCCGGTCAGCAGAAAAGGGTTTCTGCGATCAAAGACTATTTTAAACTGCTTCAGGCAGAATCGGCCATACTGGATGCAAAAAAGCGAGAGCAGAAAATAGTAACCCAGCTAAATACTATCGGGGCGAAGGAAAATGCCAAGGTCATTGTTGAAGAAGGGTTGCTCGAGGAGGTGACACATCTTGTCGAGGCCCCCTGCGTGTTCTGCGGAGATTTTGCCCCCCGTTTTCTGGAGTTACCCAAAGAAGTGCTGCTGTGCAGTCTTTCTAAGTATCAGAGATTATTTGCGTTACAAACAAGCCGTGGAAAACTTATTCCTAAGTTTTTGGGTGTTCTCGACGGAAGGCCACTTAGGCTGAGTGAGGTAAGAAAGAATTACCAGCAGGTCCTTGAGGCACGGCTTGCAGACAGCCTGTTTTTCTACCGGGAGGATTTAAAGACGCCGCTTTCTCTCATGAGGGAGCGGCTTAAGCACCTGATTTTTCATCAGGAACTTGGTTCGGTATATGAAAAGACCGAGCGCATGAAGGCGATAGCCGCTCTTGTATGCGAGTCTTTGTGCGTACCGGACGAAACTGCCGAGAGACTCAAACGCGCCTGCGAACTCTCCAAGTCTGATTTAACGTCGCATGTAGTAAGGGAGTTTCCGTCTTTGCAGGGGGTCATGGGGTTATACTATGCAATGGCCGGCGGGGAAGACCATGCGGTGGCATCGGGGATAAGCGAACAGTACCTGCCAAAAACCCAGCAGGGAATTCTGCCCAGGACGCAGGTTGGTACTTTTCTTTCGCTGATCGATAAACTGGATTTAATCATCGGCTGCTTTGCCGTGGGTATCATGCCTACCGGCAGCGCCGATCCCTATGGCATCAGACGTGCGGGGAGCGGGTTTGTTTCCATCGTCCTGCATAACCACCTCAGTTTCTCGCTGGGCGGCCTGCTGGAAAAGGTGCTGGAACTGTACGGGGCGGTCATAAAGACCGATATGCAGACAGTGGCAGGGCAGCTTCGGGAGTTTTTTGTCGAACGATCCAGAAGCCGTTTTTTACAGGATCGTTTTCGGTATGATGTGGTCGACGCAGTCATTGCAGGGGGATTGGACGATATAGCAGGGGCCTTCGCAAAAATAAAACTGATAAAAGGCGTTCTCAATGAGGATTATTTTTTAAAGAGTTGGAAGGTGGTCGAAAGGACCAATAATATCCTCAAGGGCACATCTTCGGAAGCGATAGGGGCCCCCAGCCCCGAATGTTTCTCAGAGTCATTAGAGCACGAGCTCTTTTCGGCGTACAAAGGATGCCGCAACGGTTTCCTCGAGTTATGTGCAGGAGGCGATTATAAGCGGGCGACCGAACTGTACGGAAGCTCTCTCTATGGGATAGTGCATGTCTTTTTCGATAAGGTGCTGATCAACGTGGATGACCAGCGCCTGCGGGAGAATCGACTCGCACTCATGAAGGCGATCAACACGCTCTATACGGGGCACATTGCAGATTTATCGCTTTTGGTGATGGGAAAAGAGCAAAACGAGCAGTTTTAACAAAAAAGGAGGATGTTGTGAAAAAGTATGTGTATTCCTTCGGTGGCGGCAAGGCGGATGGCAGCGCTGACATGAAGAATTTATTGGGCGGCAAGGGGGCTAATTTGGCCGAGATGTCTAATCTTGGCGTTCCGGTGCCACCGGGTTTTACTATTACGACCGAGGTCTGTACGGCCTATTACGAGAACAACAAAAACTATCCCGAAGAACTCGAGGGTCAGGTACTGGATGCCCTGGCAAAGGTGGAAAAGCTGATGGGCAGGAAATTCGGTGACGTAAAAAACCCGTTACTTTTTTCCGTTCGTTCAGGTGCCCGTGTGTCCATGCCCGGCATGATGGACACAGTATTAAATCTCGGCTTAAATGACGAGACGGTAAAAGGCCTTATCGAGCAGACGGCGAACGAACGGTTTGCCTACGACAGTTATCGGCGTTTTGTCCATATGTATGCCGATGTGGTTATGGAGTGCCGTGCCGAGAGCGAGGAGGAGGTGGATCCGTTCGAGATTATTATTCACGAAAAAAAGAAGGGTCGCGGCGTCAAAAACGATACTGATTTAACTGCCGGGGATTTAAAGGAGCTGGTCAGCGAATACAAGGCCATGATTAAGAAGCGTTTTAAGAAAGATTTTCCCGATGATCCGATGGATCAGCTGTGGGGTGCCATCGGCGCGGTGTTCGGCTCATGGAACGGCGCACGCGCCATCACCTACCGCAAGCTGAACGAGATTCCCGAACACTGGGGTACGGCGGTAAATGTCCAGACCATGGTGTTCGGCAATATGGGGGAGAGTTCCGCAACCGGTGTTGCATTTACACGCGATCCCGCTACCGGCGAGAAACGGTTTTTCGGTGAGTGGCTGAAGAATGCACAGGGTGAGGACGTGGTGGCCGGTATTCGTACACCACAGCCGGTAAATCTTGCTGGCAAGACCTCCGATAATGAAGAGTCGCTCGAAGAAGAAATGCCGGGTGTATATAAAGAGCTCGAAGGGGTCTATCACAAACTCGAAGATCATTACCGTGACATGCAGGATATCGAGTTTACCATTCAGGAAGGAAAGCTGTGGATGCTTCAGACGCGTAACGGCAAACGGACGGCGGCTGCTGCTATCCGCATTGCCGTCGAGATGGCCAAAGAGGGCATGATTGACGAGAAGACGGCGGTTTCGCGCGTTAAGCCGGAGCAGCTCGATCAGCTCTTACATCCGATGTTTGATCCGAAGGCAGAGAAAAAGGTGCTTGCAAAGGGGTTGCCTGCTTCACCAGGCGCGGCTACCGGAAGGGCTGTCTTTACGGCAGAGCGGGCGGTTGAGGCAAAAGAAAAAGGGGAGAGGGTTATTCTGATCAGACTCGAGACCTCTCCCGAGGATATCGGCGGTATGGATGCTGCGCAGGGCATTTTGACGGCACGCGGCGGTATGACGTCACACGCGGCTGTGGTTGCCCGCGGCATGGGCAAGTGCTGTGTGGCCGGTTGCGGCGCACTGGAGATTGACTATGTCAAACGCCAATTTACGGTCGGTGAGACGGTAGTGAAGGCAGGCGACTGGATTTCTCTTGACGGCAGCACCGGTGAGGTGATGCTGGGCCAGGTCAAGACGATCATTCCCGAACTCTCCGGCGACTTTAGCATTCTTATGGGGTGGGCCGACAAGATCCGTGCCATCGGCGTTCGCACCAATGCCGATACTCCGAAGGACGCCAAGGTTGCCCGCGACTTCGGCGCAGAAGGTATCGGTCTGTGCCGGACCGAGCATATGTTTTTTGAGGGGGACCGCATCAATGCCATGAGGGAAATGATTCTGGCGGACGACGAGGCCGGACGGCGCGCGGCACTGGCAAAACTTCTGCCGATGCAGAAGTCCGATTTTCTCGGGATTTTCCGGGCGATGGAAGGGCTTCCTGTAACCATCCGTCTTTTAGATCCCCCGCTTCATGAGTTTTTGCCTCATTCCGAAAAAGAAATCGAGGAAATGGCAAAACTAATGAAGGTTTCGGCGGATAAGATAAAGGCGAAGACGGAATCGCTCAAGGAGTTTAATCCGATGCTGGGGCATCGCGGCTGCCGGCTGGGGATTACCTATCCGGAGATTACCGAGATGCAGGCACGCGCTATTGTGGAGGCGGCTTGTGAGTTGACCAAAGAGAAAATTAAGGTGCTGCCCGAGATTATGGTTCCGTTAATCGGCACTGTGCAGGAATTCGAAAACCAGGCAATGATTATTCGCGCTACCGCCCAGAAGGTCTTTGCTGAAAAGGGGGTCAGCGTCGAGTATCTGGTGGGAACGATGATTGAAATACCGCGCGCAGCGCTTACAGCCGATAAGGTGGCGGTCCAGGCCGAGTTTTTTTCGTTCGGGACCAACGACCTTACCCAGATGACCTTCGGCTATAGCCGTGATGATGCCGGCGTATTCTTGCCGGGGTATGTCGAACAGGGGATATTGCCGTGGGATCCGTTCCAGCGCATTGACGAAGAAGGTGTAGGCCAGCTTATAGAGCTTGGCGTTACGCGGGGCAGATCAGCCCGTCCCCATTTGAAGATAGGGATCTGCGGAGAGCACGGCGGCGAGCCGAACTCGGTCCATTTCTGTCATCAGGTGGGTATGAACTATGTCAGTTGTTCTCCCTTCAGGGTGCCCATTGCGCGGCTTGCCGCGGCACAGGCGGCTCTTAAGGATGAGGCGCTTGCAACAGTAACCAAGTAATCGGAAAGGGACTATGCCTGATCCAATAAAGCTCTATCTCAAGGATATCAAAAATATTCCACTTCTGACCCCCGAAGAGGAGGTAGAGTTGTCGCGGAAGGCACTCAGGGGAGACGAGGAGGCCCGGACGCGCATGATCCGGTCAAACCTGCGCCTCGTCATCAATATTGCCAAAAAATACGCAAAGTACGGCGTTCCCCTGATGGACCTGATCGAAGAGGGGAATCTGGGTTTGATCAAGGCGGTCAGCAAGTATAACCCTGAAAAAGGGTATCGGTTCAGCACCTATGCGGCGTGGTGGATTAAGCAATACGTGACCCGGGCTATCGCCAATCAGGCAAAGACAATACGGGTCCCTGTATACATGACCGAACTGATGCAGCGGTGCAAGAAGACGACCGAGCGGCTGACCCAGCGACTGGGCAGAAAGCCGAAGGTAAAAGAAATAGCCAAGGAGATGGGGGTCGACCCGGAGAAGGTGCGGGAGATCAGGAGGGTGGTTCGCCGGCCCGCCTCTCTGGATGCGCCGGTCGGTGAGGACGGGACAAGCGAATTTATAGACATTGTCGAGGATCAGAGCATCGCCTCTCCAGGTGAGGAGCTGGCGGTCTTTTTACAACGCGAACGCCTGGATCAGTTGCTGGAGTTGATGGACGTTCGGGAGAAGCGCATTCTGGAGCTGCGTTTCGGGCTCGAAGACGGGGAAGGCAAGACGCTCGGCGAGACCGCGAAACACTTCGGGATTACCCGCGAACGCGTGCGTCAGATAGAGCTTCAGGCATTAAAAAAATTACGGAAGATCGTCGAAGAAGAAGAGGATGTGCTTTTTAAAAAAGAGAGGGGTGTGTGAGGTGGGTCATCAAAAAAAGGGTGAGGAGCGACTGAGCGACTATATCAGGGCCATACCGGATTTTCCGAAACCAGGGATTCTTTTCCGGGATATCACAACACTCCTTCAAGACGGGGAGGCCTTTCACAGGTGTATGGGGCTTCTTACCGAAAGGGTCCGTCCGTTATCGCCGCAGAAAATCGTAGCGGTCGAGGCGAGGGGATTTATTTTTGGCGGTGCCCTTGCGCAGAATCTCGGGTGCGGTTTTGTCCCTGTCAGGAAGAGAGGGAAACTCCCTTATACAACAAAAGAGATTACCTACGATCTTGAGTATGGCACCGATACCCTGGCAATTCATGAAGATGCGCTTAAGCCCGGCGAGGATGTTGTTCTTGTGGATGACCTGCTTGCCACCGGGGGAACCATGCGGGCGGTCGTGGACCTTCTGGAATCCATGCAGGCAGATATTCTCAGCATCGTATTTTTAATCGAGCTCAGCGATTTAAAGGGCCGCGAACGCCTGAAGGGATATCCGGTCGAGTCTTTAGTTACGTTTTAACTGCCCCAATAGCTCAGTAGGATAGAGCACAGGTTTCCTAAACCTGGTGTCGCAGGTTCGATTCCTGCTTGGGGCACCATTTCTGGAGCGATAGTCTTGATGTAGTATTTTGCCTTATGTAATTGCTAATTATTCTGTAGTGGCAGGAATCGAACCTGTGGGCCTCCTGCCGGCGAGGCAAGGCAGGCAGGTTGCTTGAGACGTTCTCTTTTGCAAGAGAAATTTTGCTTGATTTATTTTAACGATATAGTATTATATGTGGCAAAGCAAGGAGGACCCGATGCGATATGTACTTTCTCTCAGACCCATAAGCGTGCTCCTCATACTGTGCTTTCTTTCCGGTTGTGCCTCTTTGCCGGGCAGACGGTCTTCCAGTGCAAAGGATGATGTGCGAGCACTGGAAGTGGCGTCATTTCTGCGGTTTGACGATATCCCTGTGCCGTACGGATTCAAGATTCAGCCTGAAGAGTCTTTTGCCTTCCAGAACGATTTTTCCCGGGTAGGACTCCTGCGATATACAGGGAAGACCTCGGCCGATAGCCTCGTCCTCTTTTATAAGGAACAGATGCCCCTCTATAACTGGCGCATGGTCAATATTATTGAATTCGGCAGAAGAGTGCTCAACTTCGAAAAAGAGGACCAGAACTGTATTGTTATGATCGAGAGCGGCAAGACAAAAACCGGCCTCATCCTGGCCATCGCCCCAAAGGCCACCATCAGGGCCTCTTCTATTATCAAACCATTGAAAAAGGGCGAATAAGATCACTATTGATAACATCTGCAAAAAATACTTGACAGAATAAAAGAGCTGTGATATCCTGTTTGAAATTGCGCAGGGCTTAGCATTATAGGGTTCCTCAAAATGGCAAGAGAGGGGGTGAAACAGCGTTTTAGAGCCGGAAGGATGCCTTATAATGAGATGCATATAGAAGTAAGAAATCGGGCAAAGGTCCCCAGAAGAAAGAAGGGGGCAAACCTGTTAGGGCTGTGAAGGCCCAATAAAATTCGTAGAGAAACTTTTTTAAGGAGGAAATAATGAGTAGACTAACCCTATTTTGCACACTGGTACTTGTGCTTGCGCTTTCAGTGCCGGCATATGCCGCTGTGCAGAACGTCAAGGTTAGTGGAGATCTCACCTTCCGCGCTATCTATCGCGATCAGTATGATCTGAAAGATAATGACGATGCGAATAGTGAGGTGGATGAGTATTTAACCCAGCAGCTCGGCATCAATGTGGATGCTGACCTGACTGACAATGTCTCCACACAGGTAAGAATTGTCAATGAGAGAGACTGGGAAGTTGCTAACGACACTACCAATCTCGATCTCGGCGTTGATTTAGCAAATGTTACACTGAAAGAACTCTTCTATTCACCACTGACTGTTATTGTCGGTCGTCAGGATGTTGTGTATGGAAGAGGTTTTATTGTTGGTAGCGCTTTGTTGACCGGATTTGCTGATCCAGAAGGTTCGCTCGGCGCCAACGAGTATACCGACTACACCGCGTTTGATGCCATCCGTGCGATTCTCGACTACGATCCCTGGACCATTGATATGATCTGGGCAAAGATCGATGAGAATGGCCTGGCATCAGAGGATGATATTGATCTGTATGGAATCAATGTCGGTTATCAGTTCGAAGACTACAATGCAGAGGCAGAGCTCTATCTGTTCGTAAAAGAAGACCGCAGCACCATCGTCAACGGCGGTAACGGTGACAACGGTGAGGCTGACCCGGCCACCAACACCGTTTACACGCTTGGTACGCGCGGCAGCATGGAGCCGATTGAGAATCTCTCGATCTGGGGCGAAGTCGCCTTCCAATTCGGTGACTACTCAATAGCCGCTGACGTTGACGATGCCGGTAGCGAGTATGTGGACAGGGATCGTCAGGCATGGGCGCTTGATATCGGTGCCGAATATAATTGGGCAGACACCAACTGGACCCCGTCCTTGGGTGGCGAGTACATATACTTCTCAGGTGAAGCATATGATGCTACCAACGGCGCGGCCGGTTGTGGCGATTATGAAGGCTGGGATCCGATGTATCGCGGTTCTTTCACCAGTGCGATTCGCGATTTTCAGACCACGCTGTATGCCACCAACGATCCTAACGATCAGGCTGCCACGACCAATCAGCATGAATTTTCGCTTTTTGGCTCAATAAGGCCGATAGACGATCTTGCGCTCACCGCACGGTGGAACTATTACCGGGCCGACGAGGCATATTTCACCGATCGCGATGAAGAGATCGGCCATGAAATAGACCTGCAGGCTATCTATGACTATACCGAGGATGTTCAGGTTGGTCTTCTGGCCGCTTGGTTTATTCCTGGTGATTACTATGATGGCGAGACAACAGAGGCTAACAAGGGCAATGACACCGCCTTTGATCTGGTCGGCACCATGAAGGTGACCTTCTAAGACCTTGTTGTGCCTTACTAAAAACCCCCGGCGGTTTCCGCCGGGGGTTTTTTATTGCAAAATGAGAGTTTTTTTTGTATACTGAAACTTCATTTAGTGCATTCAGGAACACCACAAGAAGGGAAAGAGGGATAGATGCAGCAGAAACTGAACGTCGCGATTATCTGGCATATGCACCAGCCGTACTACGGGGAACCTAAAAGCGGGGTGCTTAGCATGCCATGGGTTCGTCTCCACGGCACCAAGGACTACCTGGATATGGTGCGCATCCTCGATGATTTTCCAAAGGCAAGGGTTACCTTCAATCTTACCCCTGTTCTGTTAGAACAGATAGAGGGGTATGCTAATGGCACATTGACCGATAAGGCCCTTATTGTCTCCCGGAAAAAGGCTGGGCGTCTCAACGATAAAGATAAAGAGTTGCTGAAGGATAACTTCTTTATGGCAAACTGGGACACTATGATCAAGCCATATCCCCGTTATTGGGAGCTTCTCAGCAAGGTCCAGCGCAACGACGCCTTGACAAAGCAGGACTGGCTCGATCTTATTGTCTGGTACAATCTGGTATGGATAGACCCTATCTTTATTGGAGAGGACGAGCGCCTTGCCTTTATACGGTCAAAAGGGAGGCATTTTGACGAGCAGGAAAAAGAGTATGTGCTTAACTGCCACCAGAGGCTCATCAAGGAAATTATACCGACGTACAAGAGAATGCAGGATAGCGGCACCATCGAAATCACCACCACCCCGTATTACCATCCGATTATTCCACTTCTCTGTAATATGGAATCGGCCCGGGTGGCGTTACCGGGCATCAAACTGCCCAAGAGGCGTTTGATTGACGGCCACGATGATGCCCGCTGGCATATTGCGCGAGCGGCCGAGTATTATGAAAAACTGTTCGGAGTCCGGCCAAAGGGGATGTGGCCTTCCGAGGGCTCGGTGAGCGAAGACCTTATCCCCATCGCTTCACAGGAGGGTTTTCAGTGGTTTGCGACCGATGAGGAGATTTTATTCCGTTCGCTCGGCGTGTCAAAATCGAGCGGCATCTTGTTTCAGCCGTATGCCGTCGTCAGGCGGGGGCCGCATACGATGGCTGCTGTATTTCGCGACAGAATTCTTTCGGACAGGATAGGTTTTGTCTATAATACGTGGCCTCCTCAGGAGGCGGTTAGCGATCTCTTGACGCATCTGCGTAACATCAAGGGATATCTGAAAGAAAAGACGTCTTCATCCCTGGTAACGATTATCCTTGATGGCGAGAATGCATGGGAGTATTATCCCAACGACGGCAAGGATTTTTTAGTCGCGCTTTATCAGCGCCTTTCGGATGATGAGGATATTCAGACAGTGCGTATATCCGATTTTCTCGAAGCACACCCCCCTGTCCAGAATATATCGCATCTATTTGCCGGAAGCTGGATTTACGGTAACTTTGCGACATGGATCGGGCACCGGCAGAAAAATCTTGCCTGGAAGTATCTGGTGGATGTCCGTGAGTTGTTACGGGAGGCACAGAGGGGCTCTTCGGGCGATACGAAGGAACTGAAAGAGGCGTGGCAGGAGCTGATGATAGCCGAGGGAAGCGACTGGTTCTGGTGGTATGGCGATGATCACAGCGCGAGCACTGATGCCGAGTTCGACAGATTGTTTCGGACACGCCTTGCCAAGATTTATCGCTTAATCGACAAGAAAGCCCCGCCGGCACTCCGGCGGCCGATCAAACGGTAGGGGAAGCGCGGTATATTCCATACGGAACATGGTTATAAAAAAAGGAGGGGTTATGGATGAGCGGGACGCAGTCAATAAAGAACCACGGCAGGAGGTGGATAGTGTCATTAAGGAAGGGAAGTTTTTTGCCATAGTCGGATATATCGGTGTACTGTGCCTCATACCGCTACTTCTGAAGAAGGACAATCGGTTTGCCCTTTTTCACGGCAAGCAGGGGCTTGTACTTTTTATTGGTTGGGTGGCGGCGGGGGTATTGAACATTGTACCGGTCCTCGGGCAGATTATCTGGGTTATCGCTGCAGTCGTCTTCGGACTGCTCTCTCTCGCCGGTATCCTGCAGGTCTTGATGAACAATTACTGGAAGATGCCGGTTGTAGGGGATATCGCCGAGAAGATATCACTCTAATAATAGTATTATTATGCCCCGCCTATCTTGGCTATTCTTGAGGTTACCTTTTCTGAAAGAGGCGGCAAGACGCACAGGCAGTGTGATGTTACTCTGCTATGTGTATCTGTTTTCAGTCTGTCAGGAAGCGCAGTGCGCCGAGCCCTTGACGATTTCGGCGACCGGTTCTCTGAGGGTCGATGTGCAGGGCAAAGACTCTAAAGAAGACCAGGTTGTTGTTCGTTTTTCTGCCGACACCGAGAAGGCACTGTGCGTGCCCCTCAACAACCCTATCAGATTATCTCTTTTTACCGAAACACGTTATAACTATGAACCCGCACAGTGGTCCAGGGTGGAAGTTGGCTGCGAGGCAGGGTATCGGCTATGTACATGGCTTTATGCAGGAGAGTCTATCCAATACGCATTATTAGAGTGCGAACCCGATACCCTTGAAGCTGAAACTCGATTGCTGGGCCTTTTACCAATAGGGAAGAGTTTCTTCGGTTGCAACCGCCTGAATCTGTATTGTTTTGAAGAGTGGACCTTTGGTTTTCGCCGTGGCCAAGCGACACGCAACGAAGTCGGTGTAGGGTGTAGCGCTTCATTGACCGAACACGCGACAGTTGCTCTGGGTTGGCGGCATGTCGACAGGATTCACGATTTTGATTCAGATCAGATAGAGTGCAGCATACGCTATGTCTTTTAGGCCTCTTTTGCCGTTTCTCTGGCTACGAGAAAACGTATCTTGCGGCCAACCTTAATGAAAATCTTCGCAGGGAAGCTAGTACCTCGAAAGAGACATTTCCATATGAATGATACTCTCTGTCAGGCAAGCAGTTAGGAAGGGAGATACCTGCTATGCATGTATTTGCCGCCGGTTGTGTTCTTTTCCGAAAATCAAAACGCGGCCTCGCAATCGCTGTTATCAAAAAGAGAAAAACCGGCCATTGGAGTCTGCCGAAAGGCAAGCTTAATCAATACGAGGCAACAAAGGAGGCGGCTCTGCGCGAACTCGGAGAGGAGACAGGCGTTTCAGGAGAAATAATACGTCGTATAGGCCTCATTCATTATCGTTATAAAGAGCCACAGGAGAGACGCCTGCTATATAAACATGTGGTGTTCTATCTGACTGCTTTTAAGAAGGGTGTGTTGAGACCCGGCTTACCCGAGGTGACGCAGGTGCGGTGGGTTCCCATAGGGGAGGCGCCGCGCATTCTTTCGTATGAGTTGGAAAAAGAAATTGTGATACAGGCTCAGGGGGTACTTTCATGCAGGGCATTCTCTCAATCAACCAAAGGCTGAACCTGGTGTTGTGGTTGGCGGTTATTGTCGTCATCTTTTCTTTTTTTCTTCCTTGGATACAGATGAGCGTTGAGCTCGGCAATACAGAGCGATTTCAGGCGGCAAAGGAACTATTTCGAAAAGAACCGCTTTTTCCGAAAGGACGCTTTATTCTGAGCGGCTACGATATTCCGCTTATGGCCGATAGCCCGGATGCCCGGGTTCTTACCGACCTGTTCTCATTTTTTATCGGGGATTCGGACTATATTACCTTAAAAAGCTGTCTGGTGTATCTGGTGCCTATTGTGGCAATAGTATGCGGACTGCTCGGGCTTTTGTCGATCCAGGGGAGGGTATATAGCGCAGCACTTATTATGCTTTCGGGCACCGTGGCGGCAGGCGGTTACTATAAGCTGTATTACAGGGATGCAGCCCATATGTTGCTTTACTGTGAGTTGAAGGTCGGCATACCCATTATATTGTGCAGTTTCGGGGTTATTGCCGTAATCGGCATTTTTAAGTTGTTGATCGGGAAAAGGATATAACTTCATTCGAGAGGGGGGGGTAGTATGAATTGGCTTGGATATATAGCCTTAGGGTTGTGTACCGGTATAGTCAGCGGTTTTCTTGGTTTGGGCGGTGGCATTATCATGGTACCGATGCTTGTCTATATCTACGGCCTGACGCAACACCAGGCACAGGGGACCTCGCTTGCTATCATGATTCCTCCGATCGGGCTTTTAGCCGCCTGGCGCTACTATGTCGCGGGAAACGTGCAATTGAGTATCGCACTTTTTGTGTGCATCGGCTTCTTTTTCGGAGGATACATCGGCGCTATGTTTTCACATCTCATTTCTGATGCGGTGCTTAAAAAGGTATTTGGTGTTGTGTTGCTTCTTTTTTCTATCAGATTGATCGTTGGCAAGTAGACGGAAAAATCAGGAGTAATGTTTCAGCTTAGTCATCATACCATTGTCATATTTAGCCGGTGCCCGATGCAGTATCGCTTTTATACGACACCTGAGATCAGAAAGCGATACAGAAAAGAAAGGCCCTTCCTGACCCTCGGGGAAAATATCCACGATACACTCAATAGCTTTTACAAGGATTTTGCCCCTGGCGATCGGACGTTGGCAAACCTCGAACATCTGTTTCGGGAAAAGTGGAAGAGAAACAGAAGGGGATTTTCTTCTCTCGATGAGGAGCGTGAGTGGGGCATGGAAGGACTCAGGCAGTTACGAAATTTCTATCTCGGCTTTGATGTCACAAAAGATCCCTATCTCCTCCCCGAGACCTACTGTTCAATCGAACTGGCCAACGCAGTCTCGCTATCAGGGCGCATCGACCGCATCGATCACGAACCCGAAGGGCTCCATATTGTCGACTACAAGACCGGTTCTCCACTTGAGGACTCGGTTGGCGTCGTTACGGATGACGACTGCCTCCAGCTGAAACTCTATACCCTGATCATCCAGCAAAGCCATCCCGATATACCTGTTGTCAAGGCGAGTTATTTTTTTCTTAAGAAGGGGGAGTTTCGCTCGATTTATCCTACCGATGATATGCTTGAGGAAACGCGTTCCCGGGCAATAGGAATTGCCGAGCAGATGAAAAACCAAAGGGAGTTTGTGCCGCGTATGAATGCGTTGTGTGCATGGTGCGATTATCTGGAAATCTGCCCCATTAAGGAGAAGATCAAGAATCGCCAGGAGAGACGATGAGCACAGGATATACGGTACTTATCGACGGATATAATGTTATTAAAGGGAGAGATGACATCTTTACTGGGACGCTGCAAGACAACCGCCGATTTCTCAGATCCCTCGTTATGCGGGCCCGTTTTGCCAAACCGGTCAGGGGGATATATATCGTCTATGACGGAAGCCCTGATGTTTGTCAGCCGAACGGAGACCGGGTTTCTGCTATGCCCAGAGAAGTCTTTGCGACAGAGTCAGCCGACAGCTATATCAGAGATCGCATACGGTCTTCACCTGCGCCCGAGAAGTTTATTATCGTCTCTGATGATCGCGAGATTATGAGTACGGCAAAGAGTTTTTGTGCATTTTGTATGAGTACTGTCCTGTTATTAGAGATATGTCTTAAACAATCCACAGGACAGGAGAGGCGGGGATGGGGCGTTACTCAAACAAACAAAAGAAGACTGTCATACGCCCAGAAGAGGCGATTGGAGGATGAGCTAAAAGAGTACTGGGGGATAGGTGATTAATGATTGTATCTCTATCTAACATATTATATAATATAAAGTAACGGAGAATAACATTTTGTGGAGAGATGGATGAAAGAGAAAAGGGAGATCCTTGGGCTCGGATTAGATGCACAAGACGGGCATAAAAGAGTTACACTGGGAAAGAATTTCAGGCTGTACGGCGGCTCTCAGTCTACCCATGCCCTGCTGCAGGAAAAAAGCATCAAGATTAATGAACAGCTCAAGAGCAGGCACAAAACGTTAGATGATGTCGGCAAAGAGGAGTTATGCGATATTGCCTATAAGGTGGGGCTCAAACCTTTGGAGGTTAATGGAACTGAGGAGGCCTCGGTTTTTACCGCGACGCAATAAAAGAGGCGCCATCGCATGTAGGAGAGGGTGTGGTTTTAACCAGAGAAGAGATATCTTTTTTAATATGTGGCTGGGGCACAGCAGATGATCTTGTGTATCGATAGCGGGTGCAGGGTGTTACGGGCAAAGGCCTACGCCCGAAGGAGATATCTTCTTTTCTTCATCAGCCTTGCCGTAAGTACGGTTTTTTTGCTTATCTTTCAGTTCTCTGGATTCTCGCTTGACCTTGCAGGGCATTGTGGGAAGATTGCGACTCATTTCGCGGCCGCGCTTTTTTTGTACCTTACCGCCTTTATCCTCATTTTTCACCTTGTAACCATTCCCCTTAGTTTTTATCAGGGGTATATCGTTGAACATCAATTCGGACTTTCCAATCAGACTCTTTCCCGTTGGGTAGACGACTATCTCAAGCGATTTCTCCTCTCCTATGCCTTTTTCATCCTTGTTATCGAGGCATGGTATTATCTTTTGCGCACCCTGCCCGATAATTGGTGGATAGCAGCGGCAGCATTTTGGCTTTTATGCACCGTTATTGTGAGACACCTTTTTCCCGTTCTCATCATCCCGCTTTTTTACAGGTATCGGCCAATAACCGATCGTGAGATTCGGGAAAGGATCTTTGCCTTAGCTAACAAGGCACACATGAAGCTGTTTGATGTATGCGAGATTAATTTGAGCAAGGACACCAAAAAGGCCAATGCCGCCCTGGCGGGGTTGGGCGCGTCCAAACGGGTGTTGCTGGCAGATACGCTGCTCGAACACTACAGCACCGAAGAAATAGAGGTGGTTATAGCCCATGAATTTGCGCATCATATTCTGAGACATACAGCAAAAGCCCTCATTTTTAGTGCGATTCTGTCGTCTCTGGGGTTTTTTGTCATGCAGCGGTTTCTTGGGGTTATAGCGGCAGCGCTACATGCAGAGGTGATTTTTCAAATTGATATATTCCCCATGCTGTATCTCAGCTTTCTTTTTTTGAATCTCCTGGCGATGCCGCTCTCAAACGGATATTCCCGATATTTAGAAAAACGGGCCGACCTTTTTGCATTGGAGTTAACCGGCCTACGCGATTCCTTTGTCAGTTGCATGCAACGCCTCGCCAGAGATAACCTGGCGGATATCAGTCCGGGGAGACTGATAGAAATCTTTTTTTATAATCATCCACCCATCGAAAAGCGTATTGCCTACGCACAGAATATATCATAAAAAGACAGCGACCTCATTCCTCATGAAGCCGATGACGCACGTGATTCTTTCAACAGCAAGCAGCGCAATACTCTACGGTATGGTACGCTCTCTAGAGGTTGCCCTTGGTTGTCTCCTAATAGGGATATTCATTGACATCGACCATTTTTTGGATTACTTTATGACATACAGGAGATTTTCTACGTTGCGCGTGATGTATCGGCGCCTTTTAGAAAACCGTTTGCATAAATTCTATCTGATTCTCCATTCGTATGAAATTATCTTTTTTTTATGGTTCTCTGTGCTTTTGTGGAATCGCAATGAGTGGATTATCGGTGTGGCTTGGGGGATGACAGTTCATCTGCTCTGCGATCAGATTGCCATGTCAAAAATCAGCGCATCCCCCGCCGTCTACCTTTTGACGTATCGCATGGCCCGCAACTTCAGGATTCCGCGGATGCTAAAGGACGGCACCTATAAAGAGGTTGAAGAGGACTAACCTGAATCGCATTATGTTGTAATAAAAGAGGTTACACAACAGTGAAATTTCTTATTTTGTTGGCACTGATTGTCGCGGTTGTATGGGCTTACTACACCGGGGTAATCAATTTTTCAAGGGAGGAAGTCAAGGACCTTGCAAGGAAAACCGAAGAGAAGGCAGTGGCGGTTTTTGATGCTATTATCGTTCAAGGGGGGCAGGGTGTTGCCGATAGAGGTAGCGCACGGGGGATTGGCTATGATGGCAGCGAGGATAGTTCATGGGCGGCGGACAGAAGCCTTCTTTTTCTTAAGATCGTTGACAAGGATCTGGTAAAAAACCCCAATGGGAGCATACGGCTTTGTGGGCGCTTACAAAATGATTCACAGTCATCGCTGAAATTTATCAGTATTTCTGCTGTGTTGATTAACCAGGGCCAGGTAGTAAAGGGCCCGTCTTTTTTTATCAGGGATTTATCAAAGTCGCTCAAACCAGGAGAGGCCCTCCCGTTTGATTTTTTCTTCAGAGACCCCCCTCCATTTACCTCCTTTAAGTTTAAAATCGAAGAAGCAAAGTTTTTTGTTGATCGCTATGATAAGTAAATAAACATTTTCGTCCCCTATCTTGCATTTCCTTTTTTTATATGGCATAGTTAAAGTAAGGACGCAAGAAGTGTGCGTGCCTTTTGTTATTTGACAGCCTGCTTCGATTCTGTGAAAAAGGCAAACCATCTGTAAAGATGGGGCTCTCGGTTTGATCTCCGGGACTCATCGGGAAATTCGGTGAGGCAAAGCCACGACTCCACAAGGAGGGTTGGGCTGCCACTTATTGTCTGTGCCCTGTTTCATTATGGATGAAACAGGGCTTTTTTTATGTATGCGAGGTCCGCATGAATCGCCATCTGTTTGCACTATTCATTTTCATAATGGTTTTTTTATCGGTGGCCACCCTTGCACAGGGTACGGTTGATGAAGTGCATGACGTCGTTGCCGCCGAACTGTACGGTGTTTCATCATGGTATTCCTGTGATGATCCAGGCATCATGGCAACGACCGCAAATATGGAACTATTTAATGATAAAGAACTTACGTGTGCTATGTGGGGCGTCCCTTTTCAGACGCTTGTCGAGGTAGTAAATATCCGTAATAATAAATCCGTTATCGTACGCGTCAATGACCGTGGCCCGGCGTTCCGTTTTGTAGAAGAGGGCAGGGTGATTGATCTAACGAAAGAGGCCTTCTCTCATATAGCAGAACTCGACGAAGGTCTCATTGAGGTTACAGTTGCGGTGCTGCAGCGGAGACATTCCTTCCCACAGGCTGATATACCCCCAAAATGATTATTTAACTTATCAAGCCCCCCAAAAAATGCTATAATACACCTTTACGGCTGCGGGGAATATCTTCATTTTCTGGAGAGTCTCCGCTATTCAAAAAGTGAAGAGGCATCTAAGGTGAGGGTAGTATTTTGCTATTAAGTTGGCTATTCGGCAGGAAAAAGGGCCCCTCCAAAAAGAAGTCGTCCAAGAAAAAAGGCCCCTCCGGTTCCAGGGCATCGGGGCGGAAAAAGGAGAAAGACAAGAGATCTTCTTTGTTGAGAAGGAGTTCGCCTCAAAAGGCTAAGAGGCCGCAGGTAAAAAAAGAGCACTCACTCCAGCATATCGGCGATGTTATTCATTTTTTTCCAAAGGTAAAGGCCGGCGTTATACGCCTCCGGAGAGGATCTCTTCAAATCGGTGACACCATCTGCTGCAAGGGTGCTACAACCGATTTTAGGCAGAAAGTCTCCTCAATGGAAATAGACCATAAACCTATAGATACAGCAAAGAAGGGGCAGGAAATCGGGATTTTGCTGAAAAAGAGAGTGCGTATCGGCGATAAGGTGTACAAGTGATATGTTTCGCATACCGTCTCCGGCAAGGAAGGACATCGCATGAAGGCAGTGATTCAAAGGGTAAAACAGGCGGCGGTTCGCATAGGCGAAAAGCAGATTGCTGGCATATCGCAGGGGGCCGTCATATTAGCAGGTGTTCAGAAGGGCGACACCGAGACAACGGCCCGTGCGCTTGCCGATAAGATATATCACCTCAGGATCTTTGACGATCCGGATGGCAAGATGAATTGCCCTATCGCCGAGATCGGAGGGTCATTTTTGGTCATATCCCAGTTTACACTGCTGGGGGATTGCCGAAAAGGCCGGCGCCCCAGTTTTACCGAGAGCGAAGAGCCGGCGAAGGCCCGAGCCGTCTATGAGGCCTTTATAGCGGCTTTAAAGGGGTGCGGGGTCTCTGTCAGTGAAGGGGCATTTCAGGAGACGATGCTTGTCGAAATCCACAATGACGGTCCGGTCACCTTTGTCATCGAGGCTCGGAACGGCTCTATTCTATAATAAAACATGCTCAGGAGAAAGGGTGACAACGCTATGCGCAATGGCACGGTTATAGTTCCGGTAGCTCTCGCAGTTTCAGCATTTCTGTTTTCGACCCAGGCCGGTGCGGAGGATATCGGCTGTCAATTTCAACGCAGGACCTCATTGCCGGCGTTACTTACCGAGACGTATACTGCGCCAACCGAGGGGTGGGTTATGTCACAGAAGCGATATGAGGCGGCTGAGACGGTCTCGTTGCCGGTCCCTTCGGGACAGATATCTGGAGCAGACCTTGTTGCGGTTATTAATAAGAGGCGTTCCATCAGAGAGTATACAGCCAGACCGATTTCTCTCCAAGAGCTTTCTGACCTTCTTTTTCTGGGGAGCGGTGTTACCGATAAAAAACCGTATATCTCATTACGGAGCGCACCTTCTGCAGGGGCGTCTTATCCCATTGAAATATATGTAGTAGCGAATGCGGTTGCCGGGCTGGAAAAGGGATTCTATCACTATGTTCCCGAGGAGCATCTTCTTGAGGTGATACGCAAGGGGGATTTTGCTGTTCAACTCAAGGAACTCTGTTTAGGGCAGGCCTTTGTTAAGGATGCCTCGGCAATCATTCTGATGAGTGGTGTATTTCCGCGTGTCTGCGCCCGGTACGGCAACCGAGGCTACCGGTATGTCTACATGGAGGCCGGGCACATTGCCCAGAATCTCTACCTCGGCGCCACCGCACTAGATCTGGGGTCGTGCGTTATCGGCGCCTTTCTTGATGATGAGATGAATCTTTTCTGTGGTCTTGACGGGGAAGAGGAGTCGATTATATATATCCACTGTATCGGAACAGCCAGGGAGTTAAAGGGCTAACTATCTTATAAGGGAGGGGATATGGACATCAGAACACCGGATGATATTATTAATCCGCGCCGACACCCATTGGATTTCACCCATTATTTTGTACCACTATTCTTTGTGCTATTTCTTATCTCCACAATCCTGGGTAGCGTATACTCGGTGGGGACCGACGAACTGGCCGTTGTGCGCCGGTTCGGCAAATTTGTTGATATTACCAAACCGGGTCTTCATCTGAAACTTCCTTACGGGATTGATAATGCGAGACTGGTGCCGGTAACCTTTATCGATAAGGAGGAGTTTGGATTCAAAACGCTCAAGGCCGGTGTAACAACACAGTATTCGCAGAGGTCGTATCTGGATGAATCATTGATGCTTACCGGCGGTCTGAATATGGCGGTGGTAGAGTGGATTGTCCAGTACAAGATAAAGGACCCGACACAATATGTATTTCATCTGCGGTATTCACGGAAGGTTATCCGTGATGCCTCTGAGGCGGTAATGCGGCAGGTGGTCGGAGACCATACAATCAACGAAGTTCTTACCGAGGGACGCATCGAGATAGCGAATTCGGCGCAGGAGAAGTTGCAGGAAATGCTGGATCTCTATGAAAGCGGCATTCAGGTGGTAACGGTGAAACTTCAGGACGTCAATCCTCCTGATCAGGTAAAGCCTTCGTTCAACGAGGTAAACCAGGCAAAGCAGGAACGCGAACAGCTCATCAATCAGGCATGGAAAGAGTACAACCGGCAAATACCCCGGGCGAAGGGGGAGGCAGAGCGGCTTGTGCGTGAGGCAGAAGGCTATGCCCTGGATCTTGTCAATAGGGCGCAGGGCGATGCTGAACGGTTCGTACTGCGCTGGGAGGAATACAGTAAGGCACGGGATATTACCCGCGAGCGGTTGTATCTTGAAAGTATGCAGGAGGTGTTGACGGGCGTTGAACAGATGTATGTGATTGACTCGGAAGAGAAAGGCATTTTGCCGCTTTTACATTTGACTGGAGAGGAGGGTGCACAATGAGAGGCGTGACTATCGCTATCGGTATAATAGCCCTGCTGTGGGTATTTCTTCTTGCGAGCGGGCTTTTTTATATTGTGGATGAGACGCAGCAGGTAGTCGTTACTCAATTCGGAAAACCAGTGGGTGAGCCGATTAAAGAGGCTGGTCTTAAGATGAAGATGCCCTTTATCCAGAAGGCAAACTATTTTGATAAGCGCTTACTTGAGTGGGATGGGGACCCGAATCAGATCCCCACAAAAGATAAAAAATATATCTATGTAGATACCACTGCCAGGTGGAAGATAGTTGACCCGCTAAAATTTCTGAGAACGGTGCATAATGAAATAGGGGCACAGGCCAGACTTGATGACATCATAGACTCTGCTACGAGGGATTATGTGACCAGCCATAATCTTATCGAGGTAGTCCGCAGTTCTAATCGGATGCTGACAAAGTTAGAAGATATTGAAGGTATGGGACAGGAAGAGCAGATGGAGGAAATTCTGGTCGGACGCGAACAATTGGTCAAAATGATATTTGACCAGGCATCTCAGTTTGTGCCTGAGTACGGTATCCAGCTGATAGATGTGAGGATCAAACGCATCAGATATGTAGAAGAGGTGCAGCAGAAGGTTTTTGACCGTATGATATCGGAGCGCAAGCGCGCGGCAGAGGAGTACCGGTCAGAGGGCATGGGCAAGTCTGCCGAGATCGAAGGCCTGACGGTTAAGGAGTTAAAAAAAATACAGTCCGAGGCCTACAAAAAGGCAGAGGAGATTAAAGGGCAGGCCGATGCCGAGGCAACCACGATATACGCCGAGGCCTATGGCAAGGACCCTGACTTTTACCAGTTTTTGCGGACACTTGAGGCATACCAGAAATCACTGGGAAAAAAGACACGAATGATTCTTACCACTGACAGCGACTATTTTAGATATCTGAAGGAAAAAGGTGGGGAGGAATAGTTGATTTTTTAGCAATTTTTGTATTGACTTTTCTGAAATAGTGGTGTAACGTATGTTACGGCCTTCCTTAACGCTTCAAAAAAGGAGGGCCGTATGTTTATTAGGCGTTTTTTCCCCACCTTTCTTTCCCTTCTTATCTGCTCAGCCGTTTTATCTTATGTTTCCGGGATTCCACAGAACGCATGGGCGGCAAAGGAGCGGGGCCCCTCGCAGAAGGAGCCAGCCCCTGAAAAGGAACCACCCCAGACGGCAGAAGAGGCTATTCTCCGCATCTCGGATAACTTTTCCCGGATACTTGATTTTAGTGCCTCGGCCCAGAGCCGTACTGTTTTAAACGGCGAGGAGGTGGATGTGGTGGAGCAGATGCGGTATCTGTTTCAGGCACCCGACAAGATACGAATCGAGACGCCCTCCAATCAGAAGACATCCCAGACAGGCGAGACCATTTTGATGGTTGGTTCGCGCATCTACGCGAAAGACGAGACAGCCGGCTCTGTCACTGAGGCGGATATGCTGGAAGGCCAGGAGCTGGGCCAGGGCGGGTTCTACGGGCTTCATTTTTGGTATTATCCCGAGACCTTTATTGAGAACCATCTTCTCTCTATGCTCCAGGTGGATCAGTCAAGGAGAATGGTGACTGTAAGGGCCGAGGCGCGCAGCGCCAATTCAATATACAGTTATCTTGAGTTTGATATTGATTATCAAAAAGGCCTAGCCTATGAAACCCGCATTTACGATGCGTGGGAGAGGCGCCTTGTGGAAAAAATGACCGTGCTTGAGAGTGCATTTTTGGAGCCGGGAGTCTGGTTTCCTATGGTGGTGCATAAAGAACCTGTGTTTAGAAGCGGAGAAAACACTCTTGTTACCATCATGACATTTTCACGTATTCAGCTCAATCAGGGAATTTCTGATACTGAGTTTGACCCAGGAGTGCTTGCAGCCGCGAAATAAACGTACTGCCTGTGCGAGGATTTTACCACGTTAAAAAAAGGAGCGCATTATGAGATGGTGTAAAAGCAGGCAATGGATGGTATTTGTTTTTTGGGTTGTTATCATCATCTCCCGGACACATTTCTCTTATGCAGAGAATGTAGACTGGGGACATGAAGAGGCCTACAGGCCGTCTCCTGTTATATTTTTGCATGGATTTGGTATGGGCGGTCCTAATAGCTGGGATGACGCGATAGCAGCTTTGAGCCCGTATTTTAGTGCGTATTATCCGGGCATTGCGTATCTGAGAACGGTTGATTTTGTGGATACCCTTGCCCCCGAAAGGGTCCGTTTTATCAATTGCAATAGTTCGATCGATACCTATCAAGACGGTGATTACTATGTCTCTACGGGGGAGAGGGTGGCAGGGGTAAGTCCTGGATGGGCCGATATACTCTTTCATAGCGTAAAGGCGGTAACCCAGGAGTTGGAGAGGCATATGAACTCTCCCGAACATCTTATTTTTATTGCACACAGCATGGGCGGCCTGGCGGCGAGGGAATTTTTAACAAACTCAAAATATGACTCCGAACGGAACCGGGTGCAAAAACTCATTACTATAGGAAGTCCTCATCTTGGATCCGAGCTGGCATCGTATGCCCGTATTCTTACGCGCTATCAGCGTTTCGGTTTTATTGCGTTGCCTATTACTGTCGCCTTTTCTGTTTTTGCGGATATCATCGAGGAACAGGTGCACTTTATCGGATTCGTTGATATGGGCGGTGATGCCATAGCAGACATGAGGCCCGGAAGTGATTTTTTAGATACATTAAATAACCGGCTTCAGCCTGAGTGGATACGACATCTGTTAATCTACGGCAGGATAAAAGGATTAAGAAATATCCTGCTCAACGATCCTCAGGGTGGCGACGGAGTAGTAGACGTGCATAGTCAGCGCGGTATTGTGTATAACAACAGACGGGAAGAAGGACGTGTTTTTCCACTGGACGATCGGCTGGAGGAATTTCCGCCAGAACTTGAAATCATATCCATGCATGAAAGGGAGGTTGTGGCATCGGTCGAAGGCGATTCCCCGCCTCTCCTCAAATTAATCGATTACACAGAGCCGCTCCTCACTATCGAGGAACCCGTGCCTTCCCAGGCCGTTTTTGCCGAGAACCCCTTTTCGGTGAAGGGGGTTATTTGCCATGAGTTTTTCCCGGCCGATTGCATAGTACGCATTAAAGGGGGTATCAGGGAGGAAGGGGCGCCCGCATATACCATCAAAGAAGGCAAACTTCTAAAGCCGAGTCTGTTATGGGACCCGTTTGATGAGGATTCGCCGGTTGCACAACTTGAGGAAGAGCTCCAGGGGTTTCCTGTGCCGGGGGAATACGAGCTAATCGTCGAGATTGAAAACCCGGCCGGCATAACCACCTCGGCCAGCATACCTATAACCGTCGAGGAATGCACCGGATTTAATCCCGCGGGTTGGCTTGAGAGATGGGAGTCGGCAACAGAGGGGATTAAGGGGTCGAAGGAACCGTTTATGGGGGATGTCGGCCCTTGGGAAATTAGTTATCATACCTATGAGCCACCTTCGCCATGCGGTTTATTCGAGATTATCCAGAAGGACGGGAATAAAACGGCTCTTTTGACTACATATCCAACTTCTGGTGATCGTGTAATATATGCCGGTTTTGTCAGGTGCTTGGGGCGCGGCATGAACGTTCCTGTCCGACCGACTACAGAATTTTGCTGCACGGTAGGCGGAGAGATCGCTCCTGGTCGTGCGTCGAAAGGCAATAATTATGTTTCCAGGATATGCGCGACAGTCAAATTCAGTAACGGGTATTTTTTGACCTATGCATTCGCTCATGATGCGGATTATACGGGCGAGGCGGACGGCTCCTTTCCCTACTGGCAGACAATATGCGTAAACGAACTGGGCGAGATTATCCGGAATGTCCATGATGATTATGCTAACACATACGGCGACATTCCAGAAGCCCTCGCTATTATACATGTATCGTTTGAGGTTTGGGCTGATCCGTCAGTGGCTGAGGGCGCTGTGTCATGGGCCAAGTGGGATAATATAGGGATAATGGGCAACGATGAGGGGGGTGGTGATTAAAATTGATTAAATTTGATTAATATATTATTTTTTTGATGTGAAGATTTGCATATTTATACTATGTGTGGCATACTTTAACTAGAAAATAGAGTTACGAAAAGGCAAACCATTCGTAAGAATGGGGCCCCTGTTCCAAGGGTCTTTCCTGCAAAAGGGGAGAGCAAAGTTTCAGTTCCGCTAACGTGCACACTGTATTGTCGGAGGCGGAAGGCTGGGCTGCCGAAACGGAATAGTATATGGTAGCAAATACAGAGGCCTTTTTCCAGAGATGGAATGGGGCCTTTTATATAACGGGGGGGGGGGCGTTTATGACATTAAAGAAGCTTTTTTATCATATTATTGTCTGTGTAGGGCTAACTATGACATGTCTTAT
Organism: Candidatus Omnitrophota bacterium; assembly: GCA_016930485.1. Classification (GTDB taxonomy): domain Bacteria; phylum Omnitrophota; class Gorgyraeia; order JAFGGP01; family JAFGGP01; genus JAFGGP01. Next base: position 204,578 of record JAFGGP010000013.1, on the reverse strand, counting down.
TCCCACTGCCTATGGCCTTACTATGATTGAAATGGGAATAGAGGAGTTGGCGCTAAGGGCAGACTGTATTGTCCTTGCCCGGTGTATAGCCAAACGGGATGTATGGGATCCATACGTAGCGAGTGTGGAGACCTTTGTAACATTGCACGTCGATGAGTACTGGAAGAACCATCTGGGGACAGAGGAGCTTACCATACGCCATATTAATAACTATATCGATATAGAGGAGCAGGATGCATATGACGGCCTGACGTTTTTGCCCGATGAGGAGGCAGTTCTTTTCCTGACCGGAAAGGACCCGGAGGGATATCGACATGTCCTGGGGTTGGCGCAGGGGAAGATTCTCATTACGCAGGAGGAACCCGGGACGGCCAATCGGCTTTCACGGGATCTGGATGGCATTATATTTCATGACCTTGAGACAGGAAAGCTGTATCAGAAAAAAGAAGAAGTAATGCACATGAGTCTGGATGAATTAAGGCAATCCATATCCGGTTTTGTGCTCAAGGAACGGCTTCGATGAATATGAAATCGGTTGACACAATACTGGTCACAGGTGCGGTTCTTTTCGGCATCCTCGGTTATGCGGTTTCGGCGCATGGGGAAAGTGTAAGGATTACGCCGGTGCAAAGTATAGGAGGTGTGCAAAATGCCTCCGAATGCTCCATATCGGGTATGGTGGTTAATTCACAGGGCCGGCCGGTTGCTAATGCAATGGTAACGCTGCGAGGCATGGGAAAAGCGGGTTTACAGGGCACCCCGGTTACCAGCCTGACATACCGGACCATCAAGGTAAAAGACGGCCATTACTCGTTTAAACAGCTTGTACCGGGCAGATATCGAATAGCAGTCAAGGAAGGTGAGACAGGCGAGACGCAGATGAAAGAAATTACCGTAGCAAAAGATGAGGCTGTACGGGTCGATTTTACTATTTCTACGCTCCCGAGCTTTCCGCAATAGCACCCCTCCTTTTCACACCATTTCACCGTGTTGGTATACTATAAACAGTATTATAGATTTACCCGCCGAGTTTCGTTATAATAAGAACCTATGAAACAGAAGGTCATTGTCGGAAAATGTAAAGGATATGATGCCTCGTTGGTCAAAGAGGCTATTCTTCAGATGGCCGGCTATATCGGCCCCCTCAATGCAATCATCCGGCCGCAACGGGAAGTTATCCTGAAGCCAAACATGATCTGTGCCGCTGAGGCCGATCGGCACGTCACAACGCATCCGGTATTTATTGAGGGGGTTATCCAGATTGTAAAAGACCTGGGGGGAAGGCCGGTTATCAGTGATAGCCCTGCCTTTGGCTCTCTAGTTGGAGTGGCAAAAAAATGCGGCCTTTTTGATATTGCCCGCCGCTACAACGTGCCTCTCCGCGAGTTTAAACAACCCGTCAGACTGGACCTCATAACCTCTATTACGCCGAGGGGCTTGGTGCTTGATCGGGCCGCCATCGACGCTGAGTGTCTTATTAACCTTCCCAAACTGAAATCCCATGTACAGCTTATCTATTCGGGGGCGGTAAAGAATCTCTACGGGTGTATGCCAGGCAAGCGGAAGGTATGGCCCCATTTTGTAGCCCAGAACGACACCAAACGGTTCTGCGAGATGCTTGTAAGGATATGCGCGGTGCTTAAGCCGCCGCTTACCATTATGGATGGAATAATTGCCATGCAGGGGCGTGGGCCCCGTAAGGGGAGTACGGCCGAACTCGGGGTTATCGTCTTGGGAAAGGACGATGTCGCTATCGATACAGTTATATCAGGCATGCTGAGAATAAAGGAGGATCGATACGATATTCTGTCTATGGCAAGAGGCCTCGGTGTTGGAACGGGGAGGCAGGAAGATATTGAAACGATCGGGATAGATGTTGATATCTCAAACGGCTTGAAGCTTGAATTGCCGCAGGAACTCGACGATATTACCTTCAATCTGCCGCGGGTAATCAGGAGTGCGGTCAGGCATTTTTTTATCAAAAGGATATGCGAACACATTATGCCTCGGTCTCATGCGGCGAGGAAACCGGGGATTAACGATTGCAAGGAGTAGCTATGGACCGGACATATGTCAGAAAGTGGGAAGAGGTTGACGTTAATGAGGTAACGAGACATCTGTTGATACTGGGGGCGGTTTCGTGTGACTGTGCCCAGTGTAGGCATTTGGGTATTGACTATGCACAGACGTACACCTGCCCGAATTGCCAGACGCCATTTAAATATATTACCTATCGGCGCGAGACAGCGGATTCACACGGCAGATTTTCGATTATACGGAGAATACGGGCAAGGAGGCCGGACCTTATTATTGTTGATTACCTTGATTACAAAGACCAGACAGGGAAACATCGGGCGAAGGATCTACTATTTAAGAATATGCCGGAGGAGAAAGAAGAATGACCATTACGCGAGAGGAGGCCATCCGCTACGACCGCCAGATGCATCTTCCTGTCTGGGGTGCGGATGGACAGGAAAGGCTCAAGGCGGCTACGGTTTTTATAGCCGGTGCGGGTGGCTTGGGGAGTTCCTGCGCATTTTATCTTGCGGCGGCCGGCGTCGGCTCTCTTCTGATCTGTGACTATGATGCTGTTGAGCTCTCCAATCTAAACAGGCAAATAGTGCATACAACGGGATCTGTCGGAGAAAGCAAGGCATTTTCCGCCCAGGTTCGGTTAGGACAACTGAATCCGGCGATATCGATTAGGGCCGTTCCTGAAAAGATCACCGAGAGCAATATCGAGGATTTTGCAGCCGGGAGCGATATCATTGTCGACTGCCTGGACAACATTCCGGGGCGCTATATTCTGAATGGGTATTGCATAGCGAAACACCTGCCTCTGGTTTATGCCAGTATTTGGGGTTTTACCGGGCAGTTGAGTTTTTTTTGGACGCCGGAAACCGGCTGTTTTCGCTGTATGATGACAACGGCACCTCCTCCTGAACTATTTCCTGTGGTTGGTGTTACACCAGGGATTATGGGGGCGTTGCAGGCTACCGAGGTTATAAAGTATATTACCGGTATCGGTAAGATCAGGCTCAATGAATTGCTTATTTTTGATGGAGAAACGCTCTCTTTTTCCTGGGTAAGATTGCGGAAAAATCCGACGTGTCCATCATGCGGGATGCCTGATTCGAAATATGCTGCCTAACAAGGAGGTTATAATGAGGACGATTCGAATGATCGTTTTTTGTTTATCGTTTCTTATACTGGAGACGGTCTGTTTATCTGTTTTTGCCGATATTGCCGATCTTGCAGGGAAGAAGGTGGTCATGATTATTGCGCCACAGAATTTTCGTGATGAGGAGTTCAGCATTCCCAAGCTAATGCTTCAGAGCAGGGGGGCCGAGATTATTGTAGCGTCGACGTCACTCAAGACGGCAACCGGCATGTTGGGCCTCAGGGTCAAACCCGATATTACCGTTGGCGATATTACGGTAGCAGAGTATGATGCGGTTATTTTTGTCGGGGGGAGCGGTGCCGCGCTCTATTGGGATAATCCTCTGGCCCATACAATTGCCCAGGAGGCACTAAGGCAGAATAGGCTGCTGTGTGCTATCTGCATAGCGCCGGTAACTCTGGCAAAGGCCGGTGTGCTTGAGGGTAAGAAGGCAACGGTCTGGAAATCGGAGGCTTCTCGTTTGAAAGAGCATGGGGTGCTTTATGCGGTTGAGCCGGTGGTGCGCTCTGGCAGGTGCATTACCGCAAACGGCCCGGAGAGCGCCGCGCTATTCGGTCAGGCCATCGTTGATGCATTACAAGAGGAACAGCATCTTAACGAATGAGGAGGAGGGGCTAGGTATGGAGTTGATAGAGGCTATAAAAAGACGAAGGAGCGAACGGTCCTATGGCAATCAGAAGATAGAGAGAGGGACTCTCGAGGAACTGGTCGATGCGGCCAGATTGGCCCCTACGGCTCGCGGTGAAGAACCGTGGGAATTTGTAGTGATTCAATCTGAGAAGACGCTTGGCAGACTCGCTGATTTTGCTCCAAACGGCGCTTTTCTTAAGGGTGCTGCCGCCGCCATCGCCGTATTCTGCAGGGACACTACGTACTATCTTGAAGATGGATGTGCTGCAACCGAAAATATCCTGCTTGCCGCTACTAGCAGGGATATAGGGTCATGCTGGATAGCCGGTGACAAAAAGCCCTATGCCGATAAGGTGAGGGAGCTTCTGGGCGGGCCTTCTGGCATGAAGCTGGTTTCCCTTATTGCCCTGGGGTATCGATCAGGGGCTGAGGGCTTAAAAAAAGAGAGACGGTCTCTCGCTGATGTTATTCACTGGGGGTGCTTTTAAAAGCCATGAAAGCAGGGGTTGTTAGCGATAGTCACGGATATCTTGATAATCTGCGGGAGGCAGGGGCTATCCTGTGCAGGCAGTTTGCTGTGGATATGTTGATTCACCTGGGCGACGATTATGAAGACGCAACGGTACTATCCGATTTATCTGTGCCGCTTATCAGGGTGCCCGGTGTCCATAGCACGTTTTATCGCGATCGCCGCATCGAGAAGCGCCCTATTAAAAAAATCGAGGGGTGGCGATTTCTGATAACACATACGCCGCACTCTCACGCCAATGACCCACCGGACCTTATTCGCCCTGAGACCCTGGTCCAGAAGCGAGAAATCGATGTAGTAATCCATGGCCACACCCATATTCCGCAGTCAGCGCAATCGGCGGACGGTATTATATGGATTAATCCGGGGCATTTGAAAGACGAGGACAAAAGGAATCCTATTCCCAGTTTTGCCATGATTAGCGCAATCGGACAATTACTCGAAGTTACTATTTTTTCTCTCACACGAGGGGCAATACTGATCCATGAGACATATCAGAAATAGCATTATTGCGGCTTTATGGATATATGTAACCGTAGCAGGATGCATGCCATACCCGGTAAAGTTTGCTTATGACCTACCTCATTTTCACGAGGTAAAGAAAGGTATTTTTAGAAGCGGTTTTCCCAGAGAAAAGGGCTATGAACGGCTCGAAGAGATACAGATAAAGACCGTGATTAGCCTTTGTCCAGACGGCCCAAAGACAGAATGGGAAGAGGCGCAGGCGGAAAAATTTCATATAGCATTTTTTCATATTCCGATAGAGAGGGGGCATGCTGGATCCCGGAAAGACGATATAGCGACCATTACAGGCCTGCTTAAAGACAGCAATAAGCACCCCATACTGGTGCACTGCAGTGACGGGAAGAATGTGACGGGTATGGCTATTGCTATATACCGCGTTTTAGTAGATCACTGGGGCATCCAGGCGGCATATGAAGAGGCCCTGCGCTATGGTTTCGACGAGCAGCCTGCACGTCTGAAAGAGGCACTTCTTGCCGTTAAAGAGGGCATAATACAGTAAGCGAAGGGGTTCTTAGGGGGTGCAGCATATCAATCCAGGAGCAGGGAAAGCCTGATAAAAAAGGCGAATTACCCTGTTACATGAGTTAGTTAACCCGTAATCTAAATAGCCCACCAGCTTCTTTTGAAAACCCCCCTACAATCTTGTCGGGCTGAGGCTGCGGCGCTTTGTGTTTCTGTAGAAAACATAGGCGAGCAGGATGATTTTTATAATACTGTATGTCCTATAATATATGTTATGTTAACTTTTTATATTGGGAAATACCAATGCTTCCCTTCATATGCATGTGAGGGTGCCTTTGCTGGAAGCATTGCATGTTAGCCGTAGAGTTTTTTAAGCATCCTTTGGGTAACGAGCACTGGTGCCATGTCCCGTGGGTCGGTATTGGTGGTCTCGCTCAGCGATATGAATTTTTTGATCCTCCGTCCATATTTTTCGTAGACACCTTTAAAGACCCGAACCACAGCCGGATTGAACTGGGTCCCGCTATTTTTCTCAATCTCCACAAGGGCTGCATCCATGCACAGGGACTCTTTATAGGTCCGTCTTGAGGCTATGACATCAAAGGCATCAGCCACCGACATGATCTGGGCCCCCAGGATAATTTCGTTGCCTTTTAGCCCTTCAGGATATCCACGGCCATCAAACCGTTCGTGCTCCTGTTTGACCATTAGGGCAACTTTTTCAAGGAAACCGACGGTTGAGAGGATTTCAGAGCCTATGATAGTATGCATTTTAATGATTTCCCATTCCTGCGCCTCAAGAGGGCCTGGTTTATTGAGTATTTTTTCACTGATTCCCACCTTACCAATATCATGGAGCTTACAGGCCTGCTTGATCTGCAGAATATCTTGGTGCGTAAGTCCGATTTCTTTCGCGATAAGAGAGGCGTAAAACGCCACATTCCGCGAATGTTTCATCGTGTAGGGATCTTTGGCGGCAAGGGTCGTCAGGAGTGCGTTAACTACTTGAATCTGGGCGGCCCTAAGTCTTCGTTCCAGGACGGCCCCCCATTTTTTCAACTCCCGCGCCCTCGTTCTCATAGGACTGGTTAATATGGTAGATATAAAGGCAACGGCGAAAAAGAGGATCGCATAGCCGATTATGCATAATACTTCGTCTTCGATAGCTAGGCCGATACATGGCTCAAGGCTCGAAATACATCCCCAATGTTCGCCCAGCGAAAGGATTCCGAATGCAATACTTGAATAGCATGCCAGGAAGAAGCCTGTTTTATAGGTGTATACAAAGGCGCCGAGGGCTATGATGAAGATAAACACGTTGAATGAAAAAAGCGCATTTTCCCTCCCGCAGCAAAAACTGATACCGGTAAGCAGTGCAAGGTCTACCATGCCGCTTAGATGGACCAACCGTTGTTTTGTTGCTATCGGATTATGACAGTGCCAGCGCGTTACAAGTTGCAGAAGCCCCGGATACGGAAAATTGACCGCCAGCCCTAAAACGAACAGCATGCACAGAACAGACGGCTGAAAATCAAAATGACGCAATAGCCAGATTCGATCGACGAGGTGGGGTTTAGCAACAAGAAGGATCGCGGTTAAGTCATACAGCCAGACGAATACGAGGATACAGGAAAGTTTGATGCGGAAAAGCCAAAAATAGCGATTAAGGAGGATTCGTTCAGCCTGCCTTAGCACTTTTTTGTTGAAGAACGGGATTGATCCTCCCCGTTTCGCATCCATTAAAGTCTCCCCGCAGGTCTAATTTCCCTGCTAATGCGCATGCGAAACCCGTGGGAGGCGTCTCACCTTTTACTTCAAGTATAGCATAAAAACCGTATGTATAAAGCCCCTGAATGAAATTTTAAGGGTTGACAAGGCAAAGTTTCCTGCCGTGGCAGTTGTGGAGAGGCCCGTTGCACAGCGAATGCGGGATCAAAAGACGCGTTCTTTGAGACGTATCTCAAAAGGGTAGCTCAAGATAAGGCGGTTATCGAGGTAGATCTCTACCCAGTATGTCCCCTGCGTTTTAAAGGCAAGGTTATTAAATTGGGCAATGACGGTATGCTTGGCGCGTGTGTCGAAAAGGGTAAATTCTGTTTCGTGATCTTCAATAAGAATCTGTTTTTCCGGGGTAATTACTTTGGTTTTTTGTTTAAAGGTGCCGAGTCCGTTACACCACCCGTTTACCACAAAACATCTGTTGTGGGTCATAGGCAATTGCTTGCCTTCGATATTGGAGAATATACCGTGGAGGACGAGTTTTCCGGTAATTTTATCCTGTACGACATCGTCACACAGAATCGAACACTGCAGATCGGGTAACATATTATGTATTTCTTCTTCCATAGGTCCTCGCCTTTTCACCGTATTATAGCAATAAGAGGCTTTCTTTTACAAGAAAAAAGCGCTACGGTTTCTACGCAGATTTTTATGCCCGGAGTTTCATGCAATTACCGAGCCTGGGGCGATATCTTTATCGGGCGTCAAAAGTGAGAGGGCTCCTTCGCTGGTTGAGGCGGCTAAAAGCATGCCATGACTTTCTACGCCTCTGATGACAGCAGGGGTTAGGTTTTCTAAGAGGACGATTAATCTACCTTCGAGTTCGTTGGCCCCATAAAACCTTTTGATGCCGGCGACAATCGTACGCATCTCCCCTTGACCCGCGTCAATGGTCAGTTTATATAATTTATCAGCCCCGGGGATGTCCTCTACCGATGCGACTCTTGCAATGACGAGACGCACTTTTTTAAACTCTTCAATACCAATCATGTTCCCCCCCTTTAGAATTCTAACCGACTTATTTTGTGTAGGGCGCACCTAATTATTAGAGAGATGCTTAAGATGCTGATGGTGACCAGCAGCATGCCCGCGCCCCATTCAAGTTGTTTGAGAACGGTTATGCTGAGGCGTTTTGTCACCATGAGATGTATAGGGATGGCGATCAGCGCAATCGACATAATAATATACATCAAACTGAATATCAATGTTAAAGTTCCCCCCATACCTGACACAATCTTTGCCGACACCTCCTCTTTCAGGTCGATGAATATTACTCCAAACCCAACCGATATGGTAGTAATACACAGCGACATGAGCGATGTCATAAGAATGCCCAGCCATAACAGGGATGACGAAAGGTTAAGTGATTTGCTTGAGATAGAAATGACGATATTTACCAAGCAGAGGGCGGCACATGCGTTGAGAAGCAGTTTTTGGAAAAACAGCTTTTTTAATTCAATCGGGGCCAGACCAAGAACCCAAAAGCATTTACCCTCTAGGCTGAACTGCGGAAAGGCAAAACGTGCTGCTAGGGTCCCCAGGATTAAATTAGTGGCGCCGAGATTAAGGAACCATATAATGTTTTTCCAGATGGGATCATTAATGATGACACCCTGGAACGACCGTAGGTTCCCGAAATAAAACGCCAACAGACCAAAGAGCAGGATACATTGAGTTCTTTGAAACGGGTCTCTCCAGAACATCTTGATATCTTTTTTGATAAAGGCATAGTAATGTTGTCCGGTTATTTTGAGTGGTATGCAGAGGCAATCTAAGAGACTCTTTTTTTTATAAAGGGTTTTCTGTGTTGTTCCCGGAGCAGTCTGCATACCTTCCCATCCTGCATAGAATAATAACCGGGATAAAAGCAGTGTTATCCGTACAGTAAAAACAGTATTCATGCAGAGAAAGAACGAGTAAAAGAGACCTTGAACCGTAGATCCCTGGATGAAACAGGAAAGCCCTTCCGCACACCAGAAACTGGGCAAAAGCCGCCACTGGGAAAATCTGATATTCGGAACAAGGCTATTAATAATGGCGATGGTAGAGGTAGGGTCAAGCTTGTTTAACAGCCTGATTTCTTTTATACCCGAACTATATAATGCATAAGAACCGTACACGCTTATTACGAACAGGACTATGGTTCGGTATTTAATGAACAACCTTGTCAATATAAGGGTGATGCTGAGGCCTATGCTGGTGGCGAGCAGACTCAGGAGGCATACACAGGGAATTAAAAAGACATAATATATATTCGGTGCCCGCAGCACAATGCCATACGCCACAAAAAAAGGTGTAAAGAGAAAGATAAAACCCCATGCGCTGTACACAACCGTCTCTGTTCCTTTGAGAAGGAAGATAGAGCGGACAGGTAGCGGGAGAAATATAAGCGAGTCAACCTCTTTATCGTTATAGAGGGTGGAAAAACTAACGATGATTGAGCTGATGATCAGCATAAGGAAAATAATCATAAGAAGGACATACATGAGCCTGTCGACCAGAATCGGACCTACGACAGAGAGACCGTTTAGGATAGAGAGTATTTTGAGCGAGGCGACCAAGACCGCACTTGAGATGCAAAGGAAGATGGAAAAAAGTATCACAGCCTCATAGGGATTGCGACGATATGAAGCAACGCAGGTATTTTTAAAATTGACTATTTTCAAGTTATACAGTTTTTTAATCATCTTGTGTTATTGTAAGAAAGATTTTTTCCAGGTCTGTTGTTCCGGCTATCTCTTCCAGCATACTGAGAGGACCGCAGGCCGAAAGCTCCCCCCTGTGAATAATGCCTACTTCATCGGCCAGTTCTTTTGCAACCGAAAGAGTATGGGTTGAAATTATGACTGTCAGCCTACCCTTTTCGCATTCCTTCTTAAGGAGCGTTTTAAAGATATTGGCGGTACGCGGGTCAAGTCCGACCAACGGCTCATCCATCATAAGAACGAGCGGTTCTCTGGCAAGTGTTACCGCAATAATAAGGCGCTGCTTCATGCCATGCGAATAATTTTCTATGCATTCACCAGTAATGTGTCTGTTTAGGCCAAGCAACTGCAACAGGCGACCCATATTCAGATCGAACGCGCGTTTATCCTTTCGGTATATATCACGGATAAATTCGATGAATTCCAGACCAGTTAGCTTTTCATACAAAAAAGGATGGTCGGGGATATATCCGATAATCTCCCTTGCCCTTACAGGATTTTTCAGGAGATCAATGGACCCTATCGATATCTGCCCTGAGTCCGGCTTAAGAAGCCCTGCCAAGAGTTTCATGGTAGTAGTTTTGCCTGCCGCGTTCGGTCCGAGCAGGACAAAAAACGCGTTCTTCCGGACACACAAATCGAGATTTTTAATTACCTGATGAGTTCCGAAGCTTTTATTGAGGTTGTATGTCGTAATCATCGTGCCTCGAGTATTTCAACTTCGATGCGGCCAAGGATTGATGCAAGCTGTATCTGTTGCAACAGGTCTCCCTCAATAAGCTGAATATGAGTTCCGTCGCAGATAACCTGTCCTAATGTAGGATCAACATCAACCCATCGGCCGACAAAAACTTTTGGCCATGAGTGATAATAAAAATCTCCTTGGTAGTAGACAATACCTGCACACATTTTGGTAGGGATGCCGCAGGCACGTGACAGGGCGGTAAAAAGGACGGTATGCTCATTGCAATCCCCTTCCCTAGTGCGCAACACATCGAGTGACGAAGGTACGCTAAGGGTCGGAGTTTTTCTTATATTTTTGTAGATCCATTCGTGTAATTTGAGCACAATCTGCCATGCGTCATCATCATTTTGCCGAATTTCGTTAGCCAGTTTATGTATTACCGGATCGTTGCTCTGAATAAAATAAGTCGGCATAAGGGGCGTAATATCGGAAATTTGATGTACGGGTAGGCTATTTTTTGCTATCTCCTCCCCATTTTCTTTTTGTACCGCAATGATCCACAACCCTTCTTCCTGTTTTTGGGCGGTCTGACGTTGCGTTATCAAATCAAACATGTCGCCGGGAATATTTTTTAACAGCGCCTTTAAAAAAGCAATATCCTGCGGATGCTGCAGAGGGCGGTTACTGGGGATGGACACCTGAGATAATATATCGGGCATCTGCGCCTTATCGGAGATGAGTCGTGTTGCTTCTTGGGGTGACTCGACTACCATCACCCAGCCAAAAGGCGTGGTTTCTTTGACCACCTCCCCTGTATCGGCTATCCAGGAACGGGTTTTGATGCCCCGGAATTCCGTCTCGGCGACTAAGGTATTAAAGACGATGCCGTGCAGTTTTAATCTTTCGGTGCCGGTAAATGTGACTGTCATATGGTCAGTATGCAAGATAAAGGGATCAAAAACGGGAACGACAATGCGATCGTGTATATTGAATTTTTGGATGCTTAAAAATGCGGCCAATGCCGGTGAGGGAATAATGTTGTGTTGCATATTTATCCGTTTTTTTAAAACGGATTCGCCCGTTACAATTTTTAGCTCTAATATATCACCATCGGTGGTTTCTCCCCTTATATACATCTTATGGTTTGCGGAATAGATGCCGAGATCAAACATGTGCAGTGAAAGGTCAGTATGAAGGTAAGTGCTTGCCTTGATGGCCGTTTCTCTATACTGACCCAACATGCCGAGGAGCATGTGCATTTCTGTTTTTATGTGATAGGCCGATGGTTCGGTCACAGCCAGCTTTTTTATTTGTGTGTTGGAAAACCCTATTTTGGAATTGTTGAAGTAGATCCCCTTCCAGCTGTCTATAATGGGGATTGCCTCTGAGGATGCCGTGGGATTGGGAATTGCCTGAAGAATCAATCCGGTTTTAAACGTGTTCCCGGAAAGAAAAAAATACCAGCAGATTGCTAACGCGACCATATATATTACATCTACAAAAAGACATTTTCTCAGGAAAACCATAGATAGGGCAACCGATTTTTATATTTCAAAGGTCATAAGATCGTATGCTAACACAACTGTTCCGCTGTATATTTCTTTAATAATATGGCATATTTCTTTGTCGTTACATATAGGATAGCGGTGGATGATTATGAGTTTTTTTGCGCGCGCCTCAGCAGCAATTTTTCCCGCTAAAGAAGGAATTAGGTGACCATTTACTTTTTGCCCCTCAGGCATCGCGCATTCCAGGAGAAGAAGATCGCTGTCAGCAGCGAACGCACTTAAAGCTTCGGTATAATCGGTATCTCCGGAATAGACGATACTGTACCCATTTTTATTTTCTATTCTATAGGCCAGACACTGATTGAAGTGCGGAACAGGGATGGAAGAGATATGTACATCCTTTATGGAAAATGCCTCCTCTGCCAATTCCTTTACAGAAACGTCAAAGGAGGTCGGGTTTATTTGAGATTCATAAAGCTGCAACATTTTTTGGTAGAAAGAACCAATGCCTTTAGGACCGTAGATATACAGGGGTTTTACACGGAGATGAAAGGCATTTTTTGCAATGAACAACAACCACGGCAAGGCAGCAATGTGATCGAGATGGATATGTGTATAACACAGGCAATCAATGTCGTTATATGTGATAGTAAGCTCTTGCAGTGTTTGCAGACAGCCTGGACCGGTGTCAAGAAGAAGTTTTGCCATTCCTGTTTCGATTAGGTAACAGGGGCATCGTTGTCGAGAAAGTGGTATGCTGGTACCCGAACCAATAAGTGTAAGTTTCATAATCATAATTATATACTATTCAGTGCTAACTCACAAGTTTCCTGCATTCTGCAATCGCGTTTTATCCATTCTTAGAAACTCTGGGCGGCAATGCACCATTAAACCCACTTCGGTATGCAGATAGAGGTCTGTCTGACAATATTTACCTTCTTCCGCCTAGGACGGAGAGTTACATAGCTGAGTTAAGGAATTGGACGCCTGTCTCAAAGGTACGCTTGCCGTTAACATCTATTTTACCGTTTTCGGCAACCCAGATAATTTTGCCTGTGAGACTTTTGTTTTTATATTGTCGGGCGATGTTTTTGGGAATGAAAATTTTAATGAGGCTGTTGACAGGGAGCTTTTCTGGAAGTCGTATGCAAATGCCTTTTGAACTGATATTTTTTGTAGAAGCAAAGGTGTTATTCTTGTTTTTACTACAGGGGAGGCATTGATACGGAAACTCTAGATCTACGTTCGAACGACCTTCGCTTCTGCGTTCCTCAATAAAGGACGCATCATGAGACAGAATGGCATGCGGTTGATTTTCGAGGCGCGCCTTTTTCTCTTCGATCAGGACCAACCCAAGGACACAGGTTAACGTAAATATTGCAACTCCAGCGATAGCAAACATTTGTACAATTCTACTCACTCCGTTTTAAGTTATACTATTCCACCTTAAAGTATAGCATTTGACAAACGGAACTTCAAATTGTACAAGGATATTACGCAGATTTCGCTTTTTTTATTTCTTCTACTAACAGGGGGGCTACCTCGAAAATATCCCCCACGATGCCAAAATCAGCCTTTTTAAAGATGGGGGCATCGGGATCTTTGTTAATAGCGAGAATATACTGGGAAGAGGACATGCCGACAAGATGTTGGATGGCTCCTGAAATGCCGCAAGCTATGTATAATTTTGGACTTACGGTTTTTCCTGTCTGACCTACTTGGTCGGATTGAGGGCGAAAACCAGAGTCTACGGCAGCACGTGAAGCACCCACTGCGCCGCCGAGTGTGTCTGCGAGTTCCTCAAGGACTCGAAAATTCTCAGCCGATTTTATACCTCTCCCCCCCGCCACGATAATATCTGCCTCGGTGAGGTCAGGCCGCGAACCCTCGCGTTTTATACTTTCGACATATCGAGATAAAAGTGCGTCCTGAACGACCCCAATGGCATTCGTAATGAGTCTCGGAGTTCCTTCCGAATATTCTTTTTCAAAAATCTTTGGCCTGAGAGTTACTATATGAATATCTCGATCGTTCGGCTTAATCTGTGAAACGATTTTTCCCGCGTATATCGGTCGCTCATATAACAGCCCGGAGCCGTCATTGACAGTTATTTTAGTGCACTCGGTCGCAAGGCCACAATCAAGGAGTGCAGACAGTCTTCCTGCTAGATCTTTTCCCTGTGATGTTGCACCCATCATAATAATAAGAGGTTTTGGAAGCTCATCGACTATGTGAATTGCTGCCTCTGCATAACCTTCTGGCGTATAGGACACAAAGACCTTCGATTGATCGTAACGAATAGTATCTATATCGAATTTTTGAATCTCTTTTAAAGCGCTGTCAGTTATATTGCCGAGAATGAGTGCATTAAGAGTCAGGCCCAAGGATTTTTTTATTCTTACCGCCTCAGAAATAACTTCCAGCGATGCATTTCGTATTACACTCTCACTATGTTCGATGATGATTAAAATACTTTTCATGACAACTCCTCAGTTTTGCGATAGTCGTTCTTTATTTGAAGAATACTATAACACCTTTACCTCTTCTTTAAGGACGCTTATTGTCTGCTCAACCACCTGCTGAATACTTCCCGCGAAAATTCTGTGTTCTGATTTTCTCTCGGGCGGCCTTGAGAAATGAAGAATAGTGAAAGCGGGAGAGAGATCCCCTACCGATAATGTATCGACAGCGATTAAGGGAATCTCTTTCTTTTTAGCCTTCATGATCCCCGGCAATGAAACATATCGTGGCTCATTCAGACCCTTCTGGGCAGTAATAACCGCTGGCAAGGTGCACTCGATAATCGCAGTCCCGCTTTCAATCTGCCGGGAGCACCGTGCCCATTTCCCATCCTTTGCTATCTCAAGTTTTATAACATTAGTTGCCTGAGCCCACCCCATGAGACCAGCCAGTGCAGGGCCTACGCTTGCTGAATCGTCGTCTATGGCCTGTTTGCCACAGAGGATTAAACTGTACTCTTTCGTTTTGGCAAACGCGGAAAGTATTTTTGAAACATGTAACGGTTCGATTATATCATCGCTATGCACAATGAGAATAGCATCATCACAGCCCATTGCCAGTGCGGTCCTGAGGGCCTCCTTGGAACGTTCGGGGCCGACTGCAATAGCAGTAACCGAGACATCTTTCATTGCTTCTTTAATTTTTAAGGCTTCTTCTATGGCGTATTCGTCGTAGGGGTTAACTACATATTTGATGTTGTCTCTTTTGATATCATTTTCTGCCTCGTTCGGAATAATCTGCAATTCTGTATCAGGCACCTGTTTTAGACATATAAGTATATTCATGCCACCTCCTCTTTTGGTCGCAAGTCAGCCGTTTTACTCGCAAAGTAATTGTTTTATTTTCGGGAGCGCTTTTTCAGCGGCTCTTTCCCCATTATATATGAGTGATTTGGCATTAAAAAAATCAAAGTAACTATGGTATTCCTTAAGCGGCCGTATGGTAATATCGGCATCCTGGCATGAGGATTCTGCCAAGCCGGCTTCCATCGATTGTATAGAGCGAATTAAGATATCGAGAATGCCCGGCGATAGCGCATTGTGCAGTCGGCACCGCAGAAGCCCTATATTACCATGTTTCTTTTTCGTATCCGCTATACCTTCAGTGCCCCGATCGGCTATTTCTTGATGCATTTGTCGTAAGGGAATCGGGTCAGGTAAGGCGTTAACCGCGATAATTTTCGTTGCCCCAGCTTCTTGAAGGACGTGAATTGGCAGAGGATCGAGTATGCCGCCATCAACTTGCAAACTTCCATTTTTTTTGAGAGGTTCAAAGATGCCGGGCATTGAGATGCTCGCTCGCACCGCTTCGTATATTGGGCCTTCTTGAAAGACGATTTTTTCCCGAGTAAGAAGGTCTGCGGCTACTATTTTAAGGTCCATTTCTGCATCAGCAAAGTTCTTTTCACCGATGAATTTTTTAAGGAAATCAATTACTTTCCTGCCGCGAAAAAAACCTCGAATAGGGAAGGTGATGTCGAAAAAGGAGAAAAGTTTTTTATGGGCAATAACTTTCATAACTTGTTGTTCAAGCTGACCCGCCTTAATGCCGCAGGCCCACAACGAGCCCAAGAAAGCCCCCATGCTGCATCCACTGAGAATATCGATTGGAATCTGGTGCTTTTCAAGAACCTTGAGAACGCCAATGTGGGATAGACCTAATGCAGCACCGCTGCCTAGAGCAAGGCCAATGACATTACCCTCGATTTTTCTCGATAAGCGATTCAGAGCCCGCTGATATTTTTCTCTATTGGAGTCGTGCTGTCCTAGCCTGGGAATAACAGAGTAAATCTGCTTCCCAAGCGTTTTTTTAATAAGTTGCGGGTCGGTTTTTTCGTGGGTATCATGATAGACAATAAGCTCTATCGCACTATCCGAAACCGATAGCCCGGTTTCGGCAAGGAGTTCAAGGGCATTTTTTGAAGCATTTAGTATAGAGGGTGTTGAGTCAACGATCAAGAAAATTTTATCCGATTGTTCGACAAACTTAATGGTGTATTCATCTAACGTCAAAGGCAAATTAATAATAGTGCGATCGAACAGTTCATGTAGGCAATCAAAAAGAATAGGGATATTTTTGAGGTCTTTCTGTGTGCTTTTTTGAAGCGCTAGACAGAGCATCGAAAAACCGGATTCATGTGTTTTTATTTGCTTCAGAATTGATTGAGGCGAGGAAAGTCTATCTTCTGTGAAGTTGCAAAGTGATATTTTCGGGGCCTCGGCAATCAAGGGGTGCATATCTTGTTGAGAGGAGACCACCTGAAGAACCAGAAGTGTTTCGCTTTTATTTTTAACTATTTCAGTGGCTATGTCGAGAACACAGGGCGTTTTATCGATGTCCGGGAAAGGGGCATAGAAACTGAAGACTTCTGATGCAGAGGTGGTGCTCGTGTCTTTTTCCAAATTGCGCAATTTCTTTCCCAAGGATTGACTGATTAAAACACTTATCTCAGGGATGCTGGTGAGTATTTTTTGAAAATCGTCTTTTAAGATTTTTAACAGGAGACAATCATTCAGGGCGGTTACGGTTACCGAATGAGGTTGATAAGTAAGTAGTGATATTTCGCCAAAAAAGTCCCCTTTGTGAAGATACGCAAGGATTTTTTGTTTTTCACGGTTTGTCCGAGCAAATATTTTTAGTTTTCCAAATACTACAAAGTAAAATGCATGAGGTGGGTCACCTTGGGTATATACCGTTTCATTTTTTTTATACTCGACCAATCGCATTTTGGATGATAGTAATTCCAGCCTATCTCGTTCAAGATGACGGAATGGTGCTAACTGAGATAAAAAATACGTTTTATCCATTTCTAATAGACCTTTTCAAGACAACCGCCTGCCCTATGTGTGCTCCGAGCAGCGCCGCAACGCTTCTCTCTCTAGTGGCTATTTCGAGGAAATCGCTGCTCGAAAAAAGGGCGAATGTCTCTCCCATTCGCTGTTCCGCATATGTCTGAGATATACCGGTGAAAGTTATCTGACCGATATGTATAATGTATTGCCGTTGGTCTGTGTCGAAATGAGCAAGATGGGAGCGATGGATATTCGTAAGGATATTTCCAAAACTGTCAATATGGAGTACCGTGCCTTCGATAGCGTCATTATTGACAATTGGCTGGGGTAGATTCAGTGATTGTATGCGGGCAACAGGCCCTCCAAGTTCTTGGGCCCTCATTCCTAATGCGAGATGAGCTGCGACAGGGGCAAAGATATCTCGTCCATGGAATGTATATGACGGTGATGCTGTAAAAAGAGCATGATTATCAATCTGGTATGTTGAAAAATTACTCAATCGCTGGGAGCATAGCCATAACACACCGTTGTCAGGACCTAAAAATATGCGGTTATCTCCTGTTACACAGATAGCCTTTCTGTGGGAGCCAACGCCGGGGTCGATGACGGCCACATGGATAGTTCCCTCTGGAAAATACGGGTACGTACACATAAGTGTGAAGGCAGCTTCAACGATGTTGTGAGGGGAAATCAGATGGGTGATGTCGACTATGCGTGCATGAGGATGGATGCCGAGAATTACACCTTTTAATGAGGCAACATAAGAATCCTTGAGTCCGAAATCCGTTGTTAACGTTATAATAGGAGTTGTAGGATGTTCATTCATTCTATGCCAAGGATTTCCACTCTTGTTTCGGCAAGGTCTTTAAATCTGTGGGCATCTCGTATAGATCCGATAATAGCTCCGTAATGCATGGGAATGGCTATGCTAGGTTTTATAATGCGCGTAGCTTGCGCTGCTTCTTCAGGACCCATAACAGGGGCACCAGAAACCGGCAGGAGGGCAATATCACACCGTATCTGTTCCATTTCAGGAACGACGTCCGTGCTTCCGGCACAGTAAATACGAATATGCGCATTTGATATAAGATAACCAGCGTAGTCTTTTTCGCGCGGAAAATAATTATTCGTAACAGTATAAGCGGGGACTGCTTCAATCACCAAACTTCCAAAACGGAGCTTTTGGCCAGGTTCAATAATTTTTATACTCCCCTCGTCAATTTTTGCCGCTACTGCCTTAACTGCCACGATTACCGTTTTTGCTGTTTTGAGTGTGTTTATATCTTCTTTTGAGAAATGACCAAAATGCGGATTCGTGATCAGGATATAATCGGCCTTGGGTGCATTTGGGAGATTCCACGGATCGATGTATACGGTTTCTCCCTCAAGTTCGATTCTGAAAGACCCGTGCCCGTACCAGTGGATGGCATGGAGAAACTGTTGCGCAACGTCCTCATTGATCGATTGAGAAAAAAGAGAGGCGGTGCAAAACAGGGAGCCAAATAAAACGAAGCCTGCTAATAACAGGCCTATCCGTAAGGAGTTGTATGTGTTTGCGTTACTGTGGAGATTGTATGAGAGAATCGACATACGCAGCAAGACATTTTCTGTCCGATTTCGACATTTCAGTAAAGAAGATAGCAATGCTGTATCTCTCTTCAACTAATTCATTATTATTCGGCAAATAGCATGACTCACTTCTTACAACTACGCCTTCGCAATTTATTTTTTTTGTTGTACATTTTTCTTTATTTTTTGACTGCGCAGGAACGAGGAGCGTAATGGCAAGCTTTGTCATTAACGGCAGTTCTGCGCTCACCTCGCAGTTTGCCCCACTACAGCTGATATTTTTTGTCTGTGAAAATATATCATCGTTACTTTCGCTGCGCAGCTTTAGCGAAAGCGCGTGTTCTACCCGTCGATGTTTTCTTCTTTCGGTTTTATCGCTCATCATTGTTTACCCTGGAGGCCAATGCAACAATCTCCCCCCCAGCAAATGCAGGTGAATGTGGAAGACTGCCTGGCCCGCGTTTTGGTTGCAGTTGAAGACAAGACGGTATCCCGATTCGGCAATCTCGAGTTTTTCCGCAAGTGTCTTGGCGACCAGAATCAACCTTCCGACCAACAGGGCAGTTTCAGCGGTAATATCGTTAATCCGTTCGATATGCTGCTTGGGAATAATAATCACATGGACCGGTGCCTTGGGAGCAATGTCATTAAAGGCAATTATATCGTTGTCTTCATACAAGATTGTGCTACCAATTTCACGGGCAATAATTTTGCAGAAAATGCATTGTCTATCCTCCTTCATGACGCGCTCCCCTCTGATTCGCGCTTAGGCTTCTTCCGCGGCCTTTGATTTCAGGCTTTTCCAACAACGCTTGTTGCAGTAATACTTAGAGTCACGATAATACCACCACCCTTTGTGGAGCAACTTATTGCAGTTGGCGCAGTTTACAGTTTTAATACGTGGCGTTCTTTCCTTTTTTGGCTGTTGTTTTAATTTTTCTTCAGATGCTTTTCCTGCTTGTATGCTCTCTTTCGAAACATCAGATTTGTCTTCTTCGGGTTGTTGTGCAGACGAGTTTTGTTCCTGCACCTCGGCATTTTGCTCCGCATTCTGCTCCGGCAGTTGTTGGGGTTCTTCGGGTTGATGGTACTCTTCAGCAGTCTGTTTTTGTTCTTCAGCGTTCACTTCCACCTCCTTTTAACATCATTTCCAATGGACATCTATCGCACTGTGCGTTTTTTTGGCAATGCTCTTTACCTAGTTTTACAATTAATGCGTGATATTCGTTGAATACTTTGGCACTTCGTTTTATATGGGTATGAAACAACCGCTGCACTTCATCATAATCAGCGCTTTGCCGTACTAATCGATGTCGTGCAAGTATTCTTTTTGTGTATGCGTCAACAACAAAAACAGGTTTTTTTAGCACATAAAGAAGTATGCTATCAGCAGTTTCTTTCCCGACGCCCTTAATTGATAGAAGCCGCTTTCGTATAGTGGCGGTTTTTTCTTGTTTCATTTTCATGAAAGAACCACCGTATTCCTTCATAAAGAAATCAAGAAAATTTTTAAGCCGTTGCGCCTTCACATTATAATATCCACACGGTCTTATTAACCGGGCCAGTTCTTGATGTGCCAAGGCATCAAGCTTTTTCAGAGACAATACTTTGTTTTGTTTGAGGCTCTCAATTGCCTTTTCTACATTGATCCATGCAGTATTCTGGGTCAGAATTATGCCGACGGCGACCTCGATAAGGCTTTCGGCAGGCCACCAATATTGTGGTCCGTATTTTTCTAACAGCTTATCATATATAGTGTTGAGTGTTTTCGTATAGCCGCTTTGCAAGGTTGGTATGTAGTATAGCCTATAAACACGAAACATTCAATAACTTTTTTGTTTACAATGCGATGCCCAAAAGTTATGCTCATTCCCTTCGTATGAAACCTTGAGGGGGGGGTGAGTGTATGAGTGAGGAAGGATGTTTCTTACTCAAGGGTATAGTCGTTCGAAGGGGTAAAGGCGGCCTTAAAGTCAAAGACGTTTTTAAAATCCTCAAGGGAATCTTCTTCGCTCTTTCCGAGTAATTTGGCGTCTATCATGTGAAATACAATATTTCCAAAATCAAGTGTTTCGGCAATTCCCCAGTAGTGTAGAACAGTTTTGGTCATGGGACCAAATTGATTAAGGGCATACTCCCGTATGCCTTCGAGCAATTCCCGACCTGAAATATGCCGTTTTGTTGGGAGCTTGCCAACGGTATAATTTAAAGCGGCCAAAACAAAGGTATACGCCTCTTCTTTATATCGTGGGTCTTTTTTGATAATTTTTTCTATTTTCTGTATCAGATCTACCGCATTTTCCATGGGAGCTGCTATAGTAATGTGTGTCTGAAGCGCTAGACTGAGAGTGTATACGGTTCGGTGGGGAATGTTTCAAAACTCTTTTCAATCCGTTTTCGATCGAAACGCGTAGCGATCTTTGGGCATATCTCATCGAATTTGACGCCTATATGATACGAGACACGATACGGTATTTTTTTTATCCAGTGCACCGTTCCAAAGACAGTGGCATACTGCTGGGGCGTGCCGGTAAAAAGCTCGAGCTTCAGCCTCGAATGGCGCGAAAAGAACTTTTCTGTATAGAAACAGAGCCCACCTTCGGAGATATCCTGCAATACTGTCTCATGACACGCGCTCTTACCTGTTTTATATACCTTGAGTGGTGCCTTGAGCGATTCTCTCTTAAAGCGTCTTCTCTCAACGTGTTGTGCATCCATTGGCTATACCATAGCATAAAACGGTTGATTTTTCAACATTCTTTGATTGTTTAACATTATGATATCTTTTTATAAGGAGTGGCGATGGTGAGAGTTAGCGACAGCGCCGCTCAAGGATTTTTCTTACTAACCCTAAGGGGATGCGGTCATATACGACTGCTTGACCGATACGCACCGGCAGGATAAAACGTCTTATCTTCCCTCTGAATTTTTTATCATACTGAATGGCTCTAAGAAGCTTCTCCGGCTTTATTCCCTGCACGTATGTGGGGAGGTCAACCGCTTGCAGCAACTCTTCCAACCGAGACGTGATCGGCTGTTGGGTTACTCCGAGGGCCTCTGATAATTCTGATGCACAGACCATGCCGATGGCTACAGCTTCTCCGTGCGTGTATGCCCCTGAATATCGAGCGGATGATTCGATGGCATGTCCCAGGGTATGTCCGAAATTGAGCAAGGCCCTGATATCCTTTGAGTCGCGTTCATCTTGCTCGACAATATGAGCCTTAATGGCAGAGCAGGTATAAATAATATGGGAGAGAGGGCGGTCTTCGAGATGGATGATTTTTTCATAGTTTTTTTCGATGTATACAAAAAGCGCCGCATCTTTGATGATTCCATACTTTATGATTTCGGCAAGCCCGCTTTTGATCTCCCGTTTTTTTAACGTCTTTAGAAATGAGGTATCGGAATATACAAGCGACGGCTGATAAAAAGCACCAAGCAGATTTTTTCCTTCAGGGAGATCAATAGCTACTTTTCCTCCGATTGCCGAATCCACCTGTGCAAGTAATGTTGTAGGTAACTGAACAAATGGGATTCCCCTTTTGTAGGTCGCTGCGACAAACCCCCCGAGATCTCCAACAACCCCTCCTCCGAAAGTAATCACAAACGGGCGCTTGAGCTTCGAGAGGGACGCAACTTTTTTTGTAACGCGCACAAATTCTTGTATGGATTTCGAAGTCTCACGGGCGGGTACCGCAATATAGGCGTACTCGATCCCATTCTGCTTTAATGTTTGCGTTAGCTGAGGACCAAAGTACCTTTTTATAATTTTGTGCGTAATGATAATAGCAAAATTGCCTATGCCAGCTTTTTTTAACAATGCACCGAAACAAGGCACATTTCTTGTAGTGACTAAAATGTTATATGAACGATGACCGAGACCGAGGGTAATGGATTTCATTGGACAGCAGGCATTGATTCTATTCGGGTGACGGTGATTACCGCATGTTTTGAGTCGATGAGCTTTTTTCCCCAAAGGGTTACTCTGTGGTACACAAACTGATTTAAATCGATCGAATCGCTTTTTAGATAACACAGCAGATTGCCGTTTGAATCGACTAATTTATGCGTTCCAGGCCTTGACCAGAGCCTTCCGGCGTCTTCTAAAAGACCGGTCAGCTGGGTTAAAGAGGAATCAGCCACTTCTTTGCTGATAGTCTGTTTTTTGTCGGATGATACAGATCGAGGACTTTCGGTAATCTGTTTGCCTAACAGTTGGTTATGTACTTGAGAGGGCTCGGTTTTTTCTAGTTCCGGACTCTGATCGACCGATACGTTTATCGGTCCTTGAGAAGAAAGAGGCTTTGTCTGAGATGTTCTGGGTGAGGGTTTATGTGCTTCGAAGTCATATTTTTTTTGAATTGTGGGAGCTATATTGGGAGACTCCCCTCTTAGAGAGGACACAATGACATCATCCTGCTTAGCGATATGTAACTGAGGTGCCGGAAGAGGGAGTTGTTGGTCGTGAGTAATTTTTTGGTTTTCAAGCCTCAGATCTCTGGCGCGTTCTTTTTTATTGATAAAGTTTGCATGCACCCACCCACGGGCCGACCGAGGCGGAATAATCCTATACCAGTTATCCTGTGAATCAACAATAATGACCTCGTCATAGATATTGGCTTGACCGATAACACTGGAAGAAATACTTGGGCGGGATCTGAGGTTTACGCTATCTGCATTTACAAAACTTTCTTTGCGCGCGATTGTCACGAATTCTTTTGTTATGAAACAACGCGCCTCCGTGGGAAGAAGAACACTAAACCAGTCATACTGCTTTTCTACAACGACGACCTCTTCGCCTTTTTCGAGTTTATGAAGTATCTCAAAATTTTTATTGGGCCCTGACCGAATATATACATTGTCAGTGGCCGCACTCCCTACAAATCGTTGAAATGCTGGGGCTTCTTCTGTTTGGCCCTGTAACAAGAGGCCTGCAACAGCGACACAAAAGAATAAAACTTTCCTCCTATACACACAAAATAGATAGTTGGGCATGCTTGCTTACTGCACTTACTGCGTTGGTTTTTGGGTTTCGGTTGCCGTCTGTTCTTTTTCTTCGGCAGGCCCTTTACGCTTACCGGCCTTGATCTTCAGTGTTTTTACTTTCGGCAGGCCAAAAATCGACATAGCATTTTTCCAAAGCTCTTTGTCCTTAAGATGCTTGATTCTCTCCAGTCTGTTAAGGACGCTCCGTTGTTTTTGATTTCCGGTTGCCTTGAGGCTCGGGTGTTGCGACATAGTAACTCCTCTCTTAGTTGCTATTTTTCATCTTTTTGATAAAGGCATCTCCATAGCGTTTTTTTAATTTTGCCAGATCTTTAGTAGCGTTGCTACTCGAGGGGTAGACCCCTACGAAGACCTGATAGTATCCACCGCTTTTTCTCGAGAATGCCTCAAAACCGCCTTTTTTGAGGAAGGTGATTTCCTGGACAGCATGTGTTTCTTTGGTATATGTGGCGACCTGAACCGTATAAAAAAGTTCCTGCTCTAGCATTTCTTTTTTTTGAGTAACCTCGCTGCTTTCCTGCAGCAGAGGAGTTATTTTTTGCTCTTTTTGAATAGGAACGACAACAGGTTGCGTTATGTCAGCCCTTTCGACATCAGCGATGTTGACCGCTCGTTTTTTTCCTTGGTGGACTCCTAGCGAATAAGAAAATAA
This sequence comes from Candidatus Omnitrophota bacterium, assembly GCA_016930485.1. Lineage (GTDB taxonomy): Bacteria > Omnitrophota > Gorgyraeia > JAFGGP01 > JAFGGP01 > JAFGGP01. The sequence continues at coordinate 180,031 of JAFGGP010000013.1, read as the reverse complement.
AGTTAATAATATAATACCACACAAAAAGAAAACGGTTTGCTCAAACGTTACATATAGAGGGGAACTTGTCTTATTGAAGAGCGTATTTTTATAAGCGTTCCAAAAAGACTGCCTGTCCTTCGGTAAATCTTGAAATAGTTCAGGTTGCTTTTCTCTCATAGAAGTTCCTTGTAGCTTTATTTAATAGTACGTTGTAATAAATACGTGTGTGTTGCCCACTACCATGTTGCGCGCCAGAAAATGCTTATTAACAATTTCTATCGGGGTTGTATTGAGAAATTAAATCTAAATTCGAGACTATCCCGAGCCTCCTCGTTCGCATCAAAGTCATAGCGTATATTTGGAATAACCAAGGTCAGTTGTTGGGCATTTTTATGGGGGTTGAGGAAGCAAATATATCCGTCATAGATAACGCCGGTGTGCACATACCCGCCTGTTAATGTGACGCGTTTGATTAAGTAATAACGCTTCCATGAAAAGTTTGATCCAAGGACACCGAGGGCGCCTATTCCTGCTCCGTAGATGCCTGGAGCTGCCTGGGCGGTTGTTTTTGCAAATCCGAAAAGGCTTCCTCTGTTTTCGTATAAGGCGGATATGTAATCAGGGGTCAGGTAATTATACTGACTGAAAAAATCATCTTGTAATATAAATTTTACCGGGTCTACATGAATTGTGCTGGTGCCCATATTGGAGATCTTCGTATAAAATACAATCAACTCTTCCGGATAAGGATTTTCTCCTGCGTATTTACCGAATATTTTTTCATCCGAAAAGAACTGTTGCAGGACACTTTTTGGGGTGTATTGCACCTCTATTGTGATGTTGTTATATGTCAGTGTTTGGTGATCGGGGTAAAGTACTGGGTCAAAATACACCTCATCCCGCAGGCCCATGGTAAGCTGCTCTTTCGAGGGGCGCTCGATAACGCTGCCTCTTCCGGTGATTGTGCTGCATCCGGACAAAATAAAAGAGACAGAAATGGTCACAGAAATCAACAAAAGAAATAGGTTATTTTTTCTCATTTTTTAATCCATCCAAGTACGATCGCAACTTCCCCTTTTTGTAGGCGCTATAGAAGGCTTTAACTATTTTCGGGTCAAATTGGGTGCCCGAGTTTTTTTTGATTTCATCAACGGCGCTTTTAAGACTTGCTGTTCTTTGTCGATAAGGGGTTTTTCTAAAAAGCACCTCAAATGCCTCTGCCAAGCACAGGATGCGTGCCCCAATAGGAATTTTATCGCCCTTCAAACCTTCGGGGTACCCCGTACCGTCATACTTTTCATGATGGTACATAATAATAGGAATTACCGGTTGGAGGATGCCAAGCGGTTCGATAATCTGCGCCCCCCTTACCGGATGTTTTCTTATGATGTCATATTCACTTTTCTTCAGCGGGGAAGATTTGGTAAGGATTTCTTCAGGGATGACAAATTTATCGGTTTCCGGCAAAAGAGAAGCGTAATACAGATGTCGCAAATCGATATAGGACAAACCGAGCTCTTCGCCAATCGTTCTGACCAGTTTCGGAAACTGTTCGGAACGGCGATACTCCGACGTTCCTTTAATGTCAAGGGCCGCTGCTATGGATTTAATGCTTCCTAAGGTCAGATTTTCCTGCTCCTCATACATGCGGGCACTATGAATGGCAATGACCGATTGTTCAGCCAGGGTTTCTAAAACTTCCTGATCGGCACCAGTAAAAGCCTCGTTATTCTGTTTATCGCGAATGGTAATAACGCCAATGAGTTCTTCATCGATAAGCGGCACCGAGAGGACATTTCTCTTTAAAATGGCCTTTTCTGTCTGGGCTACTTTACCGGCAATTCCTTCTCCTATTTTGATTTTTTTTGGTTTGGCGGCACGTTCAAGATTAACCAATGCCTTAGGGTAAAGCATTTTCTTTTCATTATCGATTATCATAATAGAACAGTATGTGGCACGGAATACCTGCAGACACAACCGGGAAAGACGTGGCAGCAGGTCATTAAGATCGACAGCAGATCCCATTAACCGGTGAACCGTATGAATGGTAGAGAGGGCCAGGGCGCGAGGTCTCACACTATCATACAGTTTTTTTAGTTCAACCTCCTTTTTGATATTCTCTATCCCTGTTTTTATATGGGCGGCTATCAGTGATAAAATACTGTCGATCGATGGAGTATCTTTTTTAATGGGGCACGCACACATAAAACCGATTCTCCTGAACTCTACTTCTAACGGAATAATAATGCCTACCTGTTTTTTGTGACAGCGAAAAGTAATGAGGTGCTTTTCTTTTTCCGAAAGGCCCCTTATCTTCTCAAGAATTATTTTTTTACATAGCCGTGCGTCTTTTTTTGGACGCTTTACATAACTGCACTCCACCAAAGAAGTGTTGCAGAACGGGGAAACAAAAACACCTGCATCTTTTTCTATAATCCACCAATGCGGACGGTTAAGCGTTTCATCAAAGAGTGCAATCATTGTCTTAAACGTTTCACTCGCGATGACAGCGGAGAGAAAAACATCTTTTATGTTTTTTGTAGTATTATTTTTCATGAGGATCTTACACTTTTTCGTAAGGTTCGAATAGTTTTTTATGTTCGTCAAGAGCAAATCGATCCGTCATTCCCGCAATATAATCACAGACAACCACATATTCATCTTCGCCACCGGCTTTCAGTCTTTTTTGTGGACCGGGCGGCAGTTGAGCGGGTTTAGCAACGTACAATTCAAAAAGATCTTTCACAAACCGGCGCGCCTTATCCGACATGCGGACGACGCGATAATGGTGATACAGATTTTCTAACAAGAATGCTTCCAACGGCTTTCGCAACCGAAACATATCACTGCTAAAAGATATTATTCTGACCGAGCAGTTTTTTGCCTCTTCCGGAGATTGTATGTTATATTCCTTTAACCTGCGACAGCTTTCTGTGATCACGTCGATAATCTGCCAGTTGATCAAATATCTAATAATCTGGTATTTATGTATCTCAGGATCATATTGTTTTTCTTTTCTCAGAACCTGCTCTTTGGCAATGTGCCATAATTCTACTCTGTCAAGCTCTTCTTCTTGTAGAAGACCTGATGTCAGACCGTCGTCCAGATCGTGGTTATCGTAGGCAATCTCATCGGCGACATCGGCAACTTGAGCCTCAAGTGTCGGAAAGGCATGCTGTGCAAATTCTTTACTCGCTTCTGTTTTATCGAAAGCTGTAAAATGTTTATTGATGCCCTCGCGTACTTCCCAAGTGAGATTTAACCCGTCAAAATCAGGATACCTTTTTTCCAAACGATCGACGACTCGCAGCCCTTGCCTGTTATGTTCGAACCCCCCTTTTTCCTTCATAAGTTCCTTTAAGGCTGTTTCTCCTGCGTGCCCAAAAGGAGGGTGTCCGATGTCATGCGCCAAAGAAATAGTCTCAACTAGATCTTCGTTCAGTCCCAGGGAGCGCGCGATTGTACGGGCAAGTTGTGTTGCCTCGAGGGTGTGGGTAAGCCGCGTACGATAGTAATCGCCTTCGTGATTCACGAATACCTGGGTTTTATATTCGAGGCGTCGAAAAGCGGTTGAATGAATCACCCGGTCGCGGTCTCTCTGGTAGCAACTCCGGTAATCGTGTTCTGGTTCGTTGTATATTCTCCCTTTGCTCGCCGCGCTTTTTACAGCAAAAGAGGCCAAGAGCTCATGCTCTCTTTTTTCTAGATCTTTTCGTTTTACCAGCACTGCCCCCTCTTTTTCGCATTTCAGCAGTTAACACTTGATAAACAGATTCCATGGATTCTGGGATGACTTTAATATCAGCAAGTACCGGCATAAAATTTGTATCCCCTGACCACCGGGGAACAATGTGGATATGCAGATGTTCATCAAACCCTGCTCCCCCGGCCTTTCCCACATTCAGTCCTATATTGAATCCATGTGGATTCAGGGCATTCTGTAAAATCTCCTCAAAGACAACAACCATATTCCAGAGCTCATTGCGTTCGCACGGCTTTAATGCCGAGAGCGTTGCTGCATGACGATACGGAGCAATCATTATATGGCCATTATTATAAGGATAGAGATTTAATAATGCAAAAGAATATTTAGCACGTCTCAGTATATAATTTTTTCTGTCTTTTTTCTCTTGGGGCTTGATGCAAAAAATACACCCTTCATCAGAGGGTGAAGCAACGTACTTTTTTCTCCAGGGGGCCCACATTAAGTCAGCCATGGTTACTAGGGTAAGAGATGAATTTTTTTGTATATCTCAAGAACGCGGTTAATTTCTTTTAAATCCCATAGCCAAATATTCGCTTCTTTTGCGTACAACTTGGCATTAATATCCATGCCATTAAGTGCGATCAGAATTTTTTTGTTGTATTCCTTCTTCTGCTGCTTGATGCTGTCGATAAGATTGAGAATTTTGCTTTCAGAGATGGTGTGATCCTGAAATGTGCAGAGCCATTTTTTATTTTGTCGCTGAGCAGTAATAAGCGGATAACCGTCTTTGGTGCTTTTTAATCTTACGTGGGAGAATTGCGGAAGACGAAAAGATCGGCCGTCGAGTTCCACAAGGTCATTACCAAACATCTGAAATAACTCGAGGATTCTATCCTCCTTTTTTTTCTTTATCTCACTTATATAAAAGGAGATGTAACTTTCCAAGTCCCTCCGGAATTTTTTTGACAAATTTTGTAAATCATAAAGGAACGTTGCCTGGCGAACGGCGTATACATTTTTGAGCCAATAGGAGAACATCCGGTCGGCAAATACATAGAAAGAGCCACACTTTATGATTATTCCCCCTTCCACGAGCTTACTTATATGTTTCGACATCTCTTTTGTCGTTTTTTTCAGATATCGAGCAATTTCCCTATTTGAGATATTGTTATGTGTAATGGCCAAAAGGATCGACAGATAATACGACCAGCTTCTACCATTCGACAGTTGGTTTATGATATTGAGGTAGTACTGAAATGCGACACCCCGGGAATTAAACATGATTGCCTCGATAGATCTGCTGAGGCATGAGACGGTCACGATATTTTTGTTTTCGGTATTGGCTATGTCGCGGATCTTTGATGTAATGAGGTCAAGATAGAGGGGGTATCCGGCAGTGAAATAAATAAGGAAAGAAGCAAGATGTTCGGACATTTCAAGATCGACCAGCTTGCGATTAATAAATTCCCGTGCCGCCTGCTCGCAGAAAGGTTCGAGATCAATCAGTTCAAAATTTCCGAAGAGCAGGGACAGTTTTTGTGAGAGGATTTCTTTAGCGATAATCTTCTTGGAACTCACAATGATGTACATAATATTCTTTTGAACCATAATTCTATCTGCAAGCACAAGGAATGGATTCGAAAGCCTCAGGTCCTGCAGTCCGTGAAATTCATCCATCACCATAATAATATTTTTTTCCGTTTCTCCCCGTATAGCATTCAGTAGCTCAAGAACCGATTCAAAAGCCCTTTCGTTGTACCCTTCGACAACATCATTTTTGATGCCGGCAATTGCCTCGGCCAATTTTGGAAAATTTTGCCTGGTGTACATGAGCAGCATATCGTAGTCCATATTTTCTGTAGAGTTTTTTTCACAGTTATTATAAACGCCGTACAGACAGGCACCGATAAATCGTTGTATGAACTCTTCGAAAGATGTCTTATGTATTGCGAGGTAGATTGGGATAAGTTTTTTTGCTGATGCTATGCGGGATATGAATTGATATGCAAGGGAGGTTTTTCCTGAGAGTTCAGGCCCCAGAATGGCGATATTTTGCTTATAGCCTTCCTGAAATGCCTCTACTCTTTTTTCAAGAAGAGAAAGAACCTCTTCCCGGCCGAAAAAATCCTCTCCGAGGATAGGGTCGCTAAACATTATATTGTATGTATATATAAGTCCTACTAAATAGTACTAATAAGGAAAATTGGGGGAAAAACACATGTACTATACACCGTAGGGTAAGAGGTGTCAACCTTTTTCTTGATAGCCGTAACTTATTATTTAATTATAAGTTACATTAATAAAAAAAGTCATTTTGAGGCCGTGTAACTCTGCTCTTCCTGGATGGCCCGTTACACCTCAACACAATGGCAATAAAATGGTGCGAAACACCCTGCCATTCCAGCGAGGTGCAACACGCTACAGGCAAACACACCATGCAGGAAACAGCATGCAGGTCAGAGCTCGACACACTGTGCGACAAAGTGTTTAAACAATGGGTGAGCTTGATCGGGTTTTGATTTAAATTCTGGATGAAACTGACAGGCCACAAACCACGGATGGTCTCTTAATTCGATAATTTCAACGAGGTTATCTTTTCGGTAGACGCCGCTGATAAGCAGCCCGTTTTTGACAAGGAGATCACGATACTTATTGTTGAATTCATAACGATGGCGGTGGCGTTCATGAATAACTTCCTTTTTGTAGGAAAAATATGCATTGGTCCCCTTCTGGAGGTGGCAGGGGTATAACCCCAATCGCATACTCCCGCCTTTTACCGTTACTTTTTTTTGCTCTTCCAGAAGAGAAATAACCGGGTAAGGAGTTTTTTGTTCAAATTCTGTCGAGTTAGCTTTTTTAAGTCCACAGACATGACGGGCGAAATCAATAACGGCGATTTGCATTCCTAGGCAAATCCCAAAAAACGGCAGGAGTTTTTCTCTGGCATACTGTACTGCCGTGATCTTGCCCTCGATGCCTCTTTTCCCGAACCCACCTGGTATAAGAACACCCTTAACATTTTTCAGATATTTATCAGCACCATTTTTTTCGATATTCTCAGAATCTACTTTTACTATTTCGACAGCGGCATTATTGGCAATGCCTCCATGTACCAGCGCCTCATAGATGGACTTGTAGGCATCCTGAAGGGTTATGTATTTCCCAACGACAGCAATCGTTGTCTTTGTTTTTGGTTTTTTCAGTCTGAGCATTACGTTTGATTCCCACAGTCTTAGGTTGCTTTTTCTTGCCTTGAGTCGTAGTTTTTTCACGATAAGGCGATCGAGCCCCTGCCTCTGGAAGCGGAGCGGTATCTCATAAATATGTTTCACATCCAAGGCCTGCACAACGGCATTTTTTTCTACGTTACAAAAGAGGGCTATTTTCTCTCTCGCGTCTTCGGTGAGGTTTTTTTCTGTCCGGCACAATAAAATGTCAGGCTGAATGCCGATTTCTCTGAGTCTTCCGACACTGTGTTGGGTAGGCTTGGTTTTAATTTCTTTTGCTGTTTTTATGAAAGGCACCAATGTCACGTGGATATTGATGGCGTTTTCGCTGCCCACTTCGATCGCAAGTTGTCTGATCGCCTCAAGGAACGGCTGACTTTCGATATCGCCGACGGTCCCCCCGATTTCCACAATTAATACATCAGGAGCCTGTTTTTTTGCAGTTTTTCTGATGCAGTTTTTGATCTCATCGGTAATGTGCGGAATGACCTGTACCGTCTTTCCGAGATAGTCGCCTCTCCGTTCTTTTTCTATGACAGAAAAATAGATTTGCCCTGTTGTGATATTGTTGTCTTTACTGAAATAGGCGGCGGTAAAACGCTCGTAATGCCCCAGGTCAAGATCTGTCTCGGCTCCGTCGTCGGTAACGTATACCTCGCCGTGCTGAAACGGATTCATCGTGCCCGGGTCAACATTAATATACGGATCGCATTTCATCAAACTTATCTTGATGCCCTGCGACTCAAGCAACTTGCCTATCGAAGCAGAGGCAATGCCTTTTCCGAGACCCGAGATGACACCGCCGGTGATGAAGATGAATTTTGTCGATGGCTTATTCTGCCTTTGATTGATATTCGCACTCATTTTCACTCTCGTAGGTTGAATAATAATATGGTGTGTATGCCTCAAATTCGGCCCCACAGGTATCGACGGATTTATAGGTTGGCGTAATATTTTCTTTTTTTCGGAATGCGCGCAGCGCCTGCTGGTCTGACTGGAAAAACTGTGCCAGCTGCAGGTCGGAAAAACCAAGACGCTTAGCTTCCCGTACGACCTCTACAGGTATATGTTCGAGTGGCAACTTGCGATATGAGACGAGTCTTTTTTCAAACTCAACAAGCTCGTTGATATTATGCAAGAACCACCGATCAATTTTGGTAATTTCATACAGCGCATCGATCTCCATTTCCTGCTGTAACGCCTTTTTGATAAAAAGGATGCGTTCCGGATTGGGGGTTTTTAGCTTTTCGTATAGGGTGAATTCATCGACGTCTTTTTTGAGGTCGATCAGTCCAGTAAGTCCCGTTTCAAGAGAGCGGAGTCCTTTCTGCAGAGATTCTTTGAACGTCCTCCCGATTGCCATGACCTCACCTACCGATCGCATGGAGGTGTCGAGAACTGGTTGAGCCTCGGGAAACTTTTCAAAGGTAAAGCGCGGTATTTTTACCACGCAGTAATCAATGGTTGGCTCGAAGCACGCCGGGGTTTCCTTGGTGATGTCGTTTTGAATTTCGTCGAGTGTGTAGCCTAAAGCGAGTTTTGCAGCGATCTTGGCTATCGGGAAGCCGGTTGCCTTCGAGGCAAGGGCCGAGCTCCGCGAGACGCGCGGATTCATCTCGATAATAACCATCCTTCCGTCATCCGGGTTGACGGCAAATTGAATGTTTGATCCGCCGGTTTCCACGCCGATTTCTCTGATACAGGCAATCGAGGCATCCCGCATCTTTTGATATTCCCTGTCGGTAAGTGTCTGTACAGGGGCTACGGTAATACTGTCTCCTGTGTGAATGCCCATGGGGTCCAGATTTTCGATCGAACAGATGATGACCACGTTATCCATTAGGTCACGCATGACCTCAAGCTCATATTCCTTCCAGCCAATGACCGATTCCTCAATGAGGATTTCACTGATCATGCTGCACTCAAGGCCTGTTTTGGCAATTTCCCTGAACTCCTCTTTATTGTATGCAATGCCGCTTCCGGTCCCGCCGAGGGTAAAACTTGGTCTGATGATCAGCGGGAAGCCGATTGTTTCGGCGACTTTCAGTGCCTCTTCGAGGGTGCGGGCCTGATCGCTTTTGGGAAGAGCGAGCCCGATTTTTTCCATGGCCTTTTTAAAAAGTTCCCGGTCTTCGGCCTTTTTGATCGCCTCGGGTTTTGCACCAATCATTTCAACATTATATTTTTCAAGGACACCGGCCTCTGCGATCTCAATAGCTACGTTCAATCCTGTCTGTCCTCCCAGCGTGGGAATGAGCGCGTCAGGCCGCTCCTTTTTAATGATTTTTTCGAGTATCTCCGCGTTAATAGGCTCGATATAGGTTCTGTCGGCCATAACCGGGTCGGTCATAATTGTGGCAGGGTTGCTGTTCAGGAGAACGACCTCTACCCCTTCTGACTGCAATACCTTGCAGGCCTGTGTCCCCGAATAATCAAATTCACAGGCCTGACCGATGATAATAGGCCCTGAACCGATAATAAGAATCTTTTTTAGATCTTTTCGTTTAGGCATTGTTTTGTTTCATGAGGTTAATGAACTCATCAAAAAGATACTTTGCGTCGTTCGGCCCCGGTGATGCCTCAGGATGAAATTGCACCGCAAAAAGAGGCAGCTTTTTATGCCGTAAGCCCTCAACGGTTTGGTCATTGAGGTTGATGTGTGTGATTTCGATATCCGGGTCATTCAGCGATTCTACATCAACACAGAAGCCGTGATTTTGAACGGTAATGGCAATCTTTCCTGTGGTTGTGTCTTTAACCGGATGATTTGCCCCGTGATGTCCGAATTTAAGTTTAAACGTTTTTCCCCCGAGCGCCAGACCGAGCATCTGGTGGCCGAGGCAGATACCGAACAAGGGTATTTTTCCGACGAGGCCCTTTACTGTCTCAACGACATACGGTACGCCTGCAGGGTCTCCCGGGCCGTTCGAGAGTAGCACCCCGTGCGGTTTCTGCCCGAGGATATCTTTTGCGCTACTGTATGCCGGGGCTACATATACTTCACAGTTTCGCTTGGCGAGTTCTCTCAAAATATTATATTTTACACCGCAGTCGAGCACCACGACTTTATAGGCACCTTTTTTATTCCAGCATTGTGGTTTATCGGATGTTACCTCTTTGACCAGATCTTTCCCTACAAGGGAGTCACTTTTTCGTACAAGTGTAAGCAGGCTATCGCGACTTATTGCTTCATCGGTTGATATGACAGCCTTCATGGCACCGGCACTTCTGATATGTCTGGTGAGGGCCCTTGTGTCGATTCCTTCGATGCCGGGAATATCATGTTGCCTGAGATAGTCTTCGAGTGATTCTGTGCTTCTCCAGTTGCTTGCCAGATTGCTCTTTTCTCTGATAAGAAAGCCTTCAACCCACGGCCGATGAGATTCCACGTCCTCCTCATTGACGCCATAATTGCCGATCAAGGGATACGTCATGGCAACGATTTGCCCTTTATAAGAGGGGTCGGTGAGTATCTCCTGATATCCGGACATGCTGGTATTAAATACGACCTCGCCGGTCTTCGTGCCGGAGGCTCCGAACGTCTGTCCTTCAAAACAGGTTCCGTCTTCGAGCATGAGCAAGGCCTTCATATTGCGCGCACTCCCCTGTCTACATAAAAAAAGACAAGGGCGCCCTCCCTTGTCTTTTCCCCACTTTCCTGATTGTGTTACAAAACACAAACCGCATTACTGTAGTCTTTTCGTTTTCGTCGTCTGCTTGCAATAGGCATGATAATACTGCCACCGTTATAAAATCGGCAAGTATGTTTTTGTCTCAAATTCATGCACCTGTTTCCGGTATTCATCCCACTCGATTTTTTTGCTTGCGATAAGATTTTCAAAGATATGTTCTCCAAGCGCCTCCTTAAGAAGCGTACTTGGTTCTGCTATTTCGATCGCCTCAATCAGACTCCCCGGAAGGCACTTGATGTTCATGCTTTTGCGCTCTTCCTCAGAAAGGTTATACACATCTCGCTCGGTCGGTGCACAAAAGTCATAGCCTTCGTCAACGCCCTTCATCCCGGCTGCGAGCATGCAGGAGAAAGCAAGATACGGGTTACATGCCGGGTCTGGTGATCTAAATTCTATTCTGGTAGCCTTTTCTTTTCCCGGCTGATACATAGGCACCCTTACCAGTGCAGAACGGTTCCTTCTGGCCCAGCAGATATAGACCGGCGCTTCGTATCCCGGCACAAGACGCTTATACGAATTAACCCACTGGTTACAGACCAGGGTAATTTCCGGGGCATGTTTAAGCAGGCCGGCGATGTATGACTTTGCTACCGTAGACAGGTGATACTCGTCGTTAGCATCAAAAAATGTATTGGTGCTGCCCTTAAAAAGCGACTGATGCGTATGCATACCTGAGCCATTTACGCCGAATATGGGTTTTGGCATGAAGGTCGCATAGAGCTCATGTTTTTGTGCAACCTCTTTTACCACCATCCGGTACAGCATGACGGTGTCAGCCATGGTGAGGGCTTCGGTATAACGTAGGTCGATTTCATGCTGTGAGGGCGCAACTTCATGATGAGAATACTCTACCTGAATTCCCATCTGCTCAAGCGTGAGAATTATCTCTCTCCGCACGTCATTTCCTGCATCCAGCGTAGTAATGTCAAAATACCCACCTTCGTCAATTGTTTCGGTCCCTTTTTCATTGCGGAATACGAAAAATTCAAGCTCGGGACCGGTATAGAAGGTGCACCCCTTTTGAGCGGCCTTTTCCAGATTTCTTTTGAGGATATACCGCGAATCGCCCTGATACGGAGTTTTATCAGGGGTGAGGATGTCGCAGAGCATGCCGGCAACCGCCTTTTCCTTGGGTCTGTAGGGAAGGATAGTGAATGTGGTTGGATCGGGCATGGCGATCATGTCAGACTCGTCGATGCGGGCAAAACCTTTAATCGAAGAGCCGTCAAAACCCATGCCGTCTTCAAGGGCATTTTCGAGCTCTTCTCTGGTAATGGCAAATCCCTTAGTCTGGCCGGTAATATCTGCAAACCATAGTCTTATGAACTTTACGTCATTTTCTTTAACCAGTCTGATAACATCTTTTTTTGTAAAGTTATTGTGTGCCATGATACGACTCCTTTGTCTTTATGGGGAATGAATGGTTGGAAAAGCACATCTTAAATATATAAGACTAACATACTTTTCCCTCTCGGTCAAGCACTATAGTCAGAGCTGTCCCTTATGCAACATAAAGGCTTTTTGTAGAAAAGTAAGGGTCGGCCGTCAGATTTACTCCAAGCCTTCTCAGTCCCGCCTCATCGCCAGGCGTCGGGATGTGCGTTATATGAGCCTCACACCCGCGCAGGTGCTGCAGTTGCTGCATGGCGAGGTGCGCGGTTGGATTACTGGCGGCACAGATGCTGAGCGCAATTAACGTTTCTTCCAGATCAAGACTTACCGATTTTGCATGCAGGATATTCTTTTTCAGTCCCCCTATTGATTCGATGACGACTGGCGAAAGGAGATGCAATTTATCCGGAATTTCTGCAAGCCTTTTTATCGCGTTTAAAATCAAGCTCGAAGAGGCGTGTAATAGCCCCGAGTTTTTTCCGGTTACAATAAAACCGTCATGCAACTCTACAGCCGCCCCGCAGTAAATCCCCTTATTTCCCGCCCCTATTTGTTCTGCCTGTTTGGCTGCCTCACGGGCTGGCGTGACTGTTTTTCTATCCTCCAGGGTTATATCCAACTCTTCTAGGAGCCTCGTTGTTCGCTCAACGGTTTCTTTATTTTCCAGCCCCAAGGCAAATTCGCAGCTATACCTGAAAAATCTCCTGATAATCTCCTGTTTTGCGGCCTCTGAGACAGCCGCATCGTCGACAATCCCAAACCCTGCGCAGTTTACCCCCATATCCGTAGGCGAATGATATAGAGATTCCTGGTCCATAATTTTTTCCAGGATACGCTTAAGCACCGGGAAGATCTCTACGTCCCTGTTGTAATTCACAGCCGTTTTACCGTATGTCTCCAGATGGAAGGGGTCGATAAGGTTAAAGTCTCTAAGGTCGGCAGTGGCGGCCTCATAGGCCTTATTGACTGGGTGATGAACAGGGATGTTCCATATGGGAAATGTCTCGAATTTCGCATATCCGGCAGATATGCCTTTTTTATGTTCGTGGTAGAGTTGATTGAGGCACGTTGCCAATTTACCACTTCCCGGCCCGGGCGCGGTTACCACAATAAGGGATTTTTCGGTTTTGATATATTCATTCGAGCCAAATCCTTCATCGCTAACAATGCGGCTGATATCCGTTGGATACCCTTTAATTGCCCGGTGGGTGTAAACGGCAATGCCCCTGCGCTCCAGTTTATTCTTAAAGATATTTACTGCTGGTTGATCTTCGAAACGGGTGATGACGACTGCGCGCACAGGAAGCCTCCACTGCGCGAGATCGTCGATAAGCTTCATCGCATCCACATCATAGGTAATCCCAAAATCAGCCCGCATCTTCCGTCGTTCAATATCACCCGCGTAGATACATAAAATGATATCGGCCTCTTCTTTCAGCGACTGAAGGAGTCGCATTTTTACGTTTGGGTCAAAGCCTGGCAGGACTCGCGAGGCATGGTAATCAAAGAGCAGTTTACCGCCGAATTCAAGATATAATTTGTTATTAAATTTCTTTACCCGTTCCAGGATTGCCCGGCTTTGCTTTTCGAGGTATTTTTCATTATCAAAGCCTATATTTTTTATGCCGGTTGTTTCTTGCATTTCGCGTCTCCTTTAGGCCATATAGTAGTGTATTGTATAGAACTCTTAGCGAGGTGTAAAGGAAAAACCAAGTGGGATAATTCCCAATCGCAGTCCTTTCCCGTATCTTTTCCGACGCCAGCTATAGGTTGATTTCGGTGTATTGAAAAACCGGATGCTGGGCATGTTATATCCTGATGCTGATGTGTTGTTGCATATGCAGAGTTCGGCGTGCTTGGCCGCCTGCAACACCTTATATGCCCGGTGCTTGCCCAATCGTACAAATGAGTAGTTTTCGGGGATACTTTTGCTGTGTAATAGTCGTTCAAAATTTTTTTCTGTAGTGCTCCTTTCCCCTTTTTCGATGGCTGCAAATACAACGATTGCCCCTCCCTTTTTTACCAAGGTTCTTCTATCAATGACGTAATTAAATAGCCGTGACGCCTGATGCAGGTTTTTATTTTTTGGATAGTCGCATCCGATAAATACGACGTCAAATTGTTTTTTTTACCACATATCCAAAAACGCCCTTGGCAAAAGCAGTCGCCTTACGAAATGATTGCCGAGGGGAATCAAAGGAGCAAAACACAATTTGTTTTTTATGATTTTTGACGATATTGAACGAGTAGGTCGGGATATCTATTAGCGCGAACGCATCCCACAGGAACCGTTGGAACGGATTGGTGGTTACATTGCCCATGACAACGTTACGTTGCGAAAGGAACGATACGGCGTGCGTTCCAAGAATAGTCTCTCTTCCGGCCAAGCCGATACTCAGGCATTTTATGCCTCCACTGAATCCGGCATAGAGGTGGGGCTCAACAATACCTATGGTAAGGATTATATCGCAGGAAAAAAGATGTTTATTGAGGCAAACCGGGATACCGTTTGTTGCACCCAGGAGGACTGTCTGCACTAAGGAATGTTGTCTGAATGTATGAGGGTGGACAATGACGGATGCACCGTACTTGTCCTTTTCTTCGCTGTTTAGTTTTTTGTGTAATCCCAGCGCGACGACACAATCTATTCGTTTAGCATATTGTTTCAATGAATCGAACAACAGTGTCATGATAAGCTTAGAGTCGAAGTCGCGTGTATGATCAGGAAGGACTAGGCAGACCTTTTTATTGAATAGTACATTCTGGTGTTTGTTAAGAAAAGCCTGGATGCGTTTTTTGAGCGATTGAGAAGAAATGGCGCGGGAAGCGGTTTTTTTGTAGAGAAAGGTGCTGCGAGGGTGTTTGAATGGCAGCACTATTTTCTTTTTTCCGGAATAGACAAAGTGTTTCGTGCATATCAAAAGGCACATATGCGGCAATTCTGCATGCGCGCCTTTTTATTTATTGCTTTTATACTACACCCTGCGCAAGCATGGCATCGGCCACCTTCACAAAACCGCCGATATTGGCTCCTGTTACATAGTCTACATAGTCGCCTTCTTTCCCATATTGCAGACACTGTTCATGAATTGCCAACATAATATCCTGTAACCTCTTATCTACTTCTTCTCGTGTCCAAGAGAGTCTAAGGCTATTTTGCGACATTTCAAAACCGGATACTGCCACGCCGCCGGCATTAGCTGCTTTACCGGGTCCATAGCAAATCTTGGCTTCCTGGAATACCCGGATTCCTTCCGGAGTGGTCGGCATGTTTGCACCTTCACCGACCGCAATGCAGCCATTTTTCACCAGTATTTTTGCCTCGGCTTCATTTATTTCATTTTGTGTGGCACTCGGAAATGCAACATCACACTTTACCTCCCAAGGGCGCTTACCTTCAAAGTATTTGCAGTCAAATTTTTCTGCATACTCTTTAATGCGGCCGCGCTTCACGTTTTTAAGCTCGAAAACAAAGTCTAGTTTCTTTTCATCTACACCTGTTTCATCATAGATATAACCGTTGGAATCAGATAGCGTTACAGGTTTTGCTCCCAACCGAAGTAGTTTTTCGACTGTGTACTGAGCAACGTTGCCTGACCCTGATACAGTACAGACTTTACCTTTCAACGAGTCGCCCTTTACTTTTAACATTTCCTGCACAAAATATACACAACCATAGCCGGTTGCCTCGGGGCGAATTAGGCTTCCGCCCCAGCCGAGTCCTTTTCCTGTCAAAACACCGGTAAACTCATTGCGCAGTTTTTTGTACTGACCAAAAAGATAGCCGATTTCGCGACCACCAACGCCGATATCTCCTGCAGGGATGTCTGTATCAGGGCCAATGTGCCTGAAAAGCTCTGACATAAAGTTCTGGCAGAATCTCATTACTTCGTTATCTGATTTTCCTTTCGGATCAAAATCAGATCCCCCTTTACCGCCGCCCATAGGAAGTGTGGTCAAGCTGTTTTTGAATACCTGCTCAAAGGCGAGGAATTTTAATAGGCCTAAATACACGGTCGGATGAAAGCGGATGCCACCCTTATACGGTCCTATGGCGCTATTCATCTCAACACGAAAACCGCGGTTTACTTGTATGCCACCTTTATCATCCACCCACGGAACACGAAACATAATTACTCGTTCAGGTTCAGCGATCCTCTCCAAAATTTTAGCTTCTGCATATTTTGGATTTTTTTCTATAAAAGGAACCACTCTTTCGGCAACTTCTTGTACCGCCTGATGAAACTCTACTTCACCAGGATTTTTTTGAACTATACTTTTCATAAGTTGTTTTACTTTCGGATGTAACATAGCTACCCCCTTTGTCTAGACCAATCTTTTTATGTTAAGGCGGCTTAATGTTTTCTGTGTGCCGCTGTCATCCAGTCGCTTAAATCAACCCCAGAGAAAACCGACCAGGGCGTTCTGAAACCCAGCGACGAATGACGTCGCTCCATATTGCAATCATCAAAGAACTCTTTCAGTCCTTCAGTGGCTTCAGGGATTGTCTGATACTGTTTAATGTATACATCCTCGTATTTGACTGTACGCCAGAGCCTCTCAACAAAGATATTATCAATGGTCCGGCCTTTGCCGTCCATACTGATAGCAATATTAGCACCTTCCAGAACCCTGATAAACTCCACGCTTGTAAACTGGCATCCCTGATCCGTATTAAAGATTTCGGGCCCGCCGTATTCCAGGGCTTCTTTCAGGCATTCCACACAAAAATCGGCTGTTAATGTATTCGACATCCGCCAGGCAATCACATAACGACTCTGCCAATCCATGATCGCCGTTAAATATGCGAATCCTTTTCCAAGCCGGATGTAGGTGATGTCTATGCTCCAGATCTGGTTTACTCTCTCAACCGTCACATCCCGCAACAAATACGGATAAACAGGATGCTCTGGATTTCGTTTGCTGGTATTCCTCTTCGGAAATATCGGGAATAACCCCATCCGGCGCATCGGTGTCCGCACCTTTTTGCGCCCGATGCGAAAACCTCTATCCCGCAGACGCCACATTATCTGACGAACGCCCAGATACGGCTTCTTTGTAAACACCTCATCAATGACATTCATCAGCTGAATGTCCGACTCACTTATTGGTGCCGGCTCACAATAGAGTGACGACCGGTTTAATCCCAGAAACTCACATTGCTGTCTGGCACTCAGACGACTATCGTCTTCTTTGACGATAATGGCCCGCTTCTGTTCGAGCGTCAGACCTCCAAGTTTTTTCTCATCCACTCGTTTTCAGCCTGGATACGGCCGATCGTCTTGTATAATTCCTCGATCTTTATCTTATATTCTTTGACCTCTTTGCGGTCGTTCTTCCCGAATATCCCGACCAGACCCTCTTTGGCCTCATTGCGCCACTTGGTGATCATTGTAGCATGTACCCCAAACTCGCTTGATAACTCCGCCACGGTCTTGTCGCCCTTCAATGCCGCCAAGGCAACCTTTGCCTTAAACTTTTTACCGCGTTTTGTTCTCATGCCCATTCTGGACCTCCTTTAGTTCGTTAGATTATACCTAACTTTTTCACTTTTTTGGTCCAGTTTTCCGGGGGCATTATGGCTTAAGAAGGATTGGAGCGGGTGATGGGAATCGAACCCACGATATTCAGCTTGGGAAGCTGACGTTCTACCACTGAACTACACCCGCCCAAATCTTAATTTCCGGAGAGTTTTTGTTTGAGTGCGGATGCTGCCTGTCGGATATTCTCCTGTCCGAAAATAGCCCCAATAACAGCGATTCGCGTTGCGCCAACATCGAGAAGCGCCTCAAGATTATCTACGGTTATACCACCTATTATAAAAAAAGGCAATGAAATAAAGGAAATTATGTTTGTAATTTCTTTTATGCCAAGAGGTTCCAACGAAGGCTTTGTTTTTGTCAAAAATACAGGCCCCACTGAGATGTAATCAATACAGTCGAGCGGGGCCCTCTCAATCTCTGCTAGGGAATGTGTGGTAAGGCCGATTATCCTGTCGGGTCCCAGCATGGTTCTTGCTTCTTGGGGAGCGAGATCGCCGGCCCCTATGTGCACCCCGTCGGCATCTACCTCTTTGGCGATTGGCACCCGGTCATTAATGATAAAAATGCCTCCATGTCGTGTTACGATATATCTGATGCGAGAGGCATTTTGTATAAAAAGCAGGTCGTTTGCTTGCTTGTCTCTATACTGAATAATATCGGCCCCGCCCCTCAGGGCATCTTCAACAGCCTCTTCAATATCTCTTTTCCCCAGGAATTCAGGGTCAAGAATTGCGTACAGCGTTGATTTTTGCAATAGTTTCTTTTTCGAGAGCATATAGTTTATACCGTGCAGTTTTAAAGTACGAGGGGTCTCCGAGGTGGTACGATTTTGAAAACTCTTCCAGAACCCGCAATGCTTCTTTTGCCCGTTCTATATTCGCGAGAAAAAGAGATGAGATAACGCTGTCGTCTTTTGTTCGGGAGAAATCCAGTTCTTTTCCGACATCGTTCAGCACATCTCTTGCCTCCAAGAGCTCGGAAAAGGGCCGGTCCAATGTCTGAATAAAACCGGTGATGTGATGCCTGAGAACCTTATATTCTTTTGCCAATGCCTGGTCTTCGAGATAAAAGCGCATGACCTCTTCGCAGACGCGCAGACCTTCTCGCGAACGGTTGAGATTGGCATCGATAATGCGGAGTGCTTTTGCCAGTTCGGTATTAACCATCGATGTTAATTTTTTTGATGATTTCGGAACTTGAGAAACCCTGAAGATACGGTATGGTTATAACGCGTCCGCCGTACGAAGAGACATGTTCACTCCCGACGATATTCTCGGGAAGCCAGTCACCACCTTTTACGAGGACATCCGGATGTATCATCTCAATTAACTCAAGAGGCGTATCGTCGTCAAAGATGGTGAGATAATCGATGCACGTAAGGGCCGCCAACACTTCGCAGCGGGCGTCTTGGGGGGTTATCGGTCTGTTTTGGCCTTTTAGCCTCTTTACCGATTGGTCCGAGTTTACTCCAACAATTAAAACGTCGCCTTTATCTTTTGCCTCAGTGAGATAGCGGACGTGTCCAAGGTGAAGCAGATCGAAGCAGCCGTTCGTAAAGACAATCCGTTTTTTTTGTGAACGGAATGTTTCAGCGAGCTGTTTGATTTGATCGATGGTTTTGATCTTTTTTTGATAGGTCGTCATAAATTACCGGACCTGACTAAAAAGAGATTGCTCTGTCAGTTCGCAGATAATGTGGCCGACTGCAATATGAAGCTCCTGGATTCGTTGGGTATCAGAAGAAGGAATGGCGAGTGCAATATCGCAGGCTTCGGAGATTTTATTCGGGGCCTTACCGGTGAGCCCGACGGTTGTCATACCCAGTTTCTTTGCCAGGAGAAGTCCATTAAGTACGTTGGCCGATGAACCGCTCGTTGAGATGCCAAAGGCTACATCTCCCGATACCCCCACTGCCTCAAGTTGTCGCGTAAAGATGTGTTCGTATCCATAGTCGTTGGCAAGGGCAGTTACGGTTGACGTATTAGTTGTAAGCGCTATAGCGCGAAGGCCGTTGCGTTCCAGTCTAAGTCTTCCTACCAGTTCAGCGGCTATGTGCTGGGCATCAGCGGCGCTGCCACCGTTTCCAAAGAGACATATCTTCCCACCCTGTTTGAGTGCCTGCACTATATTTTTGACCGCTGCAGCAATATTGCTTATAAGGCCGCTGTCTTCGAGGCAGATACGCCGCAGATCAATCCCCTGTTTCAAGGCTGATTGTATGTATTCTTTCATGGGTACGTCACTCCTCAGGATACTCAGGAAACGGAAGCCGCCGGTTTTCCTGGAAGTCCGAAGCCGTTTCCGCCTCTTTTTTGTCGATCTTTGCAATATGCAGTTTGACGACGATATGATACTGCTGGCCCAGTAATTTTTGTAGCTTTGAGGTAATCTCTGCCCGCAGGATCTTCGACAGTTCCTGAATAGAAAAATTACCGACGAGCTGCACCTTGAGTGAAACAACAAGTTTTTTTCGCTTTGCGGCGATAATAATCTTCGGGTCCTTTACTTCATCATTGTCGGAGAGGGTTCTCTTAATTATGTCTTCAATGGCGCTCAGTGCGATCGACGTAGGGCCGTCTTCCCCGTCAAAATGAAGGATGTGCGCTTTTTTCAGTCTCGTTAAAGAATATTGCCCCAGGACAATTCCCAACAGGGCGATGCCAAGCCCGATACAGGCGGTGATCAGCCTGGAGTTCGTCGATTGGTATATATAGCCGACAAAATTCATTATGTCATCCAAGGTGATCAATTGAATGGCTGCGGCGATCAGAAAGGTGCCGAAGACGACGATAAGCAGTGTGTATATGACGACGAAAAGCGCTTTTATGGTATTCATTGCTCCTCCGTGGTTAGGCGGTAACTTTTTCGGAAAACTCGGATATTTTCTGAATAAAATCAGTCGAGATATCCCCTTTTAAAAAATCCGGGTGCGCCAGTATCTCTTTATGCAACGGCACCGTGGTTTTGATCGGCTCAATAATCGTTTCCTCAAGTGCCCGCCTCATTTTGCTAATAGCATCTTTTCGATTGGAGCCGTACGAGATAATCTTCGCTATCATCGAATCATAGAATGGCGGGATGCTGTAGCCCGAACAGACATGACTGTCGACTCGAATGCCGGGCCCCCCGGGAAAATTCAGCACAGAGACAACTCCCGGTGACGGCAAAAAGTTATTTGCAGGGTCCTCTGCATTAATGCGGCACTCGATAGCCGCTCCTTTTATCTTAATATCGTCCTGTTTCATTTTAAGTTTTTCTCCGCCGGCAACCCTAATCTGTTCTTTAATAAGGTCGATTCCTGTTACCATTTCGGTAACCGGGTGCTCTACCTGGATCCGGGTATTCATTTCCATAAAATAAAAGTTTTTATCCTCATCCATCAAAAATTCAACGGTCCCGGCATTGACGTAGTTGCAGGCCTTTGCTGCCTTCAGGGCGGTTTCACAGATTTTCTTGCGTACTTTTGTATCTAAGAAGGGCGACGGCGATTCCTCGACCAATTTTTGATGCCTTCTCTGAATGGTGCAGTCTCTTTCACCGAGATGTAGCGTGGTTCCCTGTGTATCGGCAAGCACCTGTACCTCGATATGGCGGGGCGCCTGGAAATATTTCTCGATGTAGACAGCGGGATTGCCAAAGGCATTCTCTGCTTCTGATTGTGCCGTCATAAAGGCGCTGATGAGACGTACGTCATTATGACAGATTCTCATCCCTCTACCTCCACCGCCGGCAGCGGCCTTAATAATGACCGGATATTTGATTTTCTTGGCGATTTTAAGGGCCTCTTCCTTTGATGTGACACTGCCGTTGCTTCCCGGTATAATCGGAACCCCCGCCTTTTTCATCAGGCTTTTTGCGGCGATCTTATCACCCATGAGCCTGATATTTTCGGGGGTTGGGCCGATAAAGATAATTTCGCACGATTCACAGATTTCGGCAAAGTGCGCATTTTCAGCGAGAAAGCCGTATCCTGGGTGAATCGCCTCAACGTCGGTTATTTCTGCGGCGCTGATGATCGCCGGGATATTAAGATAGCTTGATGCCGGTGATGGACCGCCGATACAAATCGCCTCGTCTGCCACACGTACATGGAGGCTGTCGATATCGGCCTGGGAGTAAACCGCTACCGTTGCAATACCAAGCTCTTTGCAGGCCCTGATAATGCGCAACGCGATTTCTCCCCGATTAGCGATTAAAATTTTTGAAAACATAGGGACGTTATGGCAATTGAATAAGAAAGAGAGGCTGATTATATTCTACTGGTTCCCCGTTCTCAACCAGCAGCTTGACTATCTTGCCCTTGTAGTCTGATTTAACTTCATTCATCAGCTTCATGGCCTCAATAATGCATACCGATTGCCCTACATCAACATCTTGTCCTGTCTCGACAAACGGGGGGGCGTCCGGGGCCGGTGCCCGATAGAATGTGCCGACCATCGGAGATTTTATTTCTACAGTATGTGCGGATGTTTCCTGCGGTTGAGAGGTCTGGGTCGGACCTTCCGGGTGGGCCGCAGGCAGGGATGCCGCCTCGACAGCTATATGCGGGGCGCCCGACATTTTTCCCTTGACGAGCTTTATTTTTATGCCATTTTTTTCCATCTCAAACTCAGACAGCTCATTTTCATTCATTAATTCGATCAATTCTTTAATTTCTTTTAGGTTCACGGGAGATGCTCCTCTTGAAACGTTATGCACGGGAAAGATATGCACCCGTGCGCGTATCGATTTTTACCACATCACCGATATTGATAAATAACGGAACCTGAACGATCGCACCTGTCTCTAACGTTGCGGGTTTTGTGCCCGATTTTTGCGTGTCTCCTCTAACGCCAGGTTCAGTATGTGATACGGCAAGATCGACGCAGGTGGGTAATTTTAGCATAATCATGGAACCATTATGAAAAACGCCGCGCACCTCCATCTCTTCCTTTAGGTAATTTTTTGCCTCGTCAACAAGTTGCGGAGGCAGGCTAAACTGTTCATAACTTGTGTGGTCCATGAAGATATAATCCTCCCCGCTGCGGTACAAAAACGCCAAGGGCCGTTCCTCAATGTATGCATCCTCAAATTTGTCACCGGGACGAAATGTCCTGTCGATAACAGAAAAATTCTTAAGGCTCTTTAGTTTCGTTCTGATAAAAGCCCCGCCTTTGCCGGGTTTTACATGCTGAAACTCCAGAACGACACATAGATCACCCTCTAAGACGATCGCCATGCCATTTTTCAGCTGATTTGCTCCGATCATAGTTTCCCTTGTATTGGAGTATTATTAATAGGAGAAATGTACGGGTATTTTATCATAAAAGCCCCTGTTGTCAAGCTGCCATTGACACAGGAGCACGCTGTCTTTATCCCCTGTTGAGGAGGTTTGCGGCTGCTAAGAGGGCCAGGATATAGCTGTAGGCGCCAAAGCCGGATATTTGACCGATACAGGCGGGGGCAATCAACGATTGCTGTCGCACCTCTTCCCTTGCATAAATATTGCTTAGGTGTACTTCTATTGTGGGCACAGAGACCGCCTGGATTGCGTCCCGGATAGCCAGGCTGGTATGGGTGTAGGCAGCGGGGTTAATAATGATGAGGTCCACTTTTTCCGAGGGCACCTCACCGATCTTGTCGACAATTTTGCCTTCGTGATTCGACTGAAAATACTCGATCTCTATACCCTCTTTTTGTGCTTTTTCGAGCATCATCTCGTTGATCTCGGCCATGGTGGTGGTGCCGTATATGTCGGGTTCCCTCGTACCAAGCAGATCAAGATTTGGGCCGTGGATTACTAGAATTTTAGGCATCCAGAACCTCCTCGTTTTTTAACTGATTGATGGTAATGTTAAATTGATGGGAACATAAAAGATACACCACTCCTCCGATGATGCTTGTGATATAAAAAAGCGCAAGCCATAAGAGTGCGATAGCGAGGGCCTTTTCCGGGCCAATTGCCGACTTCAGGAAATAGACAAAGGCACTTTCACGAATGCCGAGCCCATTTAATGACGGTAACATGCTCAGCGTGAATATAAGCGGCATCGACCAGAACAGGTGAAGAATGCCTATGTCTGCGGCAATGCTTTTTATCAAGAGAAATACACAGCCGACGATGATAAGATGTATGCCAAGCGACAGGACAATGCTCTTGCCCAAGGCAGCTTTGTTATGTCTATAGTCTCTGATCGCATAAAAGAAACGCCCCAGCCTGACAGCAAGACCCTCCGAACGCATACATCTTGTCAGCATCGTAGAGATGATGTCTCCGGCGGGATGAAAGGCCACTAATGCGGCTGCCACGAAGAGTAGGCACAGTATGGTTACGGCAAAAATAATGCTTTGATTCTGGATGGTACGGAATGTAATGGCAATGCCAACAAGCGCCATAGCCACCAGAGGCACAAAGCCGCAAAAACGATCCATGAGAATAGCGCTATATATTTCAGGTGTCCTGCCTGTATCTTTTGAGGCGTAGTACCCGCGCACCAGATCCCCGCCCAGGGCCGTAGGCAGAAAGTTATTGAAAAAGAGGCCGATAAAGCTCAAGGCTATGCTGTTTGCGGCGCTGATAGTGGTTTTTTGTGCGGAGAGGATAATTTTAAATCTGAGCGCCGCGGCAACTATCACTAGAATCTGAATCCCGAGGCAGACACTAAACAGAAATACATTGGTTGAGGCAATGGCCTCCAGCAGTGCATCTATCTTGTCTCTCATGAGCCAGAAAAGCAACCCAAGAAAAAAAAGACTTACGAAGATGCGAAAAAGAGTGAAAAGTGTCTTGCGTGTCATGATGAGGATGTCTGTTCGTGTTTTTGCCCATCGCCGCCGTCAGAAGCCTCTACGTACTGCATGCGCAGGTCGTACAGGGTGCCGTCGATGAGAGCGATTTCGTCGGCACTCAAATTTCCTTCTGTTTTCTCCCTGAGGAGTGCGATAGTGTCGATCAGATACTTTGCCTGAGCAAGGTTAATCTCGGGCGCCTCACCTTCAGAATAAGGCAATCTGCCCAGAGATAAAAGGGCCTGCATTGCCAACCCGGAAATAAGAAGCGCAAAATTCGCCTCCAAAGGAGGCATATGTTCTGCATCCATGTCATCTGGCCTATCATAGCGCTCTTTTTCCTTTCGGGCCGCATCTTTCCAACTTTCGTCGACATCTTTCTTATCGGAATATTTTTCCTCCTCCATGTCACACTCTCCTTAAGGTTTACACAATGATGATTCCTGCGTATCCGACGACCGAATCATAATCCCCTGAGACGCTGCCACTCGTTTGATAGTCAACGAGGATTCCTTCTGTGGCGCCGAGCTGTCTTGCGCATTCAATCATGGCGATCGTCGGGGCATAACCGCACATGGTAATGTTATGGTCCCTGACGACCTCAAAAAGCCTTTGCGCGTCAAGTGCGCGTATGGCGTCTATCGCAAGGGCATCTTTCTTTTCGCAGGTTTGGTGAGTTTCATAGTGATTCATGTCGCTCGAAACAATAATCAGCGCCTCGCGGTTGCACTCGGTTATGCCCTGAGCCAGTTCGAGGCCGATTGCCTGCAGATCTGCAAAAGGGCCGGTCGCTAGCACGATCGGTACAAACGTAAACGTTTTTTTAAGATACTGCAGAAAAGGCAGCTGTACTTCTATAGAATGTTCTTTGAAATGGGCCGATCGGTCTTCGGTGAGATGCCGGCAGTGACTCAGAAGCATCTCAGCCAGAGAGGCGTCGACAGCTATTTCACCAAGGGGTGTCTGCCATGTCCCCTCTTTCATGATGCTGTAAGCGGGTCCGTATCCGGTGTGGTTTGGCCCCAGGATGATGAGTGTGTCAGGGAGGGAGACGCGCGATAGCACCTTGCCGGCTACTTTGCCCGAGTAGACATATCCTGCATGTGGGGAAATAACCCCGATCGCTTTTTGTTTTTTGTCCTGAAGTGGTAGGAGACCTGCGAGCAGGGCGTCAAGGCGTTTTTTATCGCCCGGGTAAAATTGACCTGCCACGGCAGCTTGCCTTGCCTGTTGATCGTTCATTCTTTGCCTGTCAGCACGGTTCGGACGGAGTTGTTTTCTATGAAGTATGTTTGGGCTGCTTTCTGGATATCCTGCGGCGTTATAGTAGAAACGATCTCTTTCACTTTAAGATAGTAATCGTACCCCATTCCATACAGTTCATCGAGGGCAAAGCGCAAAGCCCTGTCCTGCGTTTTTTCGAAGGATTCGGCCTCTAACGAGAGAAAGGCCTTTTTTGTGGTTTCCAGTTCGTGTTCGTCAGGTGGCGTTGACCGTAGCGTTTCCAGCTCCTGCTTGAATACCCCCTGTATCCAGTCGATTTTGTCTGTTTTAGTCGCACAGTACAGTGCAAAGAATCCTGTATCGATACCCGGTATTGAAAGCGCGCCAAGTGTGTAGGCCGCACCGCTCTCTTCACGAATTGCCTCAAAGAGCCTCCCCGAATTTCCTGATAGAAGGCGGCTGATTAACTCAAGTGAATACCTGTCTTTTGATGAAAGCTGGGTGCCGGGAAAGGCCGTGATAACAATAGACTGGCTCTTATTTGTTTTTTGGGTGACTGTCTGGGCTTTTTTCGGAAAATTCCAATCCGGAATTCTGGGTTCTTCGAACGCACGCTGCTTCCACGATCTCAGACATTGTTCAACAAGGGCACGCACTTTTTCTGTTTCTACGTCCCCCACGATACATATAACGGTATTTTCCGGAACGACATATTTCGCATAAGCAGCGCGCACATCATCGCGCGAAAGCGCTTCTACGGATTGCAGTGTTCCCAGAGGATTTAGGCTGTACGGATGTTTTTGGAAGAGCTCTTTTCTTGTTAGAGAGAAGGCCTCATAAAAAACATCCTCTTCTTGGAGACGAATTTGTCCAGCGATTCTCTTTTTGCTGATCGAGAGCTCCTCATCAGGAAAAGAAGGGTTTTGCAGTATTTCTCCCAGAAGATCGAGGCTTTCGGCGGTGTTCTTGCTGAGCGCCTTAAGAGAAATGCCAAAGCTGTTATAGCCACCGTATGAGTTTAGAATGCCCCCTTGAGACTCGACCAGCTCGAAGATCTCTTCGGAGGAGTAACGGTGGGTACCCTGAAGCATCATATCGGCAAGCAGATTAATCAGACCATTGTTCACTCCGGTCTCCAGTCTGATGCCCCCCAGAAATACACAGGCTATCGAGGTTATCGGAAGGGTGTGGTCTTCCTGAATGATAAGCCTTACCCCGTTTGGCATGACATAGTGAACCAGATTCCGTTCGAGGGCGGCGCTGCTTCGTTCGACGGAGGCGGGAATTGTCTCCGCATAGTATTGGGGGATGAGGGCCACACGGTTCAAACGCTGAGGCAGGAGATATGTTGAGGCGATAGCCTTAACCTCTCGCGCCGAAATCCGGGATATACCGTCTATGTAATACGTCGAAAAAAGCGGCGTTCCGCTCAAAATCTCTCCGTAGGCACAGTCTTCTGCCTGCCCTTCCGGGGATTCCTTTCCGTACAGAAAACGTGCCAGAATCTGATTCTGTGCCTTTTCGATTTCTTTGCTGCTTAGTTCTTCTTTTTGAATTGCAGCGATTTCATCCCAGATGATTTCGGAGACGCGCTTATAGTTTTCCGGTTCACACACAAACGTAATACCAAAAAGTCCCTTATCCCTCGGTGTGTGGTTCCAGCAATCAACGTCATAGGCCAGCTGTTCTTTTTTGACTAGCCGCTTGTAGAGACGGGATTCATTCCCGCTGCCGAGAACTGTGGCAAGCACATCCAAGGCGAACAGATCCTGATGATTCAGGGCAACCGAATGAAATGCGAAGGCCGCATGAGTGGTGGTGCCGTCAAAAGTCTTCTCATAAGAACGCGGCATAAGCTGGGTTGGCTCGGGCGAAAGGGGTATGTCGTTTGCATAGTTCATGGCAAACTGCCCGAATGTTTTTTGGACGGCAGGAAGCACGGAGTCGAAGTTAATCTCCCCTACTATGACGAGGACGCTGTTATTGGGTGCATAGCGGGAATGATAGTATGTCAGTAAATCCTGCCTTGTAATTTTTTTTAACAATGCAGGGTCACCGATGATCGGATAGCGGTACGAATGGTGTAAGAAGGCTGTCTGCCAGAGAAGGCGGGAGAGCTCCCGGGATGGGTCGTCTCTGGTCATATTCATCTCCCGCAAGATGACCTCCCGTTCTTTTATTATTTCCCCTTCGGGAAAACCGGCTGATTGGAGGGCATCGGCTAAAAAAGAGAGACCTTTTTCAAGATGTTCGTGGGGGATTTTGACATAAAAATTAGTTGCTTCTTGACTGGTAAAGGCATTGATGTGTCCGCCGAGTTGCTCAATTGCCTCGGCAACCTTGTAGGTACTGTGATCCTCGGAGCCCTTGAAGATCATGTGCTCGATAAAGTGGGAAATTCCACTTCCCAGATAAGACCCTTCGTAGGCGCTCCCTGTTTTTACCCAGTACTGACAGGCAACTAGCTCAGAGTTAGGCCGGTACCTCAGGATTACGGTAAGACCGTTATCCAGGACAGTTTTTCTTGTCAGTCCGTCTTTCAGGATATTCTGTTGTTGCTCGGCCGAAAAAACTATGTGGAGTGGCAGGACCGCAAGAAAGGCTGCGCAGAACAGTGCAGAAAGTGTAAGCCGCTTTATCATCAACTAGCTTTTTCCGTATTTAACCCGACGTTTTGATTGCGATGCCCGTTGCTTGCGTCTTTTCTTTTCGCTGGGTTTTTCGTAATGCTTTCTCTCTTTTAACTGACGAAGCAATCCTTCTCGCTCAATCTTTTTCTTAAATCGCCGCAACGCCTTTTCGAGTGGTTCATTTTGATTCACATGAACCGTAGTCATAGATTTCAACCCCTTTCCTGTAAAATGTATTCCCTATTATAGTCATAACAAAAAATATGTCAAGAGATACAAATAGAGTGGTTAAGAGAGACTAAACAGACTAGGGAGATTGGCGCAGTTTGAAGGTAAAGGCTGGGTCAAGCCTGTGCAACTCGGTGGCGAGTTTCTTGATTTTCGTCGCAACATCACCCTCATGCCGTCCTTTCAGATACTGCGAATAGAGGTCGAGAAATTCATCCTGCTTCTTTCTGATTTGATATTCCTTCTCAAAGGCCGCTAGATCCTTTAAAAACTGCCAGAAATCGACAGTATGCATGTGTCGCAGATAGTATGCCCTGTGTTTTCCTGCGTAGTTTCCCATGGCGTCCTCGCCTGTAAATAAAAAGACCGGGTCTGACGACCCGGCCATATGTGCATGCAAGTGTTATCTTTTAATTAAAGTATAGCACAAAAGCATTCTATTTGCAAATGTGGGTGCTTCTGAAACCTATTTTAAATGAAAGGGTTACAATTTTTTTACGCGTTCGATTTTCGGTGTTAAAAATATGACTAACTCGGTCTTTCTGACGCTGTTTGTCTTGTTTTTGCACAACAGTCCAATAATGGGGATTTTGCCGAGAATGGGAATGGTTCTGGTGGTTTCAATCATCTCATCTTTTATGAGCCCCCCAATAACGACGGTTGTATTGTCTTTGGCGATAATTTCAGTCTCTGCCTCAGAGGTTTGAACAATAGGGACGCTGTTGCCGCTTGAGGTAGTAATGATTTCCGCAACCGAACTTACCTCGGGTTTTATAGTCATTTTGACTATGTTATCACGATTGATAGTCGGGGTGACATAGAGTTTGACGCCTACTTCTAGGAAATTGACATGCTCAGATATGGTGGATGTTCCACCGGAAGGTACGGTGGTTGTTGTAGTGATGTAAGACCTGTTTTCGCCAACCAGGATCTTTGCCTTTTTGTTGTTGAGCACCGTAAGTCTGGGTTGCGAAAGCAGATTCGCGCTTCCGGCTGTTTTGAGAAAGTCAAAGACCGCTGCCACTTTTTGTGTCTCGTCTATGGAGGCGATTTTGAGAGAGGCTTTTCTGCCGCCCTCATTCCCGGCCTCGAACGGCAGTTGCAATTCAGCCTGTTCCAGGCCATCGAAAAGAACCTCCCAGTCGATTCCCCATCGGTTTTCGTCGGATAAGACCACCTGCACGATCTTTGCCTCAATGCATACCTGGGGAGGCGGGATGTCGATTGCCTCGACGATCTCCCGAAGCGTGCGGTGGACTGCGGATCGGTCTGTGACGATGAGGATATTCCCAAACTCGTCCTTTTTTAGTTCGCCAATTCCCTCGGAGAGGTAATCGGCGAATATGCCGCATGCCGTCTCGACCGTCGTGTATTGGAGGGGATACGATTGCGTGCTGATATCGTTATCGATGTCCAGAAGTGTTTGAATAATTTTTTTTGCCTGCTCCTCAGCCCCTTCTATAAACAGAATCTTAAGACCGTCGTTTGCGGTAGCGCGGATGCCTTCATTGCGCATATAAGAAATTGTTTTTGCCATAAGTGATGGTTTGATATTTTCTGTCGTGATGAGATATGACTGCATTGCTCGTTGTGCGGCTGCCTTTGAGTGCACCAAGTCAGCATCGGCGGTCTTAATAGTAATGACCTGGGAATCGCTGATTTCATGTATCAGGTTGTGGGAGTCGAGTATGGCGTGCAGGACTTTTTCCGGCTCCGCATCCTTCAGAAAAAAAGAGACAGTACCCTGCACGTTTTTTCCAACAACGACGTTCATATTGCCTGCATCAGCGATGAATCGGAGGGCGTAGAAAAGATCAAGGTCTTTTGCCCGAATCGTTAAAAGTTTATTGCCCTTATGCTGTAGGCGCGGGCTTTCTTTTTCTGCCTGCGCCGAGAAACAGTCATCCCCGCAGAAGACCATAGGCATTCCTGCCATAATAAGAAACACCGTAGCGGTTACGTACAGCCTTTGACCGGTCATAAGGGGACGGTATATGTTTTTCCTGAGTGGTCACGGACCCTGATGTAATTTTCAGCAATATGCTCCACAAGAAATTCCCCTATTGTTTCACCCTCGGACAGTGTATAGGCATGCTGATAGGGATAGAGCACGACGATACAGCCCGGGATTGTGTCTATAAAGAAAACAGCTTTTAGGTCAATCGGCGGATCTGGCCGTGCTGGATGGGGCATGCAGTTAAGGGGTTCTGACGGAATGCAGGTGTTCGGTGAAACCTCAACAGATGAGGGATTGAGCGGTTGTATATAGTACCCACGCGGTTGCGTAAGAGGGCTATACCGTTGATACAGCGGCTTATTAGAGGAGTCATCCGGAAGAGAAGGTAAAGCGGTTATGTGGATGGCTAGGAGGCTTATGATAAGGACGTACGCCGCCCTATTTACCCATCCCCACTCTCTGTGCACGTTGAAATATTTTACCCTCTGTTTTTATCTCCGGGGCTATAATGATGCGGGTAAGCTGCATTTCCCTGATATTCTGCGCACCAAGATTTCCCATAGAAGTTTGTAACGCCCCGATCAGGTTCTGGGAGCCGTCGTCCAGGTCGGCGGGTCCGAATAAGATCTGTTCAAGAGAGCCGGTTATGCCGACACGGATCCGCGTTCCCCGAGGCAGATTGGCATGTGGTGTCGCCATCCCCCAGTGGAATCCCCTGCCAGGCGCTTCTTTGCTCCGGGCGAAGGCCGAGCCCACCATAACCGCGTCGGCACCACAGGCGAACGCCTTGCAGATGTCGCCACCGCTTGACATGCCGCCGTCGGTGATAATCGGGATATATCTACCGGTTTTTTTATAGCAGAAATCCCTCGCTGCTGCTGCGTCACATGTTGCGGTCACCTGAGGCACCCCGATGCCGAGGACGCCGCGCGTTGTGCAGGCAGCCCCCGGTCCAATGCCGATCAATATGCCGCTTGCCCCCGTCTCCATGAGTGCCAGGGTGACCTCATACGTGACGCAATTACCAACGATAATCGGTATTCTCATTTCCTTGCAGAATGCGTTAAAATCAAGAGCCTTGTATTCCGATGAGAGATGTTTGACGGTTGTAACGGTAGATTGGACAAGAAAGATGTCGCAACCAGCTTCCTGCGCTGCCGGACCAAAGGTTTCGGCGCGCTGCGGAATTGAGCTGACGGCACAAGGCACACCCGCCGCCTTAATTTCGGACACCCTTTTTGAGACAAGTTTTTCCTTTATAGGCTCGAGATAGATACCTTGGACGAGTTTTGTTGCTTCTTCAGGCGAGGCCTTAGCAATTGCCTCGAGGACCTCACGGGGATTTTCGTATCGCGTCTGAATGCCTTCAAGATTGAGGACCGCCAGTCCACCAAGTTTGCCCATCTCAATGGCAAACTTGACATCAACCACGCCATCCATAGCAGCCGCTAATATCGGCACCTTGAATCGCAGCCCGCCTATCTCCCATGAGGTGTCCACCTCATTGGGATTGATAGTAAGTTCTCCCGGAACAAGGGCTATTTCGTCGAACCCATAGCACCTGCGCGCCTTTCTACCAATACCTATCCACATGCCCATAGCGCATTACCTCCTTGTACCACACCCTATCAAGATTTTGATTTTTTGTCAATATCTATTTAATTTTTTTCAATGATTTTGATGTCCATTGTTTTTATCTGTATGAAGATGCGTCGCAAAAGAGATGTCTGTTCCGTAATGACGCCCAATACCTGTCGATATAACTGTGCAAAAAGCATTATTTCCTTTTCGAGGAGTGAAAAATTACTATATCTTGCTTTTTGAAAAATGTCTACCATATTTTTGAAATGTGGCGCACCTTTCGAAAAATGCGATTCGACATACGGGATATACTCCTCGAGGGTCCATGAAGGGTCATGCGCTACTCCGCAAAACCGTAAAATTTCCAGCATGTTATGAAACACGCTAATCGTAAACCGTCGTGGGTTTGATGTACTTAACGCTATTGTGCGGCGCCCCCTGATATATCGAGCTGCTAGATATACCCCAATAAGACACAACCCGCATAGCGCCCATTTTCCCCATCGCAGAAGTTGGGTAGGGAACGCCGTTACTCCAGCCTCGTCCATATCTTCTGCTTTTTCGGCCTCAGACCAGGACTCCTCAGCGGAAGGAGGAATTAATTCCTCGTCGAGAGAGGGCAGCGATTTTTCCTCTTTCGATTCTTCCTCAGAGAGATCTATCTCTTCGGAAGCCGTCAACCGCTCCATTGGTATGTTATCGGGCTCCTCTGCGTCAAGTAGTTCCCGGTAGCGAGATCTGCCTGCATCCCCAAGTCCCCCTTCACGTATATTGTAGGTGAGGTTCTCTCCGGTGCTGCTGGTTGCAAGACCGGTATCGGCATCTCTTGAAAAAGGAGTATCGATAGCAAGTAGTTCGAGCGGTGATTTTTCCAATCTCGGCAAAATCAGAAAAAGAAAACAGCCAACGACAATAGAGCTCAGAAAAAAAGAGCAGGTATTCAGTATACTTTTTTTATCGATCCCTATCTCTATGGGCGCGATTTTCGGGCAAGATAGTACCGTTATATGTATGGCTGCAAGATAACCAAATCTCAAAAAAAAGAGCCAGATAAAAAACTGGACAGTTATGTAGAAAAGCAACATTCGTGTTGACTCTGACTGTAAAAAGACCACGTTGGCAGTGAGGAGCGCGGCAATAATAAGAAGCAACAGGTGACGTCTGTAATTGAACTGCATAAAACTGTACGTTACTATACATAATACCAGGATCTTTGTAAGAATCTCGATGCTTGTGGCAAGTGTTGCCTCGGTCATACCCAAAACAGACGAAACTATAAGAATGGTTCCTGCAATAAGTAGTACCTCCATCGTCATTTCAAGATAATGTGCGTACTTTTTTGGGATGGAAACACTGATATAAAAACCTGCTGCGCTTAATCCGAGGACAGCGATGAGGTGCCATGTGGAACTGAGAATGTGGTGAGACAGCAAGAGAGTTATAAAAACAAAAAGTGCGGTTGTAATGGCAAGCAGCGTCGTTATTTTCATCGTCACTTCCAGGGTAGTTCTCTAAATTTCTGCTCGAGATCCTCACCCTGCTTGATGGTAATGATGTTTCGTGCCAGGGTGTCAGGAGAGCGTTTATCTGAGTGAGGTATCGCGCCGCGCAGAGACGTCTCGGCATAAGGACTGAATGTCTGGGCTATAAGCATAATCGGGATAACGGTAACTTCTTTTTTTATGAGATCATACAGCGACCAGAGTTGCGGATAGACATAGTCCACGCCGATGAGCACCACCGTTGAGCGGCCCGGTATAGCATCAAGCATTTCGCGTAGAAGGGTATTCAGTGGTTTGTGTCCGTCTATTTGGACGGAGGCGAGCAACTCGAGCAGATGATATAAATGCGTCTCGCCTTTACCAAACGGCAGATACGTCTGTTCCTTGGCATTTCCCACGAATTGCACAAGGGACCCTTGGTTAAGGAAATACCTCGCAACACTTCCTGCGATACGGATTGCGTATTCACCGGTGCTTTCCTTTTCAAATCCGATATTATGTCCTTTTGCAAGATCGATGATGATGCTCATTTCATCAATATAGGTTCGTTCGTACTGCTTGACGATGAGCTGGCGACGTCGAGCAGAAGACGGCCAGTGTATCCTTCTTATGCTGTCACCGCGTCGGTATTCCCTGATGCCGAAAAAATCGTGGCTTTCCCCTGCCGTTGTTCCTGCCGCAAGCCCCATCCATGGGATAAAGCCGGTAAGGCGATACGGGATGTACTCTATATGGAAAAGCCGCGGGAAGACAGTAAACGGCGTGCTTTTTCCGAGCTGCTGGGTCCACTGAAAAATACCGAACGGATCGCTGCTTGAGATGCGTGGCGGATGAAAGGTATAGACCCCTCTTTTGAGACAACGCTCCTGGTATTCGCAGGTTGTTGTTTCGCGGGGGCGCAGCTTTTCTAATAAAAACACCTTACGTTTATTTTCGTTACAGGTAACAGGGCATTCATCCTCAAGGAGAACATACGCCTTTTCGATGTGGTCCTGATGGTTAATTCTCAGTCGCATCGTGAGGTAGTCGCCCTCAAAAACGGTTTCCGGCAATTCTCTCCTTACCGTAACATGGGGTATGGAAAAAAGACCGAAAAAGAGCGTGCTGATAAGCATGGCAAAAATGACGCTGCTTATAAGGTAAAAAGGCTCCTGACCAGAGTTCCACGCGACAAGAAGTGAGCCGACGGCGATACTCATGATGGCCCAGGTCCGTTGCGTCATTCCTTCATTCCTTTGTCGGAACAGTGGTTTTGCTTAAGGCGTATTCTATCACCTTTTCTGGGGTAAGGCCTTTTGCGACCGATCGAGGCTGCAGAACCAGGCGGTGGCCGAGGACGGGAAAGGCGAGGGCTTTAACATCACTGGGGATGACATACTCTTTTCCTCTGAGAAAGGCGTAGGCACGTGCGGCATTCATCAGGGCGATAGTCGATCTAGGGCTCGCACCCAATTTGACATCGAGTGTGAGTTCCCGGGTATGACGGATAACCTCGGTTATATACGATATAATAGCCTCATCGATATAGACCGATTGCACCTTCGTCCGTAGTTCAAGTACGTCATTGCTGCTCATTACAGGTCTCACGTCCTCTAAAGGATCGTTCCCGATTCGATTTTTCAGAATTTGTTTTTCTTGTTCCTGAGAGGGATATCCGATATTTACCTGTAGCAGGAATCGGTCGATTTGTGCCTCAGGCAGCGGATAGGTGCCGTGAAATTCGATCGGATTTTGTGTGGCAATAACCATGAAGAGATCTGGCAGCGGGTATGTAATTCCGTCCACAGAAACATGAAACTCCTGCATGCATTCAAGCAGACTTGATTGAGTGCGGGGTGTGGTGCGGTTAATTTCATCGGCCAGTAGAATATTGGTAAAAACAGGACCTTTTTTAAATTCGAACTGTTGTGTTGCCTGATTGTAGATCGAGACACCGGTAATGTCGGTCGGCAACAAATCTGGGGTGAACTGGACACGTCTGAACTCAGCGCTGATTGATTTGGCCAGGGCGTTTGCCAGGGTGGTTTTTCCTACCCCCGGTATATCCTGAATTAAGACGTGCCCCTTTGCCAACAGGGCGGTGAGTAAGAGGTCTATGATATGCCGCTTACCCACGATGACCTGCTCAATATTGTGTGCCAGGTCCTCAAGTTTTTTGTGGGGGGTCATATGTTGGGCTAATTACTTGGTTAAGCATCTATGTGCAGTATAATAGCATACGGATTGCAGGCTTGTCAAAAAAAACCCCCGACTTCGAAAAGAAGTCGGGGGTAGGTGTGTGATCGCCTTTTTCGTAGCCGGCCCAGCAATTAATACATGCCGCCCATGCCTCCTGGAGGCATTGGAGGGGCAGCCGGTTCCTTTTCAGGTTTTTCAGCGATGACAGCCTCGGTGGTTATAAGTAACCCGGCAATGCTGGCTGCATTTTGCAGGGCGGTACGGGTTACCTTTGCAGGGTCAATAATCCCAACACTGATCATATCAACAAATTCATCTTTTTCCGCGTCATAACCGACATTCTGTTTTTCGCCCTTTAATTTCTGGACGATAACAGATCCTTCCTGACCGGCATTTTCAGTGATTTGCCTAACAGGCTCTTCAAGGGCGCGCCTGACGATATTGGCCCCGATTTTTTCATCGCCGGCGAGTTTCAACGCTTCTAATGCACTGATGCAGCGCAGAAGAGCGATACCTCCACCAGGAACGATACCTTCATCGACAGCCGCGCGTGTTGCGTGCAGCGCGTCTTCCACGCGGGCTTTCTTTTCCTTCATCTCTGTTTCGGTAGCAGCACCAACGTTAATTTCGGCAACGCCACCGGCAAGTTTTGCAAGCCGTTCCTGCAGTTTTTCACGGTCATAATCAGAGTCGGTTTCCTCTATCTGTTTTTTAATCTGATTGATTCTACCGTTTATATCCGCGGTTTTGCCGGCACCTTCTACAATGGTTGTCTCTTCTTTTGTGACCGTGACCCGCTTTGCTACACCGAGATAGTCAAGCGAGATGTTCTCAAGCTGCACCCCAAGATCCTCGGTAACGGCCTTGCCACCGGTCAGGATAGCGATATCCTTTAACATTTCTTTTCTGCGGTCGCCATAGCCCGGCGCCTTGACTGCGCAACATGAAAGGGTTCCGCGGATTTTATTTACCACCAGCGTAGCAAGTGCTTCACCCTCGACATCTTCGGCGATGATAACCAGCGGTTTACCGCTTTTTGCGATTTTTTCGAGCAGCGGCAGCATATCTTTAATCGCTGCAATCTTTTTCTCGTGAATTAAAATATACGGATCTTTTAGGCTGACCTCCATCCTTTCGGTGTCTGTCGCAAAATAAGGGGACAGATAACCCTGGTCAAACTGCATGCCTTCCTTAAATGCCAGTGATGTCGCCATGGACTTTGCCTCTTCGACGGTGATCACGCCGTCCTTGCCGACCTTTTCCATTGCATCGGCAATTAATGAGCCGATTTCGCCGTCGTTGTTAGCGGCAATAGAAGCCACCTGCGAGATCTCTTTCTTATCTTTTACTTCCTTTGCGAATGTCTTAAGATGGGCAACTACCTTCTCTACCGCCTTATCAATGCCCCGCTTTACTGCCATCGGATTGGCCCCCGCAGTTACATTCTTCATGCCCTCTTTAAAAATAACCTCTGCCAGGAGCGTTGCTGTGGTGGTGCCGTCTCCTGCTGAATCAGAGGTCTTTTCCGCCACTTCCTTGACCATCTGGGCTCCCATATTTTCAAACGGATCCTCAAGATCGATTTCCTTTGCTACGGTAACGCCGTCTTTTGTGACCGTCGGAGAACCAAACTTTTTGTCAATTACTACATTCCTGCCTTTCGGGCCGAGGGTCACCTTAACTGTTTTTGCCAGTTTTTCCACCCCGGCACGGAGGGCATTTCGGGCTTCTTCACTGAATTCGAGCATTTTTGCCATGATATATATCTCCTCCTGCAACCATTCAGGTCGCTGTGTATTAGGTTATTTGATAATGGCTAGTATGTCGTCCTCTCTCATGATGAGATAGTTTTCACCATCTATCTCGACCTCATTGCCGGCATATTTACCAAATAACACCTTGTCGCCCTTTTTAACCTGCAATGACTTTACCTTCCCCTCATCCGTTACTACCCCCGGACCAACCTCCATTACTTCACCCTTTTGAGGCTTTTCCTTTGCTGTATCAGGTAGGACAATACCCCCTTTTGTTGTCTCTTCAGCCTCAAGGCGCTTTACTAACACCCTGTCTGCGAGCGGTTTGAGCATCATATCAATACCCCCTTTTTAGTTGTTTAGCACTCTTCTTATCAGAGTGATAAGCACTCTCACTATGAGAGTGCTAAAATTCAGGATATAAGTATAAGGTAAGGTGCTTAGGAAATCAAGGTTTAAAAAATAGTATTTTTCCCCTGAAAAAAATCAGAATCTACAAAAAAAGTGGATATTTTTTTTCTTTTTTCTTATTCTTTCTCTTTATCTCATTCTATGTATTTCTTGGTACCTTTTGATGAAATTCTTTTCATAATTACATTCCATCTTTAAACCTTTGAGGCTTTTTATCTCTGCCGCATGTATTCTGCCATCATGTATCCGGTGAAGACAGAAAAGGTGTTGTCGGTGCCAGGACAATAAAAAGGGTTGTTCAGGTAGCTTGGTTGGCCAAAATATGTAAGGATTTTAAAGTGAGATGTTGATCGAGATGCATGCCTTGGGGAAGATGTTTTTTTAATACAACCGCGAAGCCGCCTGTTGCTATAAGATGTGCTGTTTTAAGGGATGGGCAGGCGGTTTTTATGCGCGCAATCATACCGGCAATCATATCGGCAGTCCCGTAATAAAGGCCGCTTTGTATGCTTGTTACGGTTTCTTTTCCTATAAGCCGTTGGGGTTTTTCGGGTTTTACCATAGGAAGAAGCGCGGTCTTTTGAAAAAGGGCCTGTGCAGAGATCGAGGGTCCCGGGAAAATGGCCCCCCCGGCATACTCTCCCCGTTTTGTCAGAATGTCAATGGTAAGGGCGGTGCCGATATCGGCAATAATTGCCGGGGCACCATAGAGGTTTTTACATCCAATAGCATTAACCAATCTGTCCTGCCCTACCTCCCGTGGTTTATGATACAGATTTGTGATGGGTATTGTCAGGTTTTTTCCGGCCACCAGTACCTTTTTGTCGACATACCGGCTTAGTGCCTGTACAACAAGGGGTGTTTTTTGAGGGACGACACTGCAGATGGCAATCGCCTTTACAGAACCGGCTTGTTTATTTATGAGGTTTTCAACCGCATCACAGATATCCTGTATTTTGTTTTTTGATATCCGTGAGGTGGGAGTCTCTGAAGACGCGACCAGATGGCCTTCCCGAAAACACCCAAAGTCTATGCAACTATTTCCAATATCACATGTTAAGACAATATTTTTTTTCATGGCACTCTGTTTAGCGCAACAAGGTAACATCGCCGGCAGTTATTTTTTTAATAATGCCGTTATCTAATCTTATAAGAAGGGCGCCCTGTTCGTCAATATCAGTAGCTACACCTTCTACATGGGTGTCCCGAAAATCTACGCGGACGATCCTTCCGAGTATCGAAGAATACTGCCTCCAGAGAGCAGCTATTTCCTGAAATCCCCTATTTAGCCACAGGGCGTAAAAATAGTCAAGCATCGTGAGTAGTTCGCGTATCAGCGCAATCCGCGAGACCGGGGCCCCCAATTCTTCCTTGAGCGAGCTTGCCTCTTCAGGTAGGAGCTTTAAAGAGGTGTTGCAGTTGATGCCGATGCCGAGGATGACGAAATGTACCCGATCCTGCTCTGCCTCAAGCTCCGTCAGAATGCCCGCAACTTTTTTTTGGCAGATTAACACATCATTCGGCCAACGAATCTTGGCCGGAAGACCAAACTGCTGGGATAGGAGATGGCACAGCGAGACGGCCCCGAATAGGGTAATTTCCGTTGCCTCCTGGGGTGTAACCGGCGGCCGCAAAATGATCGAACAGTACACCCCGCCATCATACGATACCCATGTTCTTCCCAGACGCCCCCTGCCCTTTGTTTGTCTTTCGGCAATAATAACGGTACCTTCTGGATGCTGTGCTTGGGCCAGGACGGCTGCGTGTGCATTGGTCGAATCTAATTCCGGAAACACAAGAATCTCTTTCCCAAAGACCGCGGTATGCAGGTCAAGCTGAATCTCGGCAGCAATAATATTATCAGGGATCGATACAAGGCGATATCCCCGGTGTGGCTGCGCCTCGATATAGTAACCTATGGTCCTTAGCTGTTCAATATATTTCCAGACGCTTGCACGGGTAATATGGAGTGTTTTGCTGATAGTCTCGCCCGAGATGAATTCTGTATGCTGATGCAAGATGCGTATGAGGGAATTAATTTTCTCGTTATGGTTCTGCATAGAGCTTTTTGCCCTTCTTACCCGGGTGCCGTCGCTTATTTTTGAGGTCCTGTATCGCGTCCCGTAAATAGGCGGCTCGCTCAAATTGCAGGTTTCTGGCGCAGAGAAACATCTCCTCCTCAAGATCGGCGATTGCCAGTTCCTGGTCGAGCTCCTCCCCGATATCTTTTCCAATGGCCTGGGCCACTTCTTCTTTTGCCTTGTAGAGGGCATCGATTCCCTTGCGGATTGCCTTTTGTATTGTCTGCGGCTTAATGTCGTGTTTGTGGTTATATTCAAGCTGTATTTGTCTGCGTCGTTCGGCCTCCTTGATGGCGCGCTCCATGGCCCCGGTCATGTGCTCTGCAAAAAGAATAATCTCGCCGTTCACATTGCGTGCTGCGCGCCCAGCAACCTGTATCAGGGAGGTCTGTGAACGGAGAAACCCTTCTTTGTCGGCGTCTAATACGACGACAAGGGAGACCTCGGGCAGATCGAGCCCTTCGCGCAATAAGTTAATTCCGATGAGACAGTCAAAACGGTTTTCCCTGAGATCGCGCAAAATCTTAACTCGTTCTATAGCATCGAGTTCCGAATGAAGATACCGCACCCTCAGTTTCATTTCCGAAAGATAAGATGTTAGCTCTTCGGCCATCCTTTTAGTCAGGGTTGCGATAAGCACTCGCTCCTTCTTCCGTGCCCTGCTTTTTACAAGTTCGATGATTTCATCAATCTGGTGTTTCGGCGGCCGTACCGAGATGGGCGGATCAACCAGCCCGGTTGGCCTGATGATTTGCTCAACCACCCTCCCCCTCGATTTGTTCATCTCGTATTCACCCGGCGTGGCAGAGACAAAAATTGCCTGATGTATCATTGACTCAAATTCGTCAAAGTTTAATGGGCGATTGTCCAGGGCGGAAGGAAGTCTGAAACCATAATCGACCAGGGTTTGTTTGCGCGACCTGTCCCCGTTATACATACCCCCTATCTGCGGAATGGTTACGTGGGATTCATCGATAAAGAGGAGGAAGTCACCACCGAAGTAGTCTAAGAGGCAATAGGGACGTGAGCCGGGCTCACGTCCGCCAAGGTGGCGTGAGTAGTTTTCGATCCCATGGCAGTATCCGAGTTCCCGAAGCATCTCCATATCATATTTTGTGCGGCTCTCCAGGCGCTGCGCCTCCAGAATTTTCCCCTCTCTGTTAAGTTTGCCGAGGCACTCGGTCAGTTCTGTTTCTATGGTCTTCAAGGCCCGTGCAATAGTATCGCCGGGGGCTACAAAATGTTTTGCCGGATAAATCGCGATTTTATCCAGGCTGTGTACGGAGTCCGAGGTGAGCGGATCGATTTCGTTTATTGATGCGATTTCGTCGTCGGCCAGTTCAATCCTCAGCGCTGTTTTGGCATAGGCGGGAAAGATATCAACAATTTCCCCTTTGACGCGGAACTGCCCACGCATAAAAGCAATATCGTTTCTTTCGTACTGGATTTCCACAAGGTCTCGCAACAGCTCTTTTCGAGGATATTTTTTTCCCCTCTCGAGAAAAAGCAGCATCTCCCTGTAGTCCTCAGGCGATCCCAGGCCGTAGATACACGAAACGCTGGCAATAATAATAACGTCCCGTCGCGACATAAGGGCACTGGTTGCAGCGAGACGGAGACGGTCTAATTCCTCATTAATCGAGGCATCCTTTTCAATATAGATGTCTCTCTGTGGTATATATGCCTCCGGTTGGTAGTAATCATAATAGCTCACGAAATATTCAACTGCGTTATGAGGAAAAAATTCTTTGCATTCGCTGTAGAGTTGCGCCGCCAGGGTTTTATTGTGGGAGATGATCAGGGTTGGTTTTTCGCTGGAGGCGATAACATGCGCCATGGTGAACGTCTTGCCGCTTCCGGTAACGCCGAGAAGCGTCTGGAATCGTTCTCCGTTACGAATGCCGTTAACGAGACCCTCGATGGCCTGCGGCTGATCACCTTTTGGTCGATAATCTGTGATTAGTTGAAATGTGCCCATTCGCGGTGTGGTAAGAACGTAAGAGGAATAAGAACTACAGCACCTCAAGCGACATATCAAGACTGCGAGAAGAATGCGTAAGCGCCCCCACCGAGATCCAGTGAACCCCTGTTTTGGCATAGTCGCGCACATTCTGCAGTGTAACGCCGCCGGAAACCTCAAGGATGATAGAGCGCCTCAGTTTCTTTTTTTTCGCTAGCTGCTTTTTCAACCGGACGGCTTTTTTAATCTGGGAAAGCTTCATGTTATCGAGCATGATAATGTCATAACCGGCATGAAGCGCCCCTTTAAAATCGCCGATATTTTCTACCTCAATTTCTACTTTAAGATCGGTAACCTTTTTCTTCATTTTATCCAGCAGAGTGGTAAAGCCGAACGACTTTCCGTCCCGGTTCCTTACAATGACGAGGTGGTTCTCTTTAATGAGGATTCCATGTCCGAGACGCATCCTGTGGTTTCCTCCCCCGCCGATACGCACCGCATATTTTTCGAAGATACGCAATCCGGGGATAGTTTTGCGCGTATCCATTATTTTTGTTGGATATGGCTTGACCGCCTGCACAAATGCACCGGTTGCTGTGGCGATACCGGAGAGATGGGCAAGGAAGTTGAGGGCAGTTCGCTCGGCCTTTAAAATGTTGCGGGCAGAGCCGTGGAGGGTTGCGATAATCGTTCCGGGTCGCAAAGGGCTACCATCTTTGTGGGGCGCCTGGAAACGGATCTTACGATCGACGAGCCGAAAGACGGTCCGGGCGACGTCGATACCGCAAAGAACCCCCCGTTCCTTTGCAATAATAATTGCTCTTGCGGTCATGCGAGGTGCAATGATTGCGTTTGTAGTAACGTCTCCCCTGCCTATATCCTCAGCGAGGGCGCTTTTTATGAACCGGACGAGGTGTGTTTCCTTCTGTATGTTCATAACTGTTCAAGGTTCTGGATGTGAATCCTCAGCTTATTCAGTTCTTCTGCGAGGGCGTCACGATAAGCGATTGACTTTTCGATAATGTGGTGGGGGGCCTTCTTCGAAAACTCGGCATCCTCCAGACGATTGAGCATCCCCGCCAGGTCCTTTTCTTTCTTTTGGATTTTTTTCAAGAGGCGCATTTTTTCGGCCTCTATGTCAATAATGCCCTGTAACTTAAGAAAAATCTCCGTTGTGCCAACTATGCCTGTTGCACTCATTGGTGGTTTGCCTCCGGACTCTGCTACCTCGATTGTGTGCAGATTGCCCAAAGATGCAATCAGATTGATGTGTCGCCGGATGAGCTCGGTGCATTTCTTGTTATGGGTTACCAGCATGCAATCAGGTTTGACATCGGGCGCCACATTCATCTCAGCGCGGATATTGCGCACCACTATAATTATATCGGTGAGATACCTCATCGCGTTCTCGGCATCCAGATTGATGTATTCCTTCTTAACGGCCGGCCACGGCGACAACATGATGCTTGCATCTTTGGATGCACTTTGCGCAGAAAAGGAGGCGAGTATCTGCCATATCTCTTCGGTAATAAATGGCATAAAAGGATGGAGCAGTTGCAGGGACTTGGTAAGC
This sequence comes from Candidatus Omnitrophota bacterium, assembly GCA_016930485.1. Lineage (GTDB taxonomy): Bacteria > Omnitrophota > Gorgyraeia > JAFGGP01 > JAFGGP01 > JAFGGP01. The sequence goes on along the minus strand of JAFGGP010000013.1, from coordinate 136,642 downwards.
ACTTCGAGCAGAACCGCCTGGGTTACGGAATTTTCTTTGATATCTCTTTTGGAAATCTCAAGGTACCAGTCACAGAACTGATGCCAGAAAAATTCGTAGATATTGTTCGCAGCGTCATTAAAGCGAAACTCCTCTAAGGCAGTCGTTGTGGTTTTGATGGTCTGATTGAGTCTCGAGAGAATCCACCGGTCTGCTGAGGAAAACTGTATTTTTTGGAGCCGTCCGATATCCGGCACGGCTTTTTCTTTGTCGAGGTTCAAAAGGATAAATCTGGTTGCATTCCAGATTTTATTAGCAAAGTTTCTTCCCACATGGAACTTTTCCTTCGAGAGAAAAACGTCCTGTCCTTTTGCTGTAATGAAAATAAGACTGAAGCGCAGGGCATCTGCCCCAAACTCTTCAATAATATCGAGTGGGTCGATGATGTTGCCGAGCGATTTGCTCATCTTTTTTCCTGTATCGTCACGTACCGTGCCGTGAATATATACGTTTGCAAACGGAATGGACCCCATAAATTCGAGACCCGACATAATCATACGGGCGACCCAGAAAAATATGATCTCCTGGGCCGTTACGAGCGTCGATGTAGGATAAAAAGAGGCGAGGTCTTTTGTCTTTTTGGGCCAGCCTAATGTGGAAAACGGCCACAGCCACGAAGAGAACCACGTATCGAGTACGTCAGGATCCTGTTCGATATTCGTCCCTCGGCACGAGGGACACTGTGTAACAGGGGTCTTGGATACAATAAAGGCATCTTTCCTGCCGGATGCCTCACAGTCCTTGCAGTAGTATACAGGGATGCGATGCCCCCACCATATCTGGCGGCTGATGCACCAGTCTTTGATGTTGCCCATCCATTCTAAATAGACCTTTGTCCATCGTTCCGGAATAAAGACGATCTTTTTTCTGGTAACGTATTTTATGGCAGGACGGGCCAGGGGCCCCATCTTCACGAACCACTGGAGGGAAATACGCGGCTCTACCGGTGTGTGACACCGATAACAGTGTCCAACCGCATGAAGATGTGACTCGGTTTTTAAGAGAAAATCATTTTCTTTTAACTCTTCTATTATTTTTTTTCGGCAGTCAAACCGATCGAGTCCGCGAAACCGTTCGGGGGCGTTTTCATTGATGGTTGCATTTGGCTCAAAGACGTTGATTGGTGTCAGGTGGTGTCTGAGGCCGATTTCAAAATCTACCGGGTCGTGTGCCGGGGTAACCTTAAGGGCCCCGGTGCCAAAGTGCGGATCGATAATGTCGTCCGGAATAATAACAAGTTCCCTGCCGACCAGGGGCAGAATGGCGGTTTTTCCGACGAGTCTCTTGTACCGTTTATCTTCGGGGTTAATGCCTATGGCGACATCCGCCAACATCGTCTCGGGTCTGGTTGTGGCAATGGTCAGAAACTCATCACCCTGTTCCTCGTATCCCTTTACCGGGTACTTGATATAATACAGATTACCCTCGAGTTCGCGGTGCTCGACCTCTTCGTCAGAAAGAGCAGTATTGCAACGGGGGCACCAGTTAATAATGTAATTTGAGCGGTAAATTAACCCCTTTTTGTAGAGCCGGATAAAGACCTCTAAGACGGCATCCGATAATCCCTCATCCATGGTAAACCGTGTTCGCGACCAATCGCACGAACACCCGAGTTTTTTTAATTGCTTTATGATAGTCGATCCGTATTCTTCCCTCCACTGCCATACACGCTGTATAAACGCCTCGCGACCGAGATCATAGCGCGTTTTCCCCTCTTTTCTGAGGGCTTTTTCTACTACATTCTGAGTTGCAATACCGGCATGATCCGTTCCAGGGACCCAGAGTGTGGCAAAACCTTGCATACGCCTCCACCGGATAAGTACATCTTGAACGGTATTATTGAGACCATGCCCCATGTGCAGTATCCCTGTCACATTGGGCGGGGGGATAACAATGGTATACGGCTTTTTCTTATGGACAGGCGCAAATGTTCCGCGCTCTTCCCAGAAACGGTACCATTTCTCTTCCACCTCTTTCGGATTGTATCGGGGTGACAGTTCATCCATAAAACGGTCCCTATACAAAACAAGAGAGAAGACAGTGCGTCCTTCCTCTCTCTTGTCAGGCGATGGTTACTTTTGTGATCTATCTTTCAGGAGTTTGTATTCGACGCTGTCGACCAGCGCCTGCCAGCTGGCCTCAATGATGTTTTCGGAGACCCCTACGGTTCCCCAGGATTCTCTTGCATCCTGCGATTGAATGAGGACCCGTACCTTGGCTGCTGTCCCTGCTTTTTCGTCGAGCACCCGCACCTTAAAATCGGAGAGATGCATTTCGTTAAGACTGGGATAAAATGTCTCAAGCGCTTTTCGCAGCGCACTATCCAGGGCGTTCACCGGGCCGTCTCCCTCAGCAGCCGTGTGCACTTCCTGTCTATTTACCTTTACCTTGATGGTTGCCTCGGAGATAAGGGTATTGTCCTGGCGCTTTTCCACACTGACGCGAAAACCCTTAAGACTGAAAAAAGGGGTATATTTTTTCATTGCCCGTTTCATCAGCAGCTCAAAGGATGCTTCAGCGGCCTCAAACTGGTACCCCTGATGCTCAAGGGTTTGGAGGAGTTTATGAAGTTTTTTGGTTTGCGGTGTATTTTTCTCGAGGTCTATTTCCTGAAAGCCTTTTTTATACAAAATGGCACTTCTTCCTGAGAGCTCCGAGACCAGAATGCGACGTTTATTACCGATGAGAGCCGGATCGATATGTTCATACGTCACCGGGTTTTTCATAACCGCATTAATATGGACTCCTCCTTTATGGGCGAAGGCACTGGCGCCGACATACGGCTGATTGCCCGCTTGCCGCATATTGCAGACTTCGGCAATGTAATGAGACACCTCGGTCAATTCCTTCAGTTTGCCGGGGTTAAGGCAGGCTACTCCAAGCTTCCCCTGCAGGGTCGGGATAATCGAACAGAGATTAGCGTTCCCGCAGCGCTCGCCATAACCGTTTATCGTTCCCTGTACCTGGGTGCATCCTGCCTGCACCGCGGCAATTGAATTGGCGACGGCCATTTCGCTGTCGTTGTGGCAGTGGATACCCAGCTGCGCAGAGACGTGTTTTTTTACCTCCTCGATAATTCGTACCAGTTCGGCAGTGACCGTTCCCCCGTTTGTATCGCACAGGACGATTGCATCGGCACCCGCTTCTTCTGCCCTGAGGAGGCTTTTCAGCGCATACTCGGGGTTTGCCTTAAACCCGTCAAAAAAATGCTCGGCGTCATAGATGACCTCGAGTTTTTTTGACTTAAGATAGTCGACCGTCTCAAAAATCATGCGCAGATTTTCCTCCAGTGAGATCCGAAAAACATCCCTCACATGGAGATCCCAGCTTTTTCCGAAAATGGTTGCCGTGTCAACCTTACATTTCGGATGAAGAAGCGTTTTTAAAATAACATCCTTATCGACGGGGCTTTTAGGATGGTGTGTGCTACTAAAGGCAGTAAGCCGGGCTTTTTTAAATGTAAGCTTTCTTGCCTTCTCAAAAAATTCTTTATCTTTTGCGTTAGAGCCGGGCCAGCCTCCTTCAATATAGTGTACACCCAGCGCATCGAGTCGCCTGGCGATATTCAGCTTATCCTGAACAGTCAACGAGACACCCTCTGCCTGTGCCCCGTCTCGTAACGTCGTATCGTATATGGAGATCTGTCGTTTCATAAGTCACCTTATGCCTATTTCTTTTTTATTTTTTTGCCACCCACATCAAGGCCAAATGCCTTGTGGAGGACACGCGCTGCCTCTTCCGCGTGTTTCCTTGCCACGATACATGAGATTTTTATCTCAGAGGTTGATATCATTTCGATATTTATTTTTTTTGAGGCGAGCGCCTTGAACATGGTAGCGGCTACGCCCGAGTGACTTCGCATGCCGATGCCGATAACCGAGATTTTGGCAATATCATCGTCAAAGAGTACCTTCGGTGCCTTGAGCGCTTTTGCGATTTTTTTGATGGCAGGCATTGTCTTTCCCAGCTCTGTGCGCGCGACGGTAAAGGACATATCGGCCTTGGCCGTCCTCCCGACATTTTGGACGATCATATCGACATTGATCCCCGCCTTTGATATGGCGTCGAAAATTTTTGCGGCTATTCCCGGACGATCGGGGATGTCGCAGAGCGTTACCTTGGCCTCATCTTTCTTAAGGGCGATGCCGCTTACGACTACGGCCTCCAAGGCCTTTGTCTCTTTTGAGATCATAGTTCCCTCCTGAGAGCTGAATGAGGATCGTATATGTAATGGTACGTGAAACTTTTTTGCAACCTCGATGGATCGCGCCTGCATCACCTGAGCGCCGAGCGAGGCAAGTTCAAACATCTCGTCATAACTGATGTAGGGGATCAGGCGTGCCTCAGCCACGATGCGCGGATCAGCGGTGTAGACACCGTTGACATCGGTATATATCTCACATGTAGCAGCGCTCAAAACCTTTGCCAGGGCAACGGCCGTTAAATCGGATCCACCGCGGCCAAGCGTCGTAATGTTTTGACGGGTATCAACCCCCTGAAACCCTGCTACGATAACTACTTTGTCCTTGCGCAGTTCGCGTCGTATTCTCTCGGCATTTATGTCTAGGACCTTTGCCTTCGTGTGCCGGGAATCCGTCATAATGCCTACCTGTGCTCCGGTAAACGAGATAGCGTCAACGCCGAATTTATGGAGTGCCATGGCCAAAAGCGCGATCGATACCTGCTCGCCGGTTGAGATGAGCATGTCCACTTCACGTTCTGATGGCTGAGAGGTGACGCGATGGGCGAGCTCAATAAGATTATCGGTTGTATCGCCCAGCGCGGAGACCACAACGACTATTCTGTGTTTTTTCTTTTTATAAGAGGCGATCCGTTTGGCAACGGCAAGGATACGCTCCGGGGTTGCTACGGAACTGCCGCCATATTTCTGGACAATGAGATTTTTCATGATTGCGTTCCCACTAGCAGAAAATCCATGAGTTTGTTAGCCTGCTCGACGACCAAACTGCCTTCCTTGGCGGCTGTTTCACTGTAGACCTCAACGGCATCGGCATGAATCCGGGAACCGCAAATGCACGCTGGCACCGGATCTTCGGTGTGCCGCCCGAGAGACACCGGGGTTGCGTGATCCGACATAACCATTATACGGTACTCTCCCTGTTTTTTGAGATATTCATGTATCGGACCGACGATGCACCTGTCGAACTTCTCAATCGCTACTATCTTTTGTCGTAGATCTTTATTGTGCCCGGCCTCATCTATCGATTCAAGATGAACGAAGATGAAATCCGCCTTCCTGAGTTTTTCAATCGCATAGCTCGCTTTTGCATCGTAGTCGGTGTCATAGTAACCGGTGATGCCGGGAACATCGAGTACATCAAGATTAATAAGTCTCCCGATACCCTTTACCAGATCTACCGCGGAGATAAGCCCTCCCTGGATGTGATGCATTTCCGAAAATTTCGGCAGGTGAGGACGTTTTCCCCCACCCCACAGCCATATCATATTCGCAGGGTTTTCTCCAAGGTCTATTCGTACCGTATTGATGTCATGCGCGCTTAATAACGCCCGGGAACGTTCCATAAGGCTCACAATCAATTCAGCCCCCGGGCCGGTCGGCAGATTAGAGGAAATAGAGCCTCCGGTAATATCATGGGGAGGCCTTGCACGTAATTGACTAATATCAAGGGCTTCGTAGGCCGGGGCCTTTGTTTTATTGACGACTAAGAGATGACGATAGCTTACCCCGGCGTGAAAGCGTATCCCGCTGTCGGCCAACTTACGATCCAGTTCCTCAATGAGGACTTTTGCCTCTTTGGAAGAAATGTGGCCGGCGCTGTAATCTATGAGGGTATCGGCCTCGGCGGTAATGAGGTTGCAGCGCAGCGCGTACTCATTATCGGCCAGCACAATCCCCATGCTTGCCGCCTCAAGCGGTGCACGGCCGGTATAATGCTCGGCAGGATTATACCCAAGGACCGAGAGTATGCCGACATCGCTGCCAGGAGCAAGACCTTGGGGAATTGTTCTGGTGAGTCCAGAAATCCCCATTTTTGCTATGGCGTCCAGATGAGGTGTCTTGGCAACCTCAAGAGGTGTCTTGTTGTCTAAATCAGGGTTCGGGAAGTCTGCCATTCCGTCCCCTACCAGCACCGCATATTTCATAGTCCCCTCGTACGCTTAGTGTGTTGCATTATACTAACATATAGAGTACATGCGGTCAATACTATTTGGTATAGGATCCCTAACAATACCACAGGGATAGAGGCTATCCAAAGAAACCTAGAACGCATCCGAGGTTTTATTCATGTAATCAAGAAAGCTGTTTTGCCCAAAGATCTCCTGTCTCACCACTCTCCTTCGGTCGTCAATATAGGGGTGGGTTCTTTGATAGCGGTATATTCGAGAGGGCTTTTTGTTGTGAATCTCATCCAGTTTATCAAAGAATGAGATCATTGCCTCCGGATGATACCCCGCTGCCTTGACATACTTGACCGCCAGACGGTCTGCCTCAAGTTCGTCTTTGCGCGAATAGGCCAGAAGAAGTTCGTTGAGTGCCATATCAGCGTTTTGATAATATCTGTGGTCTTCAACCTCCATGGCCGCAAAGACCTTCAGAAACGTGAAACCGAGTGCTGATTGCAGTCTTTTAATCGAGTGCTTCGCAGCGATATGACCAATTTCATGAGCCAGGACACATGCAAGTTCGTCATCGGTTGCCTCCTCCAGAAGCCCCCTGTTGACATAGACGAAACCGCCCGGTATGGCAAAGGCATTAAGGTCTTCTTCATCAATGATGCCGAAGTGGTAAATAAGTTCGTTCCTGTCAGAGGCCCTGCCAAGCGCCTCGCCAGTACTAATCACCTTATCAAGAAGCCGGTCATCCCAGATCATCGGGAATTTATTTTCCACCCGTTTTGCCAGTTTGGCGCCGAGTGCCACCTCGCGGGCATCGGTGATGAGATAGGATTCTTCCTGGTTTGTCGCCAGATTGTATTCGGTTGCGCAACCCGATAGCCATACCCCGACGGCAATAAGAAACGCCCCGGTTACACCTATCAGATATGTCTTTCTGCAAGAAACGTTCATGGTATGTACGGCTTAAAGGCCGATTCTTTTTAGGACGTCTTTGACGGTTGGGGCACAGGGGGTTGCGTCGTGTGAGATAGTCTTAATTGCTCTCTCCGGGTCCTTCAGGCCATGTCCGGTAAGTATGCAAACGCACGTAAATGGCCTCTCGGGAAACCAGCCTTTTTGAGCGAGTTTCAGCACGCCTGCGACCGAGGCGGCAGAGGCCGGTTCGACGAAGACCCCTTCTTCTGCGGCAAGCAGTTGATATGCCCGCACGATTTCTTCGTCGGTTACCGTATCGATAAGACCTTCTGATTCCTTCTGCGCCTCGACGGCACTCTGCCAGCTTGCCGGATTTCCGATTTTAATTGCGGTCGCGAGCGTCTGGGGATTGGCGATAGGTTTTCCCCGGACAATGGGGGCGGCACCTTCTGCCTGAAAACCCAGCATCTTGGGCAGCCGATCTATTTTTTTGTGTTGAAAATACTCCCTGTACCCTTTCCAGTAGGCAGTGATATTACCGGCATTGCCGACAGGTATTGCATGAAAATCAGGGGAGACGCCCCCAAGTTGATCGCATATTTCAAACGCCCCTGTCTTTTGTCCTTCTATTCTGTACGGATTGACCGAATTAACCAGCGTGACGGGATAATCCCTGGATATGTCCCTTACCAGACGCAATGCATCATCAAAGTTGCCATCGATTGTTATCATCTTGGCACCGTGAATCAATGCCTGTGCCAGTTTTCCCAAGGCAACCGCCGCGTTGGGCACAAGGACTACCGCCTTCATTGACGCCCGCGCCGCATAGGCGGCAGCCGATGCAGAGGTGTTTCCGGTCGAGGCGCAGATGACCGCCTTTGCCCCTTCTTCAAGCGCCTTTGAAACCGCAAGTGTCATTCCCCGGTCCTTAAACGAACCGGTCGGATTGAGCCCCTCGAACTTCAGAAAAAGACGGCAACGAGGACCGATTCGTTTTTCAAGTTTCGAGGCCTCGATCAGAGGCGTCCCCCCTTCCCTGAGGGTAACAATGGTCGTGTTTGCGCTAATCGGCAGATAGTCTTTGTAGTGGTCAATAACGCCTTTCCATTCCTTGTACATCATGATAAGCGCTCCATTCTGATGGCAACACTCTGGCCTTTGATAACGTTCAATTTTTCGATTTGTTTCAGCGCTCTTTTTATATTTTTTTCCGTTGCTTCATGTGTGATCATGATAACCGGAACACTCTTTGCCTTATTTCTCTCCTGTTGCAAAACACTCGAGATGCTTATGGCGTGGGCGCCGAGTATCTTTGCTATTTGCGCAAGGACCCCGGGCTGATCAATAGCCTGGAATCGAATGTAGTATTTTGTCTCAATATCGCTGATATTTTTAAGTTCTCTCAAGGAGGCCTTTTTGCCGAGTCCGACCTTTGGGACTTCGGTGAGTCCGCCCGCAATTTCTTTTGCTAGATCAACCACGTCACTTACAACGGCGCTGGCAGTCGGTTTTTCCCCTGCCCCCTGCCCGAAGAAAAGGGTCTCGCCGACTAAATCGCCCTTTACAAATACGGCGTTAAATGCCCCGCGCACAGAGCTCAAAGGATGCTCAATAGGTATGAGGGTCGGGTGCACGCGGACATCGATTTTATTGCCTTGGCGTTTTGCAACCGCTAACAGTTTAATGACCGCACCCAGTTCCCGCGCATAGAGAATATCGCCTAATGTAATCGACCTGATTCCCTCTCTGTATACGGTATCGAACGGCATACGTTTATTAAATGCCAGGAGGGCCAGAAGCGATATTTTATGGGCGGCATCGACACCATCGATGTCTAAGCCGGGATTGCGTTCGGCATAACCTTTTTCCTGAGCCTCTTTGAGTGCGCTGCTAAACGAATAACCTCTATCTTCCATGCTGGTGAGGATATAGTTAGAGGTGCCATTCAGTATGCCATAGATTTCATCTATTTGATTAGCTACAAACCCTTCTCTGAGGGCTTTGATAATCGGGACGCCTCCCGCAACGCTTGCCTCGAACCGCAATTCACGCCTCGCCTTCTGCGCTGCTAGGAAGATCTCATCGCCCTGCTCGGCAAGCAGGGCCTTGTTGGCGGTTACGACATGCTTTCCGTTTTTGAGGGCCTCAATTATGATTTTTTTTGCAGGATGAATGCCGCCGATCAGTTCAATGAGAATATCGACATTTTTCTGACGCGCAACAGCCAGGGCATCTTTTGATACAGTGCACCCTTTGACAAGCTCGCAGTCTTTACGACCGAGGGCGGTTTTTTCGCATATCACATCCAGCGATATATCTATGCCAAGCTGCTTGGTAAGCTGAAGGCGCCTTTTTTTCAGGACCTTTACTACGCCACGTCCCACAGTGCCGAGACCGATGAGGGCTATCGATATTTTTTTCATCTCTTTCCTCCATTACTCTGCCATATGTGAAAATAGTATTGTACTATTATATCCGATTCTGACGTTTTTTCCAAAGAAAGATTACAGAAGATAAGGGTGCGGCCATTCGCTTGAGGAGACGCTGTGAGGCATGCTACTGTCTGAGGATGGCAGGCAGTGTCAGCTTTTAAAAATGGTCGGGACGGGCGGACTCGAACCGCCGGCCCCCAGACCCCCAGTCTGGTGCGCTAACCATGCTGCGCTACGTCCCGACACAAAGAATGGCAGTATTGTATCATCTTGCTGTCGTGCATTCAAGGGATTACGTACAGATATGGCAACGGATTGCGATAATCAGGATTTTTCCGCCTTCAGGGGACGCGAGAATAGCTCGCTGACAGCGGTGCGGGGATTTTTCTCCTGGTAGAGTACGGCATAGACGGTTTGGGTGATGGGCATGTCGATGTTGCATCGCACACTCAATTCATATGCACTGACTACTGTATCAACCCCCTCGATTACCATCTCGGTTTCATCCAGGATGTGCCGTAGCGACCTGCCCTGTCCGATAGCCTCACCGAGACTGCGGTTTCGACTGAAAGGGCTTATGCAGGTTGTTATCAGATCACCCATACCGCTTAAGCCCATGAAGGTGCTGGCCTCGGCACCGAAATGAGTCCCCAGGCGGGACATTTCTGCAAGCCCCCGGGTAATAAGTGCGGCCTTTGCATTCGATTTATACCCCATACCATCAGAGATGCCGCAGGCTATGGCAATGACATTTTTAAGGGCTCCTCCGAGCTCCACCCCAACTACATCACAGCTGGTATATATCCGGAAGTTTCCGTTGGTGAAGAGACTCTGAAGGTTTTTGCTGAGACCATTATCACGCGATGCAATGACCGCAGTTGTCGGCACTCCAGATGCAAGCTCTTTGGCAATGGTAGGTCCTGAGAGGATTGCGAGTGGGACTTCTCCGAGAATCGAGACGATAAGCTCACTCATTCTTAAAAGGGTTTTATGTTCTATGCCTTTTGAGACACTCACAAAGACAGCCTCTTTTTTTCTGGGAAGTCCCTTTATCCTCTCGAGAATTCCTCTCATGTAACGCGAGGGAATGGCCAATGTAATAATATCGGCATTTCCAAGTGTACACGCTAGGTCGTCGGTTATCTCCAGATTGCAAGGAATGGGGATGTCGGGTAGAAATTTGGGATTTCGACGTTCTTTTTTCAAGAATGCACAATACTCGGGAAACGGGCTCCAGAGGGTGGGCAACTCCCCTTTTTTCAGCAGGTGAATTGCCAGGGTTGTTCCCCAGCCACCGTCACCAAGAATAGCGGTGTGCAGTCTTGAAGGGTCCTGAGCGCGGGAATGCATAACAGACCTTAAGATAGCATAGACATTTTCATGGCGTCAATAAAAAAGGTGTTTTTAAAGAAGGGCCTTAATTTCGTCAGGATTTTGACAGCGTTTGAAAAGCTCGTCTTTGACAATGAGCTCTTTTTTATAGAGGGTAACCAATGATTGGGGCATGGTGTGCATGCCTAATTGAGAGCTCGTTTGCATAATGGTGTAAATTTGAGGGAGCTGGTTTGTCCGAATGAGATTTCTGACCGAGTCTGTAGCCCGCAGAATTTCTGTTGCCAAGATGCGTTTATTTTTGTCCTTTGCGGGTAGAAGCTGCTGACAAATAACCGCCTCAAGTGCCATAGAAAGCTGTACTCTAGTCTGCTCTTTTTCGTTTTGCGGGAAGACATCGACGATGCGGTTGATTGCATGAACGGCATCCAGCGTATGCAGTGTTGCCAAAATCAGGTGGCCAGTCTCCGCCAGCGTTAATGCCGTCCTTATCGTTTCCAGATCACGCATTTCTCCAATCATTACTACATCCGGATCTTGCCGGACTACATGCTTGAGAGCCTCTTCAAATGACAGGGTGTCTTTTCCCAGTTCGCGTTGGTCAATAGTGCTTAATTGATGTTTATGGATGTACTCTATCGGGTCTTCAATGGTAATAATATTGAGCTCTTTTGTTTGATTGAGATACCCGACGAGGGAGGCCAGCGTTGTCGATTTGCCCATGCCGTTAGCCCCGGTAATGAGAATAAGCCCGCCCCGCACATTAATAATGTCCTTTACAATGGGTGGAAGGGTTAGTTCCTCGATTGTCGGTATGCGGTACGGAATAGCCCGAATCGCCATACTTAAAGTCCCGCGCTGCAAATAGACATTTATCCTGAATCTGCTGAGATCAGGGATGCTGAGGGAGAAATCGAGCTCTTTCTTGCCTTGAAACTCTTCGAACGTTTCTCGAGAAATCAGCTGAAGAAGTAACTCTTGCACTGTTTCAGGATTAAGGGGCGCGAGGGGCGTTTTTTTAATAATACCGTTTATGCGCAACGTTGGGGCTACCCCTACCCTGAGGTGTAAATCGCTAGCCCCCTGGCATACCATCATTCTGAGCAGTTCTCGAACATTGTCGTACTGGGTTATCGAGATCTCTTCTGCAAGCGATACCGGGATTGCCTCCACAAATGAGACATCTTCCTCGGTGTATTTTTTTTCCTTAAGGAACTTATTCAGGACATCTGCGCTGACGTATCCCAGATCCAAAAGGACCTTACCCAGTTTTTGCCATGCCTCTGATAGTCGTTGCACATCCAGTGCCGTGAAGAGCTGTTCCTCCGAAATGAGGCCTTCTCGTATGAGTTCTTCACCGATAAGTCGTCTTTGCTGATTCATGGAGTACCTTTCTAATACGGATTGCACTCACGGGCTTTACATAAATCGATGAATCGAATTTTGAAACTTTCAGTGAAGATGAAGGACAGAACTTCATTTTTTGTAAGGACATAAAAATTGCCGACCGCGATATATGAATAGAGGTCTTCGGCCAAGCGTGTATTATGAGACTTCATAATATCAAGTCTTCGGAGTTTTGGTTTTTGGGATATGATATTGGTTTGAATCCAACTTTGCAGATCATCCTGATTGTCAACAAGAACTCTGCGCCGCAATGTATAGCGGGAATAGCGCTCACTAATGGCAACTACCCCATCATTCTCCACGGCCTCATATACCGAGATCTCTTTACGCCTATTGCGTGAAGTCACGTCCTTGAAGATAATTTCTCTCATTGTTGCACACCCCTGGACAAAGTTAAATAAAAAAGGCGTCGCTCGGACGCCCACATTTTATCTAACTTTTTAAAAGTTTTTATTATCCGGGCAATAAAAAAGAGTCTTCTTTACTCTAAGTAAAAGTATATCATAGGCTTTTGTCAAATTCAAGTATCCGTGAGATTTTTTTATCTTTTATCTTTTTTATTTTAAATAAGTTACAGTTTTTGTCACGACCTGCGGCGCAGTTTATTTTCTGCCCCATGAATTAACCGGTTAATATTACTTTTGTGCCGATAGACAACCGCACTCGAAATGAGAACGGAAATCAGTACTATTTCAGGGGGTTTGTTGAGGATAATGGCAAGTACAGGGATAGCGACCGCCGCCAGTATCGAACCAAGAGAGACATACCGTGTTGCAAACACAACAATAATCCAGGCTCCTCCGGCAATCAGCACAGCGTCAGGTATGACCCCCAAAAATACACCAGCCGCAGTTGCAACGCCTTTACCGCCTTTAAATCCGAGAAAACATGACCAGTTGTGACCGATAAAGGCAGCTAGTCCGTATAGACAGCTGACCTGTGAAGGGCTGATTGTTTCAAGCCCCGAAGAGCATATCTGGGCGATGCATGTGGCCGGGAGCAGTCCTTTGAGAACGTCAATGAGTAATACGAGACTGCCTGCTCGGTATCCAATGAGTCGTGCAGCGTTTGTGGCCCCAACATTTCCGCTGCCAAAGTGGCGTATATCGACATTTTTCATTTTTTTGGCAATAATATATGCCGTTGGAAAAGAACCGAGTACATACGAAAATATAAGCCCGAGGAGAAGTTTCATTTACTGCAACCCCTTCTTAGCATTTCTGTTTCGAAATTCAAGAACGACAGGAATTCCATAAAGCAACAATTCTTTTCTCAGAATGTTTTCAAGGGTTCTTTTGTGGAGCGTCTTAACTGCTTTTGGATTGTTTACAAAGATCACAAAAGTTTTTGGGAACGTCTTTACCTGTACCATATAGTATATTTTAATTTTCAAAGCATTTCTATGTTTTTCTATAATTTTATTCAGTTTGGAGGTCTTGAATGCCGCGTTCAGCTTTTTTGATACACGAGCACTTTCACGAAGGGCCTCCTCCATACCCTCACCACGTGCTGCTGAGGCAAAGATAATCGGCACCCCACCCAGGAGGGGGGTTGTTTCTAGGAGCCATTTCTTGTATTTTTTTTGCGAGATATCTTTCATAAGGTCCCATTTATTTACCACAATAAGACAGGCCCTGCCTTTGCTGCGAACGAGATTAAAGATTTTTACGTCTTCGGTCAATATGCCTTCGGTTGGATCCAATAACAGAAGACACACCTGGCTTTTATCAATAGAGTGATGGGTTCTGAGCGAAGAAAAATACTCTACTGGATCGCTGAATTTCTTTTTAAGGCCTGCGGTATCGATGATGAGAAAACATTCATCATTTTTGTGTATGAGGGTATCGACCGAATCCCGCGTTGTTCCTGCACGCCGATCAACAATAACCCGCTCGAAGCCCAGAAGACGGTTGAAAAAGGAGGACTTCCCGACGTTTGGCCTGCCGACAATTGCGATTTTCACCGATTCGGATACAGGGGAAAATGTGGCCGGCGCATCAGGGAGTTTAACACGGATCGATTCAAACAGTCTGGATAGCCCCTTTTTGTGGAGTGCCGACAGAGGAAGCGGGTCGCCCAATCCAGCCTCATAGAATTCTGAGAGACAACCAGAAAGAGCGCTATTATCCACCTTGTTCACGGCTAAAATCACAGGTTTTGCGGAGGACCTGATAAGTTGGGCTATGCTGTTATCCTGGTGAGAGAAACCGGTGCGGGCGTCGCACAGGAAGATAATAAGCGAAGAAGAGCTAATGGCATTAAGTGTTTGATTGTGCATCTCTTTGGTGAGGCCCTCAGAAGGTGTTGTGGGAGGAATGCCGCCTGTGTCGACGAGCTTAAAGCAGAACCCGCCAGCTTCAATAATGGCGTTGATGGTATCGCGCGATGTCCCGGGTTCGTGGTGGACGATTGCGATACGTTTTCCGGCAAGGGCATTGAAAAGCGATGACTTTCCAACATTTGGGCGTCCTACAATCGAGACAACAGGGAGAGTTATGTCTTTAATAAGTTGACTCCTCGATAGACATAGTCAATTCCGGAAATAACAGTAACAACGGCTACGCAGTAAAGCAGCGTGTTCATTTGAGAAAATTTTAAAAGCATTAAAAGTATAACGGTTGTCTGCAAAAAGGTTGTAATCTTCCCTATCGGTGAAGGGGTAATATGAATTTTTTTATTGATACGATATATGAATATGCACCCCCCGATAATTAACATGTCCCTGCAGAGCACTGCTATGGCGACTATCTTCGGCGCCCTCAGGTAAAGAGGCAGCGTATCAACAAAGGCGAATGCAAGGAAGGCACTCAGCAGAAGAATTTTATCGGCGATAGGATCGAGTATGGTACCCAGCATGGTTTTTGCTCCTGTCTTCCGGGCAACAAAGCCATCTAGCGCATCGGTGAGGGAGGCCGCCAAAAAAAGACCCAGGCAAATGAGCCGAATAGACTCATTTACTGGGTCTGCCAATAAAATAAGTACCACAAAAAATAAAGCCAAAATGAACCGTGACAGAGTAATTAAATTAGCAGCGGTCATTTTGCAGCAGATTGTGAGTTACTGCGTTATTCCTTCCACCGCAGTTCGGTACCATCGTTTGGACAGTAAGTTACATTGCCGGGATAAGAGCGTCCGCATGTTGGGCAAAATTTTGTATCCATCTGCTCTCCGATGAGAGCACCCGCCGCCGCTCCTCCCAAGGCCCCAATTGCCGCCCCCTCCGCAGTATGACCAGACTGATGTCCGATAATGGCACCAAGACCAGCCCCTGTCGCGGCACCGATTCCTGAACCCTTTTGTGTTGTTGTGCAGCCAACCGATAAAAGGACAATCACCAAGATCGTTAGTAACATCGTGTGCTTCATATCGCCTCCATTGTTAGAAGTCATAGTATTGAGATACTAGATAAATTATATCATATTCATCATTCCAATGCAATTTATATCAACTTTAATCAGAGTTTACTAATGAATAACACGCCACCTCGTAAGAGGCCAATAAATAAAGAAGGCCTTACCGACAAGATATCTCTTTGGAACGAAACCCCAATATCTGCTGTCCTTACTGGAGCCGCTATTGTCGCCAAGCACAAAGAAGGAGTCCTCTGGGACAATCACCACCATCCCCTCTTGACCGAAGACACCGCGATTGTAGTAGAAACGATCCCGTATCTGAGGGGGAACGAGCATAAGCTCCCCGTTCACATAAATATCTCCGGAACGTATTTCAACGCTTTCTCCTTCTGTGGCGATGAGGCGTTTTATAAAATCGCGTTTCGGGTTATCAGGAAATTTAAAGACTATTACATCCCCGCGCTGCGGCTTTTGGAAACGATAAATAAATCTGTTAACTAATATCCTGTCGCCCTCCAAAAGTGTGGGGCGCATAGAGCCGGTCGGAATCTTAAATGCCTGTACGACAAACGTCCGTATCAATAAGGCAAGAATGAGCGCTATAACGATTGATTCGATGTATTCTCTAATGATTGCTTTTGTAGAAGGTTTCATAAGCGTTACAGTTTCAATACCGCAAGAAACGCCTCTTGCGGAATGTCTACCTTGCCAAATTTTTTCATGCGTTTCTTTCCCATCCTCTGTTTTTCCCACAACTTCCTTTTTCTTGTGATGTCTCCGCCATAACATTTTCCCGTCACATGCTTGCTTAAAGGAGGGACTCTTTCTCGGGCGAGGATCCGGTTGCCGATAGCCGCCTGTATTACGACTTCGAAGAGCTGCCGCGGGATCAACTCTTTAAGTTTTATCAGAAGTTGTCGACCTTTATACTCGGCCTTTTCTTTATGCAGAAGCGATGAAAGCGCATCGCATGGTTGCCCGTTTATGAGGATATCCATTTTAACCACATCTGTTTTTCTGTATTCGAGAAACGCATACTCCATCGAACCATAGCCACGCGTCGACGATTTGAGTTTATCGTAAAAATCGACGATGATCTCGGAAAGCGGAAATTCAAAAAACATCCGGGCGCGATTTTCGCCAAGATATTCGGTTGACTTATATATCCCCCGTCGCGCTATGGAAAGTTCCATAAGAGGTCCGACACAGTCTTGAGGGACCATAAGCGTTGCCTTTACAAAGGGTTCCGATATGTATTCTATTTCCTGTGGGGGCGGAAAAAGACTGGGGTTGTCAACCTCCAGAGTTTCCCCTCTTTTTTTAGTCACGACGTATTTAACGCTTGGAGTTGTCAGCACAAGGTTAAGGTCGTACTCCCGCTCAAGACGTTCTTGGATGATTTCCATATGGAGCAATCCCTGAAAACCGCAGCGGAAGCCGTAACCAAGGGAAGGAGAAGACTCTATTTCAAATATAAATGAGGAGTCATTCAAAGCCAATTTAGTAATCGCTTCTTTTAAGGCGGCAAAATCCTTCGCGTTAGACGGGTAGATACCGCAAAAAACCATAGGATTGACTTCTCTGTAACCAGTCAGTGGGACTGCGCATGGCTTATGTATATTGGTGATTGTATCGCCGATGGAGATATGGCGGGCATCGCGGAGATTACATGTCAGATACCCAACCTCCCCCGCTTCCAGTCTGTTTATTGTTTGGGGTTTCGGACGAAAAATTCCGACTTCTTGAACGGTATATGTCTGTTTGATTGCCATCATCTCGATATTCATTCCTGCCTCGATGCATCCTGAAAAAACACGGATATACACAATCACCCCTTTGTAGGTATTAAATACCGAGTCGAAAATCAGGGCCTGAAGAGGGTCTTCTGGGGACCCCTGTGGATGAGGAACATCTCTGATGATGCGCTCCAGTATATCTCGGATTCCCACTCCTTCCTTGGCACTTGCGCGGATGATGTCTCTTTCGTCGATCTCGAGAATATCGCTGATTTGCTGTGCTGTCAGCTCTATCTGTGCATTCGTGAGATCGATCTTGTTGATAATCGGTATAATCTTTAACTCATGGTTGAGTGCCTGGTAAAGATTTGCCACCGTCTGTGCCTCAACCCCTTGTGCCGCATCGACGAGGAGTAATGCACCCTCACAGGCGGTCAACGCCTTCGAAACCTCGTATGAAAAATCGACATGCCCCGGGGTATCGATGAGGTTAAGGATGTATTCAGGACCGTCTTTCGACTGATACGACAGCCTGACTGCCGAAGACTTAATGGTTATGCCCCGTTCTCGTTCCAAGTCCATGTCGTCCAGCAACTGCTCGCGGAATTCTCTCAGACTGATTGCACCGGTTGTCACTAGTAAGCGATCGGCGAGGGTCGACTTTCCGTGATCAATATGTGCAATAATACAAAAATTTCTGATGAGCTCATTTTTTTTCATAGCTACACAGAATAGGCCAGTTGCTGCCCGAATTGAAGAAGTTTCTTTGTGCGGTTAACAGAACCGCTCTCGGCGTAAATACGCAGGATAGGCTCTGTGCCAGATAGTCGCAACAACAACCAGCTGAGATCGTCCGCAATATATTTGACACCGTCGGAAGTCCGCACCTCTTTTATGGTAACACCGAGTAATTTTTTAGGGGGGTCGTTCTTTAGTTTTTGCATCAATATCGGTTTCTTTTCATTGGGATAATGGACATCTACTCTATCGTAACGAAATTTTCCAAATCTTCTCTCCATTTCACCTATCAATTCGTGGATAGGTTTTTTTCTAATGGCCATGATCTCAAGAAGAAGAAGACCGAGCAGCATTCCATCTCTCTCGGGGGCGTAGTTCGCAACACCGATCCCGCCCGATTCCTCTCCTCCGGCCAGAATCTTCTTTTCCTGCATTAATGCACAGATGTGTTTAAACCCGACAGGGGTCTCATACAGCTTAATTCCGAGCGCTTCACAAATTTTGTTGATCATCGTTGAGTTTGATACAGTTTTCACAACTGCCCCGCTCCACCCTTTATGTTCTTTGAAGTGCAAAATAAGCAGGCCGAGTATTTGGCCGGGCGTAATGAATCTCCCCAGAGCGGTAAAGGCACCAATGCGGTCTGCGTCACCATCGTTGGCAATAGCAAGATCATATTTGCCGGTCCGCATCAGGCGTAAGAGGGTCTTAAGATTATGGGGAATTGGCTCTGGATTAACCCTACCAAACATAGGGTCAGGCTCACCATGAATAGTGTCTATCTTTATTGATGAGCCCCTGAGTATTTTTTCGATAAGGCGGGTTCCAGCTCCCCCCATCGAATCTACCAGAATGTTATAGCGGCCCTTTTTTATCGCTTTCATATCAAGATAGTCTCTGACAGTTGTAATGTACTCTTTTTCGACCTCGGCGACTACCACCCGGCCTGTTTTAAGGCTGTCTTCCAGAGATCGCCAGCGGATTTGACTTTTGTTAAGCAGAGATTCTACCTGTTTTGTCATCTCGGGAGTCGCCGGCCCCCCGTAGTTCGCTTTTATTTTTATCCCACTGAAATTATAGGGGTTATGACTTGCTGTGACAATGACGCCCCCGATTAATTTTTGGTTTTTTATAGCTACGCAGACCGACGGTGTCGGGGTGGGCCTGTCAACAAGCAGCACATTTAACTCGTTGCCGCTGAGTACCTCCGCAATAAGGCGTGCGTAGGTTGGCGAAAGAAAACGCGTGTCGTATCCCACGATGATTCTTTTTCGTTTTCGGATGGACGCCCCTGTCGTCTCATTAAAAAAATCGGCGATTGCCTGTGAGACTGTCTGGACATTCCCAAAGGTGAATTCTTCAGAGATGACAGCACGCCAACCGTCCGTTCCAAACGTAATCATCGCAAAACTCCTTTACGGTTTAAGATCGCTTTAAGCTAGCAATTGCCTTTTTATAATCCGGCGAACGAAATATGTAGGTACCGGCAACAAGTACGGTTGCGCCGGCACCGATAACAGCATGCGCTGTCTCGGCATTAATGCCGCCGTCTACTTCTATATCGCCGGTGTAGTACGATCTGAGTTTCTGTATTTTTGGCAAAACCTCAGCCATAAATGACTGGCCGCCAAAACCCGGGTTGACTGTCATAAGGAGTATCATATCAAAGTCGTTTTCTCTGCCGCCCAGCTCATCGAGATGCGTAGCAGGCCGCAACGAAACCCCCTTTTTAACACCCGAGGCGTCAAGTGTAGCAAGAATGGAATCCAGATTTTTCTCGGCCTCCTGGTGTACGGTAATGATATTGCTGCCGGCATCAATAAATGGTTGCAGATATTTCTTGGGATGTTCTATCATGAGATGCACATCAAACGCCATTGAGGTATATTTTCTGACGGCAGCAACCACCTGTGGTCCGATAGTGATGTTGTCGACAAAGTGCCCGTCCATCACATCGATATGCAACATGTCTGCACCGGCCTGTTCAACGGCATGTATCTCGTCTTTTAAACGACCAAAATCGCACGCCAGAATTGAAGGGGCAACTTTTAACGAGATTTTGTTAGTCATGGCGTAACAGCTTGTTAAGCCTTTTTTCCTGATAAGATAGTGTATACGCGACTGATATCTTCCAGAGAGATGACCCCGCGCAACGAACCTTCTTGAACGACGGGAAGGGATTTTAATCCCGCCGCCTCCATTTTATGATACGCTGCTGTTAGCATTTCATACGGCTGAGCGACAGGAAAATCTTTTCGCATAATGCCTCCGACCGACACCGCAAGATTACCTTCGCGAATGGATGAAATAAAGTGAGACCTGTCCAGAAACCCCACCAATACACCGTTCTCCACCACGGGAAAATCCTCCTGGTGCGCGTACAAGGCCATTTCCAGTATTTCACCGATGGTGGTCGTTGGCTGGGTTGTCAAGAATTCTTTTGGAAGCACCTGCGAAACGGTAAAGTTCTTCAGGGTCATCTGGAGGTCGACCTTAAGCTCTTCCTGAGATGCGGCCATGTAAATAAAAAGCGCAATGATAAGCAGGATAAAATTGGGGGGATTGGCAAAGATTCCTGTCAACGCAAAGAAAAGCGCAAATCCGTGCCCGAAACTTACGGCAATTTTCGTTGCCTTGAGATAATCCATACGTTCTGCTAAAACAGACCTTAACACCCTGCCTCCGTCCATGGGGAAGGCCGGGAGCATATTGAAAACTCCTAACCACGGGTTAATCCAGAAGATGTAGGCAAAGGTCTGAGGCCATGTTGCAAGCGAGGGGTGATACATGGTGTCTCTCCCCAGCACAATGAGCATCGGAAAAAAAAGTATCGCCCCGACCGCAAAATTAAAAAGAGGTCCTGAGATCGAAATCAGAAACTCCTGTTTTGGCGTATGGGGCATGTCACGCATAGATGCGATGCCCCCGATCGGCAAAAGCATTATTGATTCTACCTGAGTGCCGTAGCGACGTGCCTGTAGACTGTGGGATAGTTCGTGGAGGGCAACGCAGAAGAATACACACAGGATGAACACAATGCCTTTCAGGCCGTGTGTCATAGCGAATAATGCCGGTAAAAGCAGGAAGGTCACATGGATTTTAATGTCGATCCCAACAATTTTTACAAGATCTATCGAACCCTTCATGCATACTCCAAAGTCTTCCTTATATTCGTTTCACCCTGATCGGTAACATTGCCGACGACCGAAAGATTGCGTTTATTAAAAGCGAATATATCCCTCGCTAGCTCGGTTAATTCTTCTGCTGTAATGCGCGCTATTTTTTTGAAAACGTCGTTGGGCTCTTCCACCTGGGTATTTGTGATAATTTTCTCGCCAAGCCAAATCATTCTATCCATAGTATTCTCGAGAGAAAGTTTCATCTGGCCTATGTAGTATTCCTTCGCCCGTTTCAATTCCCGTTGTGCTATGTTGTCTTTTTTTATCTTCTCTAACTCATGCAAAATTACCCTGATGGTTTTCGACGCGAGCTTCTGTTCCGTTCCCGCTGATATAACAAACATTCCCGTATCGCTGAATTTCTTACATGATGAGTGGATATCGTATACAAGTCCTCTCTTTTCCCTGACCTCATGAAATAACCGGGAGGACATATTGCCTCCCAGGATAATATTGAGTAGATTCGAGGCAATAGCATGGGGGCTGGTCCGCGGAATTGCATGAAAACCGAGGGCTATCCGTGTTTGTTCGGTTTCTTTTCTTTGAAGAAACATAGCCGGTTTATTCTGAATGGTCACGGCTTTCTTAAAAGGCTGAAGGACGGATGGTTGGTGGCATTCAGTGAATTGTCCGATTATCTCTTCGAGATGCATCTGGTCTAATGCACCGCATCCGACAACAGAAATATTGTTAGGTACATAACACGTTCGGTGTGCTGCAGTAAGCGCCTTTCTATTGATAGCGGAGACTGTTTCGGGTGTGCCTGTCAAAAGTTGGCCGAGAGGATTTTTGGGCCACATGAGCTGCTGTAAGTTATCTTCTACCAAAGAGATAGGCATATCTTGATACATTTTTATTTCTTCAATAATGACATGGCGTTCTTTTTCGAGTTCCTCAACCGACAACTTTGGACTAAAGACCATATCCGTGAGAACATCCACCGAAAGCCTCAAACCCTCTGCAGGCACCTTGACAAGGTAGCATGTGAACTCTTCAGCAGTAAAACCGTTAAAAGAACCACCCATTCCTTCTATAGTTCGCTTAAGCTCTTCGCAGCCTCTCCTTTTTGTTCCTTTAAAAAGCATGTGTTCGAGGAAATGCGATATGCCAGCTTCATGTTTTTTTTCATATCTTCCACCGCATCCTATCCAGACCCCAATGGATGCCGAACTTCTCTCTGTCATAACCGAGGACGACACGCGGATGCCATTGGGAAGTGTGTTCATCGTATGCATTGTATTCACCTATTCTTTTCGCTATCGAGGTATGCCTGCAGGATAAGCTGTGCCGAAAGCATATCAATAACTTTTTTTCTTTTTTTTCTGCTCATGCCGGCTTCGATAAGAGTTTTTTCTGATAACCGGGTAGTGAGACGTTCATCCCAGTCAATAATCGGTACTTTCAGGGCTTCGCGCAACCACTGCATAAACTCATCCACTTTTTCTGCGGCAGGCCCTTTGGTAAAATTCATATTGTAGGGGTAACCTACTACAATCTTTTTGACGTCGTAATCTACAAGGATCTGATTGATCTGCTCAAGAATCGAATCTTTGTTGGTGCAAGCAATATGTCCTATGCCCTGCGCTACCGTTTCCGTTACGTCGCTTATCGCCAGGCCAATGCGCCTTTCTCCAAAGTCGATCCCGAGTATCCTCATAGGTCTCTACTGGGTGAACCTACGTGAGGTGGGAGAATTTCTTGTCACGTGATAACTTTGCGATCAATTCTTTTACTTCCTGACTTTTATCTTTTCTGCAGACAAGAACTTCCTCGCCGCTTTTCACCACCACAACATTATCCAGACCATGAATTCCGATAACGCCTTTCTTGCTGTCCGAGAATATGATTGAATTCCGCGTTTTGGAAAGAATGGCCGGACCGACTACAACATTTCCTTCTCTGTCGATCGAAAATATGTCTTCCAGGCTGGCCCATGCCCCGACATCACTCCATCTGAAATTCCCTATTACCGTAAAGGACTCACGGCACCGTTCCATGACACCGTAGTCAATGGAGATGTTTGGGAGTGTCTTATATGCTTTTTCCAATGTATTTGAAAATGTGGACGTTCCGATATGTTTTTTTATTTTTTGCAGCCCAGCGTATAAGGCTGGAATATGTTGCTTTATTTCATCCAAGATACGCGAAACCCTCCATACGAAAATCCCTGAATTCCAGAGAAATTTACCGCTTTTCAAGAATCCCTGCGCGGCTTCATAGGTAGGCTTTTCTATAAATTTTTCAATGGCATATACCCTGCAGGAGCGTTCTACATGGCCATACCCCACACGCGAGCCAAGCTCGAGATACCCGTAGCCGGTTGACGGATACGTCGGCCATATGCCGATCGTTACGATGCTATTAAAGTGATCTGCCTGGGCAACGGCCTCGATCAAGGCATTTTTAAATTTCGGACCGTCTTCTATGTAATGGTCTGAGGGCAGCGCTACCATAATACCGTTCGGGTCGTCATATTCTATCAAAATAGCGGCAAGCCCTATGCACGCAGCTGTATTTCTCCCCACAGGTTCGGCGATAACCCTCAGATTTTTCGCCTTTGGTAAGGATTTTTTAATCTGGGTGAGGTGTTCTTTTCCTGTAATGACCCATACAGGTCCGTGTTGAAAAATGGCTTCTACCCTGTTGTAGGTTTCTTTAATCATGGGCTGTTTAGAAAATATCGAGAGCATCTGTTTAGGGCGTTTTCTCCTGCTCAACGGCCACAGTCGTTCACCCTTCCCTCCGGCCATGACAATTTTGTAGACCATGGTATCCGCTCCTTTTTGCGAGGTATTAGTTATGATCGCGGCGCATTAACCGCTCGTTGCATTTTCTTGACAATGTGAAGTATTCTTTGTTGCGCGGTTTTTTTGTTGCGCTCCTGGCATAAAATGCGCACCAAGGCACTCCCGACTATGATGCCGTCGGCATACGGCGCGAGCATTCTTGCCTGATGCTCATGCGATATGCCGAAACCGACGCAGACTGGCTTCCGGGTTATGCGTTTGATGTGACACAGATGTGCCCGTATATCACCCGGCAGCGTATCTCTGGGGCCTGTGATGCCGGTCACTGAAACATAATAAAGAAATCCTGTTGATGCAGAGGCTATTTTTTTAAGTCTTTCATGTGTCGTAGTCGGCGTAGCAAGAAATATTGTTTTAAGGTTGTGTCTTTTTGCGCAGGCGGTAAACAGCGCAGATTCATCCGGCGGCAAATCTGGTGCAATGATGCCATCTACCCCGCTCGTGATGGCCCTGGAGACAAATCGTTCTACCCCGTATTTAAAAATCGGGTTGCAATAGGTAAGAAGAGCTATTGGTATCTGCGTTATCTTCCGTAGGTCCTCCACAAAACTGAACACCGATCTGGACGTTACCCCCATTTTTAGGGCCTCGGTGGAGGCCATCTGGATAATGGGGCCATCGGCGAGGGGATCGGAAAAGGGAACGCCGAGTTCGATAAGCGCCACCCCGCACTCCTCCAACCGTAACACTAGCTCCCGTATGGTGCGGTAATCAGGAATACCGGCTACAAAAAACGGTATAAACGCCTTTTTCTTTTCCTGCCTTAGTTGAGTAAACACAGCATCGATTCTGTTCATTTTTTCTGAGATATACCCCGTATTATTGTAATATCTTTATCGCCACGGCCTGAAAGGCACACAATGCAGATATTGCCCTTTCTTAACTTTTTAGCCAGTTTCGGTAGATACGCTATGGCATGAGCCGGCTCCAAGGCCGGAATAATCCCCTCCAATTCAGAGAGCATCCGGAAACCACGCAGTGCCTCGGTGTCGGTGACGGCCACATAGTGTGCCCGCCGTGTTTTTTTGTAGTAAGCATGCTCAGGACCGACACCAGGATAATCAAGTCCCGCCGATATAGAGTGAGCAGTTTTTATTTGTCCGTCTGCATCTTGCAGGACGTAGGATCTTGCCCCGTGAAGCACACCGACTTCACCGCACACCAGACTCGCCGCGTGCCTTCCGGTAGAAAGTCCGTATCCAGCGGCCTCAACGCCTATCATGTTGACTTTTTTATCGTGGACAAAGGGATGGAAGAGGCCGATAGAGTTGCTTCCTCCTCCGACGCAGGCAATAAGATAATGAGGGAGCCGTTCTTCTCTACTTCGCAGCTGTTTCTTTGCCTCTTTTCCGATTACGGATTGAAAGTACCGGACAAGCAAAGGGTATGGATGCGGACCGACGACCGAACCAAGAAGGTAGTGAGTGGTCTTTACATTGGTTACCCAGTCCCTAATGGCCTCATTGCAGGCATCTTTTAGGGTCTGCGAACCCGATGTTACCGGAATAACCCGGGCCCCCAACAGCTCCATACGGAAGACATTGAGGCTCTGCCTGTGGATATCTTCTTGGCCCATGTAGATATCGCACCTTAAGCCAAACTTGGCGCAGACCGTTGCTGTCGCAACACCATGCTGCCCTGCTCCTGTTTCGGCAATGATTCTTTTTTTGCCCATTCTTAAAGCAAGGAGAATTTGGCCGATCGTATTATTAATTTTATGCGCCCCGGTATGACATAAGTCCTCTCGCTTCAAGTAGATTCTGACACCGGGTTTTATTTCCTTGCTGAGACGCGGGGCAAAGTAAAGTGGGGTTGGCCTGCCAGCATATGTGTTCAGACACTGGGTAAATTCGCGGTTAAAAGACGGGTCTTTGACCGATTTTCCAAAGGTATCCTCCAGTTCCTTAAGGCAATCAAAAAGCGTCTCCGGCACAAATTTACCGCCAAAATCGCCGAAATAACCCCGTGCGTTTGGTAGTGAGGTCCCCATTTCATCTCCTTATCTGTCATAAATCTTATAAAGTGTAACATAGTGAGACAAAGAAGTCAATTTCGCTTTTAATTGGTTGTAATAGGATAAGAAAGCAAGGGTTATTGCGCGCCGAACATCGACTGGGCAAACTGGATTACGGCAGGACCTAAAATAATCAGAATTAACGGCGGAAAGATAAAAAAGATAAGTGGGAAGGCCAGTTTGACAGGCAGTTTCATGACGGCCTCCTGCGCAGATTGACGCCTCTTAAATCTGATGGAGTCCTTTTGTGTCCGCAATGTTTTTGCGACACTGGCCCCGATTTTTTCCGCTTGGATTATGACAGCCACCAGCGACTGCATATCAGGCTGGTTGCCGCATCGTTCAGCCAGATTTCGTAAGGCTGCCTCTCTCGATAAGCCGGCAAGTATTTCCTGATTAGTGTGGAAGAGCTCCTTTGAAATAAATTGACTGCTCCTTCGCTGCTCCTGGGCAACGCGGAGAAGCGCGGCGTCAAATCCAAGACCTGCCTCAAGGCAGATAATGAGAAGATCGATTGTGTCCGCGAGATGCCGGCGTATCTCGTTAAGTCTGGCGTTTGCTTTGCTTCTCAGATAAAAAGTCGGCATGACAAACATGCACCCAATAATAATAAAAATATTAAGCACAAGGATTTTTGCGAAATCAAGGCCTGCCGCCACCATTCCGATAGTAAAGGCAAGAACTAACGCCCAGGTAATCACCCATTTAATAACAACAAAGGCACTTACCGAGGCAGCCGTGTCATAACCAGCAAGGTAAAACTGTTTTGAAGGCCCAGAATGCCTTTTTTTCACATTTTTTTGCTTTTTTTGCTTTACATAAGACTGGATGATGTCACGAAAGGTTGTTTGATCGTTTTCTTTTTTGGATTCGGAAAGACCGAGACGGTCATACCGAGAACCCCACCGGTTTATCTTTTCAGTAAATTGCACGCTCAGGACAAAGACAAAAAACGCGATCGCGAAAAAAGTGCTCAGTGATGCGAAAAATAAAAATACGCTTCCCATAGTCGCTCGCTTTACTTATAGTTCAACTGACACTAACTTTTTAATCGTCAAAATACCGACAACCTGCAAAAAGACGGCGATAAATAAAATAATTCTACCTGTTGGCTCGGTGATGAGCACCCTCATATATTCTGGATTGACAATCAATAAGACCATCGCGACTGCAAATGGTAAAAACCCGACTACAAATCCGGAAAGTCTGCTTTGGGCTGTTAATGTTTTCAGCTCCCTTTGCAAGCGAAATCGCTGCCGAACGGTATCTTCAAGCGTGTAAAGAAACTCGGCAAGGTTTCCCCCTACCTCTCGTTGAAGAAGTATTGCAGAGACAAAAAGTTTTACATCCGGCGTCTGCACGCGTTCCCCGAGATGGCTGAATGCATCCTCGAGCGCAACGCCGAGATTAACCTCGGCAATGGTCTTTTTAAATTCCAGGGCTACCGGATCCGGCATTTCATTGGCTACCATTTCAAGAGCAGAGCTAAAACCCTGCCCCGCACGGAGCGCGTTGGCCATCATGCTTAAGGCATCGGGGAGAATTTCGGTGAACTCTCTCAGACGTCTTTTTTTTCTGAAATGGATATAGAGAAAGGGTGCACAGAAGACAATAAGAGACATGGTGAGGATGGGGATTGGTGTGATCGAAAAGACAACGCCGATTACGAGGATCGAGAAAAAGAGGATAAAAATCAGTGCAATAAGCTTTCCCAGCGGAACCTTAAGGCCTGCCTGATTAATTGCGTGTGCCACCTTAACCGCTGGTGGCATTTTTTTGAGCATGGCATCAAAAAAAGGGTTGTCACTGAGCTTTAGCTGCCTGATAATACTCGGTGTTTCCCGTTTTTTTCTTTGCGCAAAGCCGCCGACGCGGCGTTCAATCTGATCAAGAGAAATTTCCTTATAAGAAAAACGCGGGATGGCAAAGGCAAATATCATAAGGACAACCGCGAGAAATATGCAAATGGCGACAAATAGTTCCATTATGACACCTTTGGCATAAAGATATTAAGCGGCAGGACAATCCCCTTTTCTTTTATTTTTTCATAGCATGCAGGCTGAATGCCCGTTGGTATAAAATCGCCCACAACTTCACCTTTCTGATTAATCTGACGGGCCTTGAATAGAAAAATATCCTGCATGCGTATAACATCCCCTTCCATACCGACCAATTCGGAAATTGACATGCAGCGCCTGACGCCGTCAACGCACCGTTCAAGCTGGATAACGATATCGATTGCGGCGGCAACCTGCCGTCTCATTGCCTCTGAGGTTAGATTGAGCCCTGCCATGAGAATCATGGTCTCCAGGCGCGCCAGGGCGTCGCGAGGTGTGTTGGCATGAATTGTGGTAAGTGACCCTTTGTGGCCGGTATTCATTGCCTGGAGCATATCAATAGCCTCGGGTCCGCGCACCTCGCCGACGATAATTCTATCAGGTCTCATCCTCAGGCTGTTTCTTACCAAATCTCTTTGAGCAACCTCTCCTTTTCCTTCGATGTTAGGAGGTCTTGTTTCCAGTCTGATCACATGGGCCTTTCTCAGTCGGAGTTCAGACGCATCTTCAATGGTAATAATACGTTCAGAATTTGGTACGAAACTGGAGATAACGTTGAGAAGCGTTGTTTTTCCCGAACCGGTGCCGCCTGAGATCAGGATATTCAGCTTTGCCTTTACGGTCGCCTCCAGCAATAAGACTATTTCATTACTGAGCGACCCAAACGTTAACAGGTCTTTAATGGTCAGGGGGTCTTTTTTGAATCGCCTGATCGAGACAACGGGTCCGTCAAGCGCAAGCGGCGCAATGATAACATTAATCCGTGAGCCGTCCGACAGTCGTGCATCAACCATGGGCGAGGCCTCGTCAACGCGCCGTCCCACCTGGCTGACGATACGGTCAACGACCTGTTTCAGATGCGCCCCGTCTCTAAATACGACCTTGGTGAGTTCCAGCTTTCCGAACCGCTCGATATAAACCTGTTTGGGTCCATTTACAAGGATATCATCGATAGTCGGGTCACTGAGAAGCGGTTCAAGCGGACCCAGACCAAATGCCTCATTTTCAATTTCTTTTGCAAGCTGGCGTTTCTGGGGAACAGTGAGGGGGACGGATTCAACTTCGATTAAATCTTGGATGATTTTTCTGATTTCATCGCGCGCCTGCACCCCGTCAATTTTAGTGACATTTGCCAAGTCAATCTTGTCGATCAGCTGACGGTGGATACGCATCTTCAGTTCGTTGAGGAGATCGCTTCCTCCGAAAGGCTCGGTTGCCTCATACTCGTCCACCAGTTTTTTCTTGCTCTCGTCGTCTTTTCCGTGCAGCCGATCTCTCAGGGCCATAGCTACTTACCACCTTTCCAGATCTGTTTTACTTTATCGAGCAGCCCTTCCTCCCGTTTAATGAGCTGGGTCGGTATTTGCCGGTCCGCTAAGATGCCTGCTAACTGTAAAATACTCTGAGACAGTTTCGATCTTCTATCGATGGAAAATATCGGAAGCCCCTGATTAATAGCGCTGATAACAGAAAAATAGTCATTCGGCAACTTCCAGCTCACGGTATAGTTTAACGCCTTTTCAACCGACTCGATAGAAACTTTATCGATCTCGTGTGAGTCATAACGATTAATAATCAATCGGGCTTTTTCCGGGTCGTATCTGAGCCGCCTAAAGATATCGAGACACCGTTTTGTATTCCTGATAGCCGGGAGATTTAAAAGGGACAGTAGCAAAATAGTGTCTGATAAATCGAGGGATGATAAAACATGTTCATCAAACTCATTACCCCCGTCCACGATAACATAATCGAACATGGTACGGAGCAGCTTTAGTATTTCGCCGATCTGTGATGTGGTAATTAATTCAGCCTCTTCGGGATGCAGGGGTTCCGCCAGTACGTAAATACCGGAGGAGTGTTTTGCCAAAGCGGCCTTTAAAAAGCTCGCATCGAGGCGTTCAAAGTTTTCTATAATGTCTACAATGGTATAGGTAGGTGCAATATCCAAAAATGCCGATACGTCCCCGTGTTGCAGGACAAGGTCGACAACGACCACCGAAAATTCATTCAGGGTTGCCAGGGCAACGGCAAGATTAATAGCAAGGGTCGTGGTACCGGTGCCGCCTTTATTGCTGAAGACGGTCACTACCTTACCCATGCGTTCCTTGAGAGGTTTGGCCCCCGATTCTATCCGTTTTGCCCGTTCTATCAGAGGGGTTAGCTGTGAGGAGGTGGTAGGTATTTTCAAGAAATCCTTGGCCCCGGCACGCACTGCCTTGAGGATTAGATCGGCATCGTCGTTTTTAGATATGGCAACCAGAAGCGATGTAGGGGACTCTAAAGAAATTCTTCGAACAAGGTCGATACCCGACTCGGCAATCTCGCTGATTTCAATAAAGATAATTTCGGGGCGTTTTAATAAGACGGGCTTTGCCTCGGAAAGCGACGAGCTGATGACAATGTCCAGTATTGTATCGGGTACTGCGACAAGCTCTCGCTTTAATAAATCAGACTGCTCGCGATTATCGGCGATAATTAAGGTGGATAGTTTTTCCATGATGTCCCCGCCTCTACTTTGCAAGAATAATGGGTATTTTTTCGGCTATGCTTTCAAACGCGTCATCCAACTCCTCAGGGTGTGCAGAAGAAACAAAGTAAGCCTTCCCTCCCCCGATTTCTGCGACATCCTCAAGAAGAGTTCTATTCACCAGACCTAACCCAATAGTATAAATGACGATACCTTCATCTGCGATTTTTTGTGCCAATTCGAGTATCTCCTCCCTTGCATCTCGATTGGCCTCGGCACCGTTTATGAATATCGAATGCTCCATCGCGTATTCGCCCACATCGCCCGGCGGATCGAGAATCAGGTTTGGGTGCCCGTCTGTCATGATGATCATAACGCGGACGCCCCAGTGGGTCGCCCTGTCTGACGCCAGCTCTTTCCATGCCTCATTCATGCCGCACGAGATACAGGTCCAGCCCTTATCAGGCGGTCCGCCGATGCCATCCGGCCAGTCTGCCCAGGCCCCTCCGTGAATATCGTCGACAATCTGGCTGTGTTGTGTCCCCGGGTCTTTCATAGTGCGAATGTAATCCCAGGCGAAGCTGTGATAATACACCACTCCTATCCGATCATCGGCAAGTGAGGTCTCTAGGTCGTTCGCAAAATCGATGGCGGCCTTTTCAAGTAGCTCTATGAGTTTTAGTTCCTTTCCGTCCTCGTCCTTTATTCCACTGCCTTCCTCCATCGACTTTGAGCGGTCGAGACACATAACGATGTTTCTACCACCGATAGCCGCGGTAGACGTGGCCGAAAGGGCGATGTCCTGCATACCGAGAATCCGGGCAAAAAATAAGCCGATTTTGCCCTGCTTTGCATCAGCATCACGGCTTGCCCGTACCTGGATTGCGTTGGGCGGCACAACGTTAGCTGTGAACTTTTCCTCCGCAAAACTCCACTCCCCCGTTAAAATATTAGAGTCTTGCAGTTCCACAATATCATCGGCGGCCCAATGCTTGGCCGCAAATTCCTTTGCCTCATCGATGGCGCTTTCAGACCCGGCCCAGATCGCCCCGACACCGGCAAGTGCCGCTGCATCAGCGGCATTCTGAAGCTCTCCTTTACTGGTATAAAGATACGCCAAATCAACGGCAAGGGCCCCTATCGCGAGTAAAGCAATCAGGGTGATAGCAGCAAGGGCGATGACGCCTCTTTGACCCTTGTGCGACCCGAAACAGACAGCATGGAACTTAATAGTATCCATATCCTTGTGATGATTGAGGTGCATAAGGCGCTGTTTCCTCCTCTACCTGATCCAGGGTTTTTCTTACAATACTTGATTGAGGATCAATGAAACCCCTCATCAGGTCAGCCTGGGCATCCCGATATGGGGCCTTTTGCGGCTTTATTAACTCCGGTGTCTCATGCAGTGATGCGACTTCGGCCAGATCATTGAGTGCGACAGGCTTGATAAAGATAGGGGTTACCAATACAATCAACTCTGTTTCTTCCTTTTGATAGCTGTCACTTTTAAAGAGCCACCCCAAGACAGGGATCTCCCCCAATATAGGTACTTTATCCAATCCCTTTGTTTCCTTCTGAGAGATGAGCCCCCCGATAATAAGACTCTCCCCGCTTGCCATCTCGACGGTCGTATCGGCCTTTCTTGTTACGAGGCCAGGAACGCTGAAACCGGAAAGCTGAACAGCCGCAGAACTGAAATCCAGCACACTTACCTCGGGGGCGACCTTCAGTTTGATGCTGCCGGCATCGGTTACCTCCGGGGTGAAGTTCAGCTTTATACCAAACTCCTTAAACTGGATCGTAACGGAATTTGACGCAGTACCCCCTGCCCCCTGAACCACGGGTATTGGAAATTCGCCGCCGGCTAAAAAACTTGCCTCCTCACCGCTTCTTGCCAAAAGATTTGGCTCTGCGATAATGCGTAAAAGCCCTTTTTCTTCAAGTGCCTTAAAGGCCATGGTGTAATTGGTCCCGCGACGCATCTCGAGGAGCAGATCAGTTGATGACGATATGCCGAAGTCTGTCGATGTAGCAGAAACTTGAGGAGATAACAACCCACCGATAAAACTGCTCCGTGTATAGTTGGCATCCTGTATAAAAAAATCGATCCCGAGATTTTTTTCAATTGAACGATCGACCTCGGCAAACCGAACCTGCAGCATAATCTGCTTGGGTTCCTGCAGTTTCATCAGATTAACCAGTTTATTTTCGTTTACCACAAAGGCCCGGGCAAGGTTCATGGCCTTTTGGATACTCGTTTCCCTTGCCACTTCTCCAGCAAGGACCACAGAGTCACTCGCTGGATAAATATAGATATCCTCGAACGGTATAAGCTGATTAATCAGCTGCTGCAACTGTGCCGTATCCAACTCGACCGAAAGATCGAACGTGGTACTCTCTTCATTCATATCCCAGACAATCAAGGTGGTCGTCCCCGGCTTCTTCCCGTTGAGCACAATCTCACACGGGGACACTACCACAACATCTGCGATGTCGGTTTCTGTAATCGAGGCGCGTGAAATCTTGTCTTCAAACGTGATTAATTTCGATTTCCCGCCTACTAACAGCACTGTCGTAGTATCCTCCTGACCAAGTAGGACAGTTTTTGCCTCGCCGGATCCGGGGGATATAAAAAGCAGCGGTAGTATTATAAATAGCATACCCAGTGTCTGCCTTATTGCCCGCTTGGCACGGCTTGTCATAGAAGCCTCCTTAAATGAAATCATTAGTTGTTTGCTACCGGCTTAATCGGACTTAAAACCTCCTGTTTCTTTGCCGTCCCACGTATCACCTCAACCGTATTTTCTGTTTTTAGAATATCGTCCTCGGAGGTACCCATTCGGAGGTCGACTACCGAATTGTCATCGAGGGTTCGCGGCAATAGCACCACACTCCCTTTGGATGAGGCTATGAGAAGTGCCTCGGCGTTTTGAGGTTCAACCGCTACGACAACCTCTGAGGCGGTGCCGCGGATATTAACTCCGGGCGCCGAAACAGTGATGTCGCTTTCGGTGCGGATAGCCAGGACCTCGATATTCTGCAGGAGCGTTTTGACTACCTGCTTCCCGCTTTCTGGCGAAGTGAAGGCTACTGCAATATCAACATGGGCACCCGGTTGCAAGAAGTCCTCGGTTAGAATGGCACTGAGTGTCCAAAGACTGACTGCACGTTTTCCTTCAGGAATTTTTTTAAGGAAAGCCCACCGCTCAGAACCCATCTTTTTTAAATCGGTGATATCTGCGCCGGGCGTGACAACATAGCTCTTATCGGTAAGGGTCCTTGTTACAAGAAAGATATCGCCCGCCTTCTGCGCAAGGGCCAGGGCCTCGGCATCTTCGGGTGAAACGGCCACCACAACATCCCTCTTTTCGCGCCTTCTCTCCTTCTTTTCTACACTCTGCGGGATCGCCAGGAGCTTTACATTTTGCAGAACAAGTTTGCTTATCAGTTTTTTGTCACTCGTCTTAAAGGTTGCCAAAATATCAACAAAGCCACCGGCTACAAACATGGTTTCATCGCCCATGAAGCCTTCTACCTCTAACGGTAATGCCCGCATGCCCTCGGGTATCTCTTCGATAACCGTCTTTACCGGAAGAAGGTCATCGGTTAGTACAGCCGAACCCTTGGTGATCTCCCGTCGGACTATCCGGTTAATAACTTCCCCTTCCTCTGCAAAGCTATTCCGGGGAATCTTTGAGATCGGCCATTGCACCGCTTTGATGTCGTCTTTATCGACAACGGCGCCGCGGGCAAGGTCTTTATTTGCCAGGATGACCGGTTGCTCGATTGTTGTAACCTTCGCCTCTTCGGGCTGTTTTTGAGACCGCAAGAACTGATACATCGAGTAGCTTGCAAGAAAGCCGAAAAATATTGCGAGCGCTAAAATGAGAAATGTCTTTTGTTTCTGCATACGGTCACCCCGCAGTTCGTAGAGTTATGAACCTGCCTCGTACCTCATGACGCTTTTTCCAACGATGGGTATAGCAGGCTCAAAAAAAGGAATAATCCTTCCCGAGATCCCCCTGAATCGCCTGCTTACCCGCACGGTGATAGCGTCTCCGATAATAGGGGTTGACTGCTCAAGCTCAACCAGTATAGTCAGGTCTGTTAGTTCTTCAGGCATAAGGCCCTGTTCTTCCAGTAACTGCGTGCAGTAATCAATAACCCGGCTATCGTCGGTTTCGATGTTTTCAAGCAGCGCCGCCTTCCGGACACCTTCACGGGCAACTTCATTTAAATTTGCCTTCAAGAGACATGCCCGCGAAGCATCAAAGATACCCAGCACAAGCAACAACAGGACCGGGATTAAAAGGGCCATCTCGACAATGGCCTGAGCCTTTCGCATATCAATCCGGAGTAATCTTGAGATCCTCAACATCGATAGTTGTTGTAGCTGTATCATATGCGGCCTCGTTATCATATACCGTAAGGGTAATAGTGTACAACCCTCCCGACGTATAGACGGTATTCGCCGTAACGCCTGAACCTGTTTTTCCGTTTCCAAAAGTCCATGCATAGGCCACAATCTTTCCATCCTCATCCTCGGAATCGTAGGCATCGACTTCCACCTTTAAGTCGGCGGTTCCGGACAGTGGATATGCATTAATGCGCGCTTTTGGTGGCTTATTGTCTACCCCAGGTTCTCTCACATAGATCGTCTTGCTTGTCGAGGAGGTTGCATCCTCATTGCTTACCGTGAGCGTGACCTGGTAAGTTCCAACGTTATAGATATTGGAGGTGTTTACGTCCGTCCCAAAGTTGGAGTTGCCGTCGCCAAAAACCCAATCATAATTCGTAATGGGACCGGTTGAGCAACTTGCACTGAACTGAACGGTTAACGGGGCATTTCCAGACTCAGGGATTGCGGTAAAACAGGCCTTAACAGTATTCGCGTCATCATCATCATCGTCATCATCAGTTTCTGGGGGTGCCGCTTTAACCGTGATATCGACGCGGGCGCTGTCAGTGGCTCTATCAACGTCGGTCACGGTAAGTATGACATAATACGTCCCTACGCTAAATTTGTAGTCAAGAGTCGCGCCCCCTTCTTTATAGTAGTCATCGTCCACATTCCACGAATACTCAACCGAACCCCCGTCAGGATCCACCGATTTGGACCCGTCAAAATGTACGTTGAGCTTATCTCTATTAGGTACACCGACCAAGACGCTTCCAGAAAGCGGGTCGGCCGTAAGCACGGCGATCGGCGGTATATTGTTTTCATCATCATCATCATCGTCATCGTCGTCGTCATCGGCCGGCGGCTCGGGAATTATAATATTTGCGATTTCATGACGCATGACGGCCATCCCCACCAGTTGTACCTGATCTACACCGGGGATAAGACGGGAAAAAAACGGGCGATACCCGGCCGTTACCGTTGCCTTAATCGGCTCTCCGGTCAAATAATCCTGAGTCTCCAGAGTGATTTCTTTTAGTTCGTCATCACTGATGCCGGCGGCATCCAGGATATCTTGCATAACCTCCATGACACGCGGGTCGTTGTCAACCAAATCAAAGAATGTCACCGCCTCGCGCACCCCTTCCCGGGCAGCCTGGTTCAGCGTGTTTCGGATCATGAGCGCACGGGTAAAATCAGCAATGCCCATAATCAGGAGCAAAAAAGAAATAATAATAAGGGCAAACTCAACAGTTGACTGCCCGTGATTTTTGGCGCCGCTTTTGTTTGGCATAATACTACCTCTATTTACTAACTCTCCCATCAATAATATAGAAAAGAACGACCGCCAGCAACATTCTTCCAAGGTACGTGAGTACTGTGGCGGTCTTCTTTTCTTTAGCGCAACATGTCACAAATTATGCCTTGTAAGGCATAATTTCCTACGGACAACATCCTAAGAAGTGTCTGCCGGACAAAACCATTGTGTAACCAAAGCCGACCATTTACACTCCGCCGGCTAGCGCATCAACCATGTTTTGCCAGATTCTCAGAAGCTCCGCCCTAAACGCGGTTACCGTGGCTATAAGGGCGATAGCGATTAATGCCACGATAAGTGCATATTCAACTACTGTCTGCCCCTTGCGGTTTAAACGGAACTTCATCCACTGAACCATCATCATACGTCACCTCCTGTTGCTTTTTTAATAAACCCGTTACCTTAAAGTATACCTCATAAAATGATGCTGCGCCTTCCAGAATCACAATTTATGTTTATCCGACCGCAAAAGACTATATCAATGTATATCATATCTATTCATCTTTGTCAAGAATTTATCAAAAATAGCTATCCTATCAATATTTTTAAGTTATTGTTATATATTAAATTAAATCTTGTCAAAAAGATGTTTTTTTGTTTTCTTTAAACACCATTTTAACTATCTTGCCCTGCCACCCCAGGGCATTTTCACTGTTATGCGATATTGTGGGGATGTGCTAAGGGCGTTCGTTTATGCTCAAAACTCTTTTTATACTCGTCTCTTATGGTATTGAATGCAGTAATATATTCAGGGCACCGGTAATCCGGATATGTCCATTCCCAGGGGGTAAAGGTGTTATTCTGGAACCGCAGTGTTACCTCTGCAAAGATCCCTCGGGAGAGGTAAATCCTGTGCTGATGGTCTTTTGTAGTAGCAAGGACCAGTTTTCCAAGTGAGATAAAACCAGGGTCGATGTTGACGCGTCTTTTTCCTGAGACGCTGAATTCCATCTCGAGCGCGTTGGTCTTCATTTTAACGTCTGGGAGCACATCGGGAGGCATTAACGGTCCAAAGCTGTAGAAATAACGGACAAG
Organism: Candidatus Omnitrophota bacterium; assembly: GCA_016930485.1. Classification (GTDB taxonomy): domain Bacteria; phylum Omnitrophota; class Gorgyraeia; order JAFGGP01; family JAFGGP01; genus JAFGGP01. The sequence continues at coordinate 99,315 of JAFGGP010000013.1, read as the reverse complement.
CCCCTCCCCCATCTCTCTTTCGTAATATACGGTATCGTCAAATATAAATTCCTTACTTTCATAGTCGATAACCCCGAACATTCCCTCAAGGCGTTTCTTTGTTTCCTGGATAAGGGCCCTGTCATTGCTGAATACGCTGCTAATAAGCTTAACAGGATGCGGTGTAGTAACACTGCCCATTATCTACTCCTGTGAAAGGTGCCTTCGTAAAGAGGCCTGCCCCCAACACGCCTTGACGCAGACGCCACAGATTTTATGTCCGATGCCCCGAATCCTAGAAAATTCGTTAAGTTTGGCTGAACAGGCAGCAAAATCAAAATCCTTTCGTTCACGCTTTATGGCCTCTACCGGGCAGGCCCTGACGCAATCAAGGCAATCCCCGCAATCCTCCTGAATAGAAGGTTGGTTAACCTCCAGAGGAAAGTCGGTCAGTATGCTCACTAGCCGCAACTGGGATCCGCAATTCGGATTAACCAGGAGATTATTTCTGCCTATCCAGCCTAATCCGGCCTGGAAGGCGACATGTCGGTGACTAACGGTGCCTTTTTCCGCGGTCCAATCCACCACCTGCGATGCAGGTATCGGCAGCGCCTCAAAACCGGACTGCTGGATAACAGTGGCAAGCATAAGAGCGGTGTGATCGAGCAGGGTGTTAACTCTTCTGTAATGCATCGAGTAGAGAAGCGATGGGGCAGTATCAATCGTTTGTAACACGGCTTTTGACAGGCGGTACCCTGCCGAGATTGCATAGGGAAACTGCTTGATGAGATCGGTTTCTATAAGGAGATACTCCGAGGGGATTTGTGCGGTGGCGGCGACGCCAAAAAACGCTAAACCACACGATAATGCACGCTCCTTGAGGAGGTCGTAATTCTTTCGGTTATCGGAAAAATCTCGGGGGTCCATCAGGCTGATTGTCTCAATCGAAAGAATAACTTTTCGAGTAAGGCAGGGTCCTTTTTCCCGGGGGCCTTTTCGATAGAGCTTGCCACATCAATAGCATATGGACGGACAGAGGTAATCGCCTCGGAAATATTTTCACAAGATATGCCCCCTGCCAAAATAAGAGGAATGCCGTACGTTTTTGCTTTTTTGGCTAGTTCCCAGTCAAAAGACATCCCTGTCCCTCCCCTAGCCCTCTCACTGTAGGTATCGAGAAGAACGGCGTCGATATTCTTGTAACCCCCGATCCCCTCGATGTCTGCGCGCACTTTTATGCGGAATCCCTTGATGACCGGACATATGTCTCTTACGCGGGCACAGAAACTGTCCGACTCTTCACCGTGAAGTTGTACGGCGGTAATACCTGTTATGGCGATTACATCCTTCAGTGTATCGTACGACGGGTCAACGAAAACGCCGACCTTACTGATAAAAGGGGGCAGCGACCGGATAATGGCTCTTGCCTTTTGGGGTGTTACCGAACGAGGGCTTTCTGCAAAAATAAAACCCAGGGCATGCGCCCCAAGGCCTTCGGCATACAAGGCATCATCGGTATTAGTGATACCGCAGATCTTTATCTTAACCATGTTTATCGTCCCAGCAACGCATGTAATTGAGCGCTGATATTGTCATGTCGAAGAAGGGACTCGCCGATTAAAAAGGCATCGGCCCCCTGCCGGCTTAATTCATGGATATCCTCGGCAGTCTCGATCCCGCTTTCGCACACCGTAATTATCCCCTCAGGTACAGTCGGCAACAGGTCCTTTGAAATAGTGATATCAACGGTAAATGTATCCAGATTTCTGTTATTCACACCTATGAGAGACGGGTTTGTTTTCAGGGCCCGCTCAAGGTCGGTCGTATCATGGACCTCTAGAAGGGGATCCAGCCCAAGCTCTCTGGCAATGGTCGTCAATAAAAGGAGTGTGTCATCATCGAGGATACGCGCTATCAATAAAACGGCGCTGGCACCGTAGGCACATGCCTCGTACACCTGGTACTCTGTTACTATAAAGTCCTTGTAGAGAACGGGTATATCAACACTCTGAACCGCCTGTTCCAGATCCTCGATAGAGCCGCCAAAAAAGCGATGGTCGATCAGCACCGAAAGCGCACAGGCCCCACTATCTTCGTATGTTCGCGCAAGAGATGCTACCTCAATCCCTTCTCTGAGAACACCCTTCGAAGGCGACCGTCTCTTGATCTCTGCAATAATCCGTGGGCCGGGGGAGCCCCTGAGCGCAGTAAGAAACTTTCCCGCGACCCGTCTTTTGTCCCGGGTCTTTTGCTTGAGGGCAGCAAGCGAGCATGCGCCTTTCTTTTTATCGATCTCTTTATATTTTTCGTGAACGATTGTGTCGAGAAACATGGCGCTATTTCTTTTTGTGGTATGCCACGGCAATGGCAAGAAAGTTAGCCAGCAGCTCTTTGCCGGCAACGGTCAGAATGGACTCTGGATGGAACTGCACGCCCCATACAGGGTAACGTCTGTGCTGCAATCCCATAATTTCATCCGTATCGGTTTTTGCGATGATCTCGAGAGATGCAGGGAGTGTTTTTTTTTCGACCATTAATGAATGGTACCGGGTTGCGTCAAAGGGGTTTGCGATACCTGTGAAGATAGTTTTTTCATTGTGATAAATAGGGGATGTTTTTCCGTGCATTAACCGCGGCGCCTGCACAACCCTCCCTCCAAAAACCTCACCGATACACTGATGACCGAGACAGACCCCTAACAGCGGTATCACAGGACCGCATTCGTGGATTACGGCGTTAGAGACGCCCGCGTCCTTTGGCGACCCGGGGCCAGGCGAGATGATAATGCATTCCGGATGAAGACGCTTAGCCTCCGATGCTGTAATCATATCATTTCTATACACTTCGAGATCCGCGCCGAGTTCGCCGAGGTACTGCACCAGATTGTAGGTAAATGAATCATAATTATCGATTACCAGAACCATATGTCCCTCTTCGTGCACCTTACAGGGTATGGGCAAGTTTCAGCGCCTCAATCAACGCCCCTGCCTTATTGACCGTTTCTACATATTCCCTCTCCGGGCGTGAATCGGCTACGATTCCGGCGCCCGCCTGAATATAGGCCCTCCTGCCCTTGATAAGAATGGTCCGTATAGTGATGCAACTATCAAGATTTCCCGAAAAACTCAAATATCCGACAAAACCCGCGTAGGGACCCCTGCGCACATTCTCTAGTTCATCGATAATCTCCATTGCCCTGATCTTTGGCGCCCCGCTGACCGTTCCTGCGGGGAATGTTGCCCTGATGAGATCGTAGATATCCTTGTTTTTTTTCAGGGTTCCTACGCAGCCGCTGACGATGTGCATAACATGAGAATATCTCTCGATAACCATGCATTCAGGCACAGTGACAGAGCCGTAGCGTGAGACCCGACCGATGTCATTCCGGCCTAAATCAACCAGCATCACATGTTCTGCCCGTTCCTTGGGGTCTGCGAGCAGTTCCTTTTCAAGCGCCCTATCCTCTTTCTCATTGAGGCCCCGCGGTCTGGTGCCGGCAATAGGTCTCAGTTCGATCTTCCCTTCCTCGCATCTGACAAATATCTCCGGAGAGGAACCGATAAGGGCCATATCATCAAGCTGCAAATAAAACATATACGGGGACGGATTAATCGACCGCAGTGCCCGGTAAATAGTGAGCCGATCGGAATGAATGGGCATAGAGAAACGCTGCGAAAGCACCGTCTGCACAATATCGCCGTTTCTAATATAGCGTTTCGCCTTTCTTACATTCTCCATAAATACCTTTTTTGTTACATGAGAGGTAATTCGTGGGCGTTTTGTCAGGTGTCCTTTGCGATGGGCGGCTGTCTTATAACCCTTGCAATTGCCGGAGAAGCGCCTCGATAGTTTTTTAATCCTCTGGACGCTGGTTCTGTAAATACCCACCAATGCTTCCCGCGACCGGCTATCACCGGTTGCCGCGTTTACAACGATCTTTATCTTTTGCATGGAATGATCAAAGATAATAAGCGAGTCGGTCAGCAAAAATACAGCATCCGGCACACAAAGGGGATTCTCATTGTTGTCGGGAATATGTTCGAAGAAACGTACCATGTCATATCCGACATAACCTACAAGCCCTCCGCAAAAGCGAGGCAGTCCTGGCACTGGCACAAACCGGAAACAGGACATAATCTTCTGTATCTCCTTGAGAGGATCGCCTTTCGTCAAGCGAAATGTGCATTTTTTTCCATGTTCGGTAATCTCAATCTCATTACCGCTACTTTTAAAGATAAGTGACGGCGATGAACCGAGGAAGGAGTACCGCGCAAGATGCTCGCCTCCCTCAACCGACTCCAGCAGAAAGGAATATTTTTCATGCGACGATTTCATATAGGCAGAAACCGGGGTCTCCAAATCAGCGGGTAACTCGGTATAGATAGGGATGAGATTGCCGCGTTTGGCAAGCCTGATAAATTCACGTTCTGATGGATAAAAATCATTCATTTTTTTCGGTAGATTTTTTCAGGGTCAAACACCTTTTCCCCTACGATAGTAAAATCGCCTTTATCGCTGTTTAACTGCTTAAAAAAACATGTCCGGTATCCCTCGTGGCATGCCCCGCCCCTCTGGCTTACCTGAAAGAGCAGCGTATCAGAGTCGCAATCAAGAAAGACTGCCCGTACTTCCTGGATATGCGACGAGGTCTCGCCCTTGAGCCACAGTGTCTTTCTGGAGCGGCTGTAGAAGTGCATCTTGCCCGTCGCCAGTGTCTTTTCTATCGCCTCCGCATTCATATAGGCCATCATAAGGACCTCACGGGTCTGGCTGTCCTGGACAATAGCAGGCACCAAACCGGCGCTGTTAAATTTTATCTTTCGGATGATATCGGCCATTCACACATCTCCTTTATTCGTTTTATGAGACATCAAGGCGCATGCATACCCCGCCCTTATGAAGAAACTCTTTTGCCTCCCGGATAGTGTACTCACTAAAATGGAATATCGAGGCGGCTAAAACCGCCTGTGCCTTTCCGGTGGTCAGGGCATCTAAAAGGTGCTGAAGCGTCCCGGCCCCTCCCGAGGCAATAACCGGTATATCAACCGCCTCTGAAACAGCCCGGGTCAGTTCAAGGTCATACCCATCTTTGGTGCCGTCACAGTCCATACTTGTCAGTAAAATCTCACCCGCACCCCGGTCTCTGGCCTCTCTGGCCCATTCAATTACGTCTTTGCCGGCAGAGGTTCTTCCCCCGTGAATAAAAACCTCCCACGATGCACCGGAGCGTTTAGCGTCAATAGCTACTACGATGCACTGAGTCCCGAATTTTCTGCTGGCATCATTTATCAGATCAGGGGTATTTACCGCCGCTGTATTGAGCGAGACCTTATCGGCGCCGGCCTCAAGAAGGCGCCTGATCATACCCACCCCTCCGATGCCGCCCCCTACGGTCAGGGGAAGAAAAACCGTCTCCGCCGTTTTTTTTACCACCTCAAGCATAGTCTCCCGTTTTTCGAAAGACGCGGTGATATCAAGAAAAACGAGTTCGTCCGCCCCCTGCTCGTCATACATCCGGGCAGCCTCAACAGGGTCGCCGGCATCGCGGAGATTCACAAAGCGGGTGCCTTTAACTACACGGCCCTCCTTTACGTCAAGGCAGGGAATAATGCGCTTTGCTAACATTCATTCCCCCTCTGCGCCAACATGCTGATTGCCTCGGATAAGTGAAACCGCCCTTCATAAAGCGCCTTTCCGACAATCGCGCCTTCGAGGTTTTCTTTCTTAAGCTCGGCAAGTTTTTCTATGTCTGCTATGTTCGAGATTCCTCCAGACGCAATTACCGACAGAGAGGTGCTTTCAAGTACATCCCTCAAGAGATTGATATTTGGCCCTTGCAACATCCCATCTTTTGATATGTCTGTGCAGACTATGCCTGTTACGCCTATGTTTTGTAGATTCTTAAGAAATTCTGTTTTGCTAACGGCAACAGGTTTAATCCATCCGGACGTACCAGTCTCAAGATAAACGCCATCTGCTCTATCGATGATCTTATGTATATCCAAGCTGACATAAATCTCTTCCTTAAACTCACGCACTATTTCTTCAAGCATATTTTTATTCTCAATGGCCACCGTACCTAAAATTACCCTTGCAACACCTACGTCAAAAAGGCGCGCAACATCCTCCCTACCGCGAACGCCCCCACCTACCTCTACAGGAATCTCGATCTTTTTTGCAATTGCTGCTATTGAATCCAGATTTAAAAGCACACCATCGCGGGCACCATCCAGGTCGACAACATGCAAAAGCTCGGCACCCTCATTCTCCCATTCCAAGGCCCTTGCCGCCGGGTCCTCCGAATAAACAGTAACCTCTCTATAGTTGCCCCTCAAGAGCCTTACTACTTTGCCATTCATAATGTCAACCGCAGGGATGATTTTCATTGTTTATAGGGTTAAAAAATTCTCAAGGACACGCAGTCCAAGTTTCTGGCTTTTTTCCGGATGAAATTGAACGGCAAAAATATTATCTTTTCCGATCGATGAGGCAAACTCTGTACCGTAGTCAGTAACGGTGGATATGATTGTGTCGTCCTCGGGGGCGCAATAGTACGAATGGCAAAAATAAAAAAAGAACCCGTCATCGATTCCCTGAAAAAGGGGCGAGGCGCCGCGCATCCTCAGGACATTCCACCCCATATGAGGGACCTTCACCGTTCGTGAGTCAAACTTTTTTACCGTTCCCCTGCATATGCCAAAGCCCTCAGCCCCCTCAGATTCCTCGCTCCTTTCAAAGAGAAGCTGCATGCCCAGGCAAATTCCCAGATATGGTTTTTTTGCCTCAAGGATCAATTCCTTCAGCACATCGACAAGGCCGCAGGCGGTAAGGGCCTGTATGGCATCCTCGAATGCCCCGACACCGGGCAGGATGATTTTATCGGCCTGCCTGAGTCTTTGAGGGTCGGCTGTGACTGCCGCCTTTGAGCCCAAGCGCTCGCAGGCCTTGGTAACACTCCGTAGATTCCCTGAACCATAATCAACAATCCCGATCATTTTTTTCTGCCGGCCTTTCTTGTAGAGTGAGGGACGATTTTTGCCCCCGCACACCCTTACAGGAGCCCCTTTGTCGAAGGTACCCCTTTACTGCGGGGATCGATCTGCGTAGCCATATCCAGTGCCTTTGCCAATCCCTTGAAAGCCGCCTCAAAAGAATGGTGCAAGTCATCCCCTTTCACTATATCAATATGAAGGTTGATGCCGGCATGAGCAACAAAGGCCTTGAGAAAACTCATAAGGTCTGTATAGGCGTATGCCTCGCCTTTAAGAGACGTTAAACGCTCCGGCAGTTCACAGTAAACAGAAGGTCTATTGCTGATATCAAGCGCCACCCGGGCCAGGGCCTCATCCATCGGGACGATTGCTGATCCAAAACGGCGGATTCCTTCTTTGCCGGCGAGCGCCTTTGCAAACGCCTCACCGAGGGCAATCCCCACATCTTCATTGGTGTGATGTATGTCTACCTCAAGATCCCCCTCCGCTTCGATTGTCAAATCAAAAAGGCCGTGCTTTGCGAAAAGGTCAAGCATGTGGTTGAGAAAAGGTATGCCCGTAGCAATAGCATAGTTTCCTGCCCCATCAATACGCAATGTTACTGCGATGTTTGTTTCCTTTGTTTTTCGTGAGATCTTCGCCTCTCTCCCCATAATTTCTTCTCCTTGTATCAAACAGAGGTGTTAACACCTATCTTATGCACACCTTACGAATTTAGTTAGTTCTAGTGTAATCGCGTTTCGACCGATTCCCAGTGGCCAACAAGCCCCTCTAATTTGGCGATATTTTCTACAATGGGGGCGACTTTTTCGAGGGCCTTCTTCGAATATGAGATAATGTGCGAACTTTTAACAAAGTCGTTAATGCCCAGGCCTGAGAAAAAGCGGGCAGTGCCCGATGTCGGCAGGACGTGACTTGGACCCGCAACGTAATCACCAAGGGCAACCGGCGTGTATTGACCGACAAAAATGGCTCCCGCATGCCTCACGCTCGAGATGAACCTCTCGGGTTTATTAATCATAATATGCAGATGCTCCGGCGCAATCTTATTTGACAGATAGATCGCCTCCTCCGTGTTTTTTGCCAAGATAATATAGCCTGTGCCTACTTTATTCTTTACTGTTTTTGCCAGCATCTTTGAGGTTGTTATCAATATCGCCAGTCCCTTACGGTGTTCTGCCTGAGCCTGAAGCTCCTTAATGACAAATTGAGGATTTGAATATCGATTGGCAATAACCACCACCTCGCTCGGTCCGGCTATCATATCGATATCCACGTTACCAAACACCTGGCGTTTTGCCTCACTGACATACTCATTGCCAGGGCCGACTATCTTGTCGACCTTTGGGATTGTCTTTGTCCCGTAGGCAAGCGCGGCTATCGCCTGAGCCCCGCCGATTTTATACATCTCCTTTATTTTCAAAAGATTGGCAACGACAAGTATGTGCGGGTCGATGTTTCCGTCCTTCTGGGGCGGACTTACCAGTGCTATCCGCTTTACCCCGGCAATCTGTGCCGGCAAGACCGTCATATAGACCGTTGATATCAGGGGGGCGCTTCCGGCAGGGATGTATACCCCTACACTCTCAAGAGGCTCTATTTTCTCACCGAGCAAGACACCATCCTTTGTTTTGAACTTCCAACTCTTTCTTTTCTGCCGCACATAATAGGCGGTAACATTTTCAAGAATCGCCTTGAGGTTTTTGACAAAGTCGGGTCGGATCGCGTGATAGGCATCGAGTATTTCCCGCTCGGTTATCTTAAGCTGGGGAGGGGTAATGCAGACCTTATCAAATTTCTTGGTAAAAGCAACGAGGGCCTTGTCGCCTTCTACCCTGACCTTCTCAAGAATGTTTCGAACGCCCTCGGTAACCCTCTTTTTTTGTGGGGTAAATCTATGAAATAACCGCTCAATCTCTTTTTTATTGTTCCTTAAAATACGCATCACTGTTATCCTTGGTTATTGCCGTATCGTTCTCGTTACAAGCTCCTGCATCTTGGCGCTGAGTTTTTCGACAGAGGTCGACCCGGCTATAGTGCCCTGGGCCAGATATCGCGACCCGCCGCCCTTTCCATGAAAGGACGCGGCCAGTTCCTTTAAAAGAGCCCCCGCGTCCATCGCCTTTGTCTCAACCAGATTTTTTGTGAGGGCGACCAAAACAGAGCTCTTGTCCGGGGTATTCCGGCTCACTATTACGCTAACAGAGGTATCACAGCGCCCTTTTACCAGATCCGCCAAACTCCTCATCTCTGTCTGAGTTAGACCATCTTTTTGATGTACGACCAGCGTGACCCCATGCAAAGAAACTGCCCGTTTGAGCGCCTCTTCGATTTCCACAGAAAAATCCGACGCGGCCTTCTGTTTTAGCTGCTTGGAAAAATGCGTGAGCTTTTCTAACAGGGCCTCTACCGCCTCGGGAAGTTTTTCGACAGGCACCTTGAGCAACCTTGAAAGGGCGCTCAAGGTTTCGGCATCGTCGAGCATTTTATAGTAGGCGCCCCAGCCAGTAACCGCCTCAATCCTTCTTACCCCGCTTGCAATGGATGATTCGGAGACGATCTTAAAGCTACCAATTTGACCGGTTGACACAAGATGCGTGCCCCCGCATAATTCGGCCGAGTAACCGCCAACCCTGAGAACGCGAACTTTTTCTCCATACTTTTCACCAAAAAACGCAAGGGCACCCAACTCCCTTGCCTTTTCTATGTCCATGATGGAGGCGTCGACCGCTTCATCTAAAAAGATATGCCGTTGTACTACCTGCTCTACTTCACGAATCGTTTCCTGAGAGAGTTTTTCAGGGTGATAGAAGTCAAAACTGAGTCCGCTATCAGTCACCTTTGAACCCGCCTGCTGAATATGCTGTCCAAGAATCTCGCGTAAGGCCGCCTGCAATAGATGTGTCGCGGTGTGATTACGGGCAATGGCATGCCGCCTTTCACGGTCTACCGAAACACGCACTTTCTGTCCAACCGCAACAGCGGCCCTTTGGGGTAAGCGAACATAATGCAGGATATGGGCATTCACTTTTTTGGTATCGATAATTTTCGCAGTCTCCCCCCCTGCATACAGATATCCCCTGTCTCCTGTCTGACCCCCCCCCTCCGGATAGAATACGGTCTTATCCAGCAGGATGAGGGCCTCGCCGGGTCCATTCACCGCATCACAGGCATCCTCGCCCCTCAGGATTCCAACAACAACCCCCTCGCATTCAAAAACCTGATACCCAATAAATTCGGTCGGCGGAAACAACCCCTCTAATTTCTGGGAGAAGGTATCACTGAAAATTTCTCCTTTCAGGCTGCTTGATTCGCGCGAGAGCGCCCTCTGTGCGTCCATGCATCTTTCAAATCCTGCCTTATCAACCGAGAATCCCTTCTGTTGGGCAACCATCTGGGTAAGCTCCACAGGGAACCCGTAGGTATCATACAGTCGGAATGCCTCCTCTCCCGGGATTGCCTTCTGTCCCGTCGTCTTCAGGGCATTGAGTAACTCATCCAACCGCACGCCTCCGCTCTCCAGCGTCTGCAGAAAACGTTCTTCCTCCAGTCGCACAATCTGGGCGATTCCCTTGGCCCGTTCGCTGAGCTCAGGATAGCCGTCCGCCATAACAGCCGCAACCGCATCAATAAGCCTGTAGAGAAACGGTCCCGTCAATCCCATCTGATTACCGATGCGTGCCGAGCGGCGAATTAACATCCGAACGACATAGCCGCGTTCCTCGTTCGATGGAAGTACGCCGTCACAGATGGAAAACGTAATAGCGCGGATGTGATCGCAAAGAGTGTGCACATCCGCTGGGCGGGCCGCAGACGGTTCCAGCGAGCCCTCTTTCATGATCTGTGTTATTGCGTCGGTGATTGGTTGGAACAAATCCGTATCGTAATTAGTATCTGCTTTCTGCAATACCGAGAGCATCCGTTCAAGCCCCATTCCGGTATCAATATTTTTAGACGGCAGCGGCTCCAGGATGCCGCCTTCTTTTCTGTTAAACTGTGTGAATACCAGATTCCATATCTCAACAAAACGGCCGCAACTGCATGCGGGAGAACAATCGGTTCTGCCGCACCCTTTATCCGGACCCTTATCAAAAAATATCTCTGAACAAGGGCCGCACGGACCATTGGGCCCTTCTTTAATAGCGTTCGAGGGCCAAAAATTTTCTTTTTCCCCTAAACGGACAATCTTATTTACCGGAACCCCTATATCGTTTGTCCAGATATCAAAGGCCTCCTGATCGTCGGTATATACCGATACCCATAGCTTATCCGCAGCGATGCGCAAATCATCTCTCAGGAACTCCCATGCCCATTGAATCGCCTCTTTCTTAAAATAGTCACCGAATGAAAAGTTGCCGAGCATCTCAAAAAATGTGTGATGATAGGCTGTTTTACCGACATTATCGAGATCTCCTGTCCTCAGGCATTTTTGAGAGGAAGTGGCCCTTGCCATATCTTTTTTCTTGCCGAGAAAATACTCCTTAAATTGATTCATGCCGGCACCGGTGAAAAGGACCGTCGGGTCGTCCGCCGGAACAAGCGAATCGCTCTTTATGACCGCATGGCCTCTCTTTTCAAAAAAGGCGAGATAGCGCCTTCTCAGTTCCTTACCCTTCATGAAATCCGCTTCCTTTCCCAAGTGAAAACTCATCGATAAGACGGTTGATGAGCTCCTCCTCAAAGCCCCGTCGTCGAAGATAAGCAGTCAGTTGCCGCACCTCGTCGGCGGCATCTCCTTTTTTTATAGAGGCACGCTTTTTGAGCACACACTGTTTTGCGAGTGCATACTCGCTATACTCCTGTCTCAACTCATCAAGGGCCTCATGCGCAATCTCTTCGGGAATCCCTTTAGAGAGGAGTTTTTCCTTAAGGGACGCATAACCTGAAGGGGTGTGCCTTAACTGCACACGCAACAAAGACGTCGCAAGAGACCGGTCATCAACGTAGGAGCCTTGCTTCAGTTTATTTACTACGCGCGTGATACACGTCTCACTGAAACCCCTGACACTTAACCGCTCCCTGAGTCTGGCCTCGGAGAGCGGACGCATACGAAGCAGTTTATACGCATAGGCTATTGCCCGGGCGGATTCGTCACGGAATCGGTCGGTCATTACTCGCGAACGACAACATATCCTCTATTGGTCCTTACCAGCACCTCGCCTTTTACGGAACCAACCACGGCATTATAGGAAGATATACCGTCAATTTTGTTCTTGTCAATTTCCCTGATAATATGTCCTGGTCTCAGGCCGGCCTCATCCACCTGAGAACCGGGGATAACATCAACTACCAGGACACCGGCATTCACATCAATCTGCAGTCTTTCGGCAAGCTGTGGCGCAATGGCCTGCACGCTCAGCCCTCTCCAGTTTCGTCCCTCCTCAGGTTGCGGCGTTCCCAGTTCGGTGATATCGGTCGGGCGTTTTTCGATCCGTATTGAGATATCGATGAACTTGCCGGTTCTGAAAACCTGCATCTGAGCAGAATTCCCGACGGTCGTATGCCCCACTTTTTTGATTAAGTCACGGACATTGCGTATCGGCTCGCCGTTATACTGGCGTATAATATCCCCCTCCCGTAAGCCGGCTTCATCGGCAGGAGATCCCTTAAAGACGTATGCTACCAGAACACCGTCTCTGTCGGAAAAATTAAAATAGCGGGCAAGGGCCTCATCGAGGTCCTGGATATTGACACCGAGCCACCCATATTGAACCTCACGGCCGCTGATAAGGTCTGCGAGGATAAATTTCGCGGTGTTGACAGGGATGGCGAATCCCATCCCCTGATAGGCCGGGGGACCTCCGGCAGCCGCAATGATAGCGACATTGATGCCGATCACCTCTCCGTGAATATTGACCAGCGGTCCGCCGCTATTGCCCGGATTAATTGCTGCATCGGTCTGCATCAGATCCCCGTAATCCCGCTCCCGGTAACTGGTTCTCCTGAGGGACCTGTTTAAGGCGCTGATGACACCGACGGTAACCGTTGGCTCTGAGTTCATCAGGGCATAACCAAAGGGATTGCCGATCGCGATCGCCCACTGCCCGATCTTCACCCTGTCCGAATCCCCTAGAACCGCGGTAGGCAGACCGCGGGCCTCTATTTTAATAATGGCGAGGTCGGAGCGATAATCGGTCCCCCTGACCGTCCCCTGGAATTCTCGGCCGTCAGAGAGGGTTACGGTAATCCGATCCGCCCCTTGAATGACGTGTTCGTTGGTAAGGATATAACCGTCCGGATTGATAATCACACCCGATCCCAGACCCAGCCGGCGAATCTCCCGCTCGGGGATACCGCCAAAAAACTCCTTAAAAAACTGCCTAAAAAATTCATCCTGATAGGCCTCGGGCCCCAGTTCGCCAAGGCCGTAAAACGGCAGCGTCTCTATTCGCTCAACATGTTCGGTGCTGATAGAAACGACCGCGGGCCCGATCTCTCTGGCAACCTTTCCGAAAGACTCTTCCAGTTCCTCTACAGAGGCGATGACCTCCGAAGACAGAAAAGAAAAAGCGGCGAGTGCCACACAAAAGGATGCCACGACTCCGGTGAGTGATCGGGCTCTGATCATTATGTATCCTCCTTTAACCATCTATGGAAAGAGAGGGAAGGCTATAATTACAGTTCTGCGGCTGCGTGCTCTCGTATCTTGTTTGTCAGTTCATCCAGAAGATCGGGGTTTTCCTTCAAATACCCCTTTGCCTGTTCTTTTCCTTGGCCAAGCTTTGTATCGCCATATATCAGCCAGCTGCCGGATTTTTTAATAAGACCCGTAATCTCTCCCATGTCAACAATGCTCCCGACAACGGAAATACCTTCGTCATGCATAATATCAAACTCGGCCTGACGGAAAGGAGGGGCGATTTTATTTTTGACAACCTTGGCAACGGCACGGGTTCCGATAACCTTATCCCCTTTCTTGATGGTGGCGATTCGGCGGACGTCGATGCGCACCGAGGAAAAGAACTTCAGTGCCCTGCCGCCCGGCGTAGTCTCCGGATTGCCAAACATAACCCCTATTTTCATGCGGAGTTGATTAATAAAGATCAGGCATGTCTTGGACTTGCTGACCGCGGCGGTAAGCTTTCTCAATGCCTGGCTCATGAGGCGGGCCTGAAGTCCGATAAACTGATCGCCCATTTCTCCCTCGATTTCAGCGCGGGGCACCAACGCAGCCACCGAATCAATCACCAGGACATCGACGGAGTTCGACCGTATGAGCATCTCTGCTATCTCAAGGGCCTGTTCTCCGGTATCAGGCTGCGAGATAAGCAACTCGTCCAGATTGACGCCGAGTTTCTTGGCGTAAAACGGGTCAAGTCCATGCTCCGCATCGATAAAGGCGGCAACCCCCTTTTTTTTCTGTGCCTGCGCTATTACGCTCAGGGTAAGCGTTGTCTTCCCGCTCCCTTCAGGGCCGTAGATCTCTACGATGCGACCACGTGGTACGCCGCCGCCCCCCAGTGCCACGTCCAGCGCGACCGAACCGGTAGAAATCGTCTCAATGTTAGACAGGCGATCCTGGCCCAAAGTCATAATAGACCCCTGGCCAAACTGCTTTTCGATCTGCTCTAATGCAAGTTCGAGCGACCTTTTCTTACCCTCCGCTGAAAGATCCTGTTTTTCCGGCGATTTTTTACCTGATGTACGACGACCTTTTCCCACAACACACCTCCTTAGTGAACACGTCACTGTGTGGCTGCATATACTTGCCGTTTGCTCCTATAGAGGCCTATTCATGTATTGCTCATTATACATAGAGAAGGGTATATTTCAAAGGAAAAATAGATATTGGACGGGGATTCGTGTATAATACCATCGTTAAGTACGCGTGGAAACATGGAAAGAAGCAAGCTGATATGAAAAGGCCTGAAAAGATAACTGGCACGAATTCTCTTTATAAAAAACAAGGTGCGCCATTCACGGAAAAGGGTGTCTTTGGGTTATTGGCTCAAACAAAAACCACACTTGCGATTGCAGAATCGTGCACTGGGGGCCGCCTCGCCGATACACTAACCAATCTGGCAGGGGCCTCCTGTTTTTTTCTGGGCGGGGTTATTGCGTATCATAATACTATTAAACATAGGCTGTTACGGGTCCCCAGAGAAACGATTGCAAAAAAAGGCGCTGTCAGTAAGGACGTTGCAGTGTATATGGCCGCTGGCATCAGAAGGCTGCTCAAAGCAGATATCGGTATTGCCATAACCGGAATTGCCGGGCCTGGCGGCGGGACTGCGAAACAGCCGGTCGGACTTGTGTATATCGCAATAAGCGGGATTAAGGGGTGTAAATCACATAGATGTATTTTTAGCGGAACCAGGACGCAGGTAAAACAAAAAGCAACCAGGAAGGCGCTTCATTTCCTTGGTTCTTACCTTGCGTGACACTATCTGCAGCAAACATGATGAGTCTACCAAATATCCTGACCATATCACGCATAGCGCTGACCGTTTTTTTTATGATATTCCTTTTTTCTGCCGGTGCCCTTAGTAAATATATCGCCCTTTTCCTTTTTATCACAGCCTCGATTACAGACCTTCTGGATGGGAGGCTGGCCCGGCAGAGAGGACAGATATCGAACTTTGGAATTATCATGGACCCTGTTGCCGATAAAGTATTGGTATTATCCGCCTTTTTTTCCTTTGCATACCTGCGGCTCGTTTCTCTCTGGATGGTTTTGCTTATCGCCGTTCGGGAGGCAGCAATCACAGGCATTCGCCTGTTTGCCCTCTCCAGTGATCAGGCCCTTCCGGCCTCCCGGAGCGGTAAGCACAAGACGGTCTCGCAAATTGTCTCGATTCTCGCTATTCTGCTTTTTTTGTGTGTCAGGGAAACCGTCGTTGCGTATAAGGGGGTCTTTCCAGCTGCCTTGGGGGAACCTATCCGCATCGGTATCTCGTACATGATGTTTGTTACAGTGGCGCTGACCCTTTTCTCCGGGGTGCGTTTTCTTATTCGAAATCGGGACACGGTTTCCGTAATGGATGGGCTAATTAAGAGTGCTGCCACCGTATGCGGGATCGGTTATATACCCAAGGTACCTGGATTAATGGGGTCGGCGGTCGGATTGGCTATATGGTTTTTTATGAGAGAGACCGGTGCGGCCTATCTGGTCGTGGCGTTCATGGTGACCTTGAGCGGATTTCTGGTCTGCGGGAAGGCGGAAAAGGCGCTGCGTGAGAAGGACTCTCAGAGGATCGTAATTGACGAGACAAGCGGCATGCTTATAGTCTTGGCGGGAATCCGGGGTCCAGTGTCAATCGCTATTGTCCTCTTTGTCTTATTCCGCCTGCTGGATATGACAAAGCCGGGGTGGTTCGGGCTTATTCAACGTGCCCCGGGAAGCATCGGTGTTATGGGTGATGATATCGCGGTAGCGGTTTTTATCAATGTCTGTGCCCGGTTATATCTCATGCTTACCTCGGGCATTACCGCCTAAAAGGGCCGTTGCCAGCGGGGTATACAATGGGCCCTTTTGAGTGAGGGTTGACTGAAACAGAACGAGCGAGTTGACATAAAACGGGCTTAAAGAGGAAAACGACGCCTTTGTCAGCGCCCCCACCAACTCCTTTCTGCCCCTGGGGCTGCGTACCCTGCCAAGGGTTACGTGGGCAGTGAATGGCCGTTTTTCAGGTGAAAAACCGAGGTTTTCCAGCGCCTCTTCGAGGGCGTCCACCACATCGCTCAGGCCCCCATCAGGATTGTCTATCCCAACCCATACCACCCGCGGATATGCCGGCTTTGGAAACGCGCCTATCTTACCGATGCACAGCGAAAACGGCCGGGCGCTTCGTGATATCCTGTAGAGCACCCCTGTCACCCCGTCTATCGTCTCCTTTTTGACGGAGCCAAGAAATGCAAGCGTGACATGCATCTGCTGGGCGCTCGTCCAGTTGACGTCGGCGCGGGTCGTGCGCAGTATGCTGAGCAGGCGCGTGAGTTCGTCCTTTACCTGTCCCGGTAACTCTATCGCAATAAATGAGCGGATCCCCTCGGGCGTCATATTTATCTCACCCGTTCGCCGATCAGGTCATACTCAAGGGTATCGACGAGACGTACGGTTATAAACTCCCCTGGAAGGGCCTCGGTGTTTTTTACCAATACTAGGCCATCCACCTCCGGGGCATCAAATTCGCTCCGGCACAGCAGGAGGTTTTCCCCTGCTACATAGTCATCCACCAGTACCTCTATCTCACTTCCCATGAAACGCGCGCAGGTCTGTCGCGATATCTCCTGCTGGAGGCGCATCACCTCATCAAGGCGCCTTTGCTTAGTCTTCTCCGGGATCTGATTCTCTAGCAGGCTGGCGGCGGCACCCTCTTCCTTCGAATACATAAACGCCCCCAGACGTTCAAAGGAAATGTCTGCTATAAAGCGGCGAAGCTCTTCAAAGTCCTCTTCGCTCTCTCCCGGGAAACCCACAATAACCGAGCTTCGCAAAAAAACCCCCGGCAGCGTATCGCGTATCTTACGAATGAGCGTATAAAGAAACTGTCTGTTGTAGGTTCGTCCCATCCTTTTCAGTATATGATCGCTGGCATGTTCGATGGGGATATCGATATACCTGCACAGCTGGGGATACTCTGCGAAGACTCTGAGCAGTTCATCGCTGATGCCCTCCGGGTGCAGATACAACACCCGAATCCACATCTTATGTAAGGCCATCTGGGCAAGTGAACGCAAAAGCCGGGGTAGTGCCCGGTCGTAATAAAGGTCGATACCGTATGTTGATGTATCTTGTGCAATGATAACAAGTTCTGAAACACTCTGTTCCCTGATACGAAACTGCCCCTCTTTTAAAATCTCCTCCATCCGGCGGGATCGATGAGGTCCTTTGATATCCGGAATAACACAGAACGTACATCGGTGAAGGCAGCCTTCGGATATCTTGAGATAGGCTATGTGAGGTTGCGTCAATGACCTTTCGACCGGGGTTGGCAGCGTATATCCTTTAGCGCGTTTGTGATCAGAAAAAATCGCGCACTGCTTGCCCTGTAGCACCTGCTCGATGGCGCCGGGGAGTTCATCAAAACAGTCAACCCCCAGAAAGGCATCCACCTCGGGGAGTAACGCGCGGAGCCTGTCTTTGTAACGCTGACTAAAACAACCGTAGACGATAACGCCTTTTGTGCGTCCCTGTTTTTTCAGGGCAGCCGCCTTTAAGATAACATCGATCGTCTCTTCAGTAGCCTCCTGGATAAAGGTGCACGTATTGATGATAATAATATCTCCCTGTTCGGGCTCCTCAACAAACCGATAGTGATGATCTTTAATAAGAGAAATAAGTATTTCGGAATCGACGAGATTGCGGGGGCAACCGAGACTGATGAAAGCTACCGCTGCGGACTTTGCATGATGGGTACGTCTCTGGCGGGGATGCGTAGCCATGGAATCTCTCAGCGCTGTACGCCTTGGCGGGTTATTTTTAATCCCTTGACGACTCGGCCTGGTTTTCCAAACTCCGGGAGATCATATCCATTGACGGTGGCCGAAATGCCGCCGATATTTCCGATCCACAACTCAAAGCCGTCGACCGCCTGCCATTTTTCGGATATTCCCTCTGAGAGAATCCCTTGAAATACTACCTGACTATCCGCTTTTATCTGCATCCAGCAGTCGTGACGGGCGGCGATACTGAGGATGATTGGCTGGTCCTGCGGGATGGGAAATGGTGAACTCTTCGGGGGTGCCCCCTCTTGTGTTTGCGGCACGGCATCCTTTGTTCGGGACACCTTCTGAGGTGAAACCCGTCTATCTCGCAGAGGCTCTTGTTTCCTCACCATTCGTGCCGGCTGCCGGGTTGAGCGCCAGTGATGCAAATGTTCCCGCACTGATTTAACACCAAAAAAATAGAGGTAATAAGAAAAGGTTATACCTGCCACTATTATGATGGCGATCTTTCCGGGAAGCTTCAATCGGTCCTGCCATTTGCTCGTTAACCGTTGAATACCGATATGCAGTTTGGGTTCCTGTTTGGCTGATGCGTGTACAGAAAAATATTCATGCAGCATCTGATCGGGATCAAGGCCAAGAAAAGAACTGTATCGCCTCAAAAAACTTCGTACATAGACATCGTTTAAACGCCTGGACAGCGTGTCGGCCTCAAGGTCCTCGATAATATTTCTGTGGATTTTTGTCGTACTCGAGGCCTCTTCGACGGTTATCTTTTTCGACTCTCTCGCCGATCTCAGTTTCGCACCTACGATCGACGTTGCTTCGGTATCAGTCACTCTCGTTCCCCTCGAAATCGGTAACAAAAATTTCCCGCGGTTTATTGCCCTTGAAAGGGCCTACAATACCCTCTTCCTCCAAGGCATCCATAATCCGTGCGGCACGGGTATAACCCAGTCCGAGCCGTCTCTGTAGCATGGATGTGGAGGCCTGCCGGGTGATAATAACCAGCCTTTTTGCCTCATCATACAGTTCATCCCGTTCTATGTTTCGCGATGAGGCCCCCGTCGATTGGGCACTTAAGATCTCTTCGTTGTAACTGAGATCTCTTTGGGCCTTTATAAAATCAACCACCTTGTCAATTTCACTGTCTTTTACCAGACATCCCTGAGCGCGTATAGGCTTAAAATGGCCTGGTTTGAGAAAAAGCATATCACCCTTTCCCAGCAGTTTATCGGCGCCGTTGATATCCAATACCGTGCGGGAATCTACCTTTGAGGCCACCTTAAACGATATGCGCGCAGGAAAATTTGCCTTAATAACACCGGTAACCACATCTACCGAGGGACGCTGTGTGGCGAGGATCATATGAATGCCTACCGCACGCGAAAGCTGAGCGAGACGGGTTATGGTAGTCTCTATTTCTTTTGGAGCGATCATCATCAGATCGGCGAGCTCATCGATAATAATCACTATATACGGCAGCTGTCCGATGGGCTCACCTGATTCATCATCGAGTGCTACAGTATTATTTTCTACCTTTTCGTTGAACATGTTGATGTTTCGTGCCCCGACGCGTGCCAGCAGCTGATACCGGCGCTCCATTTCCTGAACTACCCACTCCAATGCCTGGGT
This sequence comes from Candidatus Omnitrophota bacterium, assembly GCA_016930485.1. Classification (GTDB taxonomy): domain Bacteria; phylum Omnitrophota; class Gorgyraeia; order JAFGGP01; family JAFGGP01; genus JAFGGP01. Next base: position 79,321 of record JAFGGP010000013.1, on the reverse strand, counting down.
TACTTTTTTGGGCTCGGTCAGTACCGGACAGAGTAAATGGGGCAGCTGATTGAATACCGCCAACTCCACCATTTTTGGGTCCACCATCAAAAACTTGAGTTCATCGGGGGTTGTATTGTAGAGAAGGCTGGTGATGATGCTGTTGACACATACCGTCTTCCCGCTTCCGGTGGTGCCCGCGATCAAGAGGTGCGGCATATCCGCCAAATCACCCACGACGGTTTGACCGCCTACGTCCTTTCCTAAGGCAAGGGTTAATTTTGACGGCGACTCTGTAAATTCTTCATCTTCAAGTATTTCGCGTAAACAGACAAGCGCAATTTTTGAGTTTGGCACCTCAACCCCTACCAATCCCTTTCCAGGAATAGGGGCAACCACCCTGACGCTCGCCGCCTTCATAACGAGTGCAATATCATCACTCAGTGTTGTGATTCGATTGATTTTGACGCCAGGGGCAGGCTGCAGTTCATAACGGGTAATGACCGGCCCTCGGTCTACGTTAACACAGTCCACCTCGATGCCGAAATCACGAAGTGTGTCTTCGAGCACGCGCGCCGAATGTTCCAGGTCCTCTTTTACTTTGCTACCGGCAGAGTCTTGCGAAGGCGAGAGCAGGAGATCGAGCGGTGGCAGGGTGTATTCCCCTGGCCGTATCTGTTTCGTTTCGCGGGATGTCTTTTTCTTTTGTGGTGGCTGCTGCGTTTTTTTATTAAGAAGGCCGTCTGCCCGGTCAAGTACTTTAGTCGTCACCTTTGGTGAGTCGGCAATCTGTATTGTTGGTGTCGGTCTCTCCTGTCTGTCGCGTGCCTCGCCGCCATTTTGTTCAGAGGTTCTGCCGCTTCCAGAAGGGACATAGGTGGAACTGATCCGCGGCGAGGCGCTCTGTGGTGACTGACGGCCCTGTCGCCGGCTCACTTCGCCCCGTCTGAAAACGCCTGCCATGTGCCCCGCCATATGGGCTACGATTTGTCTGAGAAGAAGTGCGACTCCGACGCAAAACCGCGTTGTGCCCTGAAGAATCTGCACAACAGTAAATTCACTGGCAAGAAAAAAAGACAAAACAAAAAGAGTCCCTAATACAATAATACCTCCAAGTACGCCAGTATAGGTTACGATACCTTTGGCAAGGACAATGCCGACCAGCCCCCCCGACTGAACCGCCCGTTCCACGGAGTCGAACATGCTAAGTGACATAACGACACTTGCTGTCGAAAGGGCGCAGACCGTTGCAAAAAGTTTCATATAAAACGGCTGCGGCGGTTTGTGAATAAAGCGCCCTATCGCCCAGGCCAGAAGTAAAAAGGGTATCAGATACGACGTCTTTCCGAAAAGAAAATGTGAGGCCCAGCCAAGGTAGGAGCCAAGCATGCCAACCATGTTTCCGATCGGTTCGCTTGGCGGAAATGTCTGCCAGAGGAGCTCGTTAGGGTTGTAGGAAACAAGGCTCAGCAAACATATGAGGGCAACGCCCAAAAAAAGAACCCCGAAAATTTCGTTCGCATATTTAGTCATGAAATCACACGGAAACGACAATCACTGCGCTTAGTATTATACAGTAGATGCCAAAGAAGTGAAGTTTTCTTCGTTCTACACTCATAATAACTATCTGTAAGGCAATCCATCCGGTAACCAAGGCCGCAATGAAACCAAAGATATACGGCGCGGTCGGATGAATACCGCCGTCGCCGGCACCCTTTAAGGACCAGGCAACCGCCGCTATGACAGCGGGGATTGACAATAGGAAAGAAAATCTCACCGCCTCTGTGGGGCAACTGCCCAAGAGAAGTGCGGTTGCGATTGTAGCCCCGCTCCGGGAGATGCCCGGCATAATAGCACAGGCCTGCACCAGTCCGATTATGATTGCCTGGGGAACCCCGATTTTTTTTGACGATGCGTTGCCGGCGCGCTTCCGGTTTTGGAAGACCGCGGTCGTCAGAAGAAGTACCCCGGTTATTCCGAGCATGCAACCGACCAAACGCGGATTATGGAAGGCCTCGATAAAAAAATGTTTACACGGTAGTGCCGCCAGAAACGTCACACATGTCGCTATCACCACAAGCACGCCCAGGCCATCCACATTCCTCAATGCAGCTGCGATGTCTTTTCTGAAGACGACAAATATAGGAATAAGGGTAGCGCAATGCAGGTAGATATCAAAGACCAGCTGGGGGGTCGTTAGGCCAAATAAATGATGAGAGACTACTAGATGTCCTGAACTTGAGATAGGAAGAAACTCGGTCAGCCCCTGGATTGCTCCGGATATGATCGCCTGCCATGCGCTCACGTATTCTGGTCTGCCTGTTTTTTACTTAGGTTAATCCGCCCCTGGTCGTCGATTCCTATGACCTTCACCATTATTTCATCGCCGACAGAAACAACATCATCCACATTTTTTACATATTTATCAGAGAGCTCGGAAACATGTACCAGACCCTCGGTGCCTGGCAATATCTCGCAGAAGGCCCCAAAGGCCATAATCTTTTTTACCTTGGCCTTATAGGTTTTTCCAACCTCCGCCTCAGCTGTTACCTCATCGATCAGTTCAAGGGCGAGGCGGACAGCCGCCTCATCCGGAGAGCCGACAAATACGGTACCGTCATCCTCGATGTCTATCGTTGCGCCGGTGCGCTGGATAATGCTCTTTATCATCTTTCCGCCGGGCCCGATAAGATCGCGGATCTTTTCAGGGTTAATTGTAATCTTGATGATGCGGGGCGCATACACCGATAAATCAGCCCGCGGTTTCTCAATAACCGCATCCATCCTGTCCAGTATTTCCAGGCGGGCCTTTTTTGCCTGATGAAAGGCGGTGCTGATGATATCACCCGTCAGGTGCGTTATTTTAATATCAAGCTGCATCGCCGTCAGCCCTTTGCGCGTCCCGGCCACCTTGAAATCCATGTCGCCATAGTGGTCCTCTGCACCGGCGATGTCGGTTAATACAACCCACCTATCACCTTCCCAAACAAGGCCCATGGCAATCCCGGCGACCGCAGCAGAGATAGGCACCCCCGCATCCATAAGCGCAAGGCTTCCGGCGCAGACTGTAGCCATACTCGATGAACCGTTCGACTCCAGGATATCGGAAACAAGCCGGATGGTATAGGGGAACGCCTCTTTCGGAGGGGTTACGCGTTTCAGCGACTTTTCGGCTAATGCCCCATGCCCGATCTCCCTTCTTCCCGGACCGCGTACCGGGCGCGCCTCGCCAACGCTAAACGGAGGAAAGTTATAATGAAGCATGAAACTTTTAAAGCTCCCCCCCTCCAGCGCCTCAACCTGCTGTTCGTCGGAACTGGTCCCCAGCGTGGTGACACAGAGACTTTGGGTCTCGCCCCGGGTAAACAGCCCCGAACCATGCGTCCGGGGCAGCACACCCACTTCGCAGGTGATCGGTCTGACTGCGGTAAACTCCCGCCCATCGACCCTCTTTTTTTCTTTGAGCATAATATCCCGAACCACGGCTTTTTCAATGTGATAATAGGCCTGCATTATATCGTCTTCGCCTATCAGCTCTTCGGGAGTTTCTGCTGTCTTGTATTTTTCTTTGAGTATATCAAGGACCTCCTGCCGTGCCTTTTGCCGGTCCTCCCTGTTTGGGAGAAACTGGAGCGCCTTGATTTTTTCGGAATGTGGCTTTATTTCAGCAACAATCTCTGTATTGACAGCGCCGATGTCGATGCACCGCTTTTTTCTACCCGTCTCTTCTGCTATCCGCGTCTGCAGTGTAACCAGCGGCTGAACTGCAGCAAAACCAAACTGTATTGCCTCGTACAAATCCTCCTCGGAAACCTCTGACAGGGTGGCCTCTATCATAACCACGCCTTCCCTGTTTGCCGCAACAACTACATTAAGATCAGACTTCTCCAGCTCCTGAAAGGTCGGATTGCAGACAAATGTGCCGTCTAGTCTGCCAATACGACATGCGGCGATCGGGTACTCAAAGGGGATGTCAGAGACCATCAGCGCACACGAGGCACCGAGGACAGCCAGTACATCAGCATCGTATTCGCTGTCGGACGATAATACAGAGGCCATAATCTGCAGCTCGTTCCGAAAGCCATCGGGGAAAAGAGGTCTGATGGGACGGTCGATCAGCCGGGCGCTGAGAATTTCTTTTTCTGTAGGCCTTCCCTCGCGCTTAAAAAACCCCCCGGGTATTTTTCCGGCTGCGTATGTCTTCTCCCGGTAATCGACCGTCAAGGGGAAGAAATCAGTCCCCTCCTTGATCTCCCGGGAACAGACCGCGGTTACCAGCACAACAGTCCCGCCCTGCTGTACCCACACCGCTCCGTCGGCAAGCTTCGCCAGCTTTCCGGTTTTAATAGTTATTGCCTTGTTACCTAATAGCACTTCGAATTGTTTTTCCATAGAAACCATAACCTTCCGGTCAGAAAGAAGTTGCACCTTCCATCTGTCTGTGATGTGCCTTGGGTTGCGACACGTTATGAACAGGGATAACGAACAGCAGGGGTTACTTCCTCAAATTCAACCGTGTTACAATTTCGTGATACCGCCCTTCATCCTCTCGCTTCAGATAGTCAAGCAGTTTCCGTCGCTTAGCAACCATACGTAGCAGCCCCTGTCTGGAATGATGATCTTTCTTATGGCGGTCAAAGTGCTGGGTAAGGTTGTTAATTCTCTCTGTGAGCAGGGCTATTTGGACCTCGCTCGACCCCGTATCCTTCTCGTGAACCTTGAATTCCTTGATTAACTCTTGTTTTTTGGCCTTCTGTACACTCATCGTTGTTCACCTCATGTAGGATATTATAGCTATAGCGCAGGCATTAGTCAAGTCTGCGATGTCATAGAATTTCATACTATATAGGAAATCTTAAGTTTTGCAACCTTTTTCTTTGAGACCCGTTATCAAGAGTCGCACTCTCGTAATAACAGGTCCGATGAGGTGCGGTTCAAAAAAAAGCAAATACAGCCACCACCTTAGCTCAAGCATAAGCAACCAGGGAAGGTTTTGTACAATGTGCCATCTCGTGCAATGTTTACGCAGCATGTAGTATCTATTCGATAAGTACATTATTTTCAAATGGTTAGGAAGACCCATAAAGGCGTATCGCCGGCGTCCTTCGCCACGGCCTAGAGGGGGCGCTGCTTGGCAGGTCCCTCCTCTTTTATGAAACGCAACTGCCCGTGGCGTATAATAGGCCTTCCATCCCCGGGTTTGAGCCCTGATGCACAGGTCAAGATCTTCATAAAAAAATTCGTACGCCTCGTCAAAACAGGAACCGTCTTCTTCTATATCAACCAGCATAGACCGCCGATAGCAGCCAACCGCACCACAAACACCAAAGACAAAACCAGGGGCCTCGTAGAGGGTTGTGTCAGGCCTGCGATGCCCTCGTTCGCGAGCCGAACCAGAACGGGAGAGAAAAAGCCCTGTCGAGTCTATACGTCTTCCGTCAGCGGCGAGAATCTTCCCCTGAACCATCCCGATGCGCGGATCCAGAAAAAAGGCAGAGACCGCCTCCGTTATAAATTCTCTATCGAGAGAAACATCGTTGTTGAGACAGACAATAATCTCACCGCGGGCCTGTCGCATCCCCTTGTTTGCCGCCCTTGCATAGAGCTCGTTTTCCTGGCTCTTAATGACAATGACTCGGTTGAATACGGTAGCAAGGATCGAGTACGTCTCATCGTGAGAGCCGTTGTCGACGACGATCACCTCTATGTGAGGGTAGGTCTGTCCCTGGACGCCTTTTAGACAATTTTCCAGTAGGCGGCTCCGGTCGTGCGTGACAATAACAACCGAGACCAGCGGATTCATGCTATGGGCTCTCCTGTAATTGACAGTTTATGGCGCTTGTGATAAGGTAATACTGCATACGCCGATGTTCTACGTTTATCTCTTTATACTATTCGTGAGACCTTTCTTCTCGAGACGTCTGTTTCCTGTCGTCGACGATCTTATTGTCTCCTCCACGCTACTATTATTTCTGATTGTCGTAATTCAATCAATAAAAAAGAGACGTTCTTTTTTACTTTTTTCCCTCCCGTTCTCTCTGTCTGCTACATTACTCATAATGCTCGTGGGGTTGTTTCTCTCACTTATCTTCTCGCAATCGCCTCTTCTGTCACTGAGGGAGGTGGAACGCCTCCTCTCCTGCGTAGCCCTTTTTCCCCTCACTGCCTACTTCGTGGCACTACCCAAACAAGTAGAGAAACCCCCTCAGCCTATACGTGATCCGGGATACACCATACTTCTCCTCCTTATTTTTCAGGGAATTATTTTCTCTGTCTACGGACTCCGTCAATACTTGTTTTCTTTTCCCTACGCCATCGCATACATACAACAAACGCCTATGTCCCAGGCTTTGCGTGATTATTCCATTCTACTTTTATCGAGACATCGCATCTCTTCGCTTTTTTTTAGCCCGAACCTCTTTGCCGTCTACCTTATTTGTCTCTTACCGCTGTCATACTATCTCCTTTCCTCAGTGACCCCTCATGCCGGGACATCCCCCAACAAGACCGCTGACGCAGGAAAGACAGCCTTGGGCCTCCTCACTTTTCTTTTGTTTTTATTGTGTCTGTTTCTTACGCGTTCTATCGGGGGCGTCGCGACCCTTCTGACCGGATGCGCGCTGATTTTCGCCATCACATATAAAACCCTGCGAAAGAGAATGAAGGTGCTTTCCCTGCTCGCGATCGGCGCCTTATTTGTTTTTGGCACCCTCATCGTCTGGTCGCGGGTTGACTATTTTCTCAATCTTCGCCACCCTGATAATTCCATTACCCAGCGGCTATTTTACTGGCAGACTGCCTTGAGGATAATTCGCGATCACTGGTGTAAGGGAATCGGACCGGGCAACTTCCGCTTTTTCTATACCCGATACATGAACCCGCTGGCCACCGAAACCCGTTTTGCCCATAATGTATTCCTTCAAACATTTGCTGAAACAGGCCTTATCGGTTTTATAGGATTCCTTGTGTTTATAGGGGCTCTATCTAGCTTTTCGATCAAGGTTTTTTCACGAGGGAAAGACGGGGGTATAACAGCTCTTCAAAAAAGCTGCGCACTGGGTGTCTGTTTTTTTCTGATTCATAATATGGTTTCTTTTTCTTTCTATCAACCGGAAAGCGCTTTCCTCTTCTGGATTTATCTGGGGGTTATCGCCTCCCGCAGCGCTCCGGCACCCCTGCCTCACTCTTCCCGAAAAAAAACAGCATTATACTGGTCGGTCGCCCTGTTAACGTCTGTTTTTCTCTGCGACCTCTTTATGTATACGACGGCGGACTATTGTTTTTGGACGTCTGCGCGGGGAACGCCTGCATCACTACAGAAGAAAAAGTGCGCCCTTGCCCTTAACCCCTTAGAATTATCGTATTATCTCGAACTTGCCACACTAAGTAAAGAAAGCGACCCTATCAGGGCCATTGACCTGTACCAGCAGGCAATAGGCATAGCCCCTGCTTATTATTATCCGTATCTGGAGGCAAGTAAAGTTCTCTATGCCCTTAACCGCGACAACGAGGCACTCCCTTACCTGCTGCGGGCCCGCCTGCTGTATCCATCCCACCCTGAGATAAAGATGCTCCTTTCAAAAAAGAGGTTACTGTAGAACAGCCGCCCCGATCTATTTTGTATATTTCCCATATTTTTATTGACATTTACGCAATTATGCTGTATCGTACATAGTGCCCCGTCATTGCATCTCCATGAAGAGAATATCCGTCACCATCGTCATAATAAGCCTTTTTTTTGTTGCCCCACTCATACTCCCTGCCAGTGCATCAGAAGACAACGTGCCTCGCTGGAGACGTATAGACAGTGGCTTTCTTGACGGGGTTGTTACACGGGTGCATTGCGAAGACCACATCATCTTTGCCTGGGGAGGAAGGTATCTTTATCGCATAGATACCTCTACAGGCCAGACAGCCGAGATGTTATTTGATCGCGACGCAACCCGGGTGATTTTTTTTATTTCCTCTTTCCGCGCCTTACCTGGCCAGATTTTCCTTGGGACAGACAGGGGCCTTTTTAGAAGCATGGATTCCGGGGCAATATGGGAGCATCTCCCCTCTTGGGGCGAGACGCCGATAACGTGTCTGAAGGCCGACCCAAATAACGATTCTCGTTTTTTTGCTTCCTCGTATGACACCCTGTATGAAACGAAACAGTTTCCTGGGCAATGGATAAAAAAATATACCCTTTCTGATATTGGTACCATATCATCCTTCTCCCTCGCGCCGCATAAACACGAGTGTTTTTACCTGGAAACCACCCAAGGATTATTTGCGATTTCCGGGTCCGGAAAAGAGAGGCTTATCGGTACTAACTCGCCGGAGACGGCGGAAGCGCAATCAGAGATAGATGAGCCTCTCTTTTCTGCACCCGCCCTACCCCGACTCACAAGCTACAGCAATAACTTCATCTATGTTGATGGGGCGGCGCTTTTTTTCTCCGACAACTTGGGTCTTTCATGGAACCGTTTTTCAGTGCAAGGACTCAACTCACAGAAAATCCGTCAGATAATGGTCGTCGGCAACCGGCTCGTAGCGCTCGCCGAGAACGGTATCTTTCTTTTTATGGCCGATGAAAATATCTGGAGATCTATAGCCTTTAACCTAAGCATGTCGCACGTTCTCTCTATCGCATCCGACAATAGCGATTGCCCTGCATTGGTGGCTGTGACAGAACGCGGCATTTTTCAGTTGGACCACATAGCCGCTGTAAGGCCGCCTGCCTCCATGAACATTGATGCCTGTCACACCAACCCTAACCAGACCTCTCACGACCCCAACGAACCCTCCATACAGGAAGTACATAGAATGGTAATTGCGTATGCCGATCTCGAACCTGAAAAAATCAGGCAGTGGAGACGGCGCTCGGTAGGGTGCGCCTTTCTCCCCGAACTGTCGCTGGGGTATGACTATGACTCTACGATGAATATCGATCTGGACCGGGGCGGCACCAGCGACCCGGATGTGTACATAGTAGGGCCGAAAGAAAAGAACGCTGAATGGAGCGTCTCTCTGGGGTGGGATCTTTCAAAACTTCTCTGGAATGACGATATCCTCACCATAGAGCTCAGGGCAAAGACACTCGCCGACCTGAGAGAAGAAATCCTTAATCGCGCAACCCATCTCTATTTTGAACGTAAACGGCTTCAGCATCGTCTGCGGCATGGCGTCATAGAAGAGGGTGTCTCGGATGAAGACATCCGCATACAGATCGAAGAGGTCACCGGCTATCTTGACTCGTTGACCGGCGGGGGTTTTTCCCGCTATCCGGAAACAGCTATCCAGTAGCACTCCCACCTATCGACGTTAGCAGACTAAAAAGGATGGTGGTGCGCAAGCGGTTCGGTACTGCCGAGCAATCTTTTTCTCTTTGCAAGCATCTTTCCTGATTGTGCCTTAAGCTCTAAAAGGGCCTTCGGTGTATACCGGTTTGTGCACAACAGATAAAACAGCCGGGGGAAATCATACAATAGGAAGATTGCGGGCAGACTGGCCCGGGGTGATGCGTTCTTTAGCAGTAAAAAGTAGCGGTTCCGAAATGAAAGATACTGCCGGTATTTTTGGTCGAAGCTGCCACCTCGTTCATGCCAACAGATTGCCTCAGGGATATACCGCGCCGTCCAACCCTTATGCCGGGCCCGCCACGCAACATCGAAGTCCTCGCCAAGAAAGAAAAAATCCTCATCAAAATACTCATCGCCCTCCCTTATATCCTCCAGCATGACCCGTTGGTAAACCGCACATCCGCCACAGGGTCCAAAAATCTCTTTTTTATCATCGTATTGGCCATTATCCGTTTCACCGAAGCCTCGGTCGAAAAAACGATAGGCCCAAGAAAGCGTAAGTCCTGTTGAGTCAATAAGGTTTGAATGCGCCTGCAGCATCTTGACCCCAAACATCCCAACCCTTTCTTTGCTGTATTGTTTTACACCTTCCTTGACCCTGGCGATAAAATCTCTATACGCCACTATGTCGCTATTTAAAATCAGGATATACTCGTCCACGGAAGCATGTATGCCTTGATTGACCGCCTTGCAAAATCCGAGGTTTTCATGGTTGCGTATTAAGAAAGCGCCAGGGGCAACCTCCTTTATCATATCGGTTGTCCCGTCAGTAGAACCGTTATCAATAATGATCAAACGATCCTCCGCCTGATATTGATCGTGGAGACTTATAAGGAGACGTCTTAACTTCTCCCGCGAATTCCATGAAATGATGATAACGTCCATCATAAGATGTTACTGGGTGAGGCGGCGGTATCTATCGCTACCAGCATCTTCGGAGGCCGGATATTCTTCTAACTCAATCCCCTCCCCCATCTTTTTTAGTATTCTTACCTGGCATTCCTTACTCAGTTCGGGTGTTAAGTTGCAACAGTGCGCTATGAGTCGCGCCAGAAACCCCGTTGCATAGGAGAGATGCATAACTAAATAAATAAAAGGCAGCTGAAGTACAAGATTTTTCCTGTTTCTCCAGGAAAGCCATATCGCATCCGTCACGCCGAGAAAAAAATAGATACTAAGCGGGACAAACCAGAAAAAAGAGCCTGCGAAGGGTAACGATAACAGATAGATAAAAACGAGTGGCGGGGCAAGAAATAGCCAGTTCCTCCCTATCCCCTCAAGCCTGATTTGATTCATTCTTCCTTTTCCATATCTGTAAAACTGCCTCATGAAGGCAGAAATGGTTTTTCTTCTATCCCGATATACCCTGAGATCGGGGCTATACATAACTTTGTAACCCATATCTGCTAAACGATTTAAGAATTCATTTTCCTCATTGGGGTAGAGATTCTGATTAAACCCGTTGAGTCTTAAGAAAACATCTTTTCTTATCGCCATGTTGCTGAGAAGCAGTTCTCTTTCATCGGAAAGCCGCTCTTTTCCTACCACAGAATACCGCGCCCGCATCTTCCAGTGGGCAAAGAAAGAGCCCATGGCATACCCAAAAAGATGCTGCAAGAAGCTGTTGTCCGGCGGGGTCAAGTCCGGTCCGCCGACACCGGCGAGACTTTTATCGGCATCCAAAAGAGCAACTGCTTTTTTGAAGATATCGGGGAGTACCTTAACGTCGCTGTTTAAAAAATACACTATATCACCGCTGGCTATTTGTGCCGCCCGATTTCTCTGAATCGAGGGAAATTCACCAATGCCAAGAATGATTTCAATGTTACTGTGCGGATAATCGACGCCCGCAATTATGTGATTCACATAAGAGATCGTTGCGCATGGTCTTGTAGGAATGATAACGCTTATCTTCTGCATCAATGATTATCTCTGGTGCTTTTCGATTGTGTCACATAAAAATAATCTTTGCCGGTAATTCACTGAAATAGCATCCTGCGTCAAAAATGATACTTTTTATAAAACACTTCGGCAGATTGTGAGTAAGACAGGCATTTCTGCTGCCGACATAGACAGCATGTCACGGCCAATACAAGCGAGTCTTCAAAAACTCCTTCGTTTACCTGTTCGAAGCTCCTGTTTTTTGATTGCAGAATCAATCCGTGCTACTAGATTGCTTATTTTTTCCTTGCCGAGAATGCCTGATTTGCCAAGACAATAGCCGGTGAAGTAAAAAATATGGCATGGGGCTATTAAAAAACTTTTGGGGAAGCGCCGCACCAAAAAGACAACGGTAAATTTCAAGGCATGGAACGCGGACAACAGCTTAGTTCCGATGGGAAATTTTTCATTAATATACAGAGATTTAGCGCATCCGTAGTTAAGTAACTTCAAGAACATAACATAGACACAGTCTATATCATGTTTTGTTACTGTGATAGCGTCGGAAAATGCGATTCGATAGCCTTGTTTTGCACATCGCATCACAAAATCAATATCTTCGGAACGGGGCACTTCTCTGAATAGACCTACTTGTCCAAATATCTCTTTTTTGATCGTTGCGTTTGACGTCGCTGCTACCAAATTGGAAAACTGTTTATGCTGCAAGGTATATTGTATTCTCTCTTTTACAAAAGTCCTATGCATCTGCAACATTGCGCTGCTGCAGTCTGGCATCTCCCAGCCTAAGAGAATATCGCACTTATCGCCAATCAATGCGTTTGAAATATTGGCCAACCAATCGCGTGGTACCTCTACATCTGCATCTGTAAAGACAAGAAATACGCCATGTGCAGCCAGAATGCCGGCGTTCCGGGCTGCATAGGCGCCCCTCTTTTTCTCCTGTAACAATCTTACAGATGGATATTGTCTCGCTATCCTGGGAGAGTTGTCGGTAGAATCGTTATCGATAAGGATAATTTCATAGCCCTCTCTTGGATAACTCTGGTTAATGAGAGATTCAATGCATGTCGCGAGGGTTTTTTCTTTGTTATAAAAAGGCACTATAATGCTAAACTGTACCGGATCCATGCGTAACCAGCTACCCTTTCCTTGTGTACCATTACTTTGATGCATTCACCACGATCTCCCCAGAAAAAAAACGGCTCTCTCCCTTTTCCTGCGGCAATTGCATCCCCTGGCGAGAAAACTGAAGTGCCCGCGAATCAAAAAAAGTATCTGTGGTAAAGATCTTTGCCTTGTAATGAGTGCGGTCAAGGGTTGCCGTTAAGGAAATACGTGGTACCGCCTTCTCGGTTTTTTCAGAGTACGATGCCGCGGTAAGCCTCGTGCACATCTTTCCGGCATTGCCTTCCCACATTTGTGACCATCTGTCTGAAACCGGGCTTAAAAAATAGCCGCTTCTTTCATAGAAAGACTGGTCCGGCTCAGAAAATTTCTCAGCCTTCCAGAAATCATACTCGGGTCGCAACATCATGCTTGCCTGTACTTCATCCATTTCGGCAGACATCTCCCTTGTGTGCAGATGGACATCGATATCCCAAAGAATGCGGCACCCATCCTTCAAAGCCACCTTCCACGTAAATTCAACCGGAAGATAGAGCAGCACATAGGAGGCAGTCACTGATGTGTCGTCATGAACAGCTATCTCCCAGAGCCCCTTGGTTGAATCATGCCATACGCCATTGGCGCGCACAGATGTATACATGCCGAACCCGTCTGTTATTTCTATATCTTTCCAGAAAACCTTTACTATGCCATTTTCAAATGAGAGCCTGAGATCGCCCTGTTCCAATACACAGCTTTCGCCTTGTGCTATAACAGCATCATCTGATAAAAGGCCACTGCTTGCGAGAAAACCCTCCATTTCCTGCTCGGTATGTAAAAGTGTTATCGTAAAACTGCCCAGATCATCCGATAGCCCATTATTAAGTTCGGTATTTCCGCCCTCACAGAAAAACTGCAGGTGTGCCTTATCGGGGCCATAGCTGATGACCGGTTTATAGGATGCGGGGGCGCCGGTTACCGTAAATAACACGGCCTTCGGCATTGATCGCTTATTGGTCTTGTGGGAGATGCCTATGGTTGTAATGAGATAGTCCTGTATGACGACATCGCTCCAGCCTGTTTTATTGGCGAGGACCTGTCGTTCACGGGGCGTTATCCAGCTGGCATGCTGTGCCCTATCAAAAAGTAACGATGTCCGCATTCTTTGTATTTTCCTGTCCCCTGAAAGGCGTCCCCTGATATTCCATTCGATCGTCTGCCTATCCTTAACTGTAAAAGACTGTTCGAAAACAGCCTTACCTGTATAATCGGCCGTTGTGATCGAACATGTATCGGGGTCGACTTTCTTGAACCCCTTTATGGTATCCTCTATCTGCGATATGTTTCCTTCGGCATCTTCGGCTATTATCGAAGTGCGGGGTATAAACTGGAAGCTGTCATCAGGCATGGAAAAGAAGATATTGTCTATACCACAGTACACTGATACCTGCCCTAACGAGATGTGACGGCTTTGTGCAAGCCTCTGTGCCTGTTTTTCTAGTTCTTCTTGTTTTGAAAAAAATCGCAGGGTACCGGAGAAGATTGTATGGAGCCCGGGTGTAAGTGCCCGCGTGGAATTGTATATGCCGAATATTCTGTGTTTCGCCGTTGTCTGGCAGAGCATAATTCCCCGGCGTCCATGGGTATTAAGTGACATTAAGGCCGGCGGGTATCTCCGCGGTTTTTTCGAGTAAAGAGAGACCCAATCGGAAAAACGGGTTTTATCCGAAAGGTCGCGCGTCCTTGACCAGGGTGCATTGAAGGGAAAAACATGGGTGCCGGCAAGGTCTCCCCATGCCGAGTAGGCATTCCTCAACACAACTTCATTCTGCATGTGCTCTATTTCTATATATTCCTTTGCCTCAAAACGAACATCCCAGACAATGGTAAGGTCGTTAACAAGAGCAACATCTAGGTGCACCAATGCCGGGCATCCCGCCCACTCAAAGGTAGCGGTAAAAGAGCGGTCGTTGTCTTTTTCGAGATAGGCCTCAGTGCCAAGGGTTGAATAGTGGCGCCCCCCATAATAAAAGCTGATATTAAGCCCTCTGGCCGCAGTAATAGCGTCGCCTGCTGTATAATCGAGCCCCGTTATTTTTTTATCACGGATAGAGCCGATCGATAGTGAGCCGTTATCTAACCCTGCCCAGAGCTTATTATACTTAAGAAAAGACATTTCAACGGCATTTTTATCCACCTCTTCTAAATCCCTAATCCGCTCTTTCTGCATATATACACTGATAATTTGATCGCCGAAGACTGGAATGCTGTTTACTTTTTCAAATTTTTCCCGATCGATGAGTGTCTCCAGTCTTCGTACACTCTCCCTATAGACCGCGGTATCGATGTCGTCCAACGGCTCTTTTGAAAAACCATTACTATCTACAATTAGATAAGTTGCATCATTCAACCATGCACAGTTACCTGGTTTAATGTCGTGTACAAAGACATTGTTTTGCTGCAGATAAAAACGGTTCTTGTTTTTCGCAGCATCAATGGAATAACTAAGAGCGGAAGACAGTGGGGTTGAAGGCAGCAGTCCGATGTGGGTATCCTTATTAAGAAAACGCTCTTTTGTAACAAGCGGGGAGGGAAAACGACTATCCCAGGTGAATATGTGCGGGCTCTGTATGCCCTGTTCTCTCCGCGGATAATAGTCGGCGTAGACATATGATGCCTGCTTAATAGATAAAAGACTGGGGATGAGTAGCTGGGCGGCGCCGATAATGCCGATACAGGCAAAAAGTATCCTTTTCTTTTTTTGCGACCATGCTGCAGCATATATTTCTCTTTCTATCTGAATGGCTATTAAGGGTATCGTGGGGACAACGTATCTCATCTGTTTAAAAGGGGCGAGATAAAAGAAGCACAGGGGTAACATAGTGCATAAGAATAAAAAGTCTCTCATGAGCCGTTTTTTTCTTAAGCCGTTAATAAGGACAAAAAGGAACAATACACTATAAAACGGCGAGACCTGATTAATAAAGAATTGCCTTGGATAATATATCCAGGGGGCAGCATGAAAAAGAGAATGCAAACCGCCTGTAGATGCCAGTATCAATTGGTATGTATTGTGCTGATCCGGTGCCACGCATAACAACCTGCCGGTCATCACATTCGGCACATACCACAGGGCGGCTATGCCAAGGCCGATGAAGAGGGCAAACAAAGTCAGCCGCGATCGGGTTGTTCGGGAAGATTTTTGGATGTCTTCTATAGCCAAAAGTGCGGACACTCCCAGCGGAGCCAACGCATATACAAAAAACGTCTGTTTTGACAACAGACCCATACCCAACACAGCGCCGACTAATCCGTAAGATTTCAGCGAATTTTTGCGGGACGCCCACAGAATGCTTAAACACAGTAACACATACATGAGAGAGACCAACAAAACAGGAAAGTTAGTTCTTGAGAACCCAAAAATAGCCGGTGAGGTGGCCGTGATCCAGAAGGAAAGTACACCATATTTTTTTCCCAGAAGAGAACGCGCCAATGCGTATGTGGCAAAAAGAAGAAGCAGCAGGATGAAGGTATTTACTAAAATAGCCCCGTCCTGCAAATCTTTAAAACAAGCGATAAAACAAGATTCAAAAATAGGGTAGAGCGGCGGATAAAAATTGCTGATAGAATAAAAAGCATTATGCGCTGTTCGCCAACTGAAATATTCCGTACAATAGGTGTAGTATCGCCATGCCAGCAGATGATACCCTGCCTCATCAAAACAGAGTGGAACAGTATCAACGGATAACGCATACACATTAACGATTACGACAGCAATCGATAGAAAAAATAAAACAGCGTAATTATACTTTGCCCTATCTATGTTCATTGTTTTTGGTTCGCGCGAAACCGCCAGCGACTTATCCGAGTTGTCAAAAACCGCGCCTCCCGAATAATCCGCATGAAGCCTTTTTTGACAGCACCTGGAAGGCCATGCTGCCTGCACACGCGCTTTATCCACGATCCCATGCCTCCGCACACCATGTGCTGGCTAAAAAAAGCATGATCCCTTACAGCAAAGGCGTACTTGAGCATCTCTTTGATCTCGCCTGCCGCATAATCTGGGTAGCTGACCACGGCCGTGCCCTCCCCATCAAAATCTGAGTTGGCGTAAGAAACAAGCAAATTTCTTTTCACTATCCAGTCATAAAAAGGGGTTCCCGGCTGCGGGGTGCACAGGGAAATCTGCACATTGGTCAAAAGACGGTTTTTGATAAGTTCCTGAATAAAATCGATCGTTTTCCTGTCCTCTGCTCTGTTAGAGCCGGGGGCACCCATCATAAATGTCCCGTAGGTCTTGAGTCCGATTGATTGGGCCTCTTCTAGTTTTTTTATAAGCACCGATTTCTCCATTTTCTTTCCTATGTTTCTGGCAACCTTTTCGGAGGCAGTCTCAATCCCGAACCGTACCTTGTAATAGCCTGAGGCTGCTAGCGCACGCATCACCTCTGTATCCAGTGAAGAAAGGTTACACATTGCCTCAAAGTGCAATGTATGCAGGTTTTCTTTGCGGATCGCGTCGGCCAACCGAAGGGCAAAATCTTTATTCTGCAGATGCGACTCCTCGTCAAAGAAAATCCCTTCGAGTTCAGGATATTTATTTTTGAGGTATTTTAGTTCATTGATGATATCGCGAATGTCTCTTGGCCTCCAGTTTGGGCAGTCATAGTAGACGTGGCGTGCAACGCAAAACAGGCAACTCCCCGGACAGCCGCGCGAGGCATATGCCTGTATCTCCAAATATTCAGAGCTTGGCTCGCCCGGTTTTCCATAGTTAAGGCGGGAGACATCGTCGTCCTCTGGCCAGGGCAGGCGATTGATGTCAATGATACCCCGCCTGCCATTGGGATAGAGACCGGCTATCGTATCGGTCTCCGCCCCTTTAAGAATCTCGCATACCGTTTCTTCATACTCGCCGGTACAGACATAATCCGCCCCGTCCCGTAATACTGTCTCAGGAAATGCGGTTGCGTGCTGACCTACAAAAATAACCTTTGCTCCGCATCTCTGTTTAATGGCCGATGCAACCCGGCAATTTTCATCATAGACACGGGTTGCCGATTCTATAACAAGCCAGTCCGGAGACTCGGCCGCTATTTTTTCTATATACGCTGTGGCCGTCCATCGCTCAAGACACCCATCTATGAATATAATATCGTACGTACTGCCCAACTCGCGTTTTAATAAAGAAGAAAGATATGCCAGCTCCCAGGGATAATAGGCAAACCATCTCGACGAACTCCTCACCCCGCTTGTCCACCTGCTCGGTGAGTGAATAATAAACAGGCCTCGTTGGTCAATGCCGACAGAATTCGCTATAACAATTTTCATTTCCGTATATTGGGAAATTATATGGCTGTTTTAATTGTGGTTCGTTTCATCGGCCGTTTTAAAATACGCCTTTATCATATAGGTCTTTTTCTCGGCAACAGGGATAACCTGGTCGATAAACTGGTCGTGCCACACCTGAACGGCCCTGTCTCCCGTCCTGGCCCGGGCTGTATCGTTAATGTAGGCCTCGCAATCCCCTTCCCAATCACTTGGTTTTCCATTTTCCTCGGTCTCAAAACTCCCATTGCGCACAAGGTCTTCTGAACACACGGCCACGTCATCAAATACGACACTGTGATGATTTCTTTCGATATCATCGTAATAGGCCCCTCTCAATCGGATCCTGAGATACCCTGAATCGCTGGGGGTAAAACTGATGATCATGGCCTTCCAGTCGGCTGACGCAGGTTGTTTGACAATGGCAAACCGGGGCTCTGCGGGTTGATTAGGTTCTCGCTCAAGAATAATTCCAGATACACCATAGGCCTCCAAATCAAGTAGTTCAAACAAGGCTCCTTCAGCCGTTACGTCTATCCTTGCCTTAGGAATGACCTTTTGGGGGGAGTCGACGACTGCTGCGTCCTCTTCCCCATACTGCTTGTATGGCTCATTAAAGGATAGGATAGTTAAGTAGAGCATTCCTCCCATCACAACCAGCATAAAACTAACTCTTGCATATTTCATGTGCATGCCCCTCCCTTAGTGAAAAGCAATATCACGGTTACAAATCTTTTTCTCTCCGAGGGTCTACATTTTTATAAAAATAGGCAACCGTATCCTCGGGCAGAGAAAAACTATCTATCAGAGTAAGTATGTCAGACCAGGCACTAGAGTTGATCTGGCACACCAGGTCTTCGGCGTCGGGTGGTTGTGAAGGGTCGGTTTTATAGGTAAAGACACCAAGGTAATCCAGGTCGCCTGCCGTCTCGCGATTAAGGAAAAATTTCTTTGTGTCATTCAGGCCAAGGTCGCGGGTGTGCTCTGTGTAAAAGGCCTGGATTTCTATGGGGGGTCGCTCTATTTCCTTTTTGATATGAAGGGCAAAAAATACACGGGCGCTGGCATTCACCAGTCCGATTTTTATTGTTTTCTTTCCGTAGGATGTATCTTCCTTAATCAAAGAAAGCATCCTTTCCGCCCCCCAGCTATTTCTATTTGGCCGCCAGAGCCCCATATTAAATGTCTGATGGATGCGGAATTCATTTGCGCCATATGGATCCTCAACAAATGTAGAGTTAGAGTCAAACGCACCAGCATCAATAAATCTTTGTGCCTGGGGGCAGTACGAGATAAAGACGGCCTGCCCGATCCCTAAGGCTACGACACAAGTCATAAGTACACGATGCGCTGCCCTATTTGCAAAAAGATGCTGCAGTCCCCAGGCGGTTATCACCGCAAATCCCGGAAGATAGGCGATGATGTGCCTGCCATTCTTTATCTCGAGAGATGAAAAAATAAGATATGGGACAAGAACAGCCGCCCCAGGAAAAATCAGCTTTTCAGGCCCCTTAAGAAGCATTATGCCCAGGGCGATCAGAAAAAGAATGTAGTACGGCCACCACATCTGCGAATTGTGGAGCGCAAATAAATAATACAATGTGCGTTCGTCCAAACGAAAGCCATGAATATCGTAAGGAATGCCTCTGTCGCTTTGATAGCGGAAAACCTGCGCCATGAAATTCGTCTTATACCAGAAAAACGAGACCAGAACCGCAATTAATAGTGCTAGAAGAAAGTTTCTTATAATGCGGGGCGTTTTTTCTCTATGCATCAGAATCCCGCCAAAGAAAAAATAGAGTATAGGGCCTATCACAAAACCGGGATACGTCATCTTGGTCAGTAACCCGCCCCCTATGACCAATCCAAGGAACAAAGAGGCCCTGATGCGTGTAAAAAACTCTGTCGTTGTCAGGGCGTATAGCGTGAGACTGACCATTGCCATCAGAGAGAACTCCGGCATACAATGTCTTGAAAATGCCATAACTACCGGATAGGTGGATACAATGAATGCGGCCAGGAGCCCTGTTGCGCCATTACCCATATACTCACCTACTTTGTATACCGCGTATAGCAGAATAAACAGAAATACGGCATTGGCGTAACACGCTGTGTCCTGACCGACCCCAAATAAACAATAACATAGGGCGCTCGAAAAAGGAAATAAGGGGGTCATTGTGGTGACAGGATTGAAAGGCTCCTTAAAGCAGGAATGTAGCCACCTGAAAATTTCAACCCCTCTACAGAAATAACCATAGCTGTCAAAAATGAATGGGGTATTATCGACCTTCAGGATATACACATTATTGAGAAGGTGCGCAGCAAAGAGCATCCATAGCAAAAGGGTGTATTTTTTATTTACGCACACTATTCCGACCTGTCCTCGTTACTGAGTTTTTCATAGAGATACCCTGTGGTATTTTCGGGTATTTCCATAATATCTATTAACCTTAGGGCATTCGACCATTGCGGTTGTCTTATTTCTTCAATCATTACCTCTACATCCAAGGGCTGTTCCTGGCTCACCCTATATGTGAAGATACAAAGATAGTCAAGGGTCTTTATTTCCGTTTCGGTCAGGTGAAAGACAGAATCAGTTAAATCCAGAATCGGCGTATTGTCTGTGCGGAAAATAACGAACTCTATGGGGAGCCTTTCCATCAGCTGTGTCATGTACAAAGAAAAAACAAAATAAGGGCTTGCGTTCACCAAAGCAACCCTGATCGGCTGTGCCCCATAGTATGGGTGTTGCTGTATCTTTTTAATTGCCCTCTTTATGTCCCAAATCCGATGCTGAGGGTTCCAGAGCCCAGTATTAAGCACCAGGTGAAGTCTGGATATATTATAGGCAAAAAGATCTTCTGGAAAATAACCGGTTCTGTGCTCGAGAAACCTCTGTGCATGCGGAGAATACGGAATATAAAGAGCCTGCCCGATTCCCAGAACTACAACACATAGCATAGTGACAGAACTTAATTTTTTGCCTTTGAAAAGATTTCGTAATCCTAGTGCCGTAATAATTGCAAAGCCTGGCAGATATGCCGCAGTGTGACGGGTATTCCTTACCTCAAGAGAAGAAAAAATAAGATACGAGGTAAAAATGGCAACAGCGGGGAAAATGATTTTTTTGGGCTCCCTGAACAGCATTATAGCCAGCCCGAATAAAAATAATAGATAATACGGCCACCAGAGTTGAGACTTATATAATTCTGATAGATAATAGAGCGGGTATCTATCCAAGCAGAAACCATGAATATCGTAAGGAATGCCCCTGTCTTTTTGATACCGCATAACCTCTAGAATCAGATTAGGTTTATACCAGAAAAATGAGACAACAACCGTAATAATGCCTGCTAGAAAAAAGTTTTTTATAATTTTCCATCTCTTTCCTCTATAGACAATAAGCCCATATATAACTGAGTATAACGCAGGCCCCCCAACAAACCCGGGATACGTCATCTTGGAGAGAAGGCCCAATCCTGCAACAATGCCAAAGACAATGGATATTTTAGTGTCTGTAAAAAACTTTGTCTTTAACATAAAATACCAGCTTGCGCATACCATGGCAGTCAGGGCAAACTCAAGCATATATGCCCGGGACAATCCCATTGTTATTGGATATGTAGACAGAATAAAGGCCGCCAAAAATCCGGTTTGTTCATCCTGCATATAAACACCGATCTTATACATCGACCAGAGCAGCGCTATCAGGAAAGCAAGGTTTGCATAGGATGCCACATCCTGGCTTACCCCGAATATAAAGTAAAAGAGCGTGCTTACAGCCGGTAACAGGGGCGGTGCGTTAAGGACTGCCACAATATCACGAAAGGAAGATTGGATTAACCTGTACATGTGGACAGTTTGGCAGAAATACCCATAGCTGTCATAGACAATAGGCGTGGTATCCAGATGCAAGATATATAAATTATTTATTACATGAAAAATAAAAAGTGCTGATAATGCATACACGTATTTCTTCGTCATAGGATTTGCCTTTTTTGTCTGCCCGAAAGAAACGATAGTATGCTGCGCCTTCTTTTATACACATAGATACTCGTGTCTTCAGGGACGTCGATAGTCGCAATGCGCTCATAACAGTCTGACCATGGCGGACCTTGAAGCGCGTGCAGCAGGTCTTCGATATCCGTATTGGGCCCTGTAAACTGCTCGAAGGTGGAGATCAAAAGAAAATCTATCTCTTCGAGTTCCTGAAAAGTAAAATTGATTTTCCTATCCTCCTTCGGAAAACTGCCTCTCGAATGGGCTGTGTATGATTTATAGATATCCAGTGGCAATTGCTGAATCCGGACGTGGTCTAATAATGCAAAAAGAACGCGCGGATTCGGATTCACAAAAAGAATCTTTGCCTCTCCTTTTTGCGGGTTTTCTCTCAGTAAAAGGGTTGTTATTTCCTCGGTTTTCCAATCGGAATCGTCTGGCTGCCATAACCCCATATTAAGAACGGCATGTATATCCCATTCATAGACCGTCGATGGGTCTGTCGGACAGGGGCGGTATGCTCCAGGGGCGAATGCCCTGGCCTCAAGGAACTTCTTTGCATAGACAGAATAAGTAATAAAGAGATATTGAAGGATTCCGATCAGAAAAATGAAAATAAATACAGCAAGATGCGCCTTCTTGTGTTTTGAGATCTCAAACAGCCCTGAGGATGTAACCAGTGCGAATGCAGGGAGGTACGCCATGATATGCCTTGTATTTTTTATCGCAAGTGCCGAAAAGATAAAATATGGAACAATGATAGTAACGGCGGGAAACAGTAGTTTTGCAGGACTCTTCACGACAAGCACAGCAACGGCGACCATAAAGAAGATGTAGTATGGCCACCACATCTGTGAATTGTAAAGCGCAAATAGATAAAAAAGCGGGTGCTCAGTCAGCCGGAATCCGCTCATTGCACGAGGAATATTTCCGTCATTTTGATAGCGAAGAAACTCCTGGATCAGATTTGGCCTATACCAGAAAAAGGAAACGCTTACGGCAATACATAAGACTAGTATACTGTTAAAAATAATGTTCTTGCGTTTAGTCTTGTAAATGACTATCCCGTGAATGCAGTAATACAGGAATGGTCCCGCAACAAAGGCAGGATAAGTCATCTTGGTAAGCAGGCCCGCCCCGCATATAACACCTAACAATAATGATCTCCGGGTATCAGTGAGACAATCTGTCCGTAAAAGGGCCCATAATGACAGGGCGACCATAGCAAGAAGCGGGAATTCGGCCATATAAATCCGGGAAAAGCCGAATACTATGGGATAGGTGGTTAGAATGAAAACCGAAAGAAGCCCTGTTTCTTTATCTCCCATGGACTTACCAATTTGATACATCGAGATAATCAGGACACATAAAAAGATAACATTTGTGAAACAGGCAACATCCCGACTTATGCCGAATAAAAAATAGAAAAGCGAGGCGGGAAACATAACAAGCGGCGGCCTAGTAATAATGTCTATATGGCCGCGGAAACCAACCAAGAACCATTTATAGATACTGACGCTCATGTAAAAATACGAATGGCTGTCAAATACAAAGGGGGTACGGTCAATCCTGAGGACATAGAGATTATTGATGAGATGAAAAAGAAAGATGGCGCCCAAAAAATAAAGGTGTTTGTTCTTCATTAAAGAGAAGGAAAATCTTTTGTTAGGAAGGTATTAAATTATACAGTTAACATGAGACGGCCGTGTTAAAAAAGCGCCACTCTGTCATCATTGCTCAGGGTATTATCTTGGCTATTTGGCAGCCTTAAAATACGCGTTGATTGTATATTCGTTCCAGCCCTTAACTTCTATAGTCTGCTCCAGACGCTGATCATGCCAGACCTGGATCGCGCCCGATCCTGTCCTGGCCTCTTTCTTGTTTGAAATATACACCTCAGGGGTCCCGTCCCAGCCAACCGGCTTCCCATCCGGATCGCTCTCTTCGAACCCGCCATTGCTTATAACATCGTTTTTCGCGATAGAGAGATCATCAAATACGATACTCCTGTGATCTTCCTCCATATTCTCAAAATGTGCGCCCCCTAAGGTTATTTTCACCCGGCCTGATTTAACCGGCATGAATGTTATGGTCAATTTTCTCCAACTGGCTACAGCGTCTTCCTTGACGATAGCAAAGGTAACGTTCGAGGTCTCACCGGTTAGTGTTTCGATGATAACATCTGTATCGCCCGTCGCCTTGATATTCATCAGCTCGAATGCCCCGTCCTCAGCGCTAATGTCGATTCTAGCCTTCGGCAGTTCTGCCGTTGTCTCCTGCGCCGAGACGGCGCCCTGGCTAACAGCAATAACGCTCAACACAACAAATGCCAGATATAGGTATTTAGAAACCATATCCCCTCCTTGTTTAAAAGGTGTGCGATAGATTTTCATGCAACACATTAATGCATTTTGACAATGAAAAACGCTCTCTTATGGTCTTAGAGGCCTCATGGCCCAAGCTCCTACGAAGCGCCGCATCCCTGGCCAGTATTAGCATGGCCGAACAGAATGCACTTTGCCCGTCGGCCAAGATGCCATTCTTTCCGTTTTGCACAACCTGCTTTGCCTCACCTATGGAACTTGCGATTATCGGCTTCCCCGAGGCCATATACTCAAACAGCTTTGCCGGACTCTTTGCCTCATTAAATCTGGTTTTCTGAATTAATGGGACCAACCCTATGTCTATCTGCCGGAGATATTCAGGGATTTGTTCATATGGCATATACTGAAGCCATCGGACGGCATTCTTGTCCTGTATGCTGTTTAGATAGTATTGTAACATAGTAGAATATCTTCCGTCACCCACTATTTCGAGAACCATATCTTCCATTTGTTGTCTGCACGCGATCAGGCACTCTATCAAAAAAATCACATTTTTGGCATCATCCTCTCTGTTCATAGTGCCGATCCAGGAAAATGTCACAGGTCCGGATAAGGGTCTGCCGTTGCCAGGATAAAATACATTAGCATCAACGGTGCTGGGGAGATAAAGTACTCTTTTTGTGTATCGGGAGAGAAAGCGGTAGATATACTGGCTTGCGGCTATGCAAAAAACAGCTCGGGTGGCGATGAACCGCGTTAACATCTCTGCCTTTGAATTTGAGAGCTTGCCTATGCGATATATCTTTTCTCTTATCTCCCAGTCATCCATATCCAATACAATATGTGTATTTTTTTTATCCTTGAGATAAGCAAGTAAAGGCGCGAACGAATGGTAGTTTACCCGTTGGATAATAAAAGTGGCGTTTTTGATCTTTGAGAGATGGCGATACGCCTTTCTGTTATAGGTAAGCTTGTCTTTGTGTGTAAGCCGATGTTCCTCCTTTCCGGAAAATGCCCCGAGATGATCCGCAAAAGAAAAGACATCGGCATCCCAGCCAAGTTTGCGCAGTTCAGCGGCAAAGCTATAGGCCCTGATCCGGGCGCCGGGCAGTTCTTTTGATTCACGGGTTATAAAAAGAATTTTTCTGAGATTAGTATTGTGCAACATACTCAAATCCATCTATCAATCCATGAGTATACTTTGTTGTGGTAAAGTGATGGAAAACCGTGCCCCTCATTTTTGAACAAGAGATACTGAAATGACTTTTCCCGATGATAAAATGAATACACCTTCCGCATATGTTCGACCGCGGGTCCTGCGTCGTCTACTGGGAGAGAATCATCTAATTGACCCACGGCCACCAAAAAAGGTCTGGGCGCGCTCAATGATACAACATCTTCTATCTCGGCAAATGGTAATAGGCCTTTCAGGTAGGTAGTTGGCGGCCAATAGAATAGTTCATGCCGAACCACGTCTTTCATGTTTGAAAAACCGTTCAGGGACACCCCGCATGAAATGCGTTCGTCCAGCCCGGATAAAAATATCGCCCTAATCCCCCCCATAGAATGGCCTATACAACCTATCCTTTTTTTATCCACCTCGCTTCTCGTCAAAAGGTAATCGACCGATCGGATGTCATCGTATACAATCAAACCGAACAGCGGCCGCCCGATCAAAGAAGCCAGATAATCGACCTGCCCCTCATCCTCTATTCGCTCTCCGAAACAGGGCGCATCGATAGTCAATGTAATATACCCCCGTTGTGCAAGATCCCGCGCATACGTTAACCCGGATTCAGGCAGCACATTACCGACAGGGCCATCCTTGCCCTTGAAGTATTCGCCCCCATGTTCGTGTAAACAAACTACGGTGGGCAGCGGGGTTTTTTTATTTTTTGGCATGAGGAGATAACCGACCACGCTTCTCCCCGGCTCTGGATCAAACATTATCTTTTCCATTACGTACTCATCAAAATCTTTCGTTTCAAGGATAACGGCATTTAGAGGATTTCTTTTAGGGAAACCGCCCAGTAGATCAATAATTTTTTTTCTCAGTGCTTTCGCGTTCCTCTGACACGCATGTCGCGAATCCAGACGGGCAAATGAATATGCGGGAGTCATAGACTGAGAATATTCCTTTAAAAAACGGTATAACGTAAGACGGTCAATCTGTTGTTGCGGGCGCTGTTCCATAATTTTTTTGTGCGTCTCATCTATGGCCGCAAAGATTTCCTCATTAAGATTAACATCTTCTTCTCTCGCCACGTCTAACAACTGCAAAAGGCGCGCTTTTGTATCGTTCAGGTCTTCATTTTCTGCCGTTTTACCTTTTAATGTCTCGATTTCCTGAAGGAT
This sequence comes from Candidatus Omnitrophota bacterium, assembly GCA_016930485.1. Taxonomy (GTDB): domain Bacteria; phylum Omnitrophota; class Gorgyraeia; order JAFGGP01; family JAFGGP01; genus JAFGGP01. Next base: position 52,986 of record JAFGGP010000013.1, on the reverse strand, counting down.
GTCGCTTTCAGAGCTGTAAGCAGATACGTCACAGGCTAATACATGCAGTATGATAAAACATACTATAAGATGGCTATGTGCCCATACATTTTTTGTATGCATAATGCGATGCCTTTCATTCTCCTCTCTGTTAAAGAGGGGTAAATGGGTATATACAAATTGTGCTGCTCTGCCAGAGAGCTTTTGATGAAAGAATCGTTTCTTTTGCCGTCAGAAAAACGCGCGCCGCAATTTTCCAAATAACCATTTGTGACATCAATTCCTTCATTAAATAATCTCGCGGCGGCCTCTTCCCTATCTTTAAACAATAATACATACTGAGAATATATATGGTTGGTGCAGGTTGAGTGCGGTAGTTGTAGAATGTCATTGAGAATGCCGGCATTTCTTACACGTGCCTCATTGTTTCTCTCTAAGGAGCGCAGTTGCATAAGACCTATTGCGCCCTGCAAATTGGCGAAACGATGGCGCACGCGATCGAGGAAATCCTCCGAAAAACGCTCTTGTATCGGCCTGCCGGCGAGCGCGTTATACAGAAATTTTTTTCCAAATAACCTCAGTAAAAATACGATGGGGTAACCACATATTGAAAAAACGATGGAGTTTGTGGCAATATGCAGCATCATCGCCTTGCATAACAGTTTTATTTGGCTCCATTGTGTGGGGTACGGGTATTTCTCAACAACCGAAAGCATATCTCTGTACATCATAGGGTCATCGGTAACAAGGGCGCTTCCGCCCAGTGTGTTAAAGTGTTTCATCATCCCAAAACTAAAGTAGCCCGCCCTGCCGAACGTCCCTACTTTTTTTCCGTTATACTCTGCCCCGATAGTCTGGGCCGCATCCTCGATAACCGAAAGATGGTATTTTTTTGCGAGGGCCATAATGCAATCAACATTGCATGGGCGCCCATACATATGTGTCATGAGAATAACCTTTGACCGCGTGCCGATAGCGGCTTCTATCGCCGCCTCATTCATGTTGTAGGTCGTCTCGTCAATATCGACAAAGACAGGGACTAAGTTGCACGCTAAAATGACCTCGACCACCTCGGGCACTGTGTAGGCCGGCAGAATAACTTCGTCCGATTCATCCAACTTAAGCACCTTAAGGGTGGCGTAGAGGGATATTTTTCCGCACGAGGTTAATATAACGTACCTGCACCCTAGGTATTTGCGCAGGGCCTCTCGAAACCGTTCGATTGCCCCGCCCTTGACAAGTCCTCCGCTCAACAGGATTGCCAAGGATTGCAGTGTCAATCGCATGCTCCAGTAAATCCGTGCCCGTGGAATTTTGGGAAACATGTCACGCTTTCTTTCCGTAAGTGCTGTTTTTTTGAGTGATGAATTTCATCAGTGCGATGGCACCCTTTATAATCAATGCACACTTGTGAGGATTCGCCAAAAGATGAAGCTGGTTCTTTATAATTCGGGGTCTGAGATAAAACCTTCTTGTAATTTCGCGTATCGCGCGCTCAACCTCTTCCCTGCTGAGCCCCTCAGGGACAAAGGCCATGCTGTGTTCATTGGCAAGCCGCCAGTCCTTATTGAAAAAACCGTATTGTCCTGCCCGTTCATAATCAAGCGTGCCTGGAAACGGGGTGAAGTGATTGACCGTCAAGAGATCAAGGTCTAACGTAAGAACAAAATCCATAGTCTCACGGATTGTTTCCCGGGTATCCTTCGGAACGCCGACCATGATATATCCCTTGGCGATAATCCCAGCCTGTTTGGTCCAGGTAATCGCCCGCCGCACCCCCTCTAAATCAATGCCTTTTTGCAGAAAGTCAAGTATCTCCTGAGAACCGCTCTCGATGCCATAGGCAATCCCCCAGCAACCGGCCCGCCTCATGAGCCTGAGTATATCCGGGGTAAGCATATTAACACGGGCGTTGCTCGACCAGACAAGATTCAGATTTTCCCTGATCAGGGCCTCGCAAAATGCGATTAACCTCTCTTTATTAACGCCAAACGTACCGTCATAGATCACTAAATCACGTATGCCGTAGCTATGATACAAAATCCGGATCATATCAAGCAGATATGGCACCGAGTGTTCGCGGTATCTCTTTTTGCCCCACGGTCCCTGGTTGCAAAACGAGCAACGCGACGGGCAGCCCCGGGAGGTAACAAATGAGGTCGCGGGAAGTCTTTGAAACCCGAATGCCGAAGGCCGGTAACGTCTCCTGATATCGGGCAGCAGGTCCCAGGCCGGAAACGGAATAGTGTCAAGGTCTGCGATAAGTTCGCGGGGCCCGGTTTCGATAATCTTTCCATCTATTCTGAAGATAATTCCGGCAATCGTTTTTAGATCAGAACCGTCCCGCAATACGTCCAAAAGCTCTGCAAGGGCACATTCGCCCTCACCGATGACCCCTATGTCAAAACCGGGAAAACACCGCATGGTTTCTCCGGGAATCGCGGTGATGTGCGGGCCGCCGATTATTACAGGCGTGCTCTTTTTTCTCTTTTTAAATCTTTCGGCTAATGAAGCGGCACTGTAGATGGCAACGGTGGCAGCACTGATTCCAACCACATCAGGGTCTATGTTGATTAAACGCTTGATCGTCTGCTCGGTTGTTAACTGCTCGGCCTCCGCGTCGATAATGAAGGAGTCGTGTCTTTTATCCCGGGCAATCTGCGCCAAAATAGCAATACCCAAAGGCGGTAAATAGACGCCACCGGCCGCAAGCGCCCCGTAGCGCTCCTCTCCCGAAAGAGGCGGATTAACCAGCACGACCCTCATGATCGCATATACCTCCTGTACCAGAGTTCGGCCATCAATACTACCCAGATCTCTTTTCGTAAATCCTCTTTTTTTGTAAGATGTCTCTGCAGGAGGGCGTCTATGTAACTTTGCTTAAAGAACCCGTCAGTGGCCATTAAAGAGGGGGAAAGAGTATCCATAAGCAGTGAGCGCAGTTCGTTGGAAAGCCACCTTGCCACAGGCATCCCAAAACCCTTTTTTTTCCTCCTGAGCACCGATTGCGGCAACGTATCCTTGAGGGCCCTCTTCAGGATATATTTACCCGTAAACCCCTTAAGTCGAAAGAAACTTGGTAGTGAGAAAACAAACTCTGCCAGCCGATAGTCCAAAAATGGTAAACGCACCTCCAGGGAGTTCTTCATAGACGCGCGATCCGCCTTAACCAGTAAATCATCCTGTAAGTAAGTGGCAATATCTAAAAGCTGGTGGCGGGAGACAACGTCAAAATTGCGGTAACGCTCAATAATCCCGTCAAAATGGGACAGACTCAGACCGTCGAAAGACCCTTTTAAACCCTCACCGGATAACAGCCGTTTTTCATCTTCTGAAAAGGCCCCTTTCCAGATAAACGGTCTATACGCATCTTCGTACGCTATCCCCTTCATGAACCGTTTATATTTATAGAAAAATGACAGATCGGTATCTGATGGCGGGAATAACTGAGCTGCCTTTTCGGCCATCTTCCTGAGGGGGCCTGGTATCATCGCGCAGGTTCCTGCGAAGCGCCCGGCCCAATAAGTAGGATACCCTGCGAAGAGCTCGTCACCACCCTCACCCGAAAACGCGGCCTTTACATGCTGCCGGGCGATGCGAGAAAGGTAAAAAGTCGGAAAGACGGACGGATCCGCGAACGGTTCGTCGAGCTGCTCAACGACAGCGGGAAAGATATCCAAAAATGACTGCGGGGTAAAAAACTCCTGATAATGTTGAATAGCAAAGGATTTTTCTATTTCTCTCGCATACACACTCTCATCAAATGTCTTTTCATGAAACGCGATAGAGAAGGCACGTACAGGCCCAACGTTATGCTTTTTCATAAAGGCTATGATGCTGGATGAGTCTATGCCACCGCTTAAAAATACACCGATATCAACATCTGACCGCAACCTGAGGCGAACCGAATCCTCCAGGCGCATCCGTAGTTCCTCACAGGCAGCTTCTTCTGAAATCTCACCGTTAAGACGAATGCTATCTTCGAGGCACCAGTACTCTCTCATGGTAAGGGAGCCGCTTTTTTCAAAATGCAGCGCTGTCGCCGGTGGAAGCTTGTGGATATCGCGGAAAATAGAGAGAGGTTGCGGGATGTATTCAAGGGTCAGGTAGAGATCGAGCGCGCGGCGATTGAGCTCTCTCGGCACAAACGGCAGCTCGAGCAGCGCCTTAATCTCAGAGGCAAACGCCAGTACGCCACCTTCATGGTAATAATACAATGGTTTTATGCCAAAATGGTCCCTGGCAATAATCAGCCGCTTCCTCTCTTTATCCCATAGACAAAACGCGAACATCCCGTTTAAATCGCAGAAAGAGTCTGTGCCTTTTTCCTCGTAGCAGTGCACAATGGGTTCTGCGTCCGAGCGGGTTATGAGCCGATGCCCTTGCCTGCTCAGTTGTTGAGCAAGTTCGATAGAGTTGTATATCTCCCCATTAAAAACCATCACCAATGACCCGGTTTCGTTAAAAACCGGTTGCGTCCCCCGCTTAATGTCAACTATTGACAAACGCCTAGCCCCAATGGCAACGTTCTCATCAACGTAGAGACCCTGTTCATCAGGACCCCTGTGCTCAAGTTTCGCAAGCATCTTTTCTAACAAAACCTGCTTTTCTGATCTAGAATATGCTGAGGCAACAATGCCGCAAATGCCGCACATGCTCCACCTTTTTCATCTATCTTTGTTTTTGTACACAAAACAATAATACCGAAGATCCGGGTACTTCAGCATTTTGATCAGATCAAATTTTTCTTTGCCGGATATTAGTTTATCTACTGCTTCATCTGAACTAAAATTAGCTATATATCGCGCTTCATTCGCGGCTACGATAAAATCCTCCCTGAAATGCTTATCTGGCCATTCATAATGTTCTCGTTCATCGAAAAAAAGTATAAAATCAAAATCATTTATACATGTTAGAAAAATATCCGCTTCCCATCTTAACGGAATTAATCTGATTTTCAGATGCATCGGTAACAAATTGTAATATAGAACATGATAGCAAGGGCCGACTTCTTCCTTTACTAAAGAGATGTATCCTATCTTAAGATCCTCTCCTTCATCCGATCCTTTATCTATTAAGTCTGCTATTTCCTTGTCATAGCCCCGGGGTTTCATTAGGGGTGATCCGCCATATTGCGTAATGCCAAATACCTTTTTGTTGACATTGCAACAAGTTATGCACCCGTCATAAAAAGAGATCACATAAAACTGAAATATCGCAACCGCAAAAACAAGAAATAAAAGCAGATAACGGGTGCGTCGACTGTTAACGGCATGACAACTACTCATGGTAACAACAGCCATCAGAGGAAGTACCGGCATGAGAAATCGTTCGTCTTTGGCGGCGCAGAAAATAGAAAATAATAGAAACGGGCCCACAAAAGAAGCGATCACAAAAGCTTTATTTCGCATGCCCTTTCTAACCAGAAAGTAGCATAAAGCGACCAGGAAGCATGCGGTTAAATATGGGCAGACGGCCTTGTGAAATATCTGCAGAAAATCCCACGTGAGATAGCCCCAGGAAAATTTGGGTGCTGAACAGAAACTCTCCATCGCGACCTTTTTGTCATTGATAAAATGTTGAGGTAAAACCCTCGCTGCCTCCCTTATTTTATTCCCCCACCACAGCGAACCTGCTAAACAGGCAAAATAAAGCATTAAAGAGAGATTTGTTAGTCGCCTGATGCCAGAAAAGCCTTTATGCCTTCTGGAGGCGTATGCTATTTTTTTGGTTAATATGCCAAGCATGTAGATGAAAGGGAATATAATAAAAGGACCTATCTGCCCTTTTATAAGCGCCCCTGTTCCTGCGGCAATACCGAATGCCACTGAATAAAATCTATGTTTGAAACCCCGGCTTTTTAATAGCAGATACAGTGTAAGCATAAAAAATGCGGTTAAGGGCAAATCCAGGCCATACTGCCTTGAAGACTCGAACATGATGGGATATAAAGACACTAGGGCCGCGGAAGATAAACCCATCCACACCGATTGCAAGGCCTTCCCAAACAGATACGTAGCGACAATTAACAGGATGAAATAGGGGAAGATGGAAAGGCGCAATACCGAGAAAGTGTCATCGATAGCACAGGTAAAGAAAGAAGAGGTTAAGGAAATAAAACGCGGCCAGTAAATATAATACGGGACCTCACTATAAGTCTTACCATTAAAGATTTTGGCGATAAGGCTCATTTTTGAAAAAAGGGTTAAAGACTGATTATCTAAAACGGACGTCACCGCCTGAAAAAACTGCCGTTGAAAAAGAACATGATTGGGGGCATCGCCACCCCGGGGAACGTTATCGTTTTGCCACCACAGACAGTTATGTAACAGGTGGAATGCAATGATGAGGATTAAGGAAATGATGACTATCGATCTGTTTGAGGTAAAAAGTATTTTTTTTGAAACCATGATGGTACTCACATATTGGATCCGGCGGGTAGAGTCGCGCCGTTTTTTGGTGCAATAAACTCCACCACATTCTTCCCTCTCTCCTCGCTGACTTGAAGAGCGCCTTTTTCGTCTTCCCTCACACAAGTGCTACCTATGATGGCTCTTTGCAACAATCTCCTGCAATAAAAACGGCTTTTTCCCTGAAGATTTGAAATATACCCTTATCAGCACCTCGGCTAATATCCCCAAAAGCAGAAACTGTACTCCGATCGCAAACAATATCAAGGAAATTAATAAAAGAGGACTCACCCATTCTCCCAGGAAAAATAACCGCCTGACGATAACAATAACCCCTAAAAAAATGCTGAAAAATAAGGCAACCAGGCCGGAGCCTCCGAAAATATAAATCGGCTTGCTTGAAAAAATCGCAAAAAATCTGGCAATAAAAATATCCAATAGAACTTTAAATGCGCGCCACAGGCCATAATGTGACTTTCCGTGCCTGCGAGGTCGGTGGTTAACCACAACCTCTTTAATGTTAGCGCCTTGCATAGCTGCATAAATCGGGATCAGGCGATGGCTCTCTCCGTACAGGTCAAGACCGGCAATGACACTGGCTCGGTACGCCTTTAATGTGCAACCGAAATCATGCAAACTTACCCCTGTTAACTTGCTAATAAGGAAGTTCGCGACCTTAGAAGGGATCTTCTTGGTAATAAAGGCGTCTTTCCGCTTTCTCCTCCACCCGCTGACAAGGTCATATCCTTCGCTGAGTGCGGTCAGCAGAACAGGGATATCGCGCGGGTCATTCTGCAAATCCCCGTCCATGAGAATAATCGCCTCGCCCTTTGCAAGGTCGATGCCTGCGGCAATAGCCATTGTCTGCCCTGAATGTCTGGCCAGCTTAACCGCCGTGACCCTCTGGTCGTTTAACGCGATGGTCTTTATCTGCTCAAAGGTTAAATCGGTAGATCCGTCATCCACGTAGATTATCTCGCTACTCCTTTTAAGGGTACGCAAAACATCCAGAAGTTCCTCATGCAGCACTGGGATATTCTTTTCTTCATTTCTGACGGGCACGACAACAGAGAGATATATATTAGCCTTTTCCATTGAGAGACCTCCCGTACATCTCCAATAAATTCTGAGCGGTAACACCCCAGTTATATTTATGCTCGGCCCGCTCCCGTGCCCTGCATGACATCTCTCTCCGTAATTGTCCATCATTGAGTAACTGGACAATCCCCTGGGCCAGGGCCTGCGAATCTCCGGGTGGTACCAAAACGCCAATGCCGCCCACCATATTTCTCACCTCACCCACATTAGAGGCCACAATGGCTTTGCCTGACGCAAGATACTCCACTATTTTTAACGGGCTTTTGCATCTGGTGATATCGTTATCCTCGAAACACGCCACGCACACATCTGCCGCGGCGATGTAATACGGTGATTCGTCGTGCGTTATATAGCCGGTAAATACCACATCCCGGTCGATCTGCAGATGGCGTGCAAAATGTATCAGTTCATTTTGGCGATACCCTCCCCCGACAACTAAAAAAGAAACATCGTTGCGCTGCCTTAATACCTCCCGTGCAGCCCGTAGATACAGTTCGGTATACTGACCGCCGTGCAGCTGTCCCAGGTATAACACCACCAGGGGTTTTAAACAGTATCGGGTTCGTATGAAGGAGCCATCGACATCAGGACGGAATTTTGTAATATCTGCCCCTACATGCGCCTGGCACATCCTCTCCCCTTTTACGCCCAGTCTTTCGCATTCTTCCTTGAGTCGGTAGCTGGAATATGAAACCGTGTCGCACAGGCACGGCAGGGAGGTCTCCCAGCTATTCAGAAAAAACCCGATAAAGCGCGATTGATTCGGCGGATAATAATAAATTTTTATTTCCCAGTCATCCCAGTCATAATGAACCGGCTTCCCTGTTATAAAAGAGGCGAGGAGTACCGGAAGGGCTGCATAATGAAAGCATTTCTGGAAGTGGATTATATCACACCATTTTGCCTCGGCAATAACGCGCCGTATATTTTTTAAAAAAATATGAGGGCCGTGCTGTCGGGAGAGCGGGATAACAAAATAGCCGTTATATTCTTTTTCGAGGTGCTGCCCCTCATCCCGCAGTGGAAAATAGATTAACCGAACCTTGTGGCCCCGCTTCACAAACTCCTCGGCAATGCTCCTGATTCTAACCGTCCAGGGCTCTTCCTTGGAGAAAATATCATGAGGGTGCACCAGTACTATTTTCATTATCCCCCTGGGAAAATAGTAACGCCTTTTATCTTCTTAATAGCAAAAAGATACATATCCACTAAAAAAGTGAGGACCGCAAGCAGGACAAAATGGATTATCCGGCGCCTTCTCATCCTATCTTTCCTTCCTCGCCCTCGATATTCATATTTTCAACACATATTCCAAGCGACTCGATCTCCGCCTTCAGCATAAAAAGTCTTCTCTTTCTTTCTTCGAAAGTGTTAGTCCCGTCGACGCTCCTCCAGTGCAGATATGCCATATCATCATCGGGAAGTACAACCCCGTAACGTCCGGCATTTCTCTGAAGTTCGGCACTTTCGACCACATTGCAGATGTTGAGATTTTGAACCCTGTCGATGTATCCCTTATTTTCCTTGATAAAACAGAGTGTTTCGAGAAACTCCCGTTCTCCCTCCCCGGGAAAACCGACAATAAGATTGATCCAAACCGCAATGCCGCTTCTCTTGCACTCCTGCAGCACCTTTGCCGCACTCTCCGAGGTGTACCCTTTTCTCATCAGTTTCAATACCTTGTCCGATCCGCTTTCAATGCCAAACATGAGGGTGTGACATCCGGCGTTTTTCATGAGGGTAAAGGTATCATGATCCATGCCTTTGCGTGCAATAACATTACTCACCCATCTGACCGGAAATCTGAAATCATCGATAAGTTTACTTTTAAAGAGCCGGCACATCTCCCTCAAGAGCAGAAGGTTGCCATTTATAGTAAGGTCCTGAAATACAAAAGCGGTGATATTCCGCTTCTTTGATTCATAAAAAAGCTCGTCACATATATGACGGGCGGAGCGGTGCCTGAATGAGGGCCAGATAGCTACATCATTACAGAAGGCGCACCTGTTTACGCACCCCCGACTGCCAAGGATAGGTGTATGCTTCATAGTAAATTCATCAAAACTTTTTCTTCCGTACAAATACAGATCCAGAGGAAATTCATCAAAGGTAGGAAAGGGAATGCTGTCTAAATGTTCTACGAGCGGGCGCGGCACACCTCTGGAATATCCCTCGCCAGTCCAATATATACATCCGGAAACATTCGCGAGAGGTCTCTTATTTTCTAGGGAATCAAGCAGATCGACCAGTATTTCTTCCCCCTCTCCGATGACAAAGGCATCGACCATGCCGGGCGGCAAAAAAATCAATCGCTCCCCTTCCGTGTAACAACCAATTCCCCCGACGATGATAAACCGCGACCGATCACGTTCCTTGATGCGCCGTATCATCTCCAGGGTAAACAGGCGGTTACTTGCGGTTACTGAAAAGCCGATGGTCTTTGTTCTGTTTTTTAATATACTGTTTACGCCTTGTTCGAGGTGTGACTCAAGGCGTGGAACTGTCTGAGAATAAAAAACCGACCTGTTCATCCAATCAGGTTGACGCGACGACTTCCAAAGTTCTCTTAGCGGACTGTTATACACATCATGAAATACCTCGATATTCATATCGTAGATCTCAGGAAGATATCCTTTATCCTTCAGATAAGTCGCCAAGTACGCAAGCCCCAGATGGGGTTCGTCCACCCCCCACGGCGGGGCTAAAACCAGAATAATATCGGATGTTATCCCGCGAGCCATTCTTTTTCGACCTCGGCCTGTTGTTTGGTAAGAGTACGTCTTTTATTAAAATGCAACGCTTGTGCCATCCTGCTCAGCCCTGCTAACGCCTTAAGAACACCCAGCTCTGGCAAGGTTAATGACATAAGACGGTTGTGGGTGTTTATGTTTCTTATAATGTCGTCGCAGCTCTTATAACACCCCGCCTCCCGGATCGACGGGTCATTTCCTATTAATGTAAAAAACGGATCGTTTTTATCAAACCTAAGGGCGTGACAGCGAAAAGAGCACTGTCGTGGACCGTTCCAGATGTTTCTAAAAGACTCTCGGTATATACTGCCAACGGGTATCCGGTGACTCTTGAGACACGAATTGACGTTTCCGTCGGCTAGAACACGCGCAAAAGTCCAGCCGATATAACATCGGGGCAGCGCGTTTATGATTTCTTTATCGTACTCGCCCTCAGTAACGTGCGCACTCTTAATCCGGCGCACAAACTGCTCAAAACCGATGAGTTCAAGCATCCCCCTGAGCGGTCCGTGGACTTTCCGCCTCAGATCCTCACACTGTTCAATAAGACATTTTGTCTGTTCGGAATCTGGCAGAAGGTGATCGGTTTTTCCGGGGATTGTGTCTATTAATGTAAACTCCATCGATTCCGATCCGGTCTGAAGAGCAAAATCGACCATAGCATCAACAGCATCATAGTTCAAAGAGGAGATTACATTATAGAGTTTAATAAACGGCCTTCGGTTATTTTTGATGCTATTTAAAAAAGTGAGCACATCTCTAATTTGGTAAAAGAGGTCCTTATTTTTTGTCGGATGTGTCTTTACATATGTATCCGCATCACCTGCCCACATACTTACTGTCATATGGTCAATACCCAGTTCGACAAGTCGCCTGGCCTTCTGTTTATCAATAAGCACAAAACTGGTGTTGATGTAACACAACAGTTTTTTCTCTTTTGCGTATTCGACGATATCCAAAAGCCGGGGATGCATAAACGGCTCTCCGCCTCCGGCAAAGTATATCTCTTTAGTCCCCAGGGCACACAGTTCATCAACGAGATTCTTCATAACCTCGAAAGGCAGGGTTTTCTTTTTTTCTTCCAATCCCATTTTTCTATCGCCTAGCAGTTCTGAATGGCACCAGCAACCGGCACAACTGTTTATGCAATTATTAGTAGGGTCGATCTGGACAAAATCAGGCCCCCTGTAGGCTTTTTGTCCGTCAAAGATCCCAAGCAACGTCAAATAATGCGCGCTCAGATTTCTTGGTTTGAAATATCTTAGTATTTTCCTTGCGGTCTGCACCATTCCCTGCTTCCTGATCGAGTCCCACACAATACGAAATGAGCTTCGTCGCGAATAAATGGTTGAGTTAAGGCCCCTGCCGACATCCCTCCGCGTTGCTTCTCCCAAATCCTGCAGCTCTTCCGGTTCGGTGCCGATAGTAATCGTTCCGGAAAAATACTCATAAGTACCGGGCATATACGTCCTCCCGCCAACGCCCCAAACCTTCCGGGCATGAACAAAACGTGCGTTCATGTGACGGGTGGCGTTTTGAAGCTGCGGGATGCAACTACCTGACTTGGAAAATTCAAAAAATAACGGCGGATGGGCACCATTTTCTTTTTCTGAACCGCTGATGCAAATGCACTTCTCGTCCGACTCAGGCAGCACCATCTCCTCCCATTGATCTGTCAGTTGCGGGAAAATGCCGTCCTTATCTGCAAAGCTCCACTGTCTGTACTCAGGGGTTACAACAAGGCCGGCTTTTTCTTCCTGCACAATCAGCTCCTCTTCTATCTCCATGGCAACGTTCCACTGAATCTGTCGCGATCCGGTAATCTCAAGATGCCATATCTGGCTCACCGGCACAGTCTGCCACCTGCTTTTAATGCGAATAAATTTCGGAGAGATCTTGTCGACGCTCCAGACAGCAAATGTGGAGTCGTGCCAGTCTCCAAGAATCTTCAGCGATGTTGTCAGGCCAACATCCTTGGTCAGTTCAGCCCCTTTATAGAATATTCTCGCCTTTCGCTTAACATATTCTATCCGAAGCCCGAGGTCTTTATAGAGTAAATCCTCGCCCGTTCTTGCGTGCTGCTTTTCTTTGTATTGCCGCATCTTGAATAAGATATATTTAACAATTTTTTGCATCGCAAAAAGAAAACCACATGACCGCCAGTAAACAAAAAATCTCACGAAGGCAGACCGCCTTCCGGTTATACCTTTTCGTTTCCTGCAGTGATCCTCCCAAACTGCATAAGCATTGTCCTGGGCCTTTTCGAGATCGCCTGATTCTAAAAACTCGGTTCTGTGGACACTCTTATAATTTCCATCGTAGTCAGCCCAGTTTTTCGTGACGATCCATCCCTTTTGGTCCAGTTCCTCAAAATATCTGGTTCCGGGAAAAGGTGTCGTAATAGAAAACTGGACGGAATCGGGGTCCATGCGCAGCGCAAAATCGGTTGTTTTCTTGATCGTCTCGAAAGTCTCGCCAGGCAGCCCAAAGGTGAACGTCAGATGAATTTTCATATCCATTGCCTTAGTGAGACGAATCATCCGCTCTGCTTTTTTAAGATCCATCTTTTTGTTGGAACTGTCGAGGATCTCTTGAACCGCACTTTCAACACCGTATTTTACCGCATACAGACCGGCCGACTTCATCTCTGTCAAGAGCTCCTCGTCCATAAGATCCGCACGCGCCATAATTGCCCAGGGAACACCAGGCATCTGCCCTTCTTTCGTCCTCCGTTTGATTTCCTGGCACAATTCAAGCATTCTTTTTCTGCCGATATTAAACGTATCATCATCAAAATAAATCGATTTAAAATTCATTTTTTTAATGAGATACTCCATTTCGTCTACCACATCGATAGTATTGCGCGTACGATAGGTTCCGCCGCCATACATAATATGCGGCCAGGCACAAAAGATGCATTGATACGGACATCCGCGAGATGCCCACATCTGCGCCGAAGGCGTAGGTATGCCTCCTGGTGCATCGAAATATTTATGCATAGGCAGCCGATCACGGAGTGGCCACGGTAAATCGTCGAGATTGCACAGGGGGCGCGGTGCTGTCTTTACGATGTTGCCGTTATTTCTGAACAGGAGACCAGGAACGTCCTGAAGATCCTGTGAGCCGTTCATATGTCGTACAAGGTCCAGTAGCGTATGTTCGTATTCGCCAACTAAGACATACGTAATATAGGGATGAGCCTTTAGAAAATCCTCTTTTTGTATGTTGCTATCGGCTCCACAGAGCGCCACCGGAATACCGGGATCAATTTTTTTAAGAATGCCCAGATCGTGTTCTAAGGTTACTGTCGAGGTTTCTGTTACGAGTAAATCAGGCCTCTTATTGTGAAGCATTCTTAAAAAAATCTTTTCTTCAATCCCTTCGGCGATAGCATCGATAAGTTCTACATCAAAACCATTTTTTTCTAAGAGGGCAGCGGCATATGCCATAAAAAAGGGAAACGGCAGATATTCACCTTCAACCGGTTCTTTAATGTGGGGCCAACGCGATCCGGCTCTGACACCCCACATTCCGTCAATGCGCCATGGTAAATTCACAAAGAGCACTTTTGCCACAACAGGTTTGACTGATATCTGTTCTGATCGCCGGGATCCCCCAGACTGAAGGCCGTCTCCAAGCACTATTCGTGCCGAGAAGTAGTCATAGGATCCGGGGTGATACGTTGTGTCCTCCATCCTGTGGATACGCCTTGCCTGAAGCATGCGTGCGTTAATTTGACGCGTCGAATTCTGAAGTTGCGGGAAAAATCCATTCGCCTCTGAAAAATCAAAAGAGAGAGGCGGATACTGACTGCCCCCTTCCTGAGTTCCTTTAACGCCGATAACAGAAACATCCTGACGGGAGAGCGGCATGTCTTCCCACCCCTTAATCTCCGGAAAGATGCCATTGTCTTCGGCGCACAACCACGATACATACTGCGCACTTAGAGCAATCCCTGCTTTTTCTTCTTGCACAACAACCTTGTCATGCACCTCCAGTTGCACCCTCCACCTGATTTCATTCTCCTTTATGATCTCAAGGTGCCACAGCTGCGTAATAGGAATATCTTGCCACTGTACCTTAACCGTAAATCCATTTGGTTTTCGTTGAATTGTCCAGTGTGCCTGGGTCGAGTCAAGCCATCTTCCGAGAGATAAAAATGAAGAGAGGAGGCCGGCATCCTGGGTTACTTCGCAATCCCTAAAAAAGATGCCGATTTTCCCGTAATCCACAAGCAGCCTGATGTCCCCCGCGGTAAACGTCCGTTCCCGGCGTTTCTTCTCTATAAAATCATTGATGGCCTTCTCGTCATAAAAAAGTCTGAAATATCCGTCAAAAAAGCGCCCTCCCCGGGAAAGAGACAGACCCAGAGCCGCCTCACTTAAAACCGCCCGGAATGCCCGGGCACTCACATTGCATCCTGTATTATGGCCGGTAATCCGGAATGCCGGATCGGCGCGGGAGCCGTCAAAGACAATCCCAGGGAGGTGCTCGATCGTGCCGGATATCGGCATCACAGCCATTATATCTCCCTGTGCGATCTTCGGGGCCGCCTGCTCCCAATTAACCTCGTGAGCAAAGTGCTCGTTAAAGGCACCGATACCTTTCATGCTAGACCAGTTTTTGTATTCATCGGTTAGCATCAGATTGAACGTCTCATCCTTTACCTCAATTGCATCACTGCTGACTGCCCTGTCAATCTCGACCTTGAAGGAGTAATCCTCAAAAACAACTATTTTCCAGGTATACTCCAAATCTAAATATGGGTGCCTCCCCTGTGCTGTTATCGATCTGCCATCGATGTGTCCGATATGCCAGTGCAATTCGCTCGAAAGATAATTTCTGTCTTTTATAAAACAGGAGATATATCCGCCGAGATGTTTGGTTAAACTTACCCCTTTCCAGTTAAGAAAGATCCTGCCATTATTAAAAACAACTCTTAAATGTTCGTACTGCAAAATCCCGAGTCCCTCCTTAAGCCCAACAGTCTCGAGATAGGACGGGATAATGCGCTGTAAGGGACCGTGTTGCAAAAGTCTGCCGTCTCGTAAAATCATGCCGCGGGCACATAATCTCTCCGCGATATTTAAATCGTGAGTTACAAGAATGATGGTCTTGCCGCTTTCTTTCAGTTCAAAGATTTTCTTGATGCATTTCTTCTGGAACTCCTCATCCCCCACAGCCAGGGTATCGTCGACGAGAATGATATCGGGATTTACATGAATGGCCAAGGCAAAGGCCAGCCGAACAAACATGCCCTGCGAGTAACACCTTACCGTCGCATCGATAAATCGCCCCAGTCCCGAAAATGCAACAATCTCTTCAAAGACCTTGTCGATCGTGTTTTTGGGAAGCCCGAAGAGGGAGGCATTTAGATATACATTGTCTCTGCCAGTTAGCTCAGGATGAAAGCCGGCCCCCAACTCGAGAAGCGCCGAAACCGTCCCGTTTATTTTCACAGAACCTTTATCAGGCTTCAGCATGCCGCTGATCAATTTGAGGGTTGTTGATTTGCCGGATCCGTTTTCGCCGATAATGCAAACACACTCGCCACGAAAAATCTCAAATGAGACCCCCTGAAGTGCCCAGATTTTTTCCCAGCTCACCTTTTTATTTTTGATGAATTTAACCTCGTACATCTCCCACACATCTGCAAAAGAAACCACCGCTTCCCGCATTACCAACCGCCTTGTTACAATTTTTTTATAAAATTTGATTCCAGTTTAATAAAAACGCTGTAACCGAGCACAAAAATACTAACGCTCCAGAAAAGCAAAAATAATAACATCCTAATATCAGGGGCAAAACCCCGATAGAGAACCTGCCGATAGGACTCTACATAGCTCGTCATAGGATTAAGCAACAGATAGCTCTTCCAAGGCAGCGGAATCATATCATGTGAATAAAAAACCGGGGTCACCCAAAACCAGAACATTAAAAATGTACCGAGAATGTGCCCCACATCACGAATATAGACATTAATCGAAGAAAGCAGGAGCGAAAAACCGCAGACAAAAACGAAATGAAAAAACAGAACCAAAGGAAGCCATCCAATAGCCTGGATCGTCGAAAGTTTGAATATAATAAAAAACGGGATTATGCAAACAAGACCGAAAAGGAAATTAATAAAATTGGAAAGAACCGTCGCCAGAGGAATAAGTTCCTTTGGAACGATATATTGATGTAAAAGGGCTGTGTTTTCAATCAGTGAGTTTGTCGATTCAGAAAGAGCCGAGGCGAAAAAAATCCAAGGCAAAATTCCGCAGAGAACAAACAAGGAAAAAAGCTTAATGGAAACCGGCCATATAACAGTAAAAACAAATGTGATGGCGGCCATAATCAAAAGGGGCGTGATAATACTCCACCAGATGCCAAGTAGTGAACCAACATACTTCGCCTTTACATTCTTGACAACCATGCTAAGCAATACCTCCCGATGTCTGTATAGCATTTTTAATTTATTGAGCATTAAGTTTCTCGGCGGTTGTTTTGCCTGATGCAATCACATCTTCCATAGATAGGTACCGCCAGAGCCCATACCTGCCGATAGGAGTGATGTTATAGTTTCGAAAGTAGTCTCTTAACAAACAAGTAGCCTGGTTGCAGTATTTGTCATAGATAATATATCCGTACGGTATAAGATTGTGGTCTTCTACCGCGATATCACAGAAATCATCGATAAAACCGAGGCGCCTGAGAGCCAGCTTTGCCTCGTGCAGCATCTTTTGAATATTAAGTTCACTTTGTTTTCTGTATGAAAATTCGACGTATACGGAGCTGCCCCCTTCAGGAGCGGCATAGGGAGAAAAATTAGACATAAAACCTATTCTAAAAAAAGCGAAATCAGATTCAGGAAAATAAATCCAATGTTTCTTGGTAGCAGCCGGCCTGTTAATTCCGAAATTAACATTTAAAATAGAGGTATGCTTCAATTTGTTTTTTGCCTCGTAGACCTTCCTGGGATGTGGCCCCGAAATCTTCACCAATTCAGGTAACGGCATCGTTGAAACAAGATGTTTATAGGAGACTTTATTGCCATCGTTGTATTCGAGTAGAGACCGTCTCAAATCGATCCGGCCAACCGCACGGTTGCATCCAATAGATCCCTGCGCAATCTTCTCTTTGAATGCCTCAGCGAGTCTTTGTATGCCGCCATGAACGGGATACCAAAAGTGGTGGTTGTAACCGAATAACTTCTTTGAGTCGTCGAGCGCCCCTTCCAGAGAATCCTCAACGCTCGGTACTGGTATGAACCCGTCCAACCATTCACAGGTAAGTTGTTTCAGCGGAAATTTCCAGAACTTTCGATTATACGGCAAAAGAAAATGCCGGGCATACCCGGAACCAAACGTATGATAAATCCACTGTTCAAAATGTTCATATTGACCGTTATGTGAACGCCCCTTATTTTTTCGCACCTCAATTAAACCCAAGAGACATTCCTTAATTGTCTCATGCGGCAACCCAAAGGTATTGGCTTGAAAAGGATACCTCGTATAGGTGCCTTTTGAATAAATCCACGAATTCCGCCTGTGACGGAT
Organism: Candidatus Omnitrophota bacterium; assembly: GCA_016930485.1. Lineage (GTDB taxonomy): Bacteria > Omnitrophota > Gorgyraeia > JAFGGP01 > JAFGGP01 > JAFGGP01. The sequence continues at coordinate 35,208 of JAFGGP010000013.1, read as the reverse complement.
GAGCTCCTTGTCAAGAAGAGAGTTGACCAGTGCTTTTATTGCGGGTTGTTTAAAATATAATAGATGGCCATCACAATCAAAATAAAAATCGCCGACCCGCTTTGTCGTACACAATCCGCCGACATGACGCGCCTTCTCAAAAATACAGAATTCTTTTTCCAGGTGGTAACCACAACTCAGTCCGGCCAGTCCGGCCCCGATAATTGCAACTTCACAGTTTTTTTTCATCGCATTTACTCAACCTTTACAGCTGCTAAACGAAAACCGAGAAGTAAACAAACCATTATATTGGAGGATAAAAAAATAAGTCCTACAGCATTAGATACCCTGCTGATAATCACCCCGTTGACACAAAAAAGAAAAGCCAGAAAATAGACGAAAAGAATCGCCTGCCTTTCTTGAAAGCCAGATACGATAAGCCTCAGAGCAAGATGATCTTTGCTGCCATGAAATACCGACCGACGATTTAGCGCCCTGATGATAATAACAAATAGCGTATCAAATAACGGGATACCCAGGATAACCAACGGGGTAAAAAGGGCTATTTCTCTTCCCAATGGTGCATAGCTAATGGCAATAGAAACAGCACCTATAAAAAAACCAAGCGATAGGCTCCCTGCATCGCCCATATATATCCTCGCGGGGGGGTAGTTATACCCTAAAAAACCGAGGAGGGTACCGGTTAAGGAAAAAGACATAAGCGCAAAAAGCAGGTCCCCGGTACATACACCTACTACACCAAAGGCAAGCGAGGAAACTGCAGAAATTCCACCGGCTAATCCGTCAAGGATATCGAGAAAATTGAAAGCATTGGACATAAAAAATAGCCATAAAAACGTCAGCAGAATATTGGCTGTGGTGCTAAAAAAAATTATTTGTATCCGCACACCAAAAAAAATGGCGATGGCGATGCCGATAACCTGACCGATAACTTTGAGCGGGATCGAAGCATTTTTGACGTCGTCATAAATACCAATACAGTGAATAATGAGGCCACCGGCAAGAATGCCGCACATCTCAGGAGTGGCCTCCATATCAAATAGCCGGAGGGCGCAATAGAGCGTGCCGATAAAAACCCAATAAATCCCGATGCCACCAGTACAAGGAACTATCTTAACCCGCTCATTGAAGTACTGTCTTTTGGCAACAATGCCCGTCCTGCGTCCAAAAATCATTAATACGGGCATGATAAACGCCGCACCAATAGCGCTGCCGAGAATAATGAGTAAAATCTTAACAACCAAGTGCTGCCCCATAAAGAGCCTTGATATGTAATAACATGTGATCCTTTTCAAATTCTTCTCTCATTTGCATAACACGCAAGGAGTTTTTCCCCATCACGCGGCGTTCTTTCGGATGTTGAACTAAAAAAGTCACCTTATCCGCCAATCCCCACCAGTCGGTTGAATCGACCAAAAAACCATTGTGGCCGTCCTGAATAACCTCCCGCGATCCACCAACATCTGTAGCGACGATTGGCAACGATGCGCACATGGCTTCTAGAAAAACAATAGGCAATCCCTCCCACAGGCTGGACAGTACAAAAATATCAAGAGCATGCAAAATCTCCTTCACATCCCTCCTCCATCCTAGAAGGTAGAAGAAGCGCTCTAATCCGCAGGCATTAATCGCTGTCTGAAGGGCATTTCTCAATGCCCCGTCACCAACAACAATAAAGGCAACGTCAGTTGTGTTATCACAAACGCGGCGGGCGGCGCGCACAAAATCAAACAACCCCTTTTGCGGCTTAAAACAGGCTATGGTCCCCACTAAACACGCCTCCTGTGGCAGATGAAGTCTTTTTCTGAGCCCACCCTTCTCCAGAGAGCCAAAATAGTCATTCTTTTTAATTCCGTATGGTATGGTGACATACTGTGCCTCTTTGCCAATGTGCTCGGAAAGACCCACCTCACGGTCTGACAGGCTGACGGTAATGAGTTTGGTTGTGACGACCGCTGCGATCCGTTCGCATGCGATGAGTACTTTTCTCAACAGAAAAGGTTGGTGTGGATGGAAACCATATCCATGTATTGTATGATATATTGAACGAATGCCGGCCATACGCGCGGCTAGTCTCCCTAAAATGCCTGCCTTTGAGCTATGGGTATGGACGATGTGTGGTTTGAACTTCTTAAGAAGGCAAAAAATATAAAAAAAAGCAACGATATCTTTAAGGGGATGTATCTCTCTAACTAAATGAGGCACCTCAATACAAGTTATGCCGGCTATTTTTCTCGCCTCACCAGACAAAATACCGTCAGGGCCGGTTAAGAGAAATACCTGATAACCCTCGCGTTGAAAATAAGCAACAATATCGAGGGCATTTTTTTGAGCACCGCCCAGTTCTAACTTCGTTATAATATGAACCAGTCTTGTGTTATTCAAAGAGGTAAGGGCAAGATATAATTCGTAACCTGTAAGACTCAATAGAGTTGCGACATTCGAGAAGTTACTATACCAAGTTGGGTATAGTTTGTCAACGAAAAAGAGTCTTCTTGTTTGGGAGGCCACAAAACGACAGGATGGTTGCTTGAAGAAAGAAGAATTGGGATGAACTATAAATTCCTGATGGGCTTTATGCCTTCGATGGCTAATGTCACTTCATCCTTGCTGTCAGCCCCCTCTAACGCAACTTCTTTGCTGATAATACCATCATGAAATCGTTGAACGATGGCCTGACTAAAACTTTGCATGCCCACCATGCCGCCTTGCTCGAGAAACTTTCCAATCTCCTCGACCTTCCCCTCACGAATTAAGCGGGCAATAGTCGGTGTCAGTATCAAAACTTCGCATACGGGCATCATACCCTCCTTGTCTTGTCGGGGCAAGAGACGCTGGGAAAGAATTCCCTTGAGAAGCAAGGAAAGTTGCACCCGTATCTCGCTGTGCTGGTGAGGAGGAAAAAAATTAACCACCCTCTCGAGGGTCTGGGCTGCATTAATAGAGTGGACGGTGCTAAGTACAAGGTGGCCTGTTTCGGCAGCTACAAGTGCCGCATACATAGTTGCCTGATCTCTGATATTGCCGATATAAATAATATCGGGGCTCTGAAGCATTGCATGGCGCAATGCCCTCCCGTACGATAAGGTATCCAAGCCGATCTCCCGCTGGCTGATGATCGATTTTTTATCCTGAAAAATATACTCAATGGGATCTTCGATGGTTATAATATGTTTGTTTGCTCTTTGATTGACGTATTCTATAAGGCTTGCAATCGTTGTCGATTTGCCACTCCCCGTTGAGCCGGTCACTAATACGAGTCCGCGTTTTTCAAAGGCCAATTTTTGCAATGGCCCCACCGGAAGGTAGAGTTCTTCGAATGTCGCGATATGACTTTTAATAATTCTGAGCACGACCCCCATCCCTTCGCGCTGCGAATAAAGAGTAGCACGAAACCTGCCAACCCCCTCCAACTCAACTGCCCTGTCAACCTCCCTTTTTTTATTGCCAAGGTCCCCTTCATCAAAACCAAGCTGGCAGAGTACCTGGTAAAGCTCCTGGCCGGTTATGATGTCTTCCTCAACAAAAGTAAGCTTTCCTTCCTTACGAAAGGCCGGGGGGGCCCCTACTTTCAGTAAAATATCGGATGCATTTATATCCACAGCGTGTTTCAGCAGCTCCAAGATTGGCTTCATAACAGCCCCAATTATAGTTTGTCAACGATTTTTACAAAAGCCTCGACAACCTTGCCGTCAAATTGAGTTCCTATTCCCTTTAACAGTTCCAGCTTGGCAGTTTCTTTGCTGAGGGCCTTTCGATACGGCCTGTCCGTAGTCATAGCATCGTAGCAATCGGCAACGCTGAGCACTCTCGCCGTTATCGGTATCTCATCCCCCTCCAGACCATCCGGATAGCCGCCGCCATCATACTTCTCATGGTGGTGTCTCACCATATCTGCTACCTGCCGTAGCGAATGAACCGGTTTTATAATGGCCTCACCAATAACACTATGGTCGCACATCACTTTATATTCATCCTCAGTTAACGGGCCCTGCTTTTGCAGTACCCCGTCTTTGATTCCTATCTTCCCGACATCATGCAGCACCGAGCCATCCCGAATAACCTTGAGCGCATCCTCATTTAATCCCATTGCCTGGGCAATCTTTGTTGCGTAGACACCGACCCTCTTAGAATGGCCATGACTATAGGGGTCTTTTGCCTCAACTGCCATGGCCAAGGCAGTGATAGTCTCAACGTACGTTCTCTCAATATCCTCGTTTAATCTCGAGTTTTCAATAGCAATTGCTATCTGACTGGCCAAATTCGATAAAAGAACTTCATCATCAGTACTAAATCCATGCACCGCTCGTTTATCCATAACGGTTAGCACCCCAACAATTTTTTCCTTATGGACTACCGGAACACTAAGAAAATTGCGCTCTATATCCTCGGACTTCTCCGGCGCTCCTCCAGAGTCATCTATCACAATATCAGCTAACGGTGCGCCTGTGGCCCTGATGGACTTCCCATCCTTAGCAACCCAACCGATTACACCCTCTCCTACTTTCAATGAGTATGTCAGGGCTTTTTTTTCATCAAGCCCGAATGATGACGTAATCTGGAGTTCCTCATTATCATCGGGACTCACTAACATAAGCGCTCCCGATTTTGCCTCAAGTGCTGCAACCGTATTTTCTACTACCAGACTGAGCAGTTCATCGACCCCCTGGGGCGAGGCCATCGCCGAGCTTACTTTCTGCAATAGTTTCTGTATGAGTTTCTTTGACGCCTCCAATTCCTCGATTTTTTTTTCAAGATCTCTCGTTATCCTATTGAAACTGCGGGCAAGTTCCCCAATTTCATCAGACTGTTCGGTGTGAAGCGATTGAGAAAAATTTCCATTGGCAATCTGCTTTGCCTCCTTGCTAATCGATAAAACGGGATTTACTATTTTTTTAATCAAGGTAAAACTTACCCACATAAGGCAGGCCGTCAGAACAAGGACTTTTTTAAGCATGAGAACAGTATCGGGCGGGAGCTTAGGAAAAACAATGTTATACAAAATGGATATAATGATTCCGAGCGGAATAAGCGCCGAAAGATAAAAAACCATATACAGCTTGCGTGTAATTTTGGCGTCTTCAAAGCGCTTAAAACGTAATTGAGCACTCATCGCCTCTCCTCTTTGGTTTCCCTATTACTCGTATAATAGTATACCATAGAAGAAGAAAGAAACAAACTGTTTTCTAAAGCCGATTTTTTTGAATATTTTATCACATTTGATAAATATTGTCTATTATTGATATTTTTTGATTGTGAAAAAAAGAGAGCAAGTCATAAGCCGAGTTCTGTTTCCGCTATAACGGATGTGATCATCTCTCTCGTCTGCCAAATTGCTTTGACAGATCAAGCGGCCTACCCGTTCTACCCCTTCAAACGAAGACCTGGTCAGGGCCCCCTTAGCCATGATATCACATAGCAGGTAGAATCTATTTGGCCTTGCTTCGCGTAGAGATTGCCTCGTTTCACCGTAAGGCCTTCGCCCTACGCTCGTCTCTGTGGCTCTAATCCTTCCGCTGCGATAACGGAGGCGGGTATTACCCGCTACGCTGCCCTGAGAAGCTCGGACTTTCCTCTCCGCGTCTCAATATCATCGCTAAAACGGAAAATGCCTTTGAGACGCAGAGCGATCACCAGACTTGCTCTCTTTTATAATGCCCTTTGCTAAAGCGTCCGCCGCTTTATTTTTCTCTCGTGGAATATGCGAAATACGAAAACTATGGAAAGCGTTTTTCAGGTGCGTTGCTACTCCGCAGAAAATTCTGAGAAGGTCATGTTTTACCTTGTAGCTTCCGTTCATTTGATTTACTAATAGCTGACTATCTGAAAATACCTGAATGTCATCGTATTTTAAAATCAATGCCTCCTGAAGCCCATAGATCAAGGCAAGGTACTCGGCCGTATTATTAGTTGTCTCGCCGAGAAAATGCGTAAAACAATGCACTTGTTGATCCTGTTCGCTGAAAACAATTCCTACTCCCGCAGGTCCGGGGTTGCCTTCAGCGGCTCCATCAATATAGATATCTATGCTTTTTCTTGCCAAAATAGTATCCGGGCACACCGTTCACACGTAACGATATTGTTCTTAAGTTGTACTTCATTAACCATTTGTGGCGGCAGATCCATATTGCATCCGCCGCAACTACCGTTGATGACCGGCGCTAGGGCAAAACCATTTCGTCCCTCGAGAATACGCTCATACCGGTCTAAAATTTTCTTATCCACCTGTGGAGTAATTTTTTGCCGATTGGCCTGTAGCTGCAAAAGTTGTTGTTCCATATGCTCGATCTCTGTTTTAAAACGTGTTTCGGTTTCACCGAATTTTTTCTTTTTCTCGTTTGATCGCTCTTTCTCCTTGTGCAGCAATTCCTCCGCTTCGGAAATTTTGTCTAGAAGCACGATAATCTCTTCTTCAAGAAGCGAATTGTCTGCTTTTAATCCTTCTATCTCATTCTGCAAAGCACTATATTCTTTATTTGTCTTAACCTGAAAAAGCTGGGACTGTAATTTTTTTACATTTTCTTCTTTTGAAGATAGCTCCATTTCCTTTTCTTTATGCAGCAATTGCAGTTGTTTAAGCTGATCCTCTGCGTGCTGCACATGTAACATCTGTTCATCGATCCCGGCTTTCTCATTTTCCAATTCTTTGGGTTTTGCCGTGATGGCACTCTGAAATTCATAAATTTTTTTATCCAATTTCTGCAGCTCGATTAGAAAATCAACCTGCTGTGCAATATCCGTCATAATGCTCCCTCTTTTATAAATTATGGTGGGCGCAGAAGGACTTGCCCACTACAGCTCGCGGAGCTCACCTGCGTAGGCCCCCCTCACTCGCTGACAGCCAGTCCTTCCGGACTTACGGCCTTATCCTCCCTAACGGTCGGCGCTCGTTCGCTTCAAGTCCTCTACACCAATGCATACGATTACTTTCAACGCAATTTCCTTACAACTAGCGATGGTGGGCGCAGAAGGACTTGAACCTTCGACCTCTGCCATGTGAGGGCAGCGCTCTCGCCTGCTGAGCTATGCGCCCGTTATATCTCTTTAATACTTATAACGGAAATGGGCCCACAAGGACTTGCCTGCTTCGCTCGGACGTAGCCTCGCTGCGCAGACCCACCCGCTCTGCTTTCGGTGGTCATTCCTGACTTATGCCTTTCCCTCCCGTAGGTCGGCGCAGAGCTTGCTTCAAGTCCTCCCCAAGAAACCCTACACTACATATTACAGAACACATAAATCCTTCGTTAAAAAGCAGGTGGGCCCACAAGGACTTGAACCTTGGACTACCTGATTATGAGTCAGGTGCTCTAACCGACTGAGCTATGGGCCCGCAGCCAAAGAGTAAGTATTCATAATAACAAAACTTGCTATAATAATCAAGGGTATTGTAACAGTCTGAAAAAAACTAGTTGGGGGATTTTCGCTTAGGCAGGACAAAAAAGCAAGTGTTTGAAACTTTGGATATAATGATGGTGTTTCTTAGCGGCTACCGAGCTCGAAGGCAATAATTATATGAAAGGTGATTTTTTTTCTCATAAGCCCCTCAGGAAAAACAGGAAAGGGCGCTGCTTCTTTCACGCTCTGCAATGCAGCCTCCCGCAACGAAAATTCGTTGGTAGACTTAAAATCAACTATTCCAAGATCGCGCAATGTGCCTGTTTCATCCAAGGTAAAGGTTAAGTATACCTCACCCTCGAGCCAATTGGCAGGATAATTCAAAATGGCATATTTTCTGATTCTTTCACGCACCTCACGGTAATAATCTAAAAATAGCGGTTTTGTCTTAAGCTTTGCCAAATTGTCAAGATCGATAAACTCATGAACTCCTATCAGCCCTAAAAGTGACGGTTTAATCTGGGACACTTTAAACGTTTTTATCTCGGCAAGTTGTTTTTTGGCAAGATCTTGTGGCGCGACTTTAAGCTTCTGCGATTCTAACGTCGCGATCTTCTGTGCAATTTTATAATGGGCCTTGGGGGTTGGCGGGTCCGTTATTTCTTGTTTCTGTTGTTGCAGTGTAATCTTTGTCTTTGGTTTTTCAGGAGTCTGCTGGACATAAGAAATCTTGATTTCGTTGGCAGAATTTTCCTTTGGTAGAAAGATATTAAAAGAGGTAACACCCCACAGGAAGGAGTTGAGTAGTAATGAGGTTAGCAGGGCTGCGTGAAAGGTATTATACTCTTTATTCATAGCAGGTTATGAATTACTATACAGGATGCCAAACAAAAAGTCAAGATGCCCGCACAGACACAGATTTGTCTTTCTTTTGTCTGGGGCCGTTTTAAAATATAATTCTAACAGTGCCCAAAAATGCCCTTCCTGGGACCGGGTAATTTTCTATATCCTCATATTCCCTGTCAAAAAGGTTACTGATTTTCAGTCCGATCTCAATACCCTCACGCACTTGAGATGCGATAGAAATATCGGCGCGAAATATGTCGCCTAGCACCCTAGTATTATCCGTATTGGTGTATCTCCTGGTTTTATACGTTGTCTCGAGCGTCGCCTTGCACCATCGAAACTTGCTCCATTTTATGAGAGCCTTATAGCAATGTTCGGGCCTGTATGTAAGCCATTTCCCCGTTTCTATATTTTCTGCTTTGCTAAAGTAGGAGTAATTAAATTCTGCAAAAAGACCGAACGGCAAATTACATAATGTTACGACTTCCATCCCCTCTATTTCGGCCTTTCCGACATTTTCCGGACGCCACCAGAAAGAAGAGTCCATCGCCCATTCAATCAGGTCGTCATACCCGGTTTGAAAATAGGTAACTCCCACGTTCATCCTATCGGACCATAAATAATCTATACCGATTTCATAACTATCTGATGTTTCAGGGGATAGATTAGAATTTCCTTCGACTCCCCCCCATGCCCCCCAGTCCTCGCGAGGCCAATAGAGGTCATTAAAAGTCGGCGCCCTGAAAGAATGCCCGTAACAGGTTCGTAGTTTTAGCGAATCCTTGAGCCAGCAGGAGATACCGATGCTCGGGCTTGTTTCATTTCCAAAATTCGAGTAGTCATCTATTCGCATCCCTGCATCTATCGTCACGGCGTCTAATAGCCTTAGTTCTCCTTCGACGTAGGCACCCTTCAGGGAATAATTACGCTTTCCGGAGCTGGTACTATCCAACTTATCGGTCTGGAACTCAAGGCCTACTAAGGGCCTAACACACTGATGCATAATATGAAACTCGCGCGCATATTGCCCCTCAAATGCCCATGTTTTTGTGGAGTGTGTATCTTTTGTGAAAGGGTTCTGAGATTCTAAAAATTCTATCCTATCTTGATTTTGATAGGCCCTTAGCATAATATCGCCCACGTCCTCGCTATCGGCGCGATACGTAAGATCGACAAAACCGGACGTTACATGCTGTTCATCGTCTAAGTCAACAAAAGTAATCATGCCGGGGGTTTCGGTTTCTGACTCGAATCTCCCCAGCTCGAGACCGAGTCGGCCAGCACCAATAGCGTATCCTACATTGGCAAAGGCCCGGTGGGTCTCGTATCCCGAGTGTTCCCGATGGCCGTTCGACATGAGAAAGTCATTCAAAAAATAGTAGTCCGCTTTCTCGCAGGAACCGGATAGAAATTGAGCGGTCGAGCGCGTTGAGTAAGTGCCATATGTCAGGTTCGTCCCGAACTGCGCCTCGCCCCTTCCCTGCTTTGGGAGAATGTTAATTACGCCACCTACGGCGCTTGAGCCGTATATGAGAGAACGGGGCCCCCGGACAACCTCAACGCGCTGAATGGCCTCTACCGGAAAGAGATTAAAATCGGTCAGGCCGTCGCGTGGTGTATTTACGCTGCGCCCGTCCATCAGAGTAAGGGTCTGTTCTGCATTTGCTCCCCTTAAACGCAGACTCTTAACAGAACCAAACGACCCATTTTCTAACACGTCGACCGATGGTGACATCTGAACAATCTCCGTAAATTCAAGAACATTGCCTTCTGCAATATCGCGTTCGGTAATGATGTCTATGCTGGAGATCGAATATTTATAGGGCTGATATATCCTTGACGGTGTTACAACAAGTTTCCCTATATCAAAAACTTCTTTGTGCATCTCGGTAGATACATCAACAGACTCTTCAGCATGGCCACACTCAAGAAAAAGACAGAAAAAAGATATAAATAACATAGATATGTAGTACCGTTTCATTGCTGCTCCTTTTTTGGCGCAAAAACAAAATGCCCTTTGACGTGCATATACCGTCAAAGGGCATACCCTGATTTGCTATCCCCCTGCTCTTTACCTCGAAGAACAAGCGCTCTTCTGTATTAAACCTACAGGCAGGTCTTCTGACTTATGGCTTTCTACTTGTTGCGCCTTCCCGGGTAACACCCAGTGGCTGCTATTGTCTAGCGAGCAACTTTCGCACCAATTACAGCGGCGGGACCGTGATGGAATTGCCCTTTTCTGAAAAGCTGCCTCTTGATCGAATGCTGTCACGACTGCTTGGGCTGCACCATCTTCCCTATTAAGTCTACAACACCTGTAGAGTACTTATGTAAAGAACGACGTTGATTGATAGCCGGCAGGCTATTGCGATCATTTTTATGAGATAGCCTGATTGGCTTCCTGCCTCCGACGCATGCTACCGAGAATAACGTGGTAGGCACCAAAAAAACCGGTTACGTATAACGCATCTCCCAAAAGCTGGTTACGATAAAAAGGAAGTGCCATATAAAAGCAATCGATGAGACCCGTTAGATCATGGCTATACCAATTTGCGGTCATCCAGACGCCGACATTAGTGATCAGAAAAAAAAGCGTTGAAGATATAATAGCCCCTGAAGCGATGCGGCGAGTCGTCGCTAACCTCCTAATCCAAAAACCAAGCAGAGAGATCAATGCCACAGAACCCCATGTAAACCAAACGACCTCATGTAGCCCCAGAACTAAATCAGTCATCACCATAATCGCTAAAGGCACCAATAATCCCGTCTTTTTCGAGAGGTATGTGCCTCCAAATAACGAAATGGCCACTATAGGGGTTACATTAGGTGCATGAGGGAGCAAACGAGTGAAAAATCCTATAAATAAAAAAAGGTATACCATGGCAAACCTCCGGTTTAATGGTTCAGATTATACAAAAGAACAAAATTGCTGTCAATCAATTATTGGCTGCAAGAAGTGCGGCTCCTAGCCTTCCCGAAATGACAAGCAGTGTTACTACTGCCGCCGCCATAGCAACCCCTAGGCATATCGCAATGCATGCATACCGAAATCTGATACGAAAGAGCGTTGCCGCGATACACCCTGTCCACGCCCCGGTTACCGGCAGCGGCACCGCAACAAACAGCATCAGTCCCAGCGCCCCGAATCGTTCAACATGATGGGCCCGTTTTGTTGTCCTGTCAAAGAGCCACTTAAAAAATATGCGAAATAATGAAAATCGGGAAAGAGAGCGGCTGACCGGTTGAAATAAGAATAGCAATAAAGGAACAGGGGCTACATTTCCCAGATACGCCCAGATGACCGTGGTCAGTGTGTTTTCTTTTAAAAGAAGAATGCCAATCGGGATTGCGCCGCGTAACTCTGCAATTGGCAACATGCCGATTATAAAAATAACGGCTTCATTTGATGCACGCGCATTTACTAAATAGGTATATATGTCGACGGCGAGATGCATGTGTTATATGGTTTCGCTTATGAGCGGCACAAAAACGCAGTTTACTATATCTTGACAATGCACATCATTGGCAACTCTGGTAAGAACCTGCAATGTTTGAGACGATGCCCCGCCGACCGGCATAACAAGCCTTCCGTCGTCTCTCAGTTGCTCCACCAGAAGCCGGGGTACATGTGCTGCCGCGGCCGTTACCACTATGGCATCATAGGGGGCGTACTCGGGGCAACCCAAAGCACCGTCACCGACTATATAGCGGATATTGTTGTAACCGAGTCCCGTCAGGCGTTGCCGCGCCTTGTTTGAGAGGGCAGATATCCTTTCGACAGTCACAACCTCACTGGCGATCTCGGCAAGAATAGCCGTCTGATAGCCAGACCCCGTTCCCACTTCAAGCACCGTTCCTTCGCCCTGCCTGAGCCGTAGACGCTCTGTCATAACGGCTACCATATACGGTTGTGAAATTGTCTGATTGTGTCCGATAGGCAACGGAAAATCTCCATAGGCCTGTAAGCGATCGGTTTCAGAAACAAACAGATGCCGTTTAACCCTCTGCATTGCTTCAAGAACCGCCTCATCCTTTATGCCACGCGCAATCAGTTGGTTTTTGATCATCTGCTGCAAAGGATTAAGATCGTGTGCCATCTTTGCTTCGCCTTTTTTCCGTAAGCAGAAAACGAATTATAAACATACAAAAACGCACCGTATCTTCTAATGGTCGGATATTGCTTTTCTCCCGTCGATATACGCTTCTTATAGGAACGGACCCGATGGTAAAGTGTCTGCTGCCGGCCTTAAGGAGCATCTCTGATTCAATCTCATAGTTAGACGAAGTAAGAGTTATGGACTCTAATACCCTGCGCGATACAAGACGATAGCCGCACTGTGTATCGGGAATTTTTTGCCGAATAATCAAAGAAATTAAAAAAGACATTACACTATTAGTCAGCCGCCTAATAAAAGGCATGCCGTAGGGGTTAAGCATTCGATTCCCAATAATCATGTCGCAGGAACTACGCCTTTGCTCGGTCAAAAACAAATCGACTTCATCAGGCACGTGTTGTCCGTCGGCATCCATAAAAACAAACTGGCTGTATGACTGCCGTAACCCATGAGTGATGGCCGTCTGAATCGCGGCACCCTTGCCTTGATTATACGGGTGTCTGAAGACAATAGCCCCTGCCCGCTGTGCGCGCTCGCTCGTATCATCGGAGGAACCATCATCGACAACAAGCACATCAAAACCTAATAGGCGGCAGCTGGTTACTACCTCAAAAATACTGCCGGCCTCCTGGTAAGCAGGAATCAAAACTGCAACTTCAGAAATCATTTTCGACATATTGCATGCTCACGTTGCTTGCGCCAGTAGGAACGAAACGCATACCACTGATCCGGATACCGTCTGATGTAGTTCTCAAAAATCAAAGAATACCCCTCTACCAATTCACGGATTCTCTGAGGCTGTTTTAAGCTTCTGGAAGGGGTCAGCGGTTTTTCAAATATCAAAGTAAATGTATCATCCTTTTGCCGAATGACAAAGCCCGGCACAATAGGCGCACCCGTTATAACGCTGAGGATGGCCGGTCCTTTTGGCATTCTGGTTTTTCTCCCAAAAAAGGATACTTCAATAGCATGGCCGGTAAAGTCCCAGTCAGCCACCAAGGCGAGTATTTGGTTGTTTTTTAATGCCTGTACACTCTTTTTTATAGCATTGCCTACCAGAATCACATTGGCCCCCATATTTTGACGCTGTCGTACAAAAAAATTATTCACATATCGGTTCCTGTTGTAAAGTACAATAGCGTTGAATGTATAACCGAGATATGGCATAAGTGCTGCGCCAAGTTCCCAATTTCCAAAATGTGCCGAAACAATAATGACACCTTTAGCTCCCTCAGCAGCCTGATCTATAAAGTGCCTGTTCACAACGGTAACATTCTCTTGTAAAAATTGGTTATCCATAAGCGGGTAGCGGAAAAAATCTACAAGATATTTACCGAAATTTCTAAATACCTGCTTTACATGTTTCCGAACAACCGAAAGTGGTTGATCGGCGAGCACCACAGAAAGATTGTCGCAGACATTCCGCCGATCCCGCGGTGACAGGAGGCGTTTAATATCAGAGGCGATCTCTGCCACCTTATATCCGATGTTGCGCGGTGTCATCAATGCCAAAAATTGCCCTATTTTATAAAGAAGATAAATCAACATAAAACGGCTGCCCAAATTATGTGCTTACGTATCCATCCGTAACTCCAGCGGCCTCTTTTGATACTCGATTCATAAAATAACGTGCGAAAGTCACGGCGGCATCCGGACGGGAAACCACAGACATGTTTTTTTTAACTCCTTGTAATATAGAAGGTTGTGAAATTATTTTTTTTATTTCTCCAATTAATTCTTCTTCTGCATTCACCCGAAATGCGCAGCCCTGGGATGTAAGAAATGTGCTATTATTTTCTTCCTGACCCGGGATGGGACTTACAATAATAAGAGGGATCTGCAGTGATAAGGCCTCGGCAACCGTAAGTCCGCCTGCCTTGCTAATAACAATCGAGGAAATTCGCATTAGCATATGCATATTATTAACATAGCCAAAAATCCTGACAGGTTTGCGCCATTTTCGCCTGCACAAGCGGCGATATAACGCGTGATTTGTTCCGACAACCACCATAAGCTGCACCGGTGCATCGATGCTGTCGATAATGTGCGCTGCCTTCTCTAAAGAACCTACCCCACGACCACCCCCTGTGAGCAAAATAGTAAAGGACTCTTTAGAGAAATTGAGTTCCGTGTATAGTCGCATGCAATCAACCGAACGGGATGAAAAAACCGGATCGATTGGAATGCCGAATGTAAGAATTTTTTCTGAATCTACACCCTGATTTACTAATTTCGCCTTTGTCGCGTTGTGATGAACAATATAATAGTCAACCTCGTCATATACCCAGTAACAATGAGAAGCAAAATCAGTAAGCACACCAACCAAAAGACCATTATATGCATGAGAGCGTTTGAGATCGGCCAACAGACCGCAAGGAAAGGCCTGGGTGCACACAACCATATCAGGCCGATAGTCCCGCAAAAGAACGCCTAAAACAGGTGAGTTGTAGGTGTGAATAAGATGTCGAAACTGGCGTATCTTGCGGTAGATCCTGTGATTATCGTATAAAAACTCCCATACTTCAGGAGTTGTTCTGATGAGGTTGAGGTATGATTTGCGGACTATCTTCTCGAGTACGGGATTGGTATAATGGAAGCAGTTCATGGTGAGGACATCGTCGCTGGGGGACTCTTTGCGAATTGCGTTAGATAACGCTAATGCTGCCTGATGATGTCCCGACCCATCTGTAATATAAAAAACAAGGTTGCGGATACCCATTACTGTTCTGATCTTGAATCTTTCTCTGCCCGCGCCGCCTTCACAGGTCTCTTATCAATCAATCGCGCCTTTTGCTTCCATAGTGAACAGCTATTCTTCATCCTCTTCAACAACCGCTAAGATATCGCCAATTGAAACTATATCTCCTTCTTCGAAAAAGATTTCCTTGATGACACCAGTACTGGGTGCGGCAATGTTAAAGGTGGCCTTTTCCGTAGCAAGCTCAACAACATCAACGCCTTCATCGACATGATCGCCTTCCTCAAAATGCCAGTATGATACGATCAGCTGTTTAACCTCCTCGCTTACCTCTGGAACCACTACCTCAATCATCTCATAGTCCTCGTTAGTTTTACCCTATCGTTTTTTTGGCCGTAGCCACCAGGTATGCCTCCTTTGCCATATACGAACTTCTAATAAAAGGGCCAGCATTTACTACTGAAAAACCGATTTTTTCGGCCTTTTGTCGATAATATCCAAACTGCTCTGGAGGCACAAATTCCGATACGTCTGCAGCATCGTGATGGGACCGCAGATATTGCCCGATGGTAACAATATCGACCGAGGCGGCCCGTAAATCATTGAGGGTCTCAATTACCTCCTCTGCAGTCTCGCCAAGCCCCACCATGATGCCGCTCTTTGTGATTAACCCGGGATGTATGCGCTTTACTTCCTTGAGAAGTAACAAGGAACGCTGATAATCCGCTCCCCGCCGCATCAAGCTATAACGACGCCGGACCGTTTCTATATTATGTCCGATAACGGCCGGGTTACTTTCTACAACGAGGCAAAGGGCCTGGAGGGAACCAGCAAAATCTGGCACGAGAACCTCGATTGGCAGATCCCCATTTTTTTCTCGCACTACCTGAATACAACGGGCAAAATGAGCAGCTCCGCCGTCAGATAAATCATCACGGGTCACCGAAGTTATTATTATATAAGAAATATTCAAGCATGCAACTAAATACGCAATCTTCGCCGGCTCTTCAGGATTAACCGGTCCTGGGGCCTCCTTTGAAACCGAACAAAACGCACACTGCCTCGTACAGCGATCGCCGAGTATTAAGAAAGTCATCGATCGTCTTGAATAGCAATCGCGGCGATTCGGGCAATTTGCTCGTTCACAAACCGTATGGATACTATGGTCTTTTAAGAACGCCTGTATCCTGCACGCCTCTTGCGAGTTATGCGCACGTGGCGCAAACAGCCACTCTGGAAACCGTTTGTGTTTTCCCTTAGCATAGTGGTTGGCTATCAAAAGATTCATTTCGATCGATCTGATGCTATGCAACCCTGGTAAATTTTTCGGTCTTTTCTACCCGATAGTTATACACTTCACAGAAGCTTCTTGTTAGAAGAACCTTTGCCTTTTTTATATGGAGCGGCGCCTCAAGAAAATCATTCATCGATCCGACTGAAAAGGTAGTATCGTTAAATTCGTCTATCATTTTAAAAGCGGAAAGATCGGGGTTGACATTAATGGCCATTCCATGATAACTAATCCATTGACTAATGCCGATACCAAAAAATCCGATTTGTTTTTTACCGATCCACACCCCCACTCTGTTCTTTTTTCGGTATGCCGCAAGGCCAAGTTTCCTTAATAGACGAATGCACACCTCCTCCAAATTTTTAACATATACACATATGTCCTGTGGGGAAAGTGGGGAGATAAGATAGGCGATTAGCTGGCCTGGACCATGATAAAAAACAGCCCCGCCGCGGTCAACTTCGTACACATCAACCGGTTCATTATATTCCTCTGCCTCATCATCGAACAAAATCTCCTCAATGAGTCCTTCCCTGCCGATGGTATAACACGGAAAATACTCCTGAAGAATTAATGTGTCAATTGTCTCGTTATACTGACGGTTTTTTAAAATTTCCCGCTGGAATCTATAGGACTTTTCAAACTCTATAACACCGAGATCTATCACTTTTAGTTTTCGTTTTGTCATTGTAATCCTCTATTTTGCAAATGGTTACGATATATCACCGACCGCCTGATGAATGGCCTCGGAAAGTGTCGGATGGGGAAAGACTATTTTTTTTAGCTCCTTGAGAGTGGTTTCCTTATGGATTGCCAATGAAAAGAAAGATATGAGTTCGCTTACCCCATAACCATACATATGCGCACCAACAATAGTGCCGCTGTCTTTTTGGTAAATGATTTTAAAAATCCCATCAACCTCATTGAGAATATGGGCCTTTGCCACCGAACCAAAGCGCCCTTTTAGAGCTCCGTATGTCCCGATATCGTCAATTCCGGATTCTTTCATACCAACAGCAGCCACCTCTGGCGAGGTATAGACCACCTCGGGAATAAGAGAATAATCAAGTGACTCTGGTTCTCCGCAGAGAATACCAACCACTATCTCGCCTTCGCGTTCAGCGGCATGAGCAACAAGTCGTCTGCCAATACAATCCCCTATTGCCCAGATATGGTCCGCCGAGGTTCGATACTGACTGTCCACGTCAACCCAACCGCCATCACGAATTTTGACGCCTGCTTTTTCCAAATGCAATAAATCGGTATTTGGCTGGCGCCCCGCCGAAACTAAAATATCTGAAAATACATCCCCGCTGCCTGTACTGTATAATACCCTGATATGCTCTCCTTCTCTCTCAATATGCTCCAGGGCTGCCCCAGTGACTATGCCGATTCCTTTTTTACGGAATGAGATGGCAAGTCTTTTGGTGAGATCCAGGTCCAGCAGCGGGAGGATTGTTTCCTGTATCTCTAGTACTGTTACCCTGCTCCCCATGGCATTAAAAAAACCGGCAAACTCGCAGCCGATAGCACCAGCCCCGACAATCAAAAGAGAATCAGGCACATGGGAGAGGTTGAAAATATCATCAGGATACAAAATATGCGCATCTGTTGCGAAGCCCTCAAGACGTCTTGCCGATGAACCGGTAGCAATAATTACATCCTTGGCGCAGACTTTTTCATGGCCAGCGTCTATTTCGTTCCCCGATAAAAAGCGGGCAGCCCCCTTTATAATCTCGATACCGCTCTCGCGCAAACTCCGTTCCACCGAATCACGAATTGTGCCAACAACAGAGCGCTGTCGGTTTTGGAGAACATCAAGGGACCCATCTGCCTGGGTTACAGAAACACCGTGATGGCCTGCCTGCTTTGCTATAGCGAGGATACTGGTCGAATAAAGAAGAGATTTCGTGGGGATGCAGCCAATATTTAAACAAACACCACCGATCTGTTTGCTTTCGATAAGAGCAACAGTAAGTCCTTTCTTTTGCGCTGTTTGGGCTGCCCGCACACCAGCTGGCCCTGCGCCAATTACACAGAGATCGTATGTCTTCAATGAATTATCTGAATTCTTCCGGGTTTTTGGCGCGAACAATAACCTCTTCGTAACTCACAAGACCCTTTACATACAACTCACGAAGCGACTTATCCATCATGTGCATGCCGTATTGAGCACCTGTTTGAATCAACGTCGGTATCTGTTCGGTTGAATGTTCCCTGATTAAATTTCTAATGCCCGTGGTAGCAATCATTACTTCGGTAGCAAGTACCCGACCTCTCCCGTCTTTCCGGGGAAGAAGCTCCTGTGAAATCACCCCCTGCAAACAGCCTGAAAACTGGATCTTAATCTGTTCCTGTTGATGGGGAGGGAAAACATCAATGACCCGATCGATCGTTTGCGAAGCATCAGGGGTATGGAGAGTAGCGAGTACAAGATGTCCAGTCTCTGCCGCCGTCAGTGTCGTTGAGATTGTCTCAAGATCTCTCATTTCTCCCACTACTACCACATCGGGATCCTGCCTCAGGACATGTTTTAAGGCATCTGCAAAAGATCTGGTGTCGGCGAAAACCTCCCGCTGCTTTATGATGCTCTTTTTGTTGTAAAATATATACTCGATAGGATCTTCGATTGTAATAACTACAACCTGCTGTTCGGTATTAATAAGATCGACCATGGCCGCCAGGGTCGTGCTTTTGCCACTTCCTGTCGGGCCTGTTACAATGACCAGGCCATTCGGTTTCCTTGCCAGCTCAGTCGCCACCACCGGCAAACCTAATTGGTCAAGCGTAGGAACCTGGGAAGGAATGACACGGAAGGCTGCTTCGATGGACCCTCGCTGGCTGTGTACGTTAATACGAAACCGCTCCTTCCCATCCAAACTAAATGAGAAATCCAGCTCTAATCTCTGCTCGAATATCTCCTTCTGTTTGTCGTTAAGAAGGCTGTAGACCATTCGTTTGGTATCTTCACGAGTAAGTGCGGCGAGTTCAGTAGCAACTATTCGTCCGTTGATACGTAAGATAGGTGGGGAATTTTCGGTAATATGGAGGTCCGAGGCACGATTTTTTACTGCAAATCTCAGAAGTTCCTGTATATGCATTGATCCTCCTCGCGCCAAGTGCATTATGCGGGTTAGGTATCGGTTCTAAAAAATTTTCTAAGCCCTCCCAAGAAATTTTTCTTTCCCTGTTTATGTTCTTCTGCTGAATCTTCTGCGACCTCTTCATGAGGTGCTTTCTCCATATCCTTGGCTACAGCACCTTCTTCCTGCATCTTCTCCTTCCCCTTTTTTGATGTCTTATGACCAATCTGGCTCTTCTTTTTTTCCCTACCCTGTCCACCCGTTTTAGTCTTTAATTGCTGATCGGACGGCGCATCCTGTTGGGTAGCTTGCGCCTCCGAGGACTCCGCAACACCATTTGCGGACTTCTTTGACCTCTTCTTCTTATCGTGTGTTTTGATTTCTGTTTTGGTAACAACCAGTTCCAACAGCGCCATATTGGCATTATCACCGGCCCGTTGCCTTGCCAGCCGAATAATACGCGTGTAACCGCCGTTTCTCCCGTTAAACCGTGGCGCGATTTCGTTAAAAAGAGTTGCCAGCAGCGTGCGATCCTGCAAAAATCGTTGAATTTTTCGGCGAGAATGTATGCTATTATCACGCGCCACCGTTATCAGTTTCTCAGCGCTCCTCCTGACCGCCTTAGCCTTGGCATCTGTCGTGATAATTCGCTCATTAAGAAATAGCGCCCGCACTAACGACTTGACTGTAGCCGTTCTGTGACTGGTCCTTCTCCCAAGTCTTCCCCTTATATTTCTATGCCGCATAACTATTTTTCCTTGTTCTCCATCTGTTCTAGCTTGTCAAAGTCTATACCCATGCCCAGTTTTAGTCCCATGCCCTCCAGAATAACAATAATCTCCGCTAAAGATTTCTTGCCGAAATTGCGATACTTGAGCATCTCTGCTTCGTTTTTCTTTACCAAATCGCCGATGGTTTTAATCTTTGCCTCTCTCAGGCAGTTGGCGCTGCGAACCGACAACTCAAGCTCGCTGACGGGCTGATTCAATTTCTCTTTGAGTTCCAGAGATTCCCTATCCTCTTCTTCTTTTTCCTCCTCAATAACTTCGCCGAAGCTTACAAAAATATCAAGATGGCGCTTTAAAATAGTCGCTGCGTGACATAATGCATCTTTTGGCGTTATCGCCCCGTTTGTCCAGATTTCCAGGATAAGCCTGTCATAATCTGTTCTCTGCCCAACCCGCGTTTCTTCCACATAAAAGTTTACTTTTGTCACCGGAGAAAAAGTCGCGTCTAACGCAACAACCCCTATTGGCTGATCTTCCTCTTTATTGCGTTCGGCCGGTACGTAGCCGTGTCCTCTGCCAACCGTAAGCTCCATCTCAAACGGGGTCTTCTGTGTAAGGGTTGCGAGATGCAGGTCTTTGTTTACTACCTCAATCGTCTCGCCGGTCTGAAGATCTTTGCCCTGCAATTCTCCTTCCTTACTTGCCTTCAGCGTTATTATTTTTTTTCCTTTCGCTGATGAGCGCAGCACTAACTGTTTGACATTCAGCGCTATCTGAGTTACGTCTTCATACACGCCCGGTATCGTTGAAAATTCATGTAACGCGCCGTTAATCTTCAAAGAAGTAACCGCGTATCCCTCGATTGCGGAAAGCAAAACACGGCGCAATGAATTCCCGACAGTAATGCCAAAACCGCGTTCAAACGGCTCAGCGATAAACTTTCCGTAGGTTTCGGTAAGGGTTGACTCCTCTGCATTAACTTTTTTAGGGAGTTCGAAATCTTTCCAGCTTATACCCATTGCATCCCCCTTGTTATGCTCCTGTAGATCTGTTGAGTTTCTTGCTTATTTTGAATACAATTCGACAATAAGTTGCTCCTGTATCGGGAACTGCACATCATCCCGACTCGGATTGCCTGTGACTGTCCCCGTCTGTGCTTCTCTATCAACGGTAAGCCACGACGGGAGTGGGACATCCTTCATCTCTTCCAGGCGTTCCTTGCTGATTTTTTTAATTTTATCCTTTGCTGAAACGGTGATAACGTCCCCCTGTTTAACGGTATATGACGGAATATCTATTTTTTTTCCATTGACCATAACATGACGGTGACGTACCAGTTGACGCGCCTGAGGACGGGACGTCGCCAGACCCATACGAAAAACGGCGTTATCAAGCCGCCTCTCCAATAATTCAAGTAACTTCTCGCCGGTAACACCACGAGATCGTTCAGCCCGTTTAAAATAAAGGAGAAACTGTTTTTCAAGGACGCCGTACATCCGTTTTACTTTCTGCTTTTCACGAAGCTGGAGTGCGTAGTTGGAGAGTTTTTTCGCCCTTACATGACCATGCTGCCCGGGGGCATGTTCTCTGTCAATAAATGAGCACTTCTCGGTTGCGCACCTCGTCCCCTTCAGGAACAATTTTGTTCCTTGCCGCCTGCACAATCTACATGATGCAGCTTTATAACGAGCCATTGATATTCACCTCTTGTTGTTCGGATGTTTACACTCTTCTTCTCTTTTTAGGTCGGCAGCCATTATGAGGAATGGGGGTAACATCCCTGATAACCCGTATACTTAATCCCGCTGCCTGTATCGCACGAATGGCGCTTTCTCGGCCGGCGCCCGGTCCTTTTACGCGAACCTCGACTTCCCGCACCCCTAAATCAAGTGCCTTCTTGGCAACCCACTGCGCTGCCTTCTGTGCGGCAAACGGGGTTGATTTTTTCGATCCCTTAAAACCCGAGGAACCTGCGCTTGCAGTACAGATGGCGTTTCCGGTCGGATCGGTAATGGTAACG
Source organism: Candidatus Omnitrophota bacterium (assembly GCA_016930485.1). Classification (GTDB taxonomy): domain Bacteria; phylum Omnitrophota; class Gorgyraeia; order JAFGGP01; family JAFGGP01; genus JAFGGP01. The sequence continues at coordinate 13,092 of JAFGGP010000013.1, read as the reverse complement.
ATGGTGTTGTTAAACGTTGACTGTATGTGTACGACGCCGTTGGACGTATGTAACGTCAATTTTTTCTTCTTTTTTCCTGCGCGTGCACCCTTTTTTGCCATTAGTGTACTCCTCTGGTAATTGGTGAATTATGCTGCAGCAGCTGTTGCTGTGGTCTTTTTTCTTTTTATTCCTGCTATTTTCTTGGGGCCCTTTCTCGTGCGGGCATTGGTGTGTGTCCGCTGACCGCGCGTCGGAAGTCCTTTCTTGTGCCTGGTACCTCGATAGCAGTGGATGTCCATAAGACGTTTCACATTTTGAGTTACCGCCCTGCGCAAATCACCTTCGACATTCCCTTCCTTTTGAATGACAGAGGTAATATGAGTTATCTCCTCTTCCGTTAGATCCTTTGCCCGTGTGTTCGGATTGACGCCGGCCTGAAACAGAATTCTATTGGAGCGAGTGCGGCCTATTCCGTAGATATACGTTAGCGCAATTTCGATTCGTTTATTTTTTGGGATATCGACACCTATAATTCTTGGCATATCCTTTTCTCCCTTGTGTTAAAAGGCGTTTTACCCCTGACGTTGCTTGTGTTTTGGATTTTCACACAGTATTCTTATAACACCCCTGCGTCTTATGACCTTACATTTATCGCAGATTTTTTTTACAGAAGGTTTTACTTTCATATATCACCTATTTCTGTTCCCTATAACGCTGTTATGGCGTTGCACTAGAAAAAGAAAACTGCGGACTGCGCACATACCCTACTTCCTGTATACAATTCTTCCCTTTGTAAGGTCGTACGGCGACAGCTGCACCCTCACCTTGTCTCCGGGGAGTATTTTAATAAAATGCATCCGCATTTTTCCCGAGACATGCGCAAGTATCCTATGCCCCTGCTCCAATTCAACCCGAAAAGTTGCGTTAGGCAGCGATTCAACGACAACACCTTCGACTTCTATAAGCTCTTCTTTTGCCATGCCACTGCCCCCTGCTTCGGCGTTTTGTGATTCCTCTAAAAAGAGGTTAAAATGAGGGGATCTCCTGATGTTATCGCTATCGTATGTTCAAAGTGTGCCGACTTTCTTCCGTCGGCCGTACGCGCAGTCCAGCCATCCTCGTCGACAAAGACCTCACAAACACCCGTATTAACCATAGGCTCGATAGCCAACGTCATCCCCTCTGTCAAACGGAGTCCTTTATGCGGAATGCCGAAATTAGGCACCTGGGGCTCCTCATGCAGGGACCGACCTATGCCATGACCAACAAACTGCCGAACAATCGAAAATCCATGCTGCTCCGCATGTTGTTGAATACTATAAGAAATATCAAAAAGCCTGTTACCGGCCCGCGCCTGTTCTATCCCCGCATACAGGGCAGCCTCTGTTGTTTGTATTAAAAAAAGATCTTCTTTGCTTATCGGGTCAACGCCTACTGTAATTGCACAATCACCATAAAAGCCATCGATTTTGACGCCGATATCAAGACTGACAATATCACCCGTGCACAATATTCGTTCTCCGGGAATGCCGTGCACTACCTCATCGTTGACCGAAACGCACAATGCGGCTGGAAAACCTCTGTATCCTTTAAAGGCGCATTCTCCGTCCCGATCTAATACAAACTGTTCTGCTTGTCTGTCGAGCGTTTCCGTGCTCACTCCCGGCCGTATCTGATTTTTCAAAAATGTCAAACACTGCGCGGCAATCAGAGAGGCTCGGGACATCTGTTGAATTTCGGAAGCACTCTTTAGTTCGATCATGCAATCAACAAACCCTTTTCTTCAAAGAGCGACTTTAAGGCTTCGAATAATGCCTCGACGTCCAAGTCTCCTGAACATTCTTTTAAAAGACCCCTGCGCTGATAGTAGTCAATGAGCGGGGTTGTTTGCTGTATATAAACATCCAGTCTGTTTAAGATGGTCTCTTTTTTGTCATCGGGCCTCTGGATTAACGACCCCTGACAGGAATCGCAGATCCCATCGATCTTCGGCTGCATATTAGTAATATGATAATTTATACCGCAATTCGCGCACACGCGCCTTCCGGAAAGCCGAGTAACCGAGACCTCAGGTGATGTGTTAAGATAAAGCACCATATCTAAAGGCATTTTCCGTACGGTAAGCAACTTATCGAGGGCCTGGGCCTGTCTCTCTGTGCGCGGAAAACCATCTAAGACAAAACTCTGACTGCAATCGGTATCCCTCAATGTATCGTCAATAAGGGCTATAATAATATCATCGGGGACCAGCTCGCCTGCTTTCATATAAGTAAGTGCCCTAATGCCCAGTTCGGTCTGATCTTTAACCGCCTCTCTCAGCATGTCCCCTGTTGAAATGTGCCTCACCTTCAGACGCTCTGAGAGCACCTTTGCCTGCGTTCCCTTGCCTGCGCCAGGCGGTCCCAAAAGTACTATTCTCACAGGTTGCTCCTTACCTTCGTCCCCGTATACGGCCCTTCTTCACAAAACCTTCATAGTGATGCGTAATCAACTGGGACTCTATTTGCCGTACTGTGTCAAGTACTACACCTACAACGATCAAAAGCCCGGTTCCGCCAAAAAAGCTCGCCACGCCATACGGAATCCTGAGCGTCCCGTTGATTAAGCTCGGCAAAACGGCGATGACGGCAAGGGCGATCGCCCCAGGAAACGTGATTCTCGTCAACACAAAATCAAGATATTCGGCGGTAGGCTTTCCCGGCCTGATGCCCGGAATAAAACCCCCGTATCGCTTCATATTCTCGGAGAGATCAAGGGGGTTAAAGGTAATAGCTGTGTAAAAATAACTGAAGAAAATAATCAGCAGCGAATAGAGCACCTCGTAAAGCAGTTTGCTGGGCACGAGCAAATTGGCTATGTGCCTGAATATCGACGAGGGAACTAGTCCTGCGATCGTTGCGGGAAAAAGGATGACGCTCTGGGCAAAGATGATGGGAATAACCCCCGCCTGATTAACCCGGAGTGGAATGTAGGTGCTTTGGCCGCCATATATCCTTCTGCCGACAACGCGTTTTGCGTACTGTACCGGTATTTTCCGCTGGCCCTGGGTCAACAGAATAACACCGATTATAACCAACACCATCATAACCGCCAGTAACAGCAGTGTCAGCGATTTAATCTGGCCATACTGACTGGTGCCTGGTCTCATAATGGCGGCAAGCTGGAAAATAGCGGTGGGTACCCGCGAAATGATACCGACTGTTATAATAAGCGAGATGCCGTTGCCCACTCCGTATTCGGTGATCTGCTCGCCAAGCCACATGATAAACGCGGTGCCGCTCGTCAGCGTAATGACACTCAGGATGCGAAAGCCCCATCCGGGAAACGGAACAATCCGCATACCCTCAGGTAAACCGGGAAAGTTCGCCGGGTTCTCAAGCCACAAGGCAATAAAAAAGCTCTGAATGACCGAAAGCAGGACCGTGCCGTAGCGTGTATACTGAATAATCGTCTTTCGCCCCTCTTCGCCCTCCTTGGAAAGCCTTTCCAGATGCGGAATAACCGTGGTTAAAAGCTGCAGAATAATGGATGCGGATATATACGGCATAATGCCGAGCGCAAAGATAGTCGCACGCTGCATTGCCCCGCCGCTAAACATGTTCATAAGATTAAAGAGGGTGCCGCCGCCCCGTGTATTCATCATTTCAAAGAACGCGCTCAAGGCCCCGCTGTCTATTCCCGGCGTCGGTATATACGCCCCGATACGATATACAACGATGAGCCCGAGGGTTACCAGTATTTTTTTCTTCAGATCGGGTATCTTGAATATATTAACAAAAGCGCTTAGCATTATCGTTTTAACCGCTTGACTGTGCCGCCTTGGGCGGCAATCTTTTCCTGTGCTGTTTGTGAAAAGCTGTCCGCCTGGATAATCACCGCATGAGACAACTCGCCCCCTGCCAAAATCTTAACCGGTCTAGCCGCTTTCTTGATTAATCCGTGCTGCTGCAGTATCTGCGGGGTAATCGTCCCCGATAGGGCAATCTTCTCAATATCTGCCAGATTGACAACTTGGTATTCGGTCCTGTTGAAAGGGCGGAAGCCGCGTTTTGGGATCCGTCTGATAAGAGGCATCTGACCGCCCTCGAACCCCGGTCGCTTCCTGAAACCGGTGCGGGCCCCCGAACCCTTATGCCCTCTTCCAGAGGTCTTGCCGCTTCCAGAACCGCTACCTAACCCTCTCCTCTTCGGGGTTTTCCTAGCCCCTTTGGGTGCTTTTAATTCGCTGACCTTCATAGATCTTCTTGATCTCCTTTAGTCCGTTAATCGTCGCCTTAATTACATTGATAGGGTTATGAGAACCGAGACACTTTGTCAGTATATCCTTAATACCGCACGCCTCGCAGACCGCACGCACCGGCCCACCGGCAATAACGCCGGTTCCGGGAGAAGCGGGTTTTAGCAGCACCTTTGCGGCGCCGAAACGCCCAATAACTTCATGGGGGATAGTGCCTTCGGTAATCGGGGCAGTAAAAAAATCCTTACGGGCACTGCTCACCCCTTTAGCAATCGCGGTAGATACCTCATTCGCCTTACCAAATCCAAATCCAACCTGACCGCGACCAGTGCCAACAACAACGGCGGCACTAAAAGACATGTTTTTGCCACCTTTTACCACCTTGGTAACACGGTTTATGCTCACGATCTTTTCGATAAACTCTTCTGACCGGTCCTGTGGTAACGTCACTACCGCAATGTCTTCTTGTTTCTCTTCTTTCTGTTTTTTTTCAGCCTGTTTTTTTTCAGCCAACAACAACCTCCTTGATTGCCACGCAGGTTAAAACGTAAGGCCTGCCTTCCGCATCGCCTCGGCAAGCGCCTGTATACAACCGTGGTATTGACAGCCACCCCGATCAAACACAACCTCTTTCAATCCCATCTCGCGGGCTTTGTTGCCTGACAGCTCGCCTAACCGCTCAGCATACTTTTTATTGCACCGATTGACCACTCCATCACGCAACTCCTTGGAGAGCGTTGACACCGTTAGAAGGGTCCTCCCATTGACATCATCAATAAACTGTGCATAGAGATTTTTATTGCTCCGGCAAATACATACCCGCGGTCTCGTCTCGGTACCCGTTACCTTTCTCCGGACCCTGCTATGTCGTCTCTCTCGAGCTACTTGTTTCTCACTTTGCCTTCCCATGATTATGCCACCTTCTTGCCGACTTTGCGTTTTACCCTCTCGTCTTTATACCGAACCCCTTTCCCTTTATACGGTTCCGGCGGATAGAACTCCCTGATTTCGGCAGCTACCTGACCCACCCGTTGACGATCTATCCCCTTGATTATAATGCTGTTGGGACTTGGGGTCTCTATAGCAATGCCCACAGGGATAGCGTAATGAATTGGATGAGAAAAACCGAGCTGCAGATTAAGCATCTTAGCCTGCGTCTGCGCCCGAAATCCAACACCTACGATCTCAAGCTCCTTCATAAATCCCTGGGTAACACCGGTGATCATATTTTGTATAAGGGCACGCACCAGGCCGTGAAAAGCCTTGGCGCGCTTGAGGTCGCTTTTTCTTTCCACCGCAATCACGTCATTGTTCTGGGTTACGGTTATCTCTGAAGGTGCGTCATACTCTAATTTCCCCTTCGGCCCCTCAACAATAATATGCTGACCGGTAATAGCAATTTTTGTCTGTTTTGGAAGCTTGATAGGCTTCCTGCCTATCCGTGACATAACTCCTCCCTGTAATTACCATACATAACACAGTACCTCGCCACCAACATTCTTCTGGCGGGCCTGCTCATCGTCAAAGATGCCCTGAGATGCCGAAATCACCGCAATGCCTTTGCCGCCCCGCACAAGGGGAATGTCCTGGGCCTTTTTGTATACGCGCAGCCCGGGCCGCGAAATTCGCTTAAGGTTATTAATGACCGGTTCGCCATCTACATCATAAGCAAGATATGTGCGAATTTTCTTTTTATTGTTTTCCTGGGCAACGACTCGATATGTCTTAATGAAACCGTGATCGCGCAAAATTTTCAATATCTCTTCTTTTATCCGGGAAAACGGTACGTCGACACTTTCCTTCTCTGAGGAAATGCCGTTTCTGATAACCGTCAGCATATCAGCAATTGGATCGGTCTGTGACATCTTTTTGGCTCCGTTATGTTGGTTTTGCGAACTCGGGGCCCCTTTTCTTCAGGGCCTGGGTGCCAGGCTGGATAAGAAAAAGAGAGCCCCGAGTCTATCTACCAGCTCGCCTTGGTGACGCCCGGAACTTCTCCGCGGCTCGCCAATTCCCTAAAGCAGATACGGCACAGTTGAAAGCGCCGGAGATATCCGCCCGAACGCCCGCATGCCCTGCATCTGTTGTATCGTCTTACGGTAAATTTTGGTTTTCGTTTCTGCTTTTCTATGAGCGCTTTTTTTGCCATAATGCCTGCCCTGCGTTATGCGCGGTTTTCTTCTCTGTTGTACCCTCGAAAGGGCATGCCAAGCTGAAACAGCAGCTCTCTTGCTTCTTCAGTGGTCTTTGCCGTCGTCACGATAGCAACATCAAATCCCTGGGTTCTCTGCACCTTATCAAATTCTATCTCTGGAAAGATATGCTGCTCAGTAATACCAAGGGCGTAGTTCCCTCCTCCGTCGAATGAATCCGGATTAACCCCTCGAAAATCGCGAATTCTGGGAAGCGCCACATTCACCAGCTTGTCAAAAAATTCATACATCTTGAAACCGCGCAGGGTAACCTTGCAGCCGATTTTTGCCCCCTTCCTCAGCTTAAAATTCGAGATGGCCTTCTTCGCCTTGGTTACAAGTGGACGCTGCCCTGTTATTGCAGCAAGTTCTTCCTGTGCCTTCTCGAGCGCAGCCGGATCGGTAAGAGCCACGCCGACCCCCATGTTGACAACGATCTTCTCAAGGGCGGGCACCTGGTAGACATTCCTGTACTGAAATGTCTCCATCAGCCGCGCCATAACCTCATTCTGATACTTCTCTAACAGCCTTGGTTTCATAAATTCTCACCGCACTTCCTGCATGACTTCACCTTCGAGCCATCCGCCAGCTGCTTCATCTTTGGCCGGACCGGTTTGTTGCACTTGGTGCAGATAAGCATCACATTCGACATATGTATCGAACCCTCGATTTGAGCAACGCCACCCTGCTGGTCGTCCCGTGTCCGGCGTCGGTGTTTCTTGTGGAAATTAACCCCCTGGACTATGGCGCGGGACCGTTCGGGAAGCACCTTCAGCACCCTGCCACTCTTCCCTTTATCTTTTCCGGCAATCACCATTACTGTGTCATTTTTCTTTATGTGCTTCATGTCCTTGCCCTGTTTTTCTCCCTATAATAGTTTCTAAATAACCTCGGGGGCGAGTGAAATAATCTTGGTAAACTGCTTATCGCGCAGTTCGCGCGCCACAGGACCAAAAATACGTGTGCCCCTTGGATTTTTCTGTGGATCGATAATGACTGCCGCATTATTGTCGAACTTGAGTTGAGAGCCGTCGGAGCGCTTGATCGCGCTTTTTGTCCGAACAATAACAGCCTTTACTACTTCACCTTTTTTAATAGGGGATTCGGGGGAGGCCTCTTTGATATTCACGGTCACGATATCGCCAATCGCCGCCGTGCGCTTTCCCGACCTTCCGAGCACCGTTATAAGAGATGCCTTCTTAGCGCCGGAATTATCGGCAACGTCCAAAATAGTGCGCATCTGTATCATAGCTGCTATCTCCTACGCCTTCGCCTTCTCAAGAATCTCTATTAAACGCCATCGTTTATCCTTCGACAGCGGACGTGTTTCTTCAATCTGCACCTTATCGCCGGTATGCGCCTGATTTTGCTCGTCATGCGCCTTAACCTTCTTTCTTCGTTTCACTAAACGGCGATATAAAGGATGCGGGGTTAAGCGCTCCACCTGCACGACAATGGTCTTTGCCATCTTGTCACTGACCACCACGCCGGTTAATACCCGTCTACGCCTTGTTCTTGGTTGCGTCATCTTCCTGTTCCTTTATTGCTGTTAAAATTCTTGCGATGTCTCTTCTGATGTGTCGAAAAGTGCTGGGTTTCTCTACCCGGCTTGTCTGCGAAACAACCCGCAACTTGAAGAGTTCCTTTTTCAAGGTCCCCAATTTCTCTTCCAGTTCATCCCGGTTTAATCTTCGCAGTTCTGCTGCTTTCATTACGATGTCCTCATCTTCCGCGAAACAAATTTTGTTTTTATCGACAGTTTATGTGCGGCAAGCCTAAGCGCCTCACGGGCGAGTTCCTGGGGAACGCCCTCCAGCTCGAAGAGAACCCTACCTTTCCTCACAACGCATACCCAGTGATCAGGCATCCCCTTGCCCTTGCCCATTCTTGTCTCCGCCGGTTTTTTGGTCACCGGCTTATCTGGAAAAATACGTATCCACGCCTTACCGCCGCGCCGCAGGTGGCGCGTCATAGAAACACGGGCAGCCTCAATCTGAATATTTGAGACCCAGCCGTTTTCCAGGGCCTTAAGACCGAACTCGCCAAAGCTTACCTGTGTCCCCTTATACGACGAGCCTTTTCGTCTCCCCCGCTGCGCCTTCCTATATTTCACCCTTTTGGGCATTAATGGCATAACTTACCTCATGTTTGCGCCAGGGCTTCCTGGGCAAGCTCCTTTTTATCGAGAATGGCGTCGCCTTTGTAGATCCACACTTTTACCCCGATGGTACCATAGGTCGTATACGCCTCGGCAAAACCATAATCGATATCCGCACGCAGCGTCTGCAGGGGCACCTTCCCCTGCTTGTACTCTTCCTTCCGGGCAATCTCTGCCCCGCCCAATCTCCCCTTGCAGGCTATTTTAATTCCCTTGGCGCCGCTGGTGAGCGCCAGCTGTACGGCCCGCTTCATTGCACGGCGAAAGGCGATTCTTTTCTCGAGCTGAAACGCAATGTTTTCTGAAACAAGCTGTGCCTCAATGTTGGGATTTTTTATCTCCTTAATATCAACCTGGACCTCTTTCTTTGTAATATTCTGAAGGTCCTCTCTTAGTCGGTCAATCTCGGACCCCCTTCTACCAATAATAACCCCTGGGCGCGCAGTGTACAGACCTACCCTCACCTTTCCGGTAGAACGTGCTATTTCAATCTTGGATATGCTGGCTGCATAAAACTCTTTCTTTACATATTTCCTGACTTTGATATCTTCGTTCAAGAGATCCGCATACTCACGCCTGTGCGCAAACCACTTCGATGACCAGGTACGAATATACCCCAAACGAAAACTCAGAGGATGAACTTTCTGACCCACGGTAAGCTCCTTTTACTTTTTTTTCTTTGTCGTCTTCTCCGACTTTGCGGTAACCTTTTTCCTGATAACGGCCTTTTTCCTGGCCGGGGACTTTTCCGCAGTTTTGGCCGGCGGTCTCTGTTGCTTCCTTACCTCAAGTTCGACGATAATATGAGACGTCCGGTGTCGCACTACCATGGCGCGACCCATGGTGGCCGCCCGGTATCGTGTCAGCATCGGTCCGCCATCAATGGTCATTTTAGAGATATAGAGCTCTTCGGCAGTAACGTCTTTATTGTTTCTGGTGGCGTTACTGAGGGCCGACTTGAGCACCCGCTCGATATGCTGAGCAGCCCTGCGATTAACATGGGTGAGTACCGCAAAGGCCTCTCCGACAGCTTTACCCCTAATCAGATCGGCAACAAGCCTCGTCTTTCGGGGTGAGATTCGTATGTACCGTCCTTGTGCCTTGGCAATCATGTTTAACAACTCTCCTGTGACTTATGTCTTTGTAACGGGCTTTTCGGTATGAGAACCGTGAGCACGAAAAATGCGTGTCGGGGAAAATTCGCCGAATTTATGTCCTACCATATCCTCGCTCACAAATACCGGCACAAACGTCTTTCCGTTATAAATAGCAAAAGAAAGGCCGATGCACTCCGGGGTAATGGTGGAACGGCGTGACCACGTCTTGATCGGTCTGCGATCTGCAGTCTGCTTTGCCTTCAGCACCTTGTCAAAAAGTTTCTTTTCGATATAAGGACCTTTTTTAAGTGAACGGCTCATATTTACTTTTGCCCTTTCCTGCGTTTTACGATAAATTTATTGGAGCTCTTCTTTCTTTTTCTTGTCTTTCCGCCTTTTGCCGGAAATCCGGAAATGGAACAGGGGATGCGGCCGCCCGATGACTTTCCCTCGCCGCCGCCCATTGGATGATCAACAGGATTTTTTGCGACAGCGCGCGTGCGTGGACGTCTGTTCAGCCATCGGGATCTGCCGGCCTTGCCGTACGACTTGGCAATATGTTCGATATTCCCGATCTGACCGACAGTGGCATAACAATCTAAATCGACAAGCCTTACCTCACCCGAGGGCAGTTTAACGTGGGCGTATTTTCCCTCTTTTGCCTGTATAACCGCTATGCAACCAGCGCTTCTCACTATCTGACCGCCTTTGCCCTTGGTCAACTCAATATTATGCATCGGAATACCGGGGGCAATGGCCCGCAAAGGAAGGGCATTGCCAACCTTCAACTCTGCCTCAGGCCCCTGACTGATCACATCGCCCACCTTAAGTCCGATGGGATGTAAAATATATCTTCGCTCACCGCCTTTATACTCGACCAGCGCAATGCGGGCAGAGCGATTTGGATCATATTCAATCGCAACCACCCTCGCAGTATCCCCGATGCGGTTCCGCTTAAAATCGATAATACGATAGCGTCGCTTGTGTCCTCCGCCTCGATACGGGGCAGTGATGTGTCCGTGGGTGTTCCGTCCGCCGGTCTTCCTCAGTGGGACAGTGAGACCCTTTTCCGGTTTTTTCTTCGTGATCTCGCCAAAATCAGAAAGCGCGGTCCATCGCAATGTTGATGTCTGTGGCTTATATTTTTTTATTCCCATAGATCCCTCTGACGGTGCCTCAGGATGCCAGCTCGATAGCCTGTCCCTTCTTTAAGGTAACGACGGCCTTTTTCCAGTCAGGCGTTTTTCCCGGCTGATACCGTACCCGCTTCATTTTTCCTCGCATCGTGACCGTATTCACCTTCATGACCTCCACCCTGTATACAGCCTCTACCGCCTTCTTAATCTCTATTTTATTCGCTGCCTTGTCCACCCAGAAGAGGTATTTTCCGCCCTGTTCCTGAAGAGAGCCCTTTTCCGTCTTTAAAATACTCTTTATGATGTCTTCTGGCGTTTTCATGGCGTCACACTACCGTTTAAATGTCCTGGTTATCCTTTGAGTAAGCACCTCGAGGGCATCCTTAGTAACGAGAAGCCTGTCGTGAAGGAGGATGTCCAACGCACTAACCGAATCGGCGCATACCACATCAAGATTTGGTATATTATTCGATGAGCGCTTAACATTCTGCCCGATGTCCGTAACAACAAGTAAAATCTTATACTCGGTCAAATGTAAATTGCGCAAGACGGAAACCATGTCTTTTGTCTTGTAACTATCGAGCGTAAGGTCGGCAAGCACGATCACGGAGTTTTTCTTAACACTGTCTTCCAACGATGCCTTTAAGGCAAGCTGCCTGAGTTTCTTCGCTATCTTCTGAGAGTAATCACGGGGCTTTGGGCCAAATGCCGCGCCGCCACCCTTCCATAACGGATTTCGCTTGGAACCCACCCGCGCCCTGCCGGTTCCCTTCTGGCGCCATGGTTTAGCCCCGCTGCCTGCTGTCTCCCCGCGCGTCTTTGAAGAGGCGGTGCCCCTGCGTTGATTTGCCCGATAGGCAACGACCACCTGATAAAGGGCATCCTTATTGACCTTGCCGTCAAACGCTTCTTTGTCGAGCGTATAAGAGGCCTGTTTTGCCCCTGTTATATCAACCACATCCAGTTTCATGAAAATTTCTGCTCCATCACTCTTTGTCGTTCTTCTTCTCTCCGGCCGCTGTATTTTCCTGATCGCCGGCCGCCTGATTCTGTGTTTCTGCTACCTCGCCCGTTGCCGCCACCATAACTTCAGCGCCCTCTTCCACGGCAACCTGTTCTTCCTGAGGGATAATGTCCGCCTCTTTTGTAAAATGTTTTTTAGCGCGCTTAACCATTACGATAGAATTCCGGTGCCCCGGCAACGAACCATTCAACACCAACAAATTATGCTCCGCATCCACCTTGATAATCTCCACATTCTGCACCGTCACCGTCTCACCACCCATCCGACCTGGCATATGATGTCCTTTGTGTACCCTCGACGGATAGGAACTCGCGCTTACCGAACCGGTACGACGGTGAAACATGGAACCATGCGACCCGGCGCCGCCTCTCCACCCCCATCTCTTGACGCCGCCCTGAAACCCCTTGCCCTTTGAGGTCCCTATCACATCCACATACTCACCTTCCTTAAAAATGGATGTTGTTAAGGTCTGCCCGACGCGATACTGCGCTACCTCTGTCGGGCTCATACGAATTTCTTTCACCACCCTCTTTGGAGCGATGCCCAGTTTTTCAAAAAAACCGGCCTGCGGCTTCTTAACCCGTTTTGCCCGCTTTTGACCAAACCCAAGCTGAACCGCAACGTAGCCATCCGTCTCTAACGTCTTTATCCCAACTACGCAGCATGGCCCTGCCTCAACAACAGTTACCGGGACAAGAGTTCCTGCGTCGTTATAGACATTGGTCATACCTATTTTTTTTCCAAGCAACCCTTTTGCCATACCACACCTGTATTCCGTCGCTTACGGATTCCACCGGTACTCTTATTTTATCTCGACGTCAACGCCCGCAGGCAGGTCGAGTTTTTTAAGGGCATCGATGGTTTTGGCGGTCGGATTGGTAATGTCGATCAATCGCTTATGCGTCTTTATCTGAAACTGCTCGCGCGAATTCTTATCAATAACCGGCGCCCGCAATACCGTATAGATTTCCCGGTCCGTTGGTAACGGAACGGGACCTGATACCTTAGCACCGGTCCTTTTGGCCGTATCGATAATCTCGCCGGCCGATTGATCGAGTAACCTGTGATCGTACGCCTGTAACCGAATTCTTATTTTTTGTTTTGTCGCCATAACCGCTACCTGTGTATCACAATCAATGCATCTACTGTGCTGTATCGTTCAAAGAACAATGTGCCTTTCCCACCTATTTAATAACGTCTGCAACCACCCCGGCACCAACCGTTCTGCCGCCTTCGCGGACGGCAAAACGCTGTTCTTTTTCCATG